>NZ_JBBHZL010000007.1:0-314326 GCF_049843575.1 Cupriavidus sp. Met-2
GTCACACCACCCCTGGCTTTGACTTCGGTTTGGCCTTCGATCCGATGAGCATTTCGAGCCGCTACTCGATCACTTCGCAGGATCCGTGGTTCGCCTCGCGAGCAGACAACTCCGCCAAGTACATGGGCACGTTCGGTGGCCTGACCGTGTCCGCTCTGTACAGCCTCAACAACAACAACCAGGAAGTTCCGGGAAACTTCACCAACGGCCGTGAGTACTCATTCTCCGCGATCTACGCTGCCGGCCCGTTCTCGGTCGGTGCCGTGTACGACCAGACGAACCGCTCACAAGCTACCGCCCTGTCAACTAACAAACTGACCCGTCACGCCGCTATCGCCGGTACGTACGCGTTCGGTCAGGCCAAGGTCTTCGCTGGCTACCGCTATGCGCACGCCTACAACGGCGATGTTCTGGTAGGCACTCCGAGCCACGCCAACGGTTCATCGAACCTGGCTTGGGCTGGTCTGGGTTACCAGGTAACGCCCGCCCTGTCACTGGCAGGTGCCGCCTACTACCAGAACCTGCGTAACGCCAACGCCGGTAACCCGTGGCAATTCGTTGCCTTGGCTGATTACTCACTTTCGAAGCGGACCGATCTGTACGCGTCGATGTCGTACGCCCTGAACAACGGCAAGTCGACCCTTGGCGTGAACGGCTTCAATGACCAGTTGGGTTCGGCAACCTCGTCGAACTCGGAAGGTGTTCAACCGGGCGCAAACCAGTTTGGTGCGGTAGTCGGCGTTCGCCACAAGTTCTAAGCACAAGGGACTAAATCGGATAAGCCCAGGAGATTCCTGGGCTCCGGGGCCTCGGCATGTTGGCGAATCACTCGCGCAAGAAGACGCGATGACGAAGACGACATCGCAACTACAGCATCGCTGGGCCTGAGTATCGGCAAGGGTCCTTTTCCACCATCAGCCGCGGCCTAATCATCAACGCCTGCAGTTTAGGCCGCGGCCTACTGAACCGCGCCCTCACCAGCCGGACAATATCTCCCTAGTAAGCTGCGTCGCACCTGGCATGAAATGGCAAGTGACTGGCACGGGTCGCGGAGCGATGCAGCGGCTCCTTGCCTAAATTTGTTTGACCACACTGCCCAATGCCTCGAACGCGGGGTCACGAATGAACCAAGCCCCCAAAGTACTGGTCTGCGATGATCACCCCATCATTGTGATCGCCCTCCGCAGTGAACTTGCCCGCATAGGACAGTTCGCGGAGGTGGTCACTGCCTCCAGTGTCAATGAGATCCTCAATGCGCTGAACGATCCAGAAGTGGGTATTGTCATCACCGACTTCTCCCTCAACGAAGCGGGTGACGGGCTGCAACTCATCGGACGCATCAAGCGTATGCGTCCCGATGTAGCCGTGATCGTGTTCTCTATGAACGCCTCGCCGCCGGCCGTCCGCGACATGATAGCCGCGGGTGCCTCCGCCTTCGTCTCGAAAACCTGCGGTACTCGGGACGTTGCCGAGGCTTGCCGCGTTGTCCTTGCGGGCAGGAAGTTCGTTGCTCCGGCCTCGCTGGCGCATCTCCTCGACCAGGACGACGGAGGCACGCCACAAGCTGCGCTGCAGCAACTAAGCCCGCGTGAGCGAGAGGTACTGCGCCTGCTCGCGCAGGGGCTCTCGCTCAGAGAAATCGCGGCGCGTTTTAACCGAAGCAGGAAAACCATCAGCGTGCAGAAGTGCGCTGCCATGGCAAAGCTCGGGCTGACGCATGATATGGAGCTCGGACGCTATCTTGCCTCGGCAGACTCAGACGAACTGTAGCGGGCCTGCCTATCGTGCAGAACAGCTTTGCGCGGAAGTCTCTGAGTACACTGACTACATACGTTGCATGCAGACGAGCGAGCGTTGTCCATAGACATACTTGCCGCGGTACAACATGGCGAAGTTCGAAGAGAAAAAGTGCGCCAGCCCGCGGGGAGCCGACTGACGCCTAAGGGGAACGAGCGAGAGGTGTCCCATGGACACCGCCTTGCCGTGAGAGGAAAACCCGGAGGCACTCTCACGCAGCATTTTTAAGCAATAACACCACCTGGGATATAGGCCTCGTCCTAATATTCCTTCGAATGGTTTTACAGAAAGATGCCATGGTCATGCGTTTGGCTGCATAGATGCTGAAACAGGCTTTTACTTGGGCGGCTAAGGATCCTGTGTTTGCCGATGCTCGTCGCGAACGATTAGCGACAGTGAATCGCCCCGAGTTCAGTGGCGGCTCCACTCTTGGAAAGAATGGAGCCCATAAGCGAGCAAACCAGGTTTCCCCCTGAGATCCGACAGCAGCGCATCGAATATCCATCGCCGTGGGCAGCAGTTGAATCTATCGCACCGACAATCGGCTGTACGAGCCAGACACTGTTGGGGTGGATCAAGCAAGTCGATCTGCAAAGTCTTGCAGATTGCTCCGTCGGGCTATCGGCGCCATGCCGCGCGATCTCACGATCCGTCTCGGCGCTCCGAGCGAGCCAATCGCGGTTGGCTCGCGCCAATGCCGCAGGGGTGGATGGGAACGCTCGCGGATGCGCCGCGTGAACTCACGAGACCGTTCGAGATCTGCCTCCAAAGCCGGAGGCGTGGCGCGCAATCGATGCGCAACCGTGCAGGCTATAACCACAGCACCTCGTGTAACGGCCGGAACAACCACAATCGCTACACGACGGGCGCGTGGATCATTCGGTTCTGAGCACCGGCCCTCGGACACGACAGTGCCGGGACGCTGTCTCCTTACGCAGCTAGGCTCGTGCGGCGGCCAGTCGCTTCCTGACGCTGTCAAGCAGGCATTCTGCTGGCGTCGAAAGCCGCGCATTCCAACGTGTAATGAGCGAGATGGGGTGTTCGACTCCCTCGCAGGGCAATGCCCTCGCTACCAGGCCCAGTTCCGAGACGAACTCCCGAACGTAGCCGGGCAACACCGTAACCCCAAGCCGCGCCTTCGCAAAGCTGATTGCCGACAGTACCGTCCCGACCTCGACGGAAGTCGAGTACGTCAGATGTCTCGACGCAAAAACGCGATCAATGGTCCGCCGAGTGCTGAAAGTTGAATGCAAGGTGATCTGCGGATAGTCGGCAAGCAACTCCCAGCTAACCTTGCGCTTGCGAGCCAGTTCGTGGTCGCCGGCACAGATCACGAACATGGATTCGTTGTACAGGTGCTCGATCGAGAGCTTGGGATGAGCTTCTTCCATCGAAACCAGTCCGAAGTCGGCCTTTCCATTAACCACGTACTCGATCGTCTCGTCCGTCGACAACTCATGCATGCCGATCCGGATCGCCGGATGGGCTTCGTGGAACGCCGAAACCGCCCCCCGCAACAATCCCACGCACATCATTGGCGACGATGCGAAGCTGACTTCGCCAGCTTCCAGGTTCAGAAGGCTCTGCATACTGCGCTCGGCGGCATCCATGGTCCCGAGCACTTCACATACATGGCCATACAACTGGTGAGCCAACTGGGTTGGTGTCACCTTGCGAGTCGACCGTTCGAAGAGCCGCTGCCCGACCTTGGCCTCCATCTCCTGGCACACCTTGCTCACCGCCGACTGCGTCATGTGAATGGTCTGGGAAGCTCCGCTGAAACTGCGGAGTTCGTACACGACGCGGAATACTCGGAACTCCCTGAGTGTGAAGTTCATGGCGCAGGCAATTGGATGGACAGTTCGATGGTACATGACCGCTTCGTCCGATTACCAGCGCCTGTCAGCTTTTCCTCTTGCGCTCAAGGAACCGCGCCATGTAAGCATCCGGTTCTGACCCAGCGTAGACGTCGCCAAACACCGCAATGCTGTGCTTCAGCCCCCGCTCGATCGCAGGATCTTCCCACGCGCGCAGCAGCGACTTCTGCGCACGCACGGCTGCCGGCCCGCACTCCAGTATCTCGGATACCGTATGCGCAACTGCGGCATCCAGAGCGTCGTTGGCGACGACCTCGTGAACAAATCCCCAGGCATGGGCGCGCGCCGCATTGATCGAGGAGCCAGTCAGCAACATCCAGCGTGTGTTCCCCTCACCGATCAGGCGAGAAAGGATGTTTGCATGAATGACCGACGGGATGCCGATCCTGACTTCCGGCATGGCGAAATTGGCATTCTCGTCAGCGATGCGGATATCGCAAGCGGCGGCGAACTCCATGCCGCCTCCCATGCACCAGCCCGACAAACGAGCAATCGTCGGCACCGGGAAATCGCGGACCGCCTCGCACAGATCGTGCAATCGCGTGATGAACGCCACCGCCGTCTCCGGCTCAAGCCTGGCCAGCTCCTTGATGTTCGCGCCACCAACGAATGCCTTCTCCCCCGTCCCGCGCAACACCAGTACCCGGACGTCAGGGCGGCGAGCCAGCCGACGCAGCGTTTGCGTGAATTCGACGATCGTGTCCGAGTCCAGAATATTCAGACTGGTGCCATTGGCGATGCGCAGTGTCGCCACGCCTTGCTCCGACACATCGAGTGACAGATGTTTGATCTCTTCCGTGTTCACCATTTTTGCCGTTTCCTGATTCATTCTTCCAGTTCCCCTGCCGACTGACCAAGCATTGGCGCCGGCGTTGCAAGATTATTTCGCGCGGCTGGCGAGCGAAAGCGGGAAACGATACGCCGTTGTCCACCGTCGCCAAAATCGCGCTGATCAAAGAAGCCAACCGCGCGAAGCTGCGCATCTTCCAGCAGGTCTTCCACGCGATTGACACGCGCGCACGGAATATCCGCGGCTTCCAGCAGCGCCACCCACGCGTCGGTGGTGCGAGTCAGCATGACCTGCGAGAGGTGACCATAGATGACGTCGTAGTTCTCGGCCCGTGCGGGCGCAGTTTGAAACCGGCTGTCGCGCTCGAACGTCGCGAGATCATCAATCGCCTCGAAGAACGACTTCCAGTGCTTGTCGTTGTAGACAACCGCCGCGATGTAGCCATCGCGCGTCCGATATGGCTTCCGGTGCGGTGTCAGCAAGCGGCTGTATCCCATGGCGCCAGCCGATGGTTCGAACGACGCTCCGCCGAGGTGATCCGCAAGGACGAACGCCGCCATCGTCTCGAACATCGATACGCGGACCGTATCACCGTGACCCGTGCTTTTGCGCGCGAACAGTGCTGCAATGGTGGCGTGCGCGGCGGTCAGGCCGGTCACCCTGTCCGCTATCAGCGTCGGCACATACTGAGGCGCGCCACCCGTCTGGCGAGAAAACAGTTCGGCCAGCCCCGTCTGCGCCTGAATAACGTCGTCATACGCCGCACGTCCGTGCAGCGGCCCACCCTCTGCATACCCGGTCAGTTCAACATAGATGATCGACGGATTCAGGCCGTGCACGGCCGCTTCATCGAGCCCCAACCTGCGCATGGCTTGCGGTCGCACGTTGTGCACGAGCACATCAAAGCCCGGTAGCATCTCTCTGAGCGTTCGGACATCTTCCTCTTGCTTGAGATCCAGCACGACAGACGATTTTCCCTGGTTCGCATGAAGGAACATGCTTCCCATGCCAGGCGCGCGCTTGTTGCCGGCATGGCGCATCACGTCACCATCAGGCGGCTCGATCTTCACGACCGTCGCCCCATAGTCGGCCAGAATCTGCGTGCAGACGGGACCCATGATGACCGACGTCAGATCCAGCACACGGACGCCCGCAAGCGGCCCCGTCGTATCTGGTGCGCGATGCGTCATTGCTGCTCCACACCCGCCTTGGTGGCCCTGGACGTCCAGATGCCGCGCTGAGCGACAGTGAATGCCGCGAAGTCACGCGTGCTGGCCGGAGCCGCAATCATGCCGAGCTTCGCAAGCTTCTCCACGACGGGGGGACGTGCCACGGCATCGTTCACGGCCTTGTTCCATCTCTCCACCACGGCCGTCGGCGTGCCCGCCGGCGCGGCCAGCCCCACCCATACGACCAGGTCGAAGTTCTTGTATCCGGCCTCCGCCATCGTCGGCACGTTGGGAAGCTCGGGCAAACGCCGGGGACTCGTGATGGCCAGGCCATCGAGCTTGCCACCGTGCAGGAAACTCATGACGACCGATGTATCCGCCACCATGTAGTCGATCTGCCCACCGAGCAGATCGGTCACCGCAGGAGGCTGACTTTTGTAGGGAATGGCGTCGGATGGCACGTTCGCCATCTGCGAGAACGTGGCGGCCGCGATCTGCGCCGAGCCGCTGCCGTAGCCATAACGCAGATGGTTCTTCTGCGCGTACAGGGCCATGTCCTTTGCCGTCTTGTATGGCGCATCCGGACGCGTGACCAGCACCATGGGGATCGTGGCGATGCGGGAAATATGAACAAAGTCCTTGATCGGGTCGTAGCCGGGACGCTTGAACAGCGCTTCGATGCCGGAATGCGTGGAACTGCTCGTCAACAACAGCGTGTAGCCATCCGCCGGCGACTTCGCCACATAACTCGAGCCGATGATGCCGTTGGCGCCCGGCCGATTGTCCACGATGATCGTGCCAATCGACGAACGCACCTCCTCGGCAACAATACGCGCCGCCGTGTCGGAGGCACTGCCGGCCGTGAAAGGAACGACCAGCTTGATCGGCTTGTTCGGATAGCCGTCGCCTTGGGCAAAAGCGTGTGGCGCAACGATGGCGGCGGCCAACAAGGCGGCAATACGTGTCTTCATGAGTGTCTCCTCTGTCTGATGACCGCCATGTTGTTCCGATCCATTCATGCAAACAAGCGAATTGTCTTCATAGATTTATCATCAGATGGAATATGTCGGAAGGAGACAGGGAAGCGATGCTGCTTGATCGCCTGATGCCGGCCAGTCAGCCTGCCAAACAGGCGCCGCTCACTTGGCTTGATCAAGCGAGGTGCGGGCGTGTTGATCGCGCCGGCCTATGCGGCGGACATTGCTAAGGAATGGGAATGAGGAATTGGGAATGCGAACGATCCACATCGTCGACACTCCACGCGACGCGGATCGCATCTCGCTGATCCGGCGTCGGCTGGGACCCTCCACGCTCGCGACACGCCAGCTTCTTGGAGAGTTCATTCCGCAACTGGAGCAGATAAGCTCCTGAACCTGCGAACCGCCCCCCCTACACGCCGCCAAACTCGGACCACGCAATCTCGATGGCGTCACGCAGTGAGAGCAGCACAGGCGCATATCGCGCCTCCAGCGGACCATCGTCATCGTCCCCTACCGCGTACGAAACACTCAGGGTATAGAGCACACCATCCGGGCCCATCACTGCCGTCGCGATGCCCTCCATGCCGAGCACGACGCGCGAGCGGCAATAGCCTTCCTTCTCGTACTTCGCCCTCGACGTGTCGATGCGCTCCTTGTACTTCGGCCACTTCTCGCCGTAGTGGCTCGCCAGCCTGCCCATCAGCAGTTGCCGCCGCGATTCCGGCAGGCCGGCAAGGTACGCGTGCCCGGTTGAGCTTCTTACCATCCCGAATCGCGTTCCGGTCATTGCGGCACGACTCATCAGCCCACGACCTTTGCGAATTGTGTGGAGATAGACCATCCAGAACCCATCGGCGGCCGATAGCGTGACGTTGATCTGCTCCGCCATCGCTACCTGGGCCATCAATGGCAACACGGCATCCAGCTCCGAGCGTCCGATATGGAACGAGCGCGCCAGGCTGAGGCATACCGGCGCGAGGCGATAGCCCTTCGACACACCGTCGTATTCGAGGTAACCGCCTTCCACCAGCGAATGGGTGAGGCGACTGACCGTGGGCCTCGGCAGGCCGCTGCGTTCGGCGAGCTGAGCGTTGCTCAGCACAGGCGCGCCGCTGACGAATGCGCGCAGTAAGTTGAGTCCGCGCAGCAACGTCTGGCTACCCGGTGTGGTGCGCGAGAAAGGCTCGCTCTCGTGCGTCGGTTCAAGCATGGCTTCCTGCCGGCTTCGGTCGCTCCGGTCGTGTCAACTGTCGAAACGACCATACTGCGGCCCGCTCTCTACGCGGTCAATGCTCGATATCCCGCGACCATTCCATTGAATCCCAATCAGAAGGAAACGTCGTGCCGCACTTACGTTGCCTTGATTCCGATCCGTCCCCGATGCATGTCCGGTTCCAGACAGCGATACCCGGCCTGCCCGATGATTTGCGCGTGGACAAGGACATCTCATTTGGCAATGATGACGGGGCACCAAGTCCATGTCGTTGAAGGCCCCGTCCACACAATGATCTATGTCAGAAAATGTGCTTTATCCCGAGGGTCGTGCCGAACTGATTGCTGCCCGGCGGCGTGTGACCGAAGCCGGCCGCGCCATTGCCAAGACCCATGTTCGAGTTCTCCTGATTCAGTGCATAGCCCAGCGTCAGGTAGGCCTCGGTACGCTTCGAGAATGCGTACCGGCCCGTGGCGACGAACAGCCACGGGTCACCACCGGTGTTGCGGAAATCCTGGTAATAAGCGGCCGCGCTAAGCGTCACCGCCGGCCCCGCCTGCCACATCACGCCAGTCCACCACAGGTTCGACGCTTGATTCGACACACCTGGCAGCGCACCCACGAGAATCGCTCCATCGTAGGCCTTTGCCCATCGGTAGCCGGCGAACACCTTGAGGGTGGAAAGCGCATAGGTACCGGCCACCGTGGCCCGACGCGACGTGGCGTCGCGGTTCGTGGTCAATGTGCCGGTGTTGACCTCGTCATAGGCCGTGCCAATGCTGAACGGACCACTGTTGTAGCTCAGGCGAAAGCCGAACTCCCGACCTAGCTTGGCATTCCCAGGCACCTCGCTGCCATCCACCGTGGTACTTTCCGCGCCAAAGCTGTACATCGCCGTTGCCGTCAAGCCGCCGAACTTCCCCACGTACTTCATGGTGTTATCCGGCCGGGCGACCAGGGCAAGATCCTGATTGAAGATGGACCACCTCGGCGACAGCGCCATCGGGTCGAACGCGCCGATCATGTCGAACAACGCGCTCTGCTGACGCCCAAACAGGATGCTGCCCCATTGGCTCTCCAACCCCACATATGCCGATCGCCCGAACAGCCGTCCGCCCTGCGCTGATTTGCCAGTGTCGACATCAAAGCCACTTTCGAGCACGAACACCGCTTTCAGCCCTTGGCCAAGGTCCTCGGATCCACGTACGCCCCAGCGCGAACTGGAAAGGCTGCCCGACGTCTGCCTGACCACGCTGCCTCCGCCCACCTGGTTGTTGGTGAAGCTCACGCCTGCGTCCACGACGCCGTAGAGGGTCACGTTTGCCCGGGATTCCGCCGAAACGCAGCACAGCAATGCTGCGAGTGCGGGAACTGTCAATCTCGCCTTCATTCTTTTCCTCCAAGTTGGAAATGCCTCAATTTCCGGCTGAGGCTGGCCAGGTCATGGCGTGTGGACGCGCTCCCGCTTGAGCGGGAACGCTTCACGCCTTATTGATTTCGTGGCGCATCAAAGCGCTGGACAAAGCTCCGCCCTGCCGGCTGTCGTCGGCGAACGGTACGTTGCTCGTGGATAGGTGATCGAGTTCGGAGCGCGCGGCTACGGATTGCCCGTAACCAGAATGCTTGCGGCCTTCCGATAAAGGTCGGCTTGCTTCTCGAACAGCGTGACGGCGTTACCGCCGATGAAAGCAGCGCGCGCGATATCGGGGCTGCCGGCAATAACGGACTGAGCCCCATGCCGCGGCTGCGGTGCGTGAAGTATCCGCCGTCGTGACGATGCGCGACCCGAGGTCGCGAGGTTGCGAGTTGCCATCCTTGTCTCCTTATTTGATCAACTGCATGGATGGCCAATCACGTGAAGCGGCTCGGTGGGCGCTGACGAACCCAGTACTCGGCTAACCATTGCATGCGTGCGCGTTGTCGATCTGCGTCGACGAGAACACGCACCAGTGGCGAGTATCAAACACTTGACCACGCATTGCCAGACCACCGTTTCGGTATCTGAAACGAACCGGGAGAACCGATATGTGGGAGAGCAACGATAAGGAGAATCAGGCTAATGCGTGCCTCGCCGGCATCGAACACGTCGCCGACAAGGCCGCCGCTCATCGGGCGTGCAATCCACCGTCGGCCCTGGCGAACCACTGCAGCAGCAACTGATTGATTTCGTCCGCTCGTTCGTATTGCACCCAATGCCCGCCGCCGGGAACCAGGTGCCATCGCCGAGTCGACAAGTTTCCCGCGATGCGCGGTGCCACTTCCAACGGGTCAGCCGTCACGTCATGCTCGCCCCAGATCAGCAGCGTCTTTCCGCCATAGCTGTCGAGCGCCTGTCCGAGCACCGGGCCGCCGCGCGAAATGGACTTGCTGCGAAAGCGCGTGGCCATGCAAGCCCGTTCGTGCACCGCCATGGCCAGCGCATCAATGCTGGACGGATCGTGAAGCATCAGTGCCTTGAGGTTGTGCCTCAAGCCTTGCAGCATCTGCTCGCGGTCCTCCGTGCGCCAGTTGACCATATCGAGTCGCTGGCGCCGCATACCGCCATGCCCGGCGGAGCCCAGCAGCGCAAGCTTCTCGACATTCGGCAGCGCGGCCGCCAGGCGGGCCGCGACTACACCACCGAAAGAGAAGCCCGCCAGCGCGAATCCATCCGACGCGCCGAACCGCTGTCTCAGACTGGCTGCCACTGTATCGACCAGCCGATCCAGCCGGTCATCCGCGTGAGGATCGCCGTCGAGCGTGCCAGATTCACCGAAACCGGGCAGGTCAGGCAGCCATAGCGTGTGCTGCTGGCTCAGCGCCTCGATATTGCGCACCCAGTGCATCCAGTTTCCATGACCGCCATGGATCAGTACCAGGGGGGAGCCACGACCGATCTCGCGCCAGACCATCTCTGTGGGACCGGATCGGTCCCGGTGGACGATTGCCCTGGCGCTGAACCGCTCAAGGATCTCGTCCGGCGTCTCGGGCCGTGGGGTCGTTGTAGATATCGGGCTCGTCATATCGCAAATACGTGGGGACGTGGGAAATGAAGCGCTGTATCTGACCACGCACGGCGTGCCCGAAGCAAGTCATGGACGAGAAAAAAACGCCTCGATTCGCGTATGTGAGTTTCGCCCTTATCCCTGCTCTTCGCTGCCCCATCATCTGATCACGCCGGGCGTCAGCCAGTCGGGACCTCAGACCTTCAAGTCCGCCAGCATCTGCTCCGCCAGAAAGTCGCACGGTGGCCGCGCCGATTTCGCGCTACGCGCCAGCACGACCTCCAGTGGCGCAAGCGGCGGCAGTCCTTCGGACTCCCCCAGCACGGCAAGATGCGGCGGTACGCTGCATCGCGCCAGCGGCGCCACCGCCAGTCCAGCCTCGACCATGCTGATCAATCCAAGCAGACTGGGGCTTTCATACGACATCCGATACTGAATATCGGCCTGCTGTAGCGCTGCGATGGCGCCGGCTCTCGCGGCGCTGCCGTGGGCGAAGACGGCGATCGGGAGCGGACGCTCCCGCCAGATGGGTCGGCCACCGCGGGCCGAGACCCAAACCATCGGCTCATGGCGGATGAAATCCCCGGTGACGCCGCGCGCCTTCGTGATGCAGGCCAGATCCAGCGTGTTGTCCTTCAGCAATGGAATCAGCGCGTGGCTGGGCAGTCCGATGACACGGATCTCCACGCGCGGATGAGCCGCCGCGAATCGGCGCAGGACCGAAGGCAGCAGCGACGACGCGTAATCGTCAGGAACGCCGATCGTGACGCGCCCGCGAATCTCCGGGCGAACCACCGCCGACCATGCCTCCTCCCGCAAGGCCAGCACACGCCGTCCGTAATCCAGGAGCGTCCTGCCGTCCTCGGTCAGGGCGACGTTGCGCGTGGTGCGCGTGAAGAGTGGCTTGCCGAGCACGTCCTCGATCGCCTTGATCTGCATGCTCACGGCCGATGGCGAGCGATGCAGGGTCTCCGCCGCGCGCGCGAACGACCCGGCATCGGCCACGGCAACGATCATCTCCATCACATCGAGATCGAGCTTCTTCATCTCATCAGAAAATCTGAATAATCGGATCAGTATAATCCGTTTTACTTAGTTATCCCGTGGTCCGATACTGCCAGCATTCCCGATCAAGGATGGTTCTGGACCAGGTGCAGCGCATGAGAACGATGTACGAATTCATGGCCGTGGGCGGCCTGCTGGCGATCACGCCGGGCCCCAATATGGTCTACGTGATGGCGCGCTCGGTCTCGCAAGGCACCCGGGCGGGGCTGACTTCACTGGCGGGCGTCATGCTCGGATACATGACCTACATGCTCGGCGCGGCATTTGGCATCAGTGCGCTGTTCCTGGCGATTCCTGGCGCCGCGCGCCTGCTTGCCATCGCCGGTGCTGCCTACCTGCTCTACATGGACTGGCAGATGCTCAAGCCAGGCGGCCGGTCCCCGCTTCAGATCCAGGCAACCCAAACCGAACGGCCGCGTCGCCTGTTCACGATGGGCGCGATGACCAGCCTGCTCAATCCCAAGCTCGCGCTGGTCTTCCTGTCGATACTGCCGCAATTCATCGACTATCAGGCGGGCGGCGTCCTCAGGCAATCGTTGGTCCTGGGGCTGGCCCTGACCGCCGCTTTCGCATCGGTCAACGCGCTCGTCGCCATATCGTCGGGCCGCGCCGCGGCAATGATGGGAAGCCACCCACGCTGGCTGCTGGCGCAGCGCCTTGTGGCGGGCGGCGTGCTTCTGCTGCTCGGGGCGAGGATGGCGCTGGAAGCCGCGCACTGGCCGACGCTGTTGTAGCGCCATCGCCCGCCAGGCGAGTGGAATGATCACCCGCTTACGGCGAGTTCATCCTCAAGCTTCCCCGGATCGACGGCGGATGGACGATCCACGGCATCGTGGTATCCACGCCCGTATCGTCCAGGCAGCCCTCGAAGGTGCCACTGCCGGGATACTGCTGATGGACCGAGAGCGTGACGGCGATCATGGCCGCGCCATTGGTGCAGATACCGACGCTGCCGCCCGGCTCTGCCGGACGTATCACCTGCCCGCCCATCACATCGCCGCTTTGCAAGGTGCCGTCGGCCTGCCACCAGTGCCATTCGCCCCCAATGACGGTAGCCTCCACCACAGTGCTCGTATCGACCACGGCGCCCGGCTCGGCTGGCGGCGGCGCCGTGCGGTCGAAGCTGGCAACCCAGAATCCGCCGTGGCCGGCAATCGTATCGCTGCACGGTTCGCCGGTGCCGGTGTCCGATCCCGAGAACGTCACGCGGCTGGCGCCCGTGTCATAGGCCACGTCCTCGTACACATCGACACCCGAGAGGCAGGCCTGGGAATGAACTTCCGGATACGCGCAGGCCGCGCACCACGGGAGCAGCATGGCCGACGCGACGCGCCGGACCTGCGCATTGAGATCTGGAGTCATGGCGACCTCCCGGTGCATCTTGTTCTTCCAATCCTTCCCATAGCTTAGGAAGCCCAACGCCTTCCTGCCGAGTCATTTTGCCGATAGCGGCGACGCGGCATCGCGGGGGATGGCGTCCTTCCGATCGATCCGGCCAACGAGTGACGCAGACACCCCATTTGCGCGCGTCGAAGTCACCACTGCGCAACTCGGCTGGCATCCTTGGCGTGCTCTCCTAGACTGGAAGCTTTCGTCACAAGAGACCCGCAAGGAAAAACCATGGCCGCGATCGAAGTGAAAGTGCCGCAGTTGTCCGAATCCGTCTCGGAAGCCACGCTGATGCAGTGGAAGAAGCAAGCCGGCGAGGCCGTCAAACGCGACGAGATCCTGGTGGAACTGGAAACCGACAAGGTCACACTGGAGGTGCCGAGTCCGGCCGACGGCGTGCTCGCAAAGATCGTCCAGCCCGATGGCGCCACGGTCCATACGGACGACGTGATCGCGGTGGTCGACACCGAGGGGAAAGCGGTCGCAGCAGCCTCACCCGTGGCCGCTGCAGCGCCGGCATCCGCCCCAGCGCCCGCACCGGCCCCTGCCCCGGTAGCCGCCGTGGCATCAGGTGGCGCTGGTGCCCCGGCATCGGCCAAGGCCGACTTCGACGTGATCGTGATCGGCTCCGGCCCGGGTGGATATATCGCCGCCATCCGTGCGGCCCAGCTAGGCAAGACGGTAGCCTGCATCGAGGAATGGAAAGACGACGCTGGCAAGCCACGGCTCGGCGGTACCTGCCTGAACGTCGGCTGCATTCCAAGCAAGGCGCTGCTCGCCTCGTCCGAGTACTTCGAGCAAGCGAAGCATGGGCTGGCCGAACATGGTGTGCAGGTCAAGGGCGTCACACTTGATCTGGCGCAGATGATCCAGCGCAAGGCTGCAATCGTCGACAAGTTCACCGGTGGCGTGGAGTTCCTGTTTCGCAAGAACAAGGTCACCTGGATCAAGGGCCATGGCAAGTTCAAGGGGCGGGCCGCGGATGGCGTGATTACCGTGGAGGCCAGCAACGGCGGCGAGACGACGTCGCATACGGCACGCAACGTCATCATCGCAACGGGTTCGAAGGCCCGCCATCTTTCGGGCGTGCCGGTCGACAACAAAATCGTCTCCGACAACGAGGGCGCGCTGTCCTTCGATTCGGTGCCGAAAAAACTCGCAGTGATCGGCGCCGGGGTGATCGGTCTCGAACTCGGCTCGGTATGGCGACGGCTCGGGTCCGAAGTCACGCTGCTGGAAGCCCTGCCCACATTCCTCGGCGCGCTTGACGAAGCCGTGGCCAGGGAAGCCGCCAAACAGTTCGGCAAGCAGGGGCTCACGATTCACCTTGGTGTCGACATCGGCAATATCGAAGCCACCGCCAAGGGCGTCAGCATTGCCTACAAGGACAAGGACGGCGCCGAACAGAAGCTCGTCGCGGACCGGTTGATCGTGTCGATCGGGCGCGTGCCGAACACCGAGAATCTGGGTCTGGATGCCGTGGGCCTGGCCGCCGACGCGCGCGGTTTCATCCCCGTGGACGACCAGTGCCGCACCCCGGTGGCGGGCATCTACGCTATCGGCGATGTCGTGCGCGGCCCGATGCTCGCCCACAAGGCCGAGGACGAAGGCGTCATGGCCGCCGAGGTCATCGACGGCCAGAAGCCACACATCGACTACAACTGCATTCCGTGGGTGATCTACACCGAGCCCGAAATCGCCTGGGTGGGCAAGTCAGAAGCCCAGTTGAAGGCGGAAGGCCGCGAGTTCCGTTCCGGCCAGTTCCCGATGATGGCAAACGGCCGCGCGCTTGGGATCGGACATCCGGATGGCTTCATCAAGATGATCGCGGACGCAAAGACCGACGAAATCCTGGGCGTGCACATCATCTCCGCCAATGCCTCGGATCTGATCGCCGAAGCCGTGGTCGCCATGGAGTTCAAGGCGGCATCGGAGGACATCGGCATGATCTGCCACCCGCACCCATCACTGTCCGAGGTCATGCGCGAGGCTGCGCTGGCGGTGCGAAAGCGGGCGCTCAATATGTAGTTGGCGCTATCGGTCGTATTGCTCGTATTGATCGTACTGGTCGTCTTTCCCAAGGTAGCGACCCAGGACCGACTGGAGCGTCTCGTAGCTGACGGGTTTCGTCAGCACCATGCCGATGCCCGCCTCCAGGCATGCGAGTCGCTCCTCGGGTCCGGCGGTGGCCGTGATGGCGACGATGGGCAGGTCGGGTGCCACCTGCCCCGCCTTGCCCGTGCGAATTCTGCGCGCGAGCGCCAGTCCTTCGATGCCGGGCAGGCTGAGGTCAGTCAGCAACAGCGCGGCCGGGCCGCTTTCCAGCGCCCTGAGCGCGTCGGCACCGTTCTCGCAGAGCACCACCTCGCAGCCACCAATGCCCTTGAGCTGGTCCTCCAGCACGAGCAGGCATACGGGATGATCCTCCGCGACGATGACGCGCGGCAACGGCAGGTTATTGGCAGGCTTGGACACAGTACGTGGCAACAGAAATTCGGCTGTCGATATTGTGCATGTCGACGCCGCGGCGAGGTTGCTGAAAACTCCGCAACTTCCCGCTTCGGTTTGCAGCCTTTTCTGCAACCCCTTCCCATTTGCCGCTAGGCTGACACGTTTCGCAATGCCTGACCCGCCAGCCGACGGCGAAGATTGTCCAAGAAGATGTCGACCACACGCGCCGCATTGCCGTCCGAGAAACCGGCGCTATGTGGCGTGGCAATGACGTTCGGCAACGACCATAGCGGCGACGTCGCCGGCAATGGTTCATGCGCGAACACATCGAGGTAAGCGCCGGCCACCCTTCCTTCTGTCAGTGCTTCGATCAGCGCTGGCTCGTCCACCACTTCTCCACGCGCCACATTGATCAGCCGCGCACCAGTCGGCAATCGCCGCAGGGCCGCGCCGTCGACCAGTCCACGCGTCCGGTCCGTCAGCGGGCAGGCCAGTATCAACCAGTCCGTACGGGGAAGCACCTCGTGCAGGGTATCGAACGTAAAGGTCTCGAACCCTTCGCCAGCCGGCGTCGGCTGTTGCCGGACCACGGCCACCGACATGCCGAGCAGGCGCAGCATGGCACCGATCTGCTGCCCGATCGGGCCCCACCCCACAATGGTTGCGGTCTGCCCCCGCACGTCACGCGGCAATCCCGTGCCTAGCAACGGGGCCCAGCGTTGCTCGCGCTGCGCGGCGAGCAGTAGCGGGAAATGCCTCGCCAGCGCCAGCAATCCCGCCAGCGCGGTTTGCGCCACCACGCCCGCATTGGCGCCTGAAGACGTGGTGACGGTCACCCCGCGCTGCCGCAACTGGCCGAACACGGCGCGATCGGCGCCGGCCGAATGCACATGCACCCATCGCAGCGCGGGCGCCTCGAGCATCGCCGAATAGAAGCGCTGCGTGGCCGGCAGGATCTGATGCTTGGTCGATAGCCCGGTCACGTCGCGCGACACGAAGGCGATATCGGCATCGACACCCTTCGGGTCATCGGTGGCAGGCGCCAATACAGGCAGCCACGGCGCGCCGTCCATGGACAGATCGATCGCGGCGCGATGCTCCCTCAGCGTCGGTTCGGACAACAGGATGCGCAATGGCTGGACGGAAACTTGAGACTTCGGCTGAGTTTGAGACATGTCTGAATTTCAATCGACAGTGGCACCGGAGGCCTTGACCACGACCTTCCATTTCTCGTATTCCTTGCGCGTGAAATCACCGAACTGCTGCGGCGAGCCGCCGACCGGATCGGCGCCTTCACGGACCATCTGCGCCTGCAGCGACGGCAGGATCTCATTCACGGCCTGATTGACCCGGGTGACGACCTCGGCCGGCGTGCCCTTCGGTGCGAAGAAGCCGAACCACGAGCCAGCCTCGAAACCGGGGAAGCCCTTCTCCGCCACCGTCGGCAGATCCGGCAGCGAGCGGGAACGCTTCGCGCTAGTCACCGCCAGCGCACGCAGCTTGCCAGCCTGGATTTGCGAGATCACCGATGGAATCGTGGCGAACATGAACTGGACGCGCCCCGAGAGCAGGTCGTTCAGCGCATCGGCGCCCTTGTAAGGCACATGAGTGGCCTGGGCACCGATGCGTTCACTGAACATGAAGCCCGACAGATGCGACGACGTCCCCACCCCGGTCGAGCTGTAGTTGAGCTTGCCCGAGTTCGCCTTGGCATAGGCCACGAACTCGTCGAAGTTCTTTACCGGCAGCGCGGCCGGCACGACGAGCACGTTCGGCACGTCGGCGATCTGCACCACCGGCACCAGATCGGCCAGCGGGTCGTAGTTCAGGCGCTTGTAGAGCGTCTGGTTGATCGAGATCGGCCCCACCGAGTTGACCAGCAGGGTGTAGCCATCGGCCGGCGATCGGACAACGTACTCGGTGCCGATATTTCCGCCCGCGCCGGGACGGTTGTCCACCACGAAGGATTGCTTGAAACGCTGGGCAAGTTGCTGGCTGACGCTACGCGCCAGCATGTCGGTAGTGCCGCCTGCGGTGAAGGCCACTACCACACGCACGGGCTTGGCCGGATACGGAGTGCCTTGCGCCGACGCCTGCGCGGCGAACGTGAAACCAGTGGCGGCCAATGCAGTAGCCAGCCATCGAACGGGGGCGAATCGATGCATGTCTTGTCTCTCTTGTTTATATAGTTCTTCTGCGCACCGGGACGGTTTTGCGCGCGCCCGGCGCCATGCCACCAGTCGGGACCCGCGATTCGGGGCACGGATCCCGCCGGTTCGCCGCAAGCCATCCACGCCTCTGCGGGCGTTGGATGGCGTTCAGGCTTTCTTCTTCAGATGCAACGGGAATGCGTTGCTTCGGCTTCCTAGTCGCGGAAGCTGGGGTCCAGGCGATCAAGCTTGCGCAGCAGCGCCGGCCACTCCATGACGCCGTACGGACGGCGCGTGCCCGGCTGATAGTTGTTCCACGTGGCTTCCAGCACGTCCGCCGGCACCTGCTGCAGCGGCGTGTTGCACGACATCGCCGCCACTTGCGAGCGGCAGGCCAGTTCAAGCCGATGCATCCAGTTGAACGCCTCGCCCACGGTATTGCCAACGGTCAGGGCGCCATGATTGCGCAGGATCAGCGCCTCGCCCTTGCCCAGGTCTTCGAGTAGCGACGCCTGTTCGGCGGTATCGAGCACCACGCCCTGATAGTCGTGATAGCCGATCTTCAGGAAGCGCATCGCCGTCTGCGTGACCGGCAGCAGGCCGCACGCCAGGGACGACACCGCCATCGACGCCCAGCTATGGGTATGGATCACACACGCCACCTCGGGCCGCGCGTGATGCACCGCGCTGTGAATCACGTAGCCGGCCTTGTTGATGCCGTAGTTCAGCGAACCGAAGTCAGGCTTCGACAAGATGTTGCCCGCGTGGTCCACCTTGATGAGGCACGATGCTGTGATCTCCTCGTACATCATGCCGTACGGGTTGATCAGAAACGCATCCTCTTCATCCGGCACGCGCACCGAGATGTGGTTGGCCATCATGTCGGCCATGCCATAGAGCTCGACCAGCCTGTAGCACGCGGCGAGATCGACGCGCGCCTGCCACTCCGTGTCGCTACACTGGCCGCGCATCGAGGGAATGTTAAGCACACCCGGTTTCGTCATGATCCTGTCTCCCTTTTCGGTTTCTTGATTCGATTCGATGTCTTAGTCGGCGCCCAGCGCGAGATCGCTCGGCCGGCGCTTTTCGATGTTGTACTTCAGTAGCGCCGCGCAGCGGTAGATGCCATGCGCGAACTTGCCGTACGGCAGCGTCAGGAACAGCGCCATGACGATGCCGAGGTGAACTGCCAGCGAGGTGGCCATCGCGCCGGTATCACGCAAGGCCAGCAACACCAGTCCGCTCGCGCTGGTCAGGAACAGCAGCGCGATGAATCCACGGTCCATCGGCTTCTGATCCGGATCGCCAGTGCGCGGGTCGCGCCGCACATTGAGCCAGAACAGACCGGCGGTGCCGATCAGCAGGCCGATGCCGCCGACCGTGCCAAGCAGCACAGGCAGGCTCGTCAGCGCGTAAGGTGCGTGCAGATCCAGCAGGTAGTGATACAGCGTTGCCACCGTCGTCGCGGCAAAGCACAGCATGAAGCCGTAGAAAGTGAAATGGTGGAAGCGCCGGCGCAGCAGCGTGAACGCGTCGTCCTCGTTGTTGCAGCCTTCGCCGTGCCCACCGCCGAGATACTTGAGCCGCAGCGCATCGTGCGCGGCGCCTCCCGCGGCCGCGCCGCCGTCATCACTGGCTCGCGTGCCGGGCGTTACCTGCCGCCAGAACCGTGTCACCCCGATGCCCAGCGCGAAGATGGCGAAGACGAACACCACGCCGAACATCACTGCCAACAGGTTGTGCGGGAAGATTGCGTAGAAGTTGCCGGCCAGCGGCGCGTGCAGCAGGCTGCCGCGCATCGCCAGCACCATCAGCAGGAACAACGCCAGACCGCCGGCCAGCGCCAGCGCTGTAGTCAGCCCCGCGCGCCGGTACAAACCGCCGAGCGCGGCGGGGAAAGCGTAGTCGCCGTAGGTCTGCACGCGCACCTTGGCCATCGCCTGCGGAATATTGACCGCGAACTCGTGCGGCGGCGCGTACTGGCAGGCGTGATAGCAGGCGCCACAGTTGTGGCACAGATTAGCCAGGTAGTGGATATCGGCCTTGGGAAACTCCAGCCGGCGCGTCATTGCCGGGAACACCGCGCAGAAGCCCTCGCAATAGCGGCAGGCGTTGCAGATCTGCAGGGTGCGTGCCACTTCACCCTCGTCCGCAGTCAGCGGCAGCGCGCCGCGCGCCAATGCCGCGGCCTCGCGCGTCAGCGCTTCAAGATGTTGCATATTCCTTTTCCGTTGATGCCTGTGAGGCACGCCTGGCCATGCCCTTTGCCGCCTTGGCGGCCTGCGTGCCGGCAATCCGGCCGAACGCGGTGCCGATCGCCATGCCGACGCCAGCGGTATAGCCCTTGCCGAGCACGTTGCCAGCCATCATCTCGCCGGCCACGAACAGGTTGTCACTCGGCCTGCCATCGAAATGCACGGCCGACTCTTCGTTGACCTTCAGTCCCAGGTACGTGAACGTGATGCCTGGGCGAAGCGCGTAGCCGAAGAACGGCGCGGTGTCGATCGGCCGCGCCCAGTGGGTCTTGGACGGCGTCACGCCTTCGGTGTGGCAATCGTCCAGCACCGTGTGGTCGAACTTGCCGACCCGGCACGCGGCGTTGTACTCGTTGATCGTCCGCATGAACGTGGTTTCGTCGAGCCCGAGCTTGCGCGCGAGTTCCGGCAACGTATCGGCCTTGACGCCCGGGAACACCGGCGGCATGAAGCGTCCGACCGCCTTTGCGTCGATGATCGAGTAACCGATCTGCTGTGGCTGCTGCGCGACCAGACGGCCCCAGATCGCATAGCGCTTGGGCCAGAAGTCCTCGCCTTCGTCGTAGAACCGCTCGGCGTTGGCGTTGAGCACGACCCCGAGCGAGACGCAATCGATTCGCGTGCAGATGCCACCGTCGTAGAGCGGCGCGCGCGCGTCGATAGCCACGCAGTGCGACTGTGACGGGTCACCGATTGCGTCGGCACCCGCGGCGATCATGTGCTTGAGCAGCACGCCCATGTTGAAGCGGGTGCCGCGGATCAGGAAGTTGTCGGCGGGCCATTCGCCCCGCTCGTTCTGGCCCCAGGCCTCCCGCAGCCACTCGCGGTTCGATTCGAATCCGCCGGCCGCCAGCACGCAGGCGCGTGCTTCAATCCGCTCGGCGCCGATACGCGCGGCCACGAAACGGCTGCCATCGAGCTCGATGGCGTCGACCGGGGCGTTGTAGCGGATCTGCACGCCGAGCGCCTCGGCGCTGCGGTAGTACGCATTGACGAGCGCCTTGCCGCCGCCCATGAAGAACGCATTGGTGCGAGCCACGTGGAGCGCGCCAGACAACGGTGGCTGGAAATGCACACCATGGCTGCGCATCCAGTCCCGGCACGACGACGACGCGCGGATTGCAAGCCGCGCCAGCTTCTCGTCGGTCAGGCCGCCGGTCACTTTCAGCAGATCCTGCCAGTACTCTTCTTCGGGGTACGCGTCGACCAGCACGTCCTGCGGAGCGTCATGCATGCAGCGCAAGTTGCGTGTGTGGGAGGAGTTACCGCCGCGCCATTCTCGCGGCGCGGCTTCCAGCAGCATCACGCTGGCGCCCGCTTCACGGGCCATCAGCGCGGCGCAAAGGGCGGCATTGCCGCCGCCGATCACCAGGACGTCGATCATGACCGGGCGTCCTGAGTGCGGGGATTGGGGGTGGGGGTGGAAATTGACACGCCTTTCTGAGCCTTCCTGGAGTCTGTCCGGGACTGTAGCTGCCCGCTCCGGGCCTGCTAACCCGTTGACTGGCATGGGGGCATCACGATTTGTGATGGGGCAACCAAACCGGGCCCGAGGCGGCAAACAGAGAGCGGAGGTTCGCGATGAGGCAGCAGGGGCGGCCTTTCAGATCCGTCTCATATCTATCCCGGCGGCGCTGGCCCAGAGTATCGAACAAGGCACTCACGGTGCCGCTCTCTCAACGCTCAAGGAGCCGTTCACATCATGGATGACACCATCGAATTCAGTACTTCCAGGCCAGCCAGCCAGACCGGCACGGAAGGCCCCTGCCCCCATCTGCTGGCATTGCGGGGCTGTATGCGGCACGATGGCCCGCCGCTGACACCCGGGCAGATCGACCTGCTGATCGAAGCCTCTGTCATGGAAGAATTCATGTCCAGCATGGGATGGGACCCCACCACCGTCGTCAATGCGGGAGACTGGCCGGCACTCGAGGACATGCCGTACGCCGGAGGAGCGGCGAACCCGCTGTTCGGCTGCCTGGCCCAGACCTACCGCGAGCAGGGCGTGGAGTTCTATGTGCCGAACACGGATTTCTTCCGGCCACTAGCCGCTGGCCAACCCGGAAGGCGTCAGGGATGATCGGGCTGGATACCTGCGTGCTGGCGCGGCTGATCCTGGACGACGATGCCGTGCAGTCGCCGATCGCCGCCGGTCTGGTCGCCAGTCTGACCTGTCAACGCCCCGGCTACGTGTCGACGGCGGTCATCCTGGAACTTGCATGGGTGATGCAGCGGCGCCGCTCGCGGCCCGAGATCATCCGGGCCATATATCGCCTGCTCAGGAGCCGGGCGCTGCGGGTCGAGTCCGCTCCGGTCGTCTATCGCGCGTTGTCGATGTTCGCCTCGGGGAACACCGGTTTCACCAACTGCCTGATCGACCGTGCCGCGCACGCAGAAGGCTGCGAATACGTCGCCACGTTCGATCGCGCCGCCGGCCACATGCCCGGCTTTCGCGATATTGGGCGTCATCCGTACCCGCTATCCCTCCACTAAGAGGCGCTATCAAAATGAAGCGAAGCGATTCTGGCTAGGGTGAAGCAGGGGTTTCGGCTCGTATGCGAGCCGCCTGCGGAACGGCATGTGCCTGCGAGCACATGCGCGCCCTGCAAGGGGGCGGCCGCAGACAGTACAAGTGGACCGGCCAAGGCCGCGCAACGACGCCAGAATCATTTTGATAGTGCCTCTAGCAGCCGTGCCCCGCGCCAACCTCCCGATCGCACCAGACCACGCGCCGTATCGGCCAGCACCACCCGCAGCGCCAGCGCAGCGGGTGACAACTCATCGTCCGACAGACTGCAAAGCAGGTTCTGGCGACCTACCTGCGGATCGTCGATATGCGCCAGGTGAAAACGCGTTTCCGCATCGGGATAGCGCCCCACTGCGGCCCATGGCTGCAGCGTGGTTCCAAAGCCCATGTCGACGGCATCCATCAGCATCGCCAGCGAGTCGATCTCCTGCGTGACATGCGGTACAACCTTGGCCCGGGAGAATGCCGCATCTAGCGTGCTGCGCAGACCATGAACACCGGTGGGCATGATCAGCGGCACCTCGGACAGATCGGCCATGGTCAGACGCGTGGGCGGCTCGGCCTTGCCCTGCGGCAAGGCATTGCGGGACTGAATCAGGAAGAGCGTTTCCTCGAGCAGCGGCATGACCGTCCAGCGCCGCGCGGCATGCGTATCGAACAACACGGCCAGATCGAGCTGGCGCGCATTGAGCATCGCGGTCAGGTGTCCCGACAGGCTCTCAACGATATGCAGTCGCACGTCGGGATAGCGCTCGCGCATCGCGCGAATCAGCGGCACACCGATCACCGAGGCCGTGGTCGGCGCCAGCCCGACACTGACCGTACCGGTCAGCCGCGCCTGATGCGCAGCGCGCCGCGCCTGCTCCGCGTGACGCAGAGTAAGCTGGGCTTCGTGAAAGAACGCAAGGCCCGCTTCGGTCGGCGTCACGCCGTGTGGCGTCCGGCGCAGCAGGCGCGTGGCCAGTTCGCTCTCGAGCCGGCTGATCTGCTGGCTGACGGCCGATTGCACCATGTCGAGCTCAAGCGCCGCCCGGCTCATGCTGCCGAGTTCGACCACTCTCACGAAGTATTGAAGCTGGCGCAATTCCATCTGTGTCCCCTGGCATCGCTACCGCCGATTCCGGCGGCAACGATCATCATCTCGTGGGACGTCTTATACCAGATGGGAAACGCGGCGGGCCGAGATGCCGGCTCCGGGGTCTCAGGCTTCGTTGGCGCCGCTGTACCAGTCGACAGTCTGATCGAGGTAAACCAGACCCTTCTCAGCCAGACCCGGACGCATGTTGTACATGTCGACGCCCAGCACGCCGGAGGCCAGCTTCTCGCGCTTGCCAGCTTCCAGCGCCTCCCGCTCGGCCGCCTTCGCGGCGATGTCCGCCGCTTGCGGTCGCGCCACGACGACCACACCGTCATCGTCCGCGACGATCACGTCCCCAGGGCGTACCAGCGCGCCGGCACAGACCACCGGTATGTTGACCGCGCCAACGGTCTCCTTGACCGCGCCCTGCGCGGAAATCGCGCGGGACCAGACCGGGAAGCCCATGGCGTTCAGCGTCGACACGTCGCGCACACCGCAGTCGATGATCAGCCCGCGCGCGCCGCGCGCCTTCAGCGAAGTTGCCAGCAGATCGCCAAACACGCCGTCTGTGCAGTCGCTCACCAAGCCCACCACCAGCACATCGCCAGGCTGAACCATTTCCACGGCCACGTGGATCATCCAGTTGTCGCCGGGATGCATCAGCGCCGTGACGGCACAGCCCGAGATTGCCGAACCGGACTGGATCGGCCGCAGATATGGCTTCATCAGCCCGGTACGGCGCTGGGCCTCATGCACCGTCGCCACGCCGAACTTGCCAAGCGCTTCGACATCGCGCGACTCGGCGCGCAAGATATTGCGATAAGCGACGGTTCTCATGCCAGGACCTCCGAGACTTGCGGGAAAATGCGGGCGTAGCCCTCACCGTGGGTAATCTTGCGATCGGAGTTGCGCGTTGCCTGCGCGCCCCGCTGAAGCGCGACGCGGGTGTAGTACTCCCACAGGTGTTCCTGCGCGGCCATGGTCGTGAACGCGCGCTGCTTCTTCTCCCAGACCGCGGAGATATCGAGCAGCACGTCCGGCTTCCAGTTGCACTGCTCCGGCTGGTGCGGCTCGAACAGGAACACAGGCGGCGCGCCGATCACCGGCACCTCGGGCTTGTAGCCATGCGCCTGGGCGATGATGCGCGCTTCCTGCGCCACGTGAGTGGCCAGTGGATGATCGAAGTTATAGATGTCTTCACGCGAGTGCGTCAGCACCAGTTCCGGGCGAATGTCGCGATAGATGTCGGCCAGCCGCAGCAGCGCCTCGTCGGGCACGCGCAGCGGATAGTCGCCCAGATCGAAGCATTCGAGCGTGCCGCCCAGGATCTCGGCAGCGCGCTCGGCTTCCTCGCGACGCGCGACCTTGACCCGGTCCATCGTCATGCCCGGCTGCCGCCACATCTTCGCGGACTCGCCGCGCTCGCCGAACGACAGGCACACGATGCGCACGTGATAACCGCGCTCGGCGTAAAGCGCGATGGCACCGCCCGCGCGCCAGACAAAATCAGCGGCGTGGGCGCTGACCACCAGGATGGAAGGCTTTGCAGCCGAGGCTTGTTGTACGGACATGGCAATACGAAAGACGTTTTCGAGAAAATGGACGCAGTCGGGCGCCCGGATGTGGCCTCGATCAGCCGCTCAGTTGGGCGCTCAGCCGGCCACTTAGTCGGCGGTAATCCCGGCCTTGCGGATTACCCCGGTCCAGGTCGTGGTTTCCGAGCGGATGAACTGGCCGAACTGCTCGGGCGTGCCCGAGACGATCGTCACACCGAGCTGACCAAGCTGCTTGCGCACGTCGGCATCGTTCAACGCGGCGTTGGCCGCCGTGTTCAGCGCCTTGACGACCGGCGCGGGCGTCTTGGCGGGCGCAACGAGTCCCCACCAGACCGAGGCGGTGAAGGCGGGCAGCCCTTCCTCCTTCGAGGTCGGGACATTGGGCAGCAACGCCGAACGGCTGGCGCTGGCCACCGCCAGCGGCCGCAACGTGCCGGACTTGATATGGCTGATCACTTCAAGCGGATTGATCGGCATGAACGTCAGGCGTTCGCCGATCAGGTCGGTAATGGCGGGCGCGCCGCCTTTGTATGGAACGTGCAGCACGTCGATGCCGGCGGACTCCTTGAGCATTTCGCCTGCAAGGTGGCCCGAACTGCCGTTGCCGGCCGAACCGAAGCTAAGCTTGCCCGGTTCCGCCTTGGCTTGGGCGATCAGCCCCTTCATCGACGTGATGCTCGACTTGGCCGGCACCACCACCACCAGCGAAGCCTCGCCAATCCGCGCCACTGGCGCGAAATCCGTGGCCGGGTTGAAGCTGAGCTTGTTGAACAGCGCCGCGTTCGTCGCCAGGCTGTTCGATGCCATCATGATCGTGTAGCCGTCGGCCGAGGCCTTGGCCACGAAATCCATGCCGATATTGGTGCTGGCGCCGGGGCGGTTATCGACGATGATCGGCTGCTTGAGTTGCTGGCTCATTCGCTGGCCAACCGAGCGAGCCACGATATCGACCGCGCCGCCCGCCGCATACGGCACGACCAGCCGGATTGGGTGGTCGGGATATGCGTCGGCACGGGCCGTCTGGGCGCCGATTGCCAGCGCGGTGGCTAGCATTGCGGCCAGAATCGGGCGGCTCCCGCCCTGCAAAGCATGAATACGAGCGAGCCCGCGCAGCATGATGTCTCCAGATGTTATTAATCTCCTGGCACATTCTCGGCGCGGGCCGTGATACTGTCCAATATGTTTTCAGGTGGCTCGTTATTTCGAATTCGTATCAATGGACTTTCGCCAACTTCGCTATTTCGTGGCCGTGGCCGAGGCGCTGAGCTTCAGCGAGGCCGCCCGCCGGCTGCATGTCAGCCAACCGCCGCTCAGCATCCAGATCAAGGCACTGGAAGATGAACTGGGCAGCCCGCTGCTGGAGCGGTCGCGCCATCACGTGGCGCTGACGCCGGCCGGAGAACTGTTCCTGGACAAGGCACGGGCGGCACTGGCCAATCTCGACGAAGCGCGTGACGTGGTCAGGCAGGTGGCCTCCGGAGAGGCAGGAGAGATACGCGTGGGGTTTACGGCGTCCGTGCCGATGCAGGATGTCTTTCCTCGCGCCGTGCACGCCTTCCGCGAGGCACATCGCCATGCCCGGCTCGAACTGGTGCACATGTCCACCGGCCAGCAGCTCCAGCAACTCGAAAGTGGCGAAATCGACATTGGATTCCTGCGTCCCTCACCGCAGTTCCGGCCACCGGCGCGTATTGAAGTGCGGGAGGTCCTGGCGGACCGTCTGGTGGCGGTGCTACCGCTCGGCCACCTGTTGGCGCGATCGAACGAGCAGACGGAGATCGACATCAGCGAACTGTCCGGCGAGAGGTTCCTGCTGTTTCCCCGCGGACTCGGTTGCGGCCTGTTCGATCACGTGACCACACTGTGCAATCGCGCCGGATTCGCGCCGAATGTCGCGCAGGAAGCGCGCGAGGCCACCACGATCATCGGCCTGGTAGCCAGTGGTGCCGGGGTGTCGGTGCTACCGGCGATATACGCGCGCACGGGCATCCCCGGCGTGGCGTACCGCGCCATCGCCGGGCCCGACGCAGGCAGCCGCATCCTGATGGCGCATCGCGCGGATGCGCTATCGCCGATCATGAAACGGTTCGTGGGATATTTCTGAGGTTGGGAGTTGCCGATTGCTGGCTCCCCTCTTCCGCTCGCGGAAGAGGGGAAAAAACCAACTGCAGATCAGCCGCCTGGCGCCGTCACCAGCCCATCCGCGCGGAACATCGCCTTGATCCCGCGCACCGCCTGACGGATACGCGATTCGTTCTCGATCAGCGCGAATCGCACATACTCATCGCCGTAGTCACCAAACCCGATACCGGGGGAAACCGATACCTTGGCCTTGGCCAACAGTTGCTTGGCAAACTCTAGCGAGCCGAGCGCGCGATAGGGTTCCGGGATACGGGCCCAGATGTACATCGAAGCCTTTGGAATATCGACTGGCCAGCCCGACTCGATCAGCCCGCGTGCCAGCACGTCGCGGCGCGACTGATACTGGGCGGCAATTTCCTTCACGCACTGTTGGTCGCCCTCGAGCGCGGCGATCGCCGCCACCTGCAGCGGTGTGAACGTGCCATAGTCGTGATAGCTCTTGATACGCGTCAGCGCGGCCACAAGGTCGGGATTGCCGACCATGAAGCCGATCCGCCATCCCGCCATGTTGTAGCTCTTGGACAGCGTGAAGAACTCCACCGCGATGTCCTTCGCGCCCGGCACCTGCATGATCGACGGAGCCTTCCAGCCATCGAAAACGATATCGGCATAAGCCAGGTCGTGCACCACGAAGATGTCGTGCTTGCGCGCCAGCGCAATCACGCGTTCGAAGAAATCGAGCTCCACGCAGGCCGCCGTCGGATTGGACGGGAAACCCAGCACGATCATCTTCGGCTTCGGGTAGCTGCCACGAATCGCGCGTTCCAGTTCGGCGAAGAAGTCGATGCCCGGCGTCAGCGGCACTGAGCGGATGTCTGCCCCCGCGATCACCGCGCCATAGATGTGGATCGGGTAGCTGGGGTCGGGCACCAGCACGGTGTCGCCACGGTCCAGCGTGGCCAGCATCAGGTGCGCAAGGCCTTCCTTCGAGCCGATCGTGACAATCGCCTCCTTGTCCGGATCGATATCGACGTCATAGCGTTCGCGGTACCAGTGCGAGATCGCGCGACGCAGGCGCGGGATGCCCTTCGACGCCGAATACCCGTGCGTGTCCGGCCGCTGCGCGGCGTCGACGAGCTTGGCCACGATATGCGGCGGCGTGGCGCCATCGGGGTTGCCCATGCTCATGTCGATGATGTCCTCGCCACGGCGGCGGGCGGCCATCTTGAGCTCGGCGGTGATATTGAAAACGTACGGGGGAAGACGATCGATGCGCGCAAAGCGGCGCTTGCCGGAATCGGCAGTCATGTGGAGTCCTTTACGTAAGCGCCCGGAACCGTCCGAGCGACGTCGCGACCGTTGTCTCGGTCGCTGGGGACTGAATTTAGCAAGACGCGCGCAATCGCACAACCAATAAATGGCACACGTCGATCAACGCGCGTCGCGCTGCGTTACTGGAACATGCCGCCGGGTGGCTGTGTCGGACGATCCGGAGGAAGATGGCGCACGATGCAATCGAGCGCATCGGCATTGGACTTGGTACCCCCCATCGACCCGGCAATCGCGTCGCGATACTGCGGCACATTGATGCGGCTGTAGTAAAGCCTGGAGGTTTGGTCGAGCCAGTAGACGTAGTCGCTGTCGCTATCGGTGGTGCCGCTGCGCAGCCACTCGCCCAGGTTGTGGTTGCCAAGCCGCGTGTCGGCGCACGCATCCTGGATCGTGTTCAGATATTTGTTGAGGCCATGGGCCTCGTAGTTACGCACGGAGTCGGGGGCGCACGCCGCAGTGCCAACAGTGGCGACGATGGCGGCGGCAACAGCGAACAATGGCGACAGGCGAAGGCGCGGCATGGCAGATCCCTGTGTCGATGAGCGTGGCGATTAGTGTATCCGCGCCACGCCCCTGCCGGAGCCCGCGACGAAAAATTTCAGATGTCGCGATTCAACTCTTCAGTCATCGATCGTTTCATGCACCGCCGCATTGCCGCGTTTCCAGTAAGCCGATGCGCGAATACGCGACTTGTCGATGCCGCGCTCGCCCACCAGATACTGGCGCACCTCGCGCATCGCGGCGGCCTCGCCAGCAGCCCAGACGTAGCCTTCGCCCTGCGGCAAACTGAGCCAGCGAAGCGTCGGCGCAAGCTGGCTACCCTCGGGTCGGCCTTCGCGGTGAACCCAATGCACTTGCGCATTCGGCCCGGTCGCGAGCGGAATCTGCGCCGAGGCATCCGACACTTCCGCCACCACGATCACACGGGCGTCCGGGCCCAGCTCCTCGATACGGCGAGCCATGGCCGGCAGCGCAGTGTCGTCGCCGATCAGCAGATGCCAGTCGAACCCGTGCGGGATCACGAACGAACCGCGTGGGCCGCCCACGCCGAGATACTGGCCCGGCTGCGCTTGCGCCGCCCAGGTGGAAGCAGGCCCGTCGCCATGCAGCACGAACTCGATGTCGAGTTCGCCGGCTGCGTTGTCGTATCGGCGGGGCGTGTAGTCGCGTGTCTCTGGCCGGGGCTGCCCTTCCGGAAAACGGATGCCGTCGGCCCCCACTTCTGGCAACGCAGGCTTTTCCGCTCCCGCGGGCGGGAAGAACACCTTGATGTGATCGTCGAACGAGCCGGAGACGAAGTCCGCGAGGTCTTCGCCGCCCAGTGTCACGCGCAGCAACTGCGGCGATACCCGGTGCGTGCGCAACACCTTGAGCAGGCGCATCTTGAGCGGATGGCGGACGCGCTCGACTGTCAGATTGCGGTCGTCATTCATGCGTTCTGGTCTCCCGATTCGATGTCATCCGCCGCGCGGTTCAGGATGGCGGCAATCCGGCGCTGTTCGTCTGGAGACGCACCGCTGCGAAGCGCCAGCGCCTGCTTGAGTCGCATCCGCGACGTCACGAACTCGGGCACCCATCCGCCCTGCTCGGGCTCGCGCTGCGGCTCGCCGCGCATGGCCCGGCGCATCCAGTCCATCTTGCGTGCCACGTGCTGTAGCCGTGCCAGCATCTGCTCCAGCCGCTCACGGTTCTCTTCCAGATAGGCGCGGCCGGCGTCTGCCAACTGGTAGCGCTTCTTGTTGCCCTCGGTATCGACCGTTGCGTAGCCGAGGTCCTCCAGGAAAGTCAGCGCGGGGTAGACCACGCCCGGGCTCGGCTTGTAGAACCCGCCCGTGCGTGCCTCCAGCGCCTTGATCAGCTCATAGCCATGCGACGGCTTTTCCTCTAGCAGCGACAGCAACAACAGTTGCAGATCCTCGGCGCTGAACTTGCGGCCACGGCGCAGGCTTTCGCCATCGAAGCCATCGGAGCCGTCCCAATCGCCACCGCCGCCACCAGACCAGAAGCTGCCGCCTCGGCCCATCGCATGGATCAGCACGCGCAAGCCAGCGTGACGCTGCCCGCGCCAATGCCCATGTCCACCGTGCCGCGCTTGATGACCTTGGCGACCTTCGCCCCTACCCTCAGAACCAAAGCAGTCCCTCATGATTGCACTCCAACAAGTCTTACGATGCATCTTACGATATATATCGTACGATATAAAGTCAAGGACGAATTCTCGGGCGCACGATACGGGAACGTTCCTGTCATAATGCAAGCCACTACGCAAACACCCAGGACACCCAAGGCATTCCACGCAGCACCATTTCCGCAATTCAACCTGGCAGGAGGAGACACCGTGCCTGAGAAGAAAGCCATCCTCGTCGTCGGCGCCGGCGACGCCACCGGGGGCGCCATCGCCCGCCGCTTTGCCCGCGAGGGCTATGTCGCCTGCGTCACCCGACGCAATGCCGACAAACTCGCGCCACTGGTCGAGCAGATTCGGGCCGAAGGCGGCGAGGCCCATGCCTTTGGCTGCGACGCGCGCAAGGAAGAAGAGACGGTTGCCATGATCGAGCGCATCGAGCGCGATATCGGCCAACTGGAAGTCGCGGTGTTCAACATCGGCGCGAACGTGAATTTCCCGATTCTGGAAACCACCTCGCGCGTCTACTTCAAGGTCTGGGAGATGGCCTGTTTCGCGGGATTCCTGATGGGCCGCGAAGCCGCGCGCGTCATGGTGCCCCGGCAGCGCGGGTCGATCTTCTTCACCGGCGCCACCGCAAGCACGCGCGGCCGCGAGGGCATGTCGGCATTCTCGGGCGCGAAGCACGCGCTGCGCGCGCTGGCGCAAAGCATGGCACGCGAACTTGGCCCGAAGAACCTCCACGTCGCCCACCTGATCATCGACGCCGCCATCGACACCGCCTTCATCCGCGACAATTTCCCGGACCGCTACGCCACCAGGACACAGGACGGCATCGTCAATCCGGAGCACATCGCGGACACTTACTGGATGCTGCATCAACAGCCACGCGATGCCTGGACCCACGAACTCGATCTGCGTCCCTGGATCGAACACTGGTAATCGCCCTCAAGCCAGCATTGCCAAGAAGCACAAAGCCGGACACAAAGGAGACATGCAATGACCAAGCAGGTGGAATTTTTCTTCGATTTCGGCAGCCCCTACTCGTACCTGGCGTACAAGGAACTGCCTCGCGTGGCGGCGCGTACCGGCGCAACGATCGTGTGGCGGCCGATGCTGCTGGGCGGGGTGTTCAAGGCCACCGGCAACCATAGCCCGGCCGAGATTCCGGCCAAGAGCAAGTGGTCGTCCGGCGATACCGAACGCTGGGCCCGGCGCTACGATGCACCGTTCCGGCACAACCCGTTCTTTCCGGTGAACACGCTGGCCCTGATGCGTGGCGCGATCGGCTACCAGCGCAAGGGTGACGCCGAGTTCCACCGCTATGTCGACGCGATCTTCAGCGCGATGTGGGAACACGGCAAGAACCTCAACGACCCGAACGAGATCGGCAAGGTGCTGGTGGCGGCGGGATTCGACCCGCGCGAGGCACTGACGATGCTCGACGACCCCGAGGTCAAGGCCGAACTCAAGCAGGTGACCGAAGAAGCCGTGGCACGCGGTATCTTCGGCGCGCCAAGCTTCATCGTCGATGGCGAATTGTTCTGGGGCAACGACCGGCTGACGTTCGTCGAGGAACAACTCGCCAGCTAACGCCACCTGCCCGGGTAAATCCCCCTCGGGCGGCCCTTCAGGTTGCCCCTCAGGTTGCCCCTCAGGCGGCCCCTCAGGCGGCCCCTCAGGCGAACCATCAAGCCGCCAGCTTGAACGTTGTCACGGCGGCGGCAAGCTGGTTGGCCTGGGATTCGAGCGAATCTGCGGCAGCAGCAGCCTGCTCCACCAATGCAGCGTTCTGCTGGTTCACCTGCTCCATCTGCGACACCGCCTCGCTGACCTGCGAGATACCTGAAGACTGTTCGATCGATGCCGCCGAGATCTCGTTGACGGTATCGGCCAGTCGCCGCACGGCCACCACGATGTCCTCGATCGTGCTGCCGGCCTGCTCTACCTGCGCGCTGCCGGCGCCTACCTTGTCGACGGACGAATCGATCAACGACTTGATCTCCTTGGCGGCTCCTGCGCTGCGCTGAGCCAGCGCGCGCACCTCGCCAGCCACCACCGCGAAACCGCGACCCTGCTCGCCAGCACGTGCCGCTTCCACGGCGGCATTGAGCGCAAGGATGTTGGTCTGGAATGCAATGCCGTCGATTACGGCGATGATGTCCACGATCTTCTGCGAGCTGGCGTTGATCTCGCTCATCGTCTGCACCACGCCGCGCACCACCTCGCCACCGCGCGATGCCAGATCCGCCGCATCGCGGGCCAGGCCGCTGGCGCGCGTGGCGCTCTCCGCGTTATTGGCCACCGTCGACGTCAACTCCTCCATGCTGGCGGCCGTCTGCTCCAGCGCCGACGACTGCTGCTCGGTACGCGACGACAGGTCGGTATTGCCCGCGGCAATCTCCCGCGCGCCTGTTGTCACCGCATCGGAGCCCGCCCGCACCTTCGCCACGGTGTCCGTCAGCCCATGCTGCATTCGCGACAGCGCGCGCAGCAACTGTCCGATTTCATTGCGGCCGGCTTCGGGCACCTTGATCGTCAGATCGCCGTCCGCCACGCGCATGATCAGGTCGCACGCCTGGTGCAGCGGCGCCACAACCAGCTTGCGCAGCGCCAGATGCACGACCACGATCAGCAGCACCGACGCCACCATGCCGACACACACCAGGATCAGCACCCGGTTGAAACGGGTGCTGATCCTGGCGATCACGGCTTCAGTGTGCTGGGTGGCGAGCGCCTCGAAACGCTCGACATCAGCTGAATACTTCATACCTGTCGCGGTGATGTCCTTGTCGTTGATCGCCACGAAGCCATCGGGATCATCCTTGCGCAATGCTTCGAGTCCCCGTTGCACAGCGTCATTGTGTGCCCGTGCGACAGCAACCATGCCGTCGCGTGCCGAGGCATCCAGCCCCTCCAGAACAGGCGCGCTGGCAAAGCGTTCCAACGCATCGGTGGACTTGCGGATCGAGCCCTCCGCATTGCCGATTGCCTCGGCGTTGACGCCGCCGCCGGCTTTGGCCGAGTTGTACGCACGCGTCAGCGCAGCGCGCGCGCGTGTCATGTCCTTGTAGGCGCTGTTAAGCAACTGCACGTGCGCCGATACCTGATGCATGTCCTCCGCGGACTCGCTGGCTGCGTACAACTGGGTCACGCCCAGCGCGGCGCCAAACACGATCATCAGGCCGAAAATCACCAGGGTCGCCAGCAGGCCGTGGCGGATGCTCAGGTTATTCATGGGGCTCAACAGATAAGGGTGCAAGCCCGCCTTAACGACGCCCTCGTCTGAAGCTTGAGCCTACCCATGATCTTCATTTGCGATAGATCAAATGCGAGGCTTGCGAGAGGCTTTTTCAGCACTCCCGGGCGACGGCATGGCGGACCGTGCTACGCTGTCTCGCGCATTGTGTGGTACGTATCGCCGGTCCTGTCCCCCAGTCAACCGCCATCTCGCCATGTCCATCGCCTTTGACCTGCCTCCCGCCGCGCGTCCCGGCCAGCCCGTAGACGCCATCGACACACCTTCGCTCGTCGTCGACCTGGATGTCTTCGCCCGCAACATCAGCCGGATGCAGGCCGCGGCCGACGCGGCCAGCGTCAAGCTGCGTCCTCACGCCAAGGCACACAAGTGCCCAGACGTTTCAGTTGCGCAGATCGCCCAGGGCGCAGTGGGCATCTGCTGCCAGAAGGTAAGTGAGGCCGTGCCGTTCGCGCGCGCCGGTGTCCACGATATCCACATCAGCAATGAACTCGCCAGCCCGGCCAAGGCGGCGCTGCTGGCCGAACTGGCCCGGCATGCGCGCGTGAGCGTGTGCGTCGACGACGTCGCGCAGATCGACGCACTGGCCAGTGCTGCCTCGGCGGCGGGCAGCGCGGTCGATGTCTTCGTCGAAATCGACGTCGGCCAGGGTCGCTGCGGTGTGCGGGATGCATCCGAAGCGCTGCGGCTCGCAGAGCGCATCGCGAATCAGTCGGCACTGACATTTCGCGGCCTGCAGGCATACCACGGCGGCGTCCAGCATCTGCGCGGCTGGGCCGAGCGTCGTGACGCCGCCGCACGGGCTGCCGAGCGCACCGGTAGCGTCATCGCACGCCTTGGCGCAGTCGGCGTGCGCTGTGACGTGGTGACCGGGGGCGGCAGCGGCAGCGTGGAGTTCGACCTGACCAGTGGGGTCTATACCGAAATCCAGCCAGGTTCCTATGTGTTCATGGACGCGGACTACGGCAGCAATGCCTATACCGGCACGCTGCGCTTCGAACATAGCCTCTTTATCGCCACCACGGTCATGAGCGTGGCGGCGGGAGACCGCGTGATTCTGGATGCGGGACTGAAGTCGATGGCGGTCGATTCCGGGCTGCCGTGGATCTGGGCCGAGGGCGCGGCGTCGACGACGCTCGACTATGTGGCGGCCAACGATGAGCACGGCATCGTGAAGCCACGCCGCGCCGACACCCCCGAGGCATTGCCCGCACTGGGCAGCCGCGTCATGCTTGTGCCGGGCCATTGCGACCCGACCCTGAATCTTTATGACGAGATCGTCGGCGTCCGGGCCGGCGTGGTGGAATGTGTCTGGCCGATCAGCGCGCGTGGGCTAAGCCGCTGATTGCCGGAACTTGAGCGCCCGCCCGCTACGCGAGTTGGGCGGCGATTTCGTTCAGATCGGCCCGCGCCCAGATCGCGCCGGTCCAGGCCTCGAAACGGAGATCCGACAATGGAATCGGCATCAGCGTGCCAAGCCAGTCAGTCGGCGCCGCGCCGCAGCGCAATCCGTTGGCCACCATCGTCATGGCCTCGGGCACGTCGATTTCCGCCACACGCGTGACGGTCGGCCACGGCACCAGGCGCACGTCCAGCGCCGACAGGCCGAATCGATAAAGACCAAATCGGGTATGCAGCGCCCCGCGCGTCAACGTGTGACGCGCCTGACCCAGCCCGTCGTCCTTGCTCGCCGACGGGTCCCACTGCTGGTTGCGTGAGAACCAGAGAATCTCCTGCTTGCCCAGGTGCGGCTCCCGCATCAATGCCGCGGCCGGCACGAGACGCCCGGCGCGCGCGATCGCGGCCAGTGGCGTGCCCACCGTGTAGTGCCAGACATAGTCGGGTTGGTTGTTCATGATGCAACTCCTCCAAGCGCCCTGCTCACTTACCAGACTGGGGGCGGGAAGCCCTGATCACAAGCAAGGTCACGGCTTGTTGCACCCGCAACAAGAATGGGGTCAGACGCATCCAGCATGGGTGCCACCTCCCTGCAGCCCAGGACTGGCGCGGCTTTCTGGGAAATATCGGTAAATTCGCGGCCGCGCCACTGCGTCAAAATTCGAGGGAAGCGTCTAAAACCATAGCACACGGTTTGGTGCATCGCAGCACAATATTCTGATGATTCAGATAATTTGACCGATTGCCCAACTGGTCCAAGGCACAAAAAAGGCCTATGCCGTCATCGGAATTCTTGGGCCCGATGTCACTGCGAGGACAACCTGGCTGCTTACGCTGCAAAGCGCATCGCGAGTCACGCGACGCGCCGCTGCAAGACAGCAGCGGCCGGCCATACCCCGCACGAGACACCGACCATGATCGACGCAATCCGCACCATCACCCGGGCCCGCACCCGCGGGTGCCTGGCGGCCCTGCTGCTGTGTGCGACCCTTGCCGCCTGTGGCGGCGATGGCGACGGCAGCACCGGAAACTCCGGCACCACGCCACCCACCGGTACCACGCCCCCCACCGGTACCACGCCCGGCGGCGATACTCCCGATTCCGCCAAGCCGCTCATGAAATGCGCGCCCTGAGCACCGATGGACGCCACCAACAACGACACGCTTGACCAGGGCAGAACCGCTATGAACTCCAGCAGCCGACGCAATTTCCTGAAGATGGCCGGCAGCAGTGCCGCCGCCACCGCCGCGCTTGCCGCATTCCCGCCGGCCATCCGCCGCGCGCTGGCCATTCCGGCCAACAACGCTACCAAATCGATCCGCGACGTCGAATACGTTGTGATCCTGACGCAGGAGAATCGCTCGTTCGATCACTACTTCGGCACCATGAACGGCGTGCGCGGCTTCAGCGACCGCTTCCCGATTCCACTGCCGGGCGGCCGCAACGCATTCCAACAGACCTACGCCAGCAACAACATCAACCGCGTGGTACTGCCGTATCACCTGGACCAGACCGCCGGCAACGCCCAGCGCGTGAGCGGCACGCCTCACAGCCAGCCCGACGCGCAGGCCGCGTGGGACCTCGGCCGGATGAGCGCGTGGCCCACCGCCAAGAAGACCCAGTCGATGGGCTACTACACCGAGCAGGAACTGGGCTTCCAGTACGCGCTGGCCAATGCCTTCACGCTGTGCGACGCCTACCACTGCGGCTTCCACGGTGGCACCAACACGAACCGGCTGTTCCAGTGGACCGGCACCAATGATCCGTTCGGCAAGAACGGCGGCCCGGTGATCGACAACAGCGGCGACTCGCTCGACGCCACGGGCGTCAACTACACCTGGACCACCTATCCGGAACGCCTGCAGGCCGCCGGCGTGACCTGGAAGGTCTACCAGAACATGCCGGACAACTTCACCGACAATCCGCTGGCTGGCTTCAAGCAGTACCGCGCGGCCAACGCGGCGCTGGGCAATGCCGCCAACGGCTCGCCGTACACGCCGTATACGCCGGCCAACGACACGGTGAACCCGCTCTTCAAGGGCATCGGCAACACCATGCCCGATGGCGGCTTCCTGCAGGCACTGCGCGATGACATCGCCGCCGGCACGCTGCCGCAGGTATCGTGGATCGTCGCACCTGCGACATACTCGGAACACCCGGGGCCGTCGAGCCCGGTGCAGGGCGCGTGGTACACGCAGCAGTTGCTCGACGCGCTGACGGCCAACCCCGCGATCTGGAGCCGCACGGTCCTGCTGATCAACTTCGACGAGAACGACGGCTTCTTCGACCACGTGCCGCCGCCGTGCGCCCCCGCACTCGACGCTACGGGCAACCCCGTCGGCTACACGACGATGGATGCATCGACCGAGTACTACAGCGTCGACAAGACGCCGTTTGGTCCCGGCCCGCGCGTGCCGATGTACGTTGTGTCGCCGTGGAGCCGAGGTGGCTGGGTCAACTCGCAGGCCTTCGATCACACCTCGATCCTGCGTTTCATCGAGCAGCGCTTCGGCGTGGCGGAAACCAACATCAGTGCCTACCGCCGCGCGATCATGGGCGATCTGATGTCGGCGTTCGACTTCATCAACCCGAACAGCAACACGGCCCTGGCCTTCACGCCGTTGCAGAAGACGGACGCCGACACGCTGCGCGCCGCGCAGGATGCCAAGGCGCAGATTCCTGCGCCGACGGTTGCCGCCCAGTCGATGCCCACCCAGAAGAACGGCACACGCCCGTCGCGCGCGCTGCCCTACACGCTGCATACCAGCGGCTTCGAGGACCCGTCCACGAACACGGTCTGGCTGCGTTTCAAGAACGACGGCACCCAGGCCGCGGTATTCCACGTGTACGACCGCCTGCATCTGGGCGATGTGCCGCGCCGCTATGCGATCGAGGCGGGCAAGTCCTACGACGCGAAGCTCGACGTGAGCCGCGACAGTGGCCGCTACGACCTCTGGGTGCTTGGCCCGAATGGCTATCACCGCGCGTTCGTCGGCGATATCAGCGCGCAGAAGGCTGCCGGCGGCGGTGCCGCGCCCGAGATCCGTGTGTGCTACGACGAGGCCAACGCCCAGGTCTGGCTCACGCTGATCAACCGCGGCAGCGCGACGTGCACGTTCACGGTCAAGCCGAACGCCTATCGGAACGACGGCCCCTGGACGTTCGAGGTCCCGGCCGGCAAGGAGGTCGACCAGCACTGGCCCGTGGGGTCGCAAGGCAACTGGTACGACTTCACGGTCACCACACAGCAGGGTGGTTTCATGCGCCGCTTCGCCGGCCGGCTGGAGAACGGCACGCATACGGTCTCCGACCCGGCCATGGGCGCCTGACAACGGCTCACCGCAGCTGGTCCGGCAGCCTCGCAGTTGCCGGGCCGGTGAGCCGCCCGGCCAGATAGTCGCTCATCCGGGGATGCCCACTGCATCCCCGGGCCCGATTCCATGTTGAAGTAACGATGCCCCTCGGCGTCGGCGCTGTCATCACCTCCCTCGCGCCGTGAAGCAGCATGATGGCCAGCCCCCCGGCACCGGATTGGCTACGCACAAGCCTTCGTCACGCTGTCATATTTCCGCCTTATAGTCGGCAGCTCTCCCGTTTCCGTTTGGAACCCCATGCTTGGCGATCTGCTGATGACCTTCTACGAGGTGGCGCGACAAGGCAGCATCACCACCGCCGCTCGCCAGTTGCGAGTCAGCCAGCCCACGGTCACCGGGCGCATCCGCCAGCTCGAGGAGCTCTACGGCGTGGAGTTGTTTCATCGGCGGGCCAGCCGCGTGGACCTGAGCGATACCGGCGTCGCGCTGATGCCGCTGGCCGAACAGATCGTGCAGCAGGAGAGCAATGCCGACTTCCTGCTGCGCAATGCCGGAAATCTCCGTATGGGCAACCTGCGGATCGGCGCAACCGGCCCCTATTACATCCTGCGCAGCGTGGCGGCGTTCCGGCAGCGCTATCCGGCCATCGGCGTCAGCATCCAGATCGGCAACTCCCGGCAAATGCTCGATGCGCTTTTCGAGTACCGCATCGATGCCGCCGTGTCGTCGCATGCGGTCAATGACGATCGCCTGCACCGAATCAGGCTGGCAGCGGACCCGATGGTGCTGGTAACGCATCCCGCGCACCCGTTCGCACGCCGGCCGCGCGTTGAAGTTTCCGAACTCGCCGCCTGTCACCTGCTCGTGCGCGAACAGGGCTCGATGACGCGAGAGGCCACGGAAAGCGCGCTCCGTGCCGTCGGAGAGGAACTGCCGGCGCACACTGTGATCGGTAGCCGCGAGGCCATCTGCGAGGCCATCCGCCACAACCTCGGCGCAAGCGTGATGCCGATGGGTGAAGTGCCACGCGACCCGGCCTTGACGGTGGTGCCGTTCGCCAGCCGCGCACCGGTGATCCACGAATACCTGTACTGCCTCAACAGCCGGCGCGAGACAAGGCTGCTCAGCGCGCTGCTGGACAGACTGGTACTGCCTGGCGCCGCCTCCGGCCGCCATTGCGAAGTGCCGCCGCCAGCGCCTATATTGAACTGATCCGCCCGTCTTCCAAGCGCCCTCCGCCCCAAACGCCTCCCATCGATGACCGACACGGGCCGCTCCAGCTTTCCCGAGTACGACCAGCTACTCGCGCTGCTGGAACTCGGCGCGCCATGGTTTCGTTCGAAAATCGCCTGCGATGTGACCGTGCAAGGCCACTCGTTTGCCGTGCACGTGGCCAGCCTGGGCACCGACGCACCAGACGCCCCGGCCATCGGCATCTTCGGCGGCATTCACGGTCTGGAACGCATCGGCACGCAGCTTGTGCTCGATTACATGCGCTCATTGCTGTGTCGTCTTGCCTGGGACGACCTGCTGCATCGCCAGTTGCAGACGGTGCGGCTGATCTTCATGCCGATCGTCAATCCAGGTGGGATGTATGCGGCAACGCGCGCCAATCCGAATGGTGTCGATCTGATGCGTAACGCGCCGCAGGATGCCGATGCCGCCGTGCCGTTCCTGGCCGGTGGGCAGCGTATCGGCGCCTGGCTACCGTGGTATCGCGGCCGCGCGGGCGCGCCAATGGAAGCGGAAAGCCGCGCGATGCTTCACGTGGTAGAAACCGAACTACTGCCGCGCCCGCTGAGCTTCGCCGTCGATTGTCATTCGGGCTACGGCTGGCGCGACAGCATCTGGTTCCCGTACGCGCGCACGCACGCACCAATGTCCCACTTCCCCGAGATGTACCTGCTCAAGACCATGTTCGAACAGGCCCATCCGCATCACGGCTACGCATTCGAGCCGCAGAGCCACCAATACCTGCTGCACGGCGATCTGTGGGACTTCGCGTATGACCGCGCGCCGCCGCAGAACCTGTTCCTGCCGATGACGCTCGAACTGGGTTCGTGGCTGTGGATCAAGAAGAATCCGCGTCAGATTTTCTCTCGCGCCGGCATTTTTAATCCCATCAAGGCACACCGCACTGCACGGGTCCTGCGCCGGCATGTCAGCCTGTTCGACTTTCTCGGCCGGGTAGCCGTGGCGCCCGACCGCTGGCTGCCGAACGGAGCGCAGCGGGATCACCTGCTGGGGCAGGCGCGCGCGCACTGGCAATATGGGCCGCCCATGCCATGAGCGCCTGGATCTTCCTGCGCGGCCTGACCCGTGAATCACGCCATTGGGGCAACCTGCCGGCGTTATGGACATCGCGTGGGCTTGGGCAGCCGCTGCTGATCGACCTGCCCGGCAACGGCACGGCGCACGACGCCACGGTGCCGGCCAGCGTCGACGGCATGATGGAAGCGGTTCGGGCTGCGGCGCGTGCATCGGGCGTGCCAGGACCATGGCGCGTGCTGGCGATGTCGCTCGGAGCGATGGTGGCAACCCGATGGGTTCAGGCGTGGCCCGACGACGTGGCGGGGCTGGTGCTGATCAATACGAGCATGAGGCCCTTCAGCGCGATAACGGAGCGCCTGCAGCCGCTGAACTGGCCGGCGCTGCTCGGCATGGCGAACCATTGGCAGGATCGCGTCCGCTGCGAACGGACCGTGCACCGACTGACCTGCGAGCGGCTCGATACGCGCGACGCCGACATCGCCGGCTGGGTCGAGATCGCACAAAGCGCGCCGGTCTCGCGCAAGGCGGCATGGCTGCAGTTGCTGGCCGCCGCACGATTTCGCGCCATGACCGCCGCGCCGGCATGTCCAACGCTGATCCTCTCATCCGATGCCGACCGGCTGGTCAACCCGGCCTGCTCGGCGCACCTGGCGGCAGCGTGGCGCTCGGATGGCGTCAGCCTTATCCGTCATCCATGGGCAGGACACGACCTGCCGCACGACGATCCACGCTGGCTGTGCGACACAGTGGCCGCCTGGAAGCAGGACAAAAAAATACCGCCGGACGGCTGATGCCCTCCGGCGGATGATGTGTCCTGCAGATAGTTCGGTACGCGACTCAGGCGTGCGCTTCGAGCAGCGCCGCGGCGCGCTTGTTGCACAGCGCGCCAAGCAGCGTTTCGGCCGCCGATTCCAGACGGTCCTGCGTGCCGAACAGGCGCGCCGCAATCAGACCGCTCTGCAGCGCCCCGTAGATCACCTGCGCCAGCATGGCGGGCGGCACCGGGTACGGCGTGTCACGCTCTTTCTGGCCGCGCTCGAGCAGCTTCGCCAGCCAGTTTTCGTTGACGTGATAGAAGTCCTTGAGCACCGAGTGCACCGACTCCGGCAGGCTCAGGATCTCGGTCGACACCATCCCGGCCAGACAAATCTGGTTCGACCCGCAGGTCTGGCGCAACGGCTCCAGGTACTGACGCGCCTGGTCCAGCACGGGCAGGTCGGCGCTGATGCCAGCAAGCCGCTCGCTAATCCGCCGGCTGTACTCCTTGACCGCTTCCAGGATCAGATCGTCCTTCGACGGGAAGTAGTAATGAATGCTGGAGGTCTTGACGCCCACCAGCTCGGCCAGGTCGCGATAGCTAAAGCCGTTGCATCCGCGTTGGCGGATCAGGATCAGCGTGTGTTCGAGCAGTTGCTCGCGGACAGGTTGCGTTTTCATGGTCGCCACTTTATCTACACGAAGATAGATACACAACCGGGATTTTCCCGGAGCCAACCAGCGGCCATTCAGGCCGGGAACCCGCGACGGAGGTGGCGATTGCGAAGCCACGCCACTTTCCGGCCGCCGGGAATCCGGGCGTTCGGCCCGGACGATTTCATCTTAGCGTGCGTATCGCACCATGAAAGCCCGGCGCCCTATCGAGGGCGCCGGGCTTCAGCCGACAACCACCCGGTCGGGGCGGCCATGGCGCTGGTCAGGCAAGCGCGCCGTCGGTGTAGACGTCCGGGGTCCGGGCACCGTCGAAGTACGGGTTACGTGCTTCATTGCCACGGGCGCCGTCCAGATACGGATCGACCTTGCGAGCCGGGCTGGCGGAAACACCACTGCGATCAAGGCCGGCTACGAAACGCGCACCATCCAGGTACGGGTCAATGGTGCGTTCTACCAGGCCATCACGGTTGCTGATGCTGGCCGTCAGGCCGTCCCGGTTGCTGATACGGGCGCCATCCGTGAAAGCGTCACGGTTGCCGATATGCGCGCCTTCGGTAAAGCCATCGCGATTGCTGATGCGAGCGCCTTCGCTGAAGCTATCGAACTTGCCTTGGCGGGCGCCATCGGTGAAGGCGCTGCGCTGGTCGTTCACACGATACGTATAACCGTAGACCTCGCCATGCGAGGTGGAGGCTTGGGCGGCGCCCGTCACGAATGCGGCGGCAAGGGCGGCGGCGGTCAGGATGGTCTTGGCGTTCATGATGCTCTCCTTCTTCAAGGGGCCGGGCAATCCGGTTCAGGTTGTGGATTGCGGGGCCGAAGTCTGTGCTGCAAATTCGCGGCGCTCTTCTTCGTCTTCTTTGCTGAATGTTATCTACTACTAGATAGACTCAAAGACTTAAAAAAAGAACCGTTTCCGGTACTGCGTCACTGTCTGGTGTTGCTTGGATTGCCCGCTGCGCTGGTTGTTTGCGCTGCAACGTGTTCGTCCATGCCGTGAATACTATCTACCTATAGATAGATACGCAAGCAGAAACTTGGGACGCCACTCAAAAACTTTTCTATTGCCCCGATCGAAATCATCAATCACGAAGATAAGTAATTGATTTTACGAGATAAAGTTGAGGAAAATCCTCTTCTGAAGCCTGCCGATACTTTCCCGACGGGCCTTGCAGGTGATAGGGTTACTCACCCCTGCCGACAGTCGAGCATCGCAATGCCGCCCCCAAAAGCGACCCCCGCCCCCAATTCGTACCGGCGTTGGCTGGTTGGCGCCGCAGGGCTGGCTGGTGTGGCGCTGCTGGCCGGCGTCGGACGGCTAATACTGTTCCGCGCAATCGAACGGGAAGCGTTCGTTCCGGCCCCGGGCGGCACGGCAAGGCCAGACGATTTCGGCGTTGCATCGCGCCAGTTTGCATTCGCAAGCGGCAACCGCATGTTGCGTGGCTCATACGTCGCGGCCTCGCCCGACGCGCCCGCACTGTCCGTATTTCATGGTGACGAGGAATGCCTGGCCGACTGGGCACCCGTCCAGGCGCTATTGCACGCCGCAGGCATCAGTTCCTTCGTCTTCGATTACAGCGGCTATGGCGCCAGCACGGGCCGGCCTTCCGTTCGCCACCTGCACCAGGACGCCCTGGCTGCCTATGCCCAGTTCCGCGCAGTTACACCAAAGGCGTCGCGGCACTATGTCATGGCGCACTCGCTCGGTAGCGGCGTATTGCTGGATGTTGTGGGCGATCTGGCGCCGGCACCCGATGGCATGGTCATCGGCGCCGGATTCCGCTCTGCGCGTGCCGCCGCAGTCGTCACTGGCCGGGTGCCGCGCTGGCTCGCCTGGATGTTGCCGGACCCATGGAATAACATCCGGCAAATCCGGAATCTGACCATGCCCATCCTGCTGCTGCACAGCAAGCGGGATGAGACGATCCCGTTCCGGGATGCCGAATGCCTGGCCCGGGCCGCGCACGGGCCCCGGCGGCTGGAAGCCTTCGAGGACCTTCCGCATGACGCGGCGATCGAGCCCTCCTACATGACCCGTTTCTGGGCGCCAGTGATCGCCTACCTGAAGAGCGGGAAGCTCTGACGGCGATAAGCGACAGGCTACAGCTTGAACTCGCCCACAACTTTCTGAAGCTCCTGCGCCTGCTCGGCCAGCGCCGACGAAGCCGCAGCCGCCTGTTCGACCAATGCGGCGTTCTGCTGCGTCACATCGTCCATCTGGGTCACCGCTACGTTCACCTGCTCGATGCCGTCGCTCTGGTGCTCGGAAGCCGTCGCGATCTCGCCAAGGATCTGCGTCACGCGACGCACCGCCTGGACAATTTCCTCCATGGTCTGCCCGGCCTGGCCGACCAGCGCCGAACCGCTTTCCACCTGACGCGCCGAGTCGTTGATCAGCACGTTGATCTCCTTGGCAGCCGCAGCACTGCGCTGGGCCAGCGTACGCACCTCGCCGGCCACCACGGCGAAACCGCGACCCTGCTCGCCCGCGCGCGCCGCTTCCACGGCGGCATTCAGGGCCAGGATATTGGTCTGGAATGCAATGCCCTCGATGACGGCGATGATGTCAGTCACCTTGCGCGAACTGACGCTGATGGCATCCATCGTTTCCACGACATTGCCGACGATCGCGCCACCGCGCTCGGCGATGCCGGACGCCGAAGCCGCAAGCCCGTTGGCGGTGCGCGCGCGTTCGGTGTTCTGCCGGACCATCGCAGTCAGTTCGCCCATGCTCGACGCGGTTTCCTGCAGCGTGGCCGCCTGCTCCTCGGTCCGCTGCGACAGATCGGTGTTGCCCACGGCGATTTGCTGCGATGCCGAAGAAATCGAATCGCTGGCGGACTTGATGCGCGTAACCAGGTCGGTCAGCATGTCTTCCATCTCTCCCAGGCCGCCGAGCAGACGACCGAAATCGCCACCGCGCTCGGTTTCGAAATCCTTGCTCAGATCGCCGGCAGCCACCGTCTCCGCGATGAATTCGGCCTCCTTGAGCGGCGCCTCGATCGCACTGGCCAGACGGGCCCAGCACACTACGCTGAACACCGCCACAGCCGTGCCCAGCCCATAGAGCCAGCCTCGCGTGCCCTCATCGGTGATCTGGCCCAACGCCAGCGTCATCATGACGGCCACCAGCACCACCACCACCCCAAATGCCGCGCCCAGCCGGATGCGCATGCTCAAGTTATCCCACGCCATCTTTATCCGCTCCTCTTTCGTGCCCCGCGTTGTCCGGGGCTATCGATGGACTAACGGAGCCAGCCAAGCAACCTTTACCCCTCCGAAAGAGTGGGACGCGAAAAGACAAAACCGGGACAGAAACAATCGGGCGTGGCATTCGCGCCACCATTTGGTCATCGGCGCGTCATGCCGTTGTCATGCGGGAGAAATGCCTGCAGTTGACCGATGTTGCGTGCGGCAGACGGAGTGTCGTTTTTTTGCCGATGGCAGGATTCGACGGCGCGGATCGCGTCAGAGGCCGGCAGTGGCAACTCCGCCACAATCGGCGGGATCGCCCGGCCCAGTGCCCCAGAAACGGCAAGGCCGGGACGCGCAGCACGCGGCATCCCGGCCAATGGGCAAACAATCTACTCCTGCGTGCGGCGTACCGCAATCATTCTTGTGGGCGACCCCACATGAACCATGGTGACCCATCGTGTACCTTGCGCCGGATCGTCTATATTTGACCGCAATGGCGCTCACATCCGATCACGACTCACCGCCGTAGACAGCCCCTGGAGGTAAATGCCATGCGTTCGCTTGCAAACTTGTTCAGTCCACCGACGCCCGAAAAAATCGCCGAGAAGGAACTGCAAGACATGAGGCTGACGCTTTTCCAGGCAGAACGCCGCCTGCTGGAAGCGCAGATGCAAGTCGACTACTACCGGAACATGATCGCTTTCCTGGAAGAAGTGGGAACGAGCGGCGTGGAAGGTGTGGCCGATCGGCGCTATGCGATCACCCATGCCGGCACGGACGCCACCGCAACACCCGCACGTGCCGCACCGGGCCTGACCACGGTGCCGATCGTGCCCTCTGCCGCCTGACGCCGCCTGACGCCGCCTGACGCCGCGCTGGCGTGGCAACACCCGCATGGGCTCGTTCGGGCCTGTGCGATACTGGCCGCCTTCCCTAGCTTCGTGCTGTTGCACTGGAACCGGCCATGAGCGAACCGCTGCCCGCCATCGAAATTGAAACCGCGCCGAACCCGGCGTTCTCCGTGATCTGGATGCACGGGCTGGGCGCCGATGGCAGCGACTTCGTTCCAGTCGTCCCGGAACTCGGATTGCCCGAAACCCTCGCCGTCCGGTTCATCTTCCCGAACGCCCCGGCGATACCCGTGACCTGCAACGGCGGCTACGTCATGCCGGCCTGGTATGACATCTACTCGCTCGATGAAGCGGGCCGCCGTGCCGACGAACAAGGCATCCTGCAATCCCGCGATGCCATCCGCACGCTGATCGCACGCGAAAACGCGCGCGGCGTGCCAACCAATCGCATCGTCCTGGCAGGGTTCTCGCAAGGTGGCGCGATCGCGTACACCACGGCCCTGACCCATCCCGAAACGCTCGCCGGGGTAATTGCGCTATCGACGTATATCCCCTCGACCGACCTGATCGCATCCGAGGTTGCACCGGCCAACGCCGCCACGCCAATCCTTGCCGCCCACGGCACCGAGGACGATGTCGTGCCGCTGATGCTCGGCACCCGCGCGCGCGACTGGGTGGCCGCCGCTGGCCATCCGGTCACATGGCTGACCTACCGGATGCCGCATTCGGTCTGCATCGAGGAAATTGTCGATATCGGCCAGTGGTTGCAGGAGCGCTTTGTGTGAGTGCCGCGACGATTGCCGCGCTAACATGGCGGCCGTCCGATCCAATCTGCGGTCCGAGGTACGTCCGTCGTTCCTGATAAGGGAACCCCTGCGGTGCTTCGTGCGGGCCTGCGACGTTTGAGGTTCGCAGGCAATCAGAAGGCTGAGGGTCTCAGACCGACCCTCAGCGGTCAACGAACTTCCTCGACAACGGGCATTCACGCATATTTTGCGTCGCGCGTCGCGAAGCAGCCCGAAAACTACGACTGCGTTGAACCGAACCGACTCAGGCGTATTGCGCGAGGCCGTTACCGAGGGACCAGTTCTCCTTTGCGACCTCGACAAGGCTCACAAACACGTCCTCGGGCCGGATGCCAGCGCTCTCACTGAGCAACTCCGCGATCCGGCGGAACAACAGCTTCTTCTGTTCCACCGTGCGGGTATTGTTTGCGGTGATCTGGATGAACACGAGATCGTCGCTTCGAGCGACACCAAGATAAGACGCGCCGTAGCGGAAGTTCGCCGCGTCATGCTCCGTGGCGGTCATGAACTGGTCGTCCTCGGGAACCTCGAACGTTTCGTGCATCGCGCGATAGAGGCTATCGAAGATAGCTTGACGGTAGGCTTCCGGCTTTCCGGCGCGCAGTGAGACGTGAACGAGTGGCATGGTTGAGTCCTTTCCGTTGTGGCCTGACTGAACATTAAGAGCCATCTGCTATATTGAAAAGCCATGATGACCCAATATCAGTAATAACAATTGGAAATGAAAAGGCACCCGCTCGACTTGGATGCCGTCCAGGCTTTCGTGCGCATTGCGGACCTTGGCAGCTTTACGCGCGCGGCTGAAGCCATGCGGACGACGCAGGCCGCTGTCAGCTTGAAGCTGCAACGGCTCGAACAGAGGCTCGATTGTCGGCTGGTCGAGCGGACCCCCAGGTATGTGGCGCTGTCGGCGCAGGGCGTAGCCTTCCTTGAACACGCCCGCGAACTCCTGGAGGTACACGAACGCGCGCTCGCCGGAATGACAGGGAGACGGCAACGTCTTGTCATCGGTATCAGTGACCACGTTGCGGGACCGGAACTCCCCGCGCTGATCGCGCGCATGAACGCACAAAACCCCCAACTGTTGATCGAGATCCGGATTGGCTCGTCTGGCGACCTGCTGCAAAGCTTCGACCGGCGGGAACTCGATACGGTGATCGTCCGCTTACACGTTGGTCGAAGCGACGGCGAATTTCTGACCGACGAGAAGTTCGGCTGGTTTGCGGCGCCGAGCTGGAAGCATCGCGCCGGCGATCCGCTGCCGCTTGCCACACTGGCCGAACCTTGTGGCGTGCGTGCGATGGCCGGCCAGTTTCTCGATGCGGCCGGAGTGCCCTGGACAGAAGTTTTCGTTGGCGGCGGCGTTGCAGCAGTCGCTGCAGCCGTCGTGGCCGGGCTTGGCGTGGCGGCATTGGCTCCACGCATGCTGCCATGGGGCGCAGTTGACGTAGGCTCCAAGCTCGGGCTTCCTGACTTGCCACGCTTGCCAGTTCTGCTTCACTCGCGAGTCAGCGACAGCCGTTCGCGCGAGGCGCTTGCCGCGCTTGCCGCCGCCTTCAAGAGTGCTGTGCGGGGTAGAAACAACTAGTCGGTCACACACTGGAATGGCTGCCAGCGGTATTGGTTTGCCAATTGGCAACGACCTAGGTGGCTGTCTCGAACGTCTCAAACTGGCAGACCTCGGCCGACTGACCAGCGACTCCCCGGAAGCCGGCAGGTGCACGAGACCACGGTCAGGCGGATGCGAGAGGGTTTCACTTTCGGCCTCCCAAGTAGGTTCAGGTTATCCAGGGTTATCCCATTTATGACATCCTCCTACTTGGATTTACGACATCCCCACTCCCCCTACCCCCGATATCCACGCATGATCCCCGCCGCTCCCCTGCCCCGCATCGACTTCAACACCCGCAAGGCCCTGATGTTCGCGCTGACCGCCGAACGGCTGTCAGCCTTCTACGAACACGGCCAGTGGATGACCGAGGGCCAGGGCGCCACGCTCGCGGCCAACTGGCTGTCACGCTCGAAACTGCAATTGGCGCTGTCGGAACGGCGTGTGCTGTCCGACCTGAGCGATCAACTCGCCCGGCAACTGGCCGAAACGCTGTCTCGTGAAGCCGGCCTCTACGCCTCGCACGAGATGATGGAAGCCCTCGATCCGAACTACCAGTCCGCATTCGCGCACGACATGCTCGATGAGTGCGAGCGGATGCTGCGGGAGGCCGGCGTCGAGGAAGACTGAGCATCTAATGGCACTTACAAAGTGCTAGCAGTGTTCAACGACGCCCACAATGGACTGTTCCTGGCGGCACCACGGCACACCAGCAAGTCCGTGTTCCTCCAGCACGATCTCCGCCCCGCGCTGTCGGAACGGGGTGTGCTGGTCATCTCCGTCGATGGATGAGCGGCCCAGCCGTGCGCTTGCTGCGGCCGTGATGCCCTGATGCCCTGATGCCCCGATGCCCTCTACCGCGCCTCCACCGCAGTCCGCTTCGGGTTCAGCAGGTCCGCATCGAGCCGCCGGAACACCATGGCCGACGCCAGCGTGATCATGCCCACACTGAGGAAGGCCAGCCGATAGGCCGGAGCAGCCACGCCAAGCTTGGTCGAGAACAGACTCACGAGTCCACCGCCAATGGTCACGCCGAGGCCGATCGCGAGCATCTGCACCATCGAAAACAGGCTGTTGCCGCTGCCCGCGTCTTCGCGCGACAAACCCTTGAGGGTGACGCCGTTCATAGCGGCAAACTGCATGGAGTTGGCGGCGCCGAAGATCGCCAACTGCACGATCGACAGCCCGAGCGGCCAGCCCGGCGAGATTGCCGCGAACGACGCGATCGAAGCCCCGACGATCACCGTATTGACGAGCAGGAATATGTCGTAGCCGAAGCGATTCACCAGCGGCACGATCCAGCGCTTCGAGATGGTCCCGGAAATCGCTACCGGCAATAGCATCAGGCCCGAATGAAAGGGTGAATAGCCTAGCTGGAGCTGAAACAGCAGCGGCAGCAGGAACGGCACGGCGCCCGAGCCGATGCGGCAGACAAGATTGCCGACCAGCCCCACGCTGAAGTTGGGCTCCCGAAACAGCGCGAGACGGAACAGCGGCGTGCGATGGCGACGCGCATGCGGAATGTAGAGCAGCGCGCTGGCAATGCTTATGGCCATCAGCGCGGCACTCAGGCTACTGACCGAACCACGCTCGAGCGCTAGCGAGAACGTGACCATGCACAGCGACAGCAGGCCACAGCCTATCCAGTCGAACGGCGGCGCGGCATCCACTTCGCCAGCCGGCAGGTAACGATGCACGGCGAACAGGCCGACCAGCCCCACCGGGACATTGATCAGGAAAATCCAGTGCCACGACGCGCTCTGCACCAGCCATCCGCCGAGCACCGGGCCAAAGATCGGCCCGACCTGCCCCGCGATGGAGACAAAGGCCAGTGCGGCAATGTACTGCTCGCCGGGTATGTTGCGCAGCACCGCAAGCCTGCCGATCGGCAACAGCATCGATCCGCCAATGCCTTGCAGCACCCGCGCGATCACCAGTTGGGTCAGCGTGTGCGCCGTGGCGCAGAACACCGAACCAATCACGAAGATCAGGATCGCGCTGAAGTAGACGCGCCGTGTGCCGAACCTGTCGGCCAGCCAGCCAGACGCCGGGGTCAGCATCGCCATGGTCAGCGTGTAGGCCACCACCACAGGCTTGAGATCGAGTGGTTTCTCGCCCAGGCTGCGCGCCATGGCGGGCAGCGCGGTGTTGACGATAGTGGTGTCCAGCGTCTGCATGAAAAAGCCGGCGAAGACGATCCACAGCATGGCCTTCTGGGAGAAGGCCTGATCGGTGGCGGAAGCAGAGGCGGTACGCATAGGCAATTCTTGATGGGGCGGCGTCAGTCCGGGTAATCCCGGAGACGTTCGAGCATGGTACCTAGCGGACACCCCATCGGGAACCCCTCTGGCTTTGTTGACTGCGATCGGATTTACCGATGACAATGCGGCGATGCTCAATCCCGTTTGGATCCAGACTTTCGCAACGGTGGCCACCGCGCGCAGCTTTACCGACGCGGGGCGTCAGCTTGGCCTGTCGCAATCGTCGGTCAGCGACCATATCCGCCGGCTCGAAGGCAGCGTGAGCCGACGGCTGTTTGTGCGCGATACCCACTCGCTGGCGCTGACACCCGATGGCGAAGCCCTGCTCGTTCATGCCCGGCTGATTCTCGAATCCCTGGCCCGTGCCGAATCCCAGTTCAGCGGACCGCGCCTGCAGGGGCGCGTGCGCCTTGGCACCTCCGAAGACTTGGCGCAGGGTCCCCTGCCGAATGTGCTGGCTGCATTCCGCGCCACGCATCCGGACGTGGAGCTCGAGATCACCATCGGCATGACCAGCAAGCTGTACGAGTGGATGGAAGCGGGCACGCTGGACCTCATCGTCGGCAAGCGGCGCGAAGGCGAGCGGCGCGGCGTGCCCCTTTTCCGTGGCCGGCTCGAATGGCTGGCGCGGCCCGGTACGGTTGTGGATGTGCGTCAGCCTCTACCGCTGATCCTCGTGAACGAACCGAGCGTGACGCGCTCCGTGGTGCTGGACACGCTGGCCAAGAACGGCTGGCGCTGGCGCGTCGTGTGCACCAGCAGCAGCCATTCCGGATGTATCGCAGCGGCGCGCGGCGGGCTCGGCATTACCGTACGGGCCGAGAATCTGACCGGCGGCGGTCTGGTGCCACCGGTCAATTTCGATGCCCTGCCAGCACTGCCGGACGTGGAGTTCATCACGCTGGCCGCACGCCGGCTCACCGAGCCGGCCGATACGCTGCTGCAACTGATTCGCAAGAGCGACCTGCGCGCCGCGCGGGTCGATTGATGGCTGCTTAGCCTGGCAACGCGCCCAGCGCCTGATAGGCGGTCAGCAGGTGATAAGGCGTGGTGGAAGGCATCTCCGCTCGCACGACCATACCATCGGGCGCCAGGCATTCGTGCCAGCCACCGGCATGGAGAAAGCGCGTGCGGAAGCGGTCAGTCCAGACCGCGAGCGTATCCAGCGCTTCGCCATCATGATCGACCGATCCCTTGACCGCCAGCGCCCGGGCGAATTCGGTCTGTGCCCAGATGCGCTCGGTGGCATCCAGTACGCCCCCCGCCCCATCCAGCGCCGCGCAGACACCCAGCGTGTCGTCCGCCACGCCGTGGCGGCGCGCGAAATCGAACGCCCGGCGCAATGCCGATGACAGTGCCACATCGGCGAACAGTGCCGGGGCCGTCATGACCAGCGAATACCACTCGAATTGATGTCCCGGCTCGATCCGATTGCCGGCGCTGCCTTGTGGCAGTTCGGCCACGCATCCATCGGCGGCATCGACAAAGCGTGCGTGCACCGCATCGGCCAGGTCACGGAGCCGATTGGCGAACCATGTGTCGCCAGTGGCTTCCAGCGCCGCCAGATAGGCTTCGGTCAGGTGCATGACCGGGTTTTGCAGCACGCCGCTGCCATTGGACGTGAAATCCTCGGCCAGGGCCGCGTGATACAGCCCGCTGCCATCGGCAAAGCGGCTCTCGATGACATCGACCGTGCGACGCAGCAGGTCCAGCGCCGCAGCGCTGCCGCCAGCGCGGTGGTAATGCGCGCAGGCGAAGACCACGAAGGCGTGGGTATAGAGATCGCGCGTCGTATCGAGCAGCCGGCCGTCGGCGTCGACGCTGTAGATCCAGCCGCCTGCCCCATCGCCGAAGTGACGTTGCAGCGCTGCAAACAGGGTATCGGCATGCGTCAGGTTGCCGGCCGTCGCAAAGACATAGAGCTGGCGCGCGCACGCCATCGCCCGGTAGCGCTTGTCCGGCAACGGCTGGCCGGTGGCGCCGTCCAGTGCCTCATGCGCCAGTTGCATCGCTGGATTCCATCCCGCGCCGGTCCAGGGCGGCAGGACGGCCGTATCGAAATGGGCGAGCAGCGCGGAGATCCGGGCGGTAAGGGTCGGCGGCGAGACTGGCATGTCGGATTGGGTTCGGGTGGGCCGGATAGTCGACCCGCAAGACCGAAGCCAGACAAGATAGCAGGCCCGGAGATACGAGGAAAGGCCGCCGACGCCGCACCGCATCATTTCGGGGTGGCAATGCCCCGCGACGCTGACTATGTTGAAAGTCCGCCGGGTTGTCGTTCCTGTCATGGCCCGTCGGCAAGGGAGAATTGCCATGCCCACCACCCATCCCATGACCCTGACCGACCACCGCCGCACGCTGGTCATGCATGTGCTTGAAGACCCTCCCGGACGCTATACGTGGCGAATCGTGGTGGAAGAGAAGTGCGGCGGCGCTGAGTGCGACAGCATGATCGAAGCAGCGGCCGACTACCCCTCGCACGCCGAAGCGGAAGCGGCCTGCTGGGCTGCCGGCAACAGCATGTTGGACACGCCGCGCGCGGCGGGCGAAGTCACTGACTCGCAAACGCTCCACTAAGCCCGCGCGCCGGCAAACGCTCCCGGCCTGGGCCGGGGTTTCCTTTAAAGGACGAACTAGCGATGGACAAGCCCACCGTAAGCCCCCGCCGCTTCGTCGAGATCCTGAACGAGCGGCTCACCCGGCATCCCCTCTACCGCGAGGGCATGCACGTGTACGCCATCCCGCCCCATTCGGAGCATCCGCACAGCCTCGTCTGCGTAGGCCCGCGGGGGACCGAATGCGTCTGCACGACGATCGAGGCCATCGTGCGTGGCGAGTGCGACGTCTTCCCCGACATCGCACGGGACTGGCGCCCTCGCCCGAACCCGCCCGCGCACGAACACCGCGCGCGTTAGCGGTCGATTGGCGATCACGATCCGGCGGGCTATGGCCCGCCGGATCGATTTCGACTGCCTTGAACGACACAATCCTGCGCTGATCGCTCCGGCTGGATACAATGGCTCCGCAATCCCCTGCCCGGAGCGCCGATGAAGAGAAATTTCGAAGCGGATGGCATGACCGTCGACCCGTTGGTCCCCGAAACCGGATCACAGTCGGCCAGCACCACACCGAGCCCGGCGGCGCGTGCCGCCGAAGTGGCTGCCACCGTTGCCCGAGCGGCCATCGACCAGGCCGATTACGCGATGCGCAACTGGACCGACCCGGTAGAGGGTCCGGTGCGTGCCGGGTCCCCCGAGCATCTGCGCATGTTCTGCAACATGCTTCTGCAGACCCACAACCCCTACAAACCCGCCGTCATCGACTGGCCGAAGCTCTCGCCGGAAGCGCTCGAGCGCGTGACCTCGCTGCCGATCTGGGACATCGCCGTGCAGACTGAAGGCCGCGCGTCGATCCGCGTGCACAGCTTTGCCCGGCTTCAGCGCGACCCGCTGTTGCGCAGCGCGCTGGAAATGGATGGCGACGAGGAGGCGCGGCACAAGGTGGTGCTGGCCAAGCTCGTCGAGGCCTACGGCATCCAGCTGGAACCCGAGCCCGAATATCTGCCGCCGTCCGACATCGAATGGGGCTGGCTGGTTACCGGCTACAGCGAGTGCATCGACAGCTTTGCCGCGTTCGGCCTGTTCGCGGCCGCCAAGGATTCGGGCTACTTCCCGGCCGAACTCGTCGAGACTTTCGAGCCGGTGATTCAGGAAGAAGGCCGCCACATCCTGTTTTTCGTCAACTGGGTGGCCTGGTATCGCGCCAGCCTGCCCTGGTGGCGCCGCCCCGCGTTCGCCTTCAAGGTGTTTCGCGTCTGGTTGTTCCTGATTCGGGAGCGGATCGGCCTGGCTCGCCAGATTGAAGTAGACGAGCATGGCGGCGCCCAGGACGCCAACTTCCCGATGAACGCCGCCGAAACATTGGCCGACTCGCTCACGCCCGGCTCGATGATCGATCTCTGCCTGGTGGAGAACGATCGACGCATGGCGGGGTATGATGCGCGGCTTCTGCGTCCGACCACGGTGCCCAAGCTGGCGCGCTTCGCACGACGCTTCGTCAAATAATTCGCCATGCTGTTTGGATTGTCCCTGCTGACCCTTGTGGTCTGGTGCGTGCTGGTCTTCGCCCGCGCCGGTTTCTGGCGCGTGCGCAAGCCCGCGCCCTCTCCCGCCCCGGCCGAATGGCCCACCGTGGTCACCGTGATCCCGGCCCGCAATGAAGCGGATGTGATTGGCCGCGCCGTCACCGGTGTGCTGAGCCAGCGCTACGCCGGCCGGCTCCATCTGGTGGTGGTGGACGATCACAGTACCGATGGCACGGCGGACATCGCGCGCGCCGCGGCCCTGTCCATCGACAAGGGCGACGCGCTGACCGTGATCGGGGCGCGCGACCTGCCCGCCGGCTGGAGTGGCAAGGTCTGGGCGCAATCCGAAGGTCTGGCCGCCGCCGACAAGGCCGCGCCAGAGGCCAGGTACGTCTGGCTGACCGATGCCGACATCTGGCACGGTCCGAATGCGCTGGCCGAACTGGTGGCCCGCGCCGAGGACGAGCAGCGTGATCTGGTCTCGCTGATGGTGCGCCTGCGCTGCGATTCCGCGTGGGAACGCATGATCGTGCCGGCATTTGTCTTCTATTTCGCCAAACTCTACCCGTTCGCGAGCATTGCAAACCCGCGCAGCCGCGTGGCCGGCGCGGCGGGCGGCTGCATGCTGGCACGGCGCTCGGCGCTGGCCCGTATCGGCGGGTTCGAAGCCATTCGCGGCGAGTTGATCGACGATTGCAGCCTTGCGGCGAAGATCAAGACAGATGGGTCGATCCGGCTCGATCTGGCGGATGACAGCATTTCGCTCCGCCCCTACGACGACTGGCAGAGCCTCTGGAACATGATCGCCCGCAGTGCCTACACGCAGTTGCACTACTCGCCGTGGATGCTGATCGGGGCCACGCTGGGGATGATCCTGACCTATCTGGCCCCGCCGGTCCTGGCGCTGGCTGGCGGCGCGGGAACCTGGCCAGCCTGGCTGGCCTGGCTCCTGATGGCCATCAGCTACCGGCCCATGCTGCGCGAATATCGCCAACCCGTATGGATGGCACCGCTGCTGCCACTGACCGCCCTGTTCTATCTGGGCGCCACGCTGGATTCTGCGCGGCGCTATTACCTGCGTCGTGGCGGCCAATGGAAAGGGCGCTCGCAGGCGCCCGTACGGTCGTAACATCCGGATGGCGGGACCACCCCGCCGTGCTGATCGGCTACTTCAGATAGCCGGCTTCCCGGAACCACGTGAGCGCATCGCGCAGCCCTTCCTGATAGGGGCGCGGCGCGTATCCAAGCTCACGCTGGGCCTTGGCGGAAGTGAAGAACATCCGATATTGCGACATCTTCAGCCCGTCCACGGTCACGAACGGCTCCTTGTCGGTGAAGCGTGCGATGGTCTCGGCCACGCGGGCGACCGGATAGAGCGGCCAGCGCGGCAACTCGATGGTTGGCGCCTTGCGGCCGGCCATGCCCGCGATGTCGGCCAGCATCTGCCGCAGCAGCACATCCTGACCGCCCAGGATATAGCGCTCGCCGATGCGCCCTTTGTCCAGTGCCAGGAAATGACCGTTCGCCACGTCGTCCACGTGGACCAGATTCAGGCCGGTATCGACGAAGGCCGGGATCTTGCCGGTGGCCGCCTCGACAATGATCCGGCCGGTCGGGGTCGGACGCACGTCGCGCGGGCCAATCGGCGTGGAGGGATTCACGATGACCGCCGGCAGGCCTTCCGCCACCAGACGCTCCACCTCGCGCTCGGCCAGCACCTTGCTGCGCTTGTAGGCGCCGATCGCCTCATGGCCGGCCATTGCCGCCGTCTCGTCGACCGGCGCCGTGGCGCCCGCCACACGCAGGGTGGCCACGCTGCTCGTATAGATGACACGCTCCACGCCAGCTGCGCGTGCGGCGTTCATGACCGTGACCGTGCCCTCGACGTTCGAACGCACGATTTCCTCTGGATCTGGCGCCCAGAGCCGATAATCGGCTGCCACATGGAACAGGTAGCGCACGCCGGCCATGGCGCGGGTCATCGATGCGGCATCGCGCATGTCGCCTTCGACAATCTCCACGGGCAAGCCGGCCAGATTGGCGCGCGGACTGGTCGGGCGCACAAGCACGCGCACCTGGAAGCCACGGTCGAGTGCCTGTCGCATCACAGACGAGCCTAGGAATCCCGACGCACCTGTAACAAGAATGCAATTGTTAATTTCAAATCCCCTGACAATGCTGCCGGCGCGGCAGGCTCTTCTGCCCCGCAGAAGCCCACCCACAGCCGGATTGCGGTGCAGCATTCTCGCCGGAAACGCCCTGTTGGCAAATTCCCACGCGGCGACACGAAAACTGACACCGGTATATAGTAACCACCGTAGTCCGGAAATGTGATCCCGGGAATACCAAAATATAAATGTCTTCTAATCTTCACAAGAGGGTCGGGGGGCCATTTCGATGCAGGTGATACTTGCTCAACCTCGCGGATTTTGCGCAGGTGTCGTCCGCGCGATCGAAATCGTCGATCGAGCCCTCGTCAAGCATGGCGCCCCCGTCTATGTGCGACACGAAATCGTACACAACAAGCATGTGGTGGAAAGCCTGCGCCAGAAAGGCGCGCGCTTTGTCGAGGAACTCGACGAGGTGCCTGGCAATGCAGTGACGATCTTCAGCGCGCATGGCGTGTCGCGGGACGTGGTCAGCGAGGCCGCCCGCCGCGAACTGCACGCGATCGACGCGACCTGCCCGCTCGTCATCAAGGTTCACAATCAGGGACGCCAGTACGCGGCAGCGGGCCGCCACGTCGTCCTGATCGGCCATGCCGGCCACCCCGAGGTGGAAGGCACGATGGGGCAGATTCCGGGCAAGGTCATCCTGGTCCAGAACGAGGCCGATGTCGCCACCCTGGACCTGCCGAATGACGCACCGGTCGCTTACATCACACAGACCACGTTGTCCGTGGACGACACCCGTAATATCATTGCGGCGCTCGGCGCGCGGTTTACCAATCTGGTTGGCCCGAGTACACGCGATATCTGCTACGCCACTCAGAACCGGCAGAGCGCGGTGCGCGAGTTGTCCACCCGCGTGGACGTCATCCTCGTGATTGGCGCCACCAACAGTTCCAACTCGAATCGCCTGCGCGAAATCGGCACCGAGAGCGGCGTACCGAGTTACCTGATCGCCGATGGCAGCGAGCTGGACCCCACGTGGGTCCGCGACGCCGCCGTCGTCGGCATTACCGCGGGTGCCTCGGCACCCGAAGAAATGGTGGAAGACGTCATTGCGGCCTTGCGCCGCCTTGGTCCGGTCGAAGTTTCGACCATGGAAGGGATCGAGGAACATGCCGAATTCCGCCTGCCGGCCGAGCTGGACAATGTGAAGCAGGCCCCGGCGGCCAGTAGTACCACTGAACCCAGCGACGCACGCCTTGCCGACCAGACGGCGGCAGGCTGAAGCAACGAACCTAACAGGAAGCACCCCCTTGGCCATTCCCTTTCTGCAGGTCGCCCGCGTAGGCGCCTACATCGCACGCAAGCATCTTTCCGGGCAGAAGCGCTACCCGCTCGCCCTGATGCTCGAGCCCCTGTTCCGCTGCAACCTCGCCTGCTCGGGCTGCGGCAAGATCGACTATCCGGACCCCATCCTGAACCAGCGCCTGTCGGTGCAGGAATGCCTGGAGGCCGTGGACGAGTGCGGCGCCCCGGTGGTCTCGATCGCCGGTGGTGAGCCGCTGCTGCACAAGGACATGCCCGAAATCGTGCGCGGCATCATCGCCCGCAAGCGTTTCGTCTACCTGTGCACGAACGCGCTGCTGATGGAAAAGAAGATCGACCAGTACGAGCCGAGCCCGTACTTCGTGTGGTCGATCCACCTGGATGGCGACCGCGAAATGCACGACCATTCGGTGAACCAGGAAGGCGTGTACGACCGCTGTGTGGAAGCGATCCGCATGGCCAAGGAGCGTGGCTTCCGCGTCAACATCAACTGCACGCTGTTCAACGATGCCAAGCCTGACCGCGTGGCCAAGTTCTTCGACTCGGTCAAGGCGATGGGCGTGGACGGCATCACGGTCTCGCCGGGCTACGCCTACGAGCGCGCCCCGGACCAGCAGCACTTCCTGCACCGCGGCAAGACCAAGCAACTGTTCCGCGACATCCTGTCGCGCGGCAACGCCGGCAAGAACTGGGCGTTCAGTCAGTCGACGATGTTCCTGGACTTCCTGGCCGGCAACCAGACCTACAAGTGCACGCCGTGGGGCAACCCGGCGCGTACCGTGTTCGGCTGGCAGCGTCCGTGCTACCTGGTCGGCGAAGGCTATGTGAAGACCTTCAAGGAACTGATGGAAGACACCAACTGGGACGCCTACGGTGTCGGCAACTACGAGAAGTGCGCCAACTGCATGGTCCACAGCGGCTTCGAAGCCACGGCTGTGGCCGATACGTTCGCGCACCCGATCAAGGCGCTGGGCGTGAGCCTGCGCGGCGTGAAGACCGATGGCCCGATGGCCCCGGACATCCCGCTGGACAAGCAGCGTCCCGCCGAATACGTCTTCTCGCGCCACGTGGAAATCAAGCTGGCCGAGATCGGCAACCTGAAGAAGGCGCAGGGTAGCCGCGCCGAGGCCGTGCAGGCCGCTCAGGTGCACTAAGCCTGGTTCTGGTGACGTGAAAGCAATCGGGGTCGGCATTGCCGACCCCGATTGCTTTTCCGGACCACTCAGGCCATTCAGGCCCACACAGGCATCAAGTCCGCGCGTTGTGATTCGTCAGGTACTTCACCAATCCATCCACGCCGTCACGAGCGACGATGTCCGCAAATTGCTTGCGGTACACCTCGATCAGCCACGCCCCCATCATGTTGATGTCATAGATGCGCCAGCCTTCCGCGCCGCGCTCCAGCCGATAATCGATCAGCATCTCGTCGCCGTTGTTCATCACCCGCGTGGCCACCACCACGTCATTGGCATTGCTGCCGGTTTTAGCCGGCTTGTACGAGAATTTCGGGCTCTGCTCGCGCAGTTGCGAAAGCGACACCGCGTAGCTGCGCACCAGCAGCGCCGTGAACTGCTCCTGCAGGACCTTCTGCTGCTCCGGCGTCGCCTGTTTCCAGGCGCCGCCCACCGCGAGGCGCGTGGTGCGGCCAAAATCGGTATAGGGCAGGAACTCGCGCTGGACCACCGCCGTGATCTTCCCGAGATCGCCCGCGCGGGTTTCCGGATCGGCCTTGATCTTCGTGATCACGCCCTCGACGGCGGACTGCACGAGCTTGTCCGGCGAAGCGCTGGTATTGACCTGCGCGTGGGCGGTACTGACGACGGCCACGGCGGCGATCGGCGCAATGATGGCGGCGGGAAGGAATCCGTAACGGTTCATGACAATCTGATGCTCAAGGTATCGGCCGGCTGGCCAGTCGGGCCAGTATATAGCGGATCGCCGCGAGGCCGGACTGCATGGCGCGCAAGGCGCTCCGGACCTGCAACGCCACCGTCACCCGCTATACTCCGGGTGCCGCCCACGCGCCCCTCCGCAACCGGGCGATGAAGATTTCAAACACATGATCAGACCGCTGCTCGTTCGCACCGTCAAATTCGCTACCGCCCACGCCTGGCTGGTAATTGGCATTTCCTTGTTGCTGACCGTTGCCGCAGGCATCTACGCGGCCCGCAACTTCGCCATCAACACCGATATCAGCCGACTGCTTGAATCCGACGCCCCCTGGGCGAAGCACGACCAGGCCATCAGCGACGCCTTTCCGCAGCGCGACAAGATGATCCTCGCCGTGGTGCAGGCCCCAGCCAAGGAGCTTGCCGATGCGGCCGCCGATGAACTGGCCGATGCCCTGCGCAAGCAGCCCAAGCGCTTCCGCGCGGTCGGGCAGCCCGGTTCGGGCCCGTTCTTCGAACGCAACGGCCTGTTGTTCGCCGATACCGCGAGCGTCAACGACATGGCCGAGAAACTCACGCAGGCCCGGCCGCTGCTCAACAATCTCGCGCACGATCCCACGTTGCGCGGCCTGTCGGACCTGCTGACCACCACGCTGGCGCTCCCCTTGCAGCTCGGACAGATCAAGCTGGGCGACATGGAAAAGCTGCTCCAGGCGAGCGCGAATACCGTCGACGGCGTGCTGGCCGACCATACGGTGGCCCTGTCGTGGGCCGGATTGGTCGACGACAGCCTCAAGGCCAACGCCGACGGCAACGCGTACAGTTTCGTGACGCTGTCGCCGGTGCTCGATTTCAGCGACCTGCAAGCCGGCTCTGGCGCCAGCGACGCGATCCGCACCGCGGCCACCGAACTCAAGCTTGCCGAACGCTACAGCGCCGTGGTGCGACTGACCGGCCCGCAGCCCCTGGCCGACGACGAATTCTCGTCGGTCAGCGAAGGCGCCGCGCTCAATGGCATCCTCACGTTGGTCGTCGTGATCGGCATCCTGTGGATGGCGCTGCGTTCCGCGCGGCTGATCACGGCTGTCCTTGTCAGCCTGATCTCCGGGCTCATCATCACTGCCGCACTGGGCCTGCTGATGGTTGGCGCGCTGAACATGATTTCCGTGGCGTTCGCGGTGCTTTTCGTCGGCCTGGGTGTCGACTTCGGCATCCAGTTCGGCGTGCGTTACCGAGCAGAGCGGCACGAGCATGACGACATCAACAAGGCGCTGGAGCTGGCGGCCCGCGACGTCGCAGGCCCGCTCACGCTGGCCGCGGCTGCCACCGCCGCGGCGTTCTTCTGTTTCCTGCCCACCGACTACCGCGGCGTGGCCGAGCTTGGCAAGATCGCCGGCGTCGGCATGTTCATCGCCTTTGGCACCACCTTCACGCTGCTGCCGGCCATGATCCGCGTGCTGGCCCCGCCGGGCGAGGACGAAGTGCCGGGCTTTGCCTGGCTGGCCCCGGCCGATTCCTTCTTCGAACGCCATCGCAAGGGCACGCTGGTCGGCGTGCTGGCGGTGCTGATCGCGGGCGCGCCGCTGCTGCCGCACCTGCGTTTCGATTTCGACCCGCTGCACCTGAAGGACCCTGACTCCGAATCGATGTCGACGCTGCTCGCGCTCAAGGATGCGCCGCAGGCCGGTACCGACAACGTCAGTGTGCTCGCCCCGTCCGTGGCGGCAGCCCAGCAGATCGCCACGCGGCTCAAGACGCTGCCGGAAGTCGAGCGCGTGGTCACGCTGAAGACGTTCATTCCGGATGACCAGCCCGCCAAGCTGGCCATTGTCGCCGGCATGGCGAAGAGCCTGATGCCCGTGCTGACGCAAACGCGCTCGCAGCCGGCCGAGGACGTGCGCCGCGTGGCATCGCTGCGCAACGCTTCGCGCCAGCTCGCGCTGGCCGCCGAGGATCACCCCGGCCCGGGCGCAGCTGCAGCCGACCATCTGTCGCAAGCGCTCAAGAAGCTGGCCGATGCGCCGGCCGCCACGCGCGACCGTGCGGAACAGGCCATTGCGCTGCCGCTGCAACTGGCGCTGGCCTCACTGCAGAACGCGCTGCAGCCCGAGCCGATCTCGCAGCAGACACTGCCGCCCGAACTGGTCCGCGACTGGCTCGCGCCCGATGGTCAGGCACTGGTCAGCGTCAGCCCGAAGCTGCCGCCGCCCGGCGCGAAGAACGATGACGCCCGCGAAGCGGCGCTGAACCAGTTTATCGACGTGATGGCGCGCGTGCAGCCGGACGCCACCGGCGGCCCGATCGCGATCCGCGGATCGGCCGACACAATCATGACCGCGTTCCTGCACGCCGGCGTGTTGGCGGTGATCTCGATCACGGTGCTGCTGTGGATCACGCTGAGGAGCGTCGGCGATGTGCTGCGGACGCTGATCCCGCTGCTGGTTTCCGGCCTCGTGACGCTCGAACTCTGCGTGGTGTTCGGCATTGCGCTGAACTTCGCCAATATCATCGCGCTGCCGCTGTTGCTGGGCATTGGCGTGGCCTTCAAGATCTACTATGTGATTGCCTGGCGCCATGGCAAGACCAAGCTTCTGCAGTCGAGCCTGACCCACGCCGTGCTGTTCAGCGCCGCCACCACGGCGACGGCGTTCGGCAGCCTCTGGCTGTCGCACCACCCGGGCACTGCGAGCATGGGCAAACTGCTGGCGCTGGCGCTGGCGTGCACGCTGGCTGGCGCGGTGTTCTTCCAGCCGATCCTGATGGGACGCCCGCGCCGTCAGCCGTCGGGACGCGCCGAACCGCTCGGCCCGTCGCTGCCCCCGCTCTCGGTAGCCGCGTCCATGTCACAATCTTCCGATAACACAGCGGGGCCGGATCAACGCCACCCAGGAAGGTAGGCGGCCGCACCCTTACAAGAAACCAAAGCCAAGACCGTTTCCCGATGCTATCCCGCTTTTCGCCTTCGGGCGCCGTAGCACTGCGCCAGCCCCGGCTTGCCCGCACGCTGGCCGCCGTCTCGCTCTCTGTCCTCGCCACCGGCTGCGCCACGGGTCCTCAAGCCAATCCGCAGGATCCGCTGGAGCCCATGAACCGGGTGATCTTCAAGGTCAACGACACGATCGACACCTATGGCGCGCAACCGCTGGCCAAGGGCTACAAGGCGGTGACGCCAGAGCCGGCCCGTCTGGCCGTGACCAATTTCTTCTCGAACCTGTCTGACGTGGGCAACTTCGTCAACAACGTGCTGCAGGGCAAGGGCGTCGATGCCACCGAAACGATGATGCGCATCGCCATCAATTCGGTGCTCGGCATTGGCGGCCTGATCGACGTGGCGACGGCCGCTGGCCTGAACCGCCATTCGCAGGATTTCGGGCTGACCCTCGGTACCTGGGGCGTGCCCGCTGGCCCATACCTGGTGCTGCCGATCTACGGACCGAGTTCGTTCCGCGACAGCATGGGCGTAGCCGCCAGCATCTACCTGGACCCGGCGCACTATCTGGATCCGGCCTGGCGCAACTCGCTGTTCGGCGTCAACGTGATCAACACGCGCTCGAACCTGCTGGGCGCCACGGACCTGCTCTCGCAGGCCGCGCTCGACAAGTACGCGTTCGTGCGCGATGCCTATTCGCAGCGGCGCCAGTACCTGCTGAACCAGGGTGAAAACGCGCTGCCGTCGTACGACGAGGTGGACGAGTCGGACAAGGCCTCGGAGGCCAAGCCCGCTGCTGGGGAGGCCGCCCCGGCAACTCCGGCAACTCCGGCAACTCCGGCAACCCCGGCTGCCCCGGCTGCCCCGCCATCCGACTCAGCAAAGTAGCCAGAATAGCGTCTCGGGGCAATCGAGACGCTTGCCCTCTCCACCACCCCATAGAGGGCATATCAATGGCTGCTGGTTGGCTCTCCGGCTGAGAGCGTCAGGGCGTTTGTCCGACGACTACGCAAAAAATTGCCCGCGTCGGGATACGACGCGGGCCGGAAGGCGCGCGGATGCGGAGTCCGCGGCACCCAGATCGTAGGCAATTTCCGAAAGCGTGACTGCCAACAATTGTGTCGGCCCGCATTCAGGACGCGCGGCTGCGCAGGGGCAACCAGATGGAGAACATCGTGCCCTTGCCAACTTCACTGGCAACCATCACCCGGCCGCCATGGCGCTCCGCCACGGTCTTCACAAATACAAGCCCCAGGCCGCTGCCAGACGGCGCATCGGCGCCATGCGCGTGCACTCGGCTGAACGGCCGGAACAGCCGTGCCTGGGCGTCTTGCGAGATGCCCGGCCCCTGATCGGATACCTCGATCGCCATATAGGGGCCGAGCCTGCGCAGGCGCACCGTCACTTCGGTGCCGCACGGGCTGTACTTGATGGCGTTGTTGACCAGGTTGGTGATGGCGCGTGCCAGCAGGGCTGGCGCCACGCGCAACCTCGGCCCCTGCTCGTCGATGTCGAGCCGCAGTTCGGTCCCACGCGCCTTGGCCAGCGCCCACATTTCATCGGTTGCGTCGAGCACGATCTGCGTCAGGTCGGTCTCGGCAAACGTCAGGCTCTGCGATTCGGCCTGCGCAATCCGGATGAAATCGTCGGCCAGGGCAAGCGTGCGGTGCGCGTGTTCGCCGATTCGTCCGAGCAGTTCGGTCTGCGGCAAGGCACGGTCGGGGCGTGACTGCATGTCGATCAGGGCCAGGATCGACGCCTGCGGCGAACGCATGTCGTGAGACAGGAAATGCAGTGTCTGCTCGCGCTGGCGTTCGGCGCGACGTATCGCGGTAATGTCGATCAGGCTGACGATCACGCCCGCGGGACGCCCCGCCTCGCCATGCAGCGGCCCGCCATGCAACAGATAGCGCCGGCCGTCCTCGGTGGTCAGTTCCACGCCATGCGAATCCGACGAGGACATCACCGGCGCGTCACCTTCGAGCGCGCCGCACAGCGCGTCCCAGTAGGCCAGGCCCGGACCCGCCACCGTGAACATCGCCTCGATCAGGTCGGGCAACGCCGGGCGGCCTAGCTCGCCGTACGTATTGCTGCCGCGCATGTACCGCAGGTCGTTGGCATAGTACGCGCCGTCGATCCCCTGGAGCATCGTTGGCGCCAGCGCCACCGCGCGCCGGTTCGCCACCAGAATGCCGCCATCGAGATTGCAGATCACGGTCGCTTCCGGCAGGCTCTCCAGTCCGTCAGACAGAAAGCGCCGCATGTCGCGCAGGCGCGAGGTCATGCCGTAGACCGCCTGCATCCGGCCGTCGAGCGAGTGGTCGATGCGCGTGGCTGGCGCCGCCAGCAAGCCTGGCTCATGCGCCAGGCGCCCGAGTTCTTCGGACAGGAAGCGGAGCGCGGCTTCCTGACGCCGCCAACTCCAGAGGGGGTAGACCATCATGCAGCCAAGCACCGCACCCGACGGCGCAAACCACAGATGCATACTGCCCGGCAGGCAGAGACTGGTGCCGACGACCGCCGCGACGATCGCCACCGTGGCGAGCAGCGCATTGCGCGGCGAGAACCGCAACGCCGCCAGGGCCGCCAGCAGCACCGGCAGGATCGTCCCGAGCCAGCCCACGGGCTTGGGCACGGTAACGATGCCGGTGCCATCGAGCAGCGCCTGCAGCGTGTTGGCCAGAATTTCGACACCGCTCATGGCGCGCCCATCGCGCGATACCGGCGTCGGGAACACATCGCCGAGTCCGGTGGCGACGGTGCCGATCAGTACGGACTTGTCGCGAAAGTAGCCGCGACTGACCTCGCCGGAAAGCACATCCAGCACAGAGACGCGCGCGAACGACCCCGGGGGGCCGACGAACGGAATCCGCAATCGGTCCTGACTGATCCACCCCGCGCCATCCATGCGTACCGCGCGTTCGTTGCGGAACTGCGCCGCTGTCACCGGCGTGTGCTGCCCCAGCGCCGCCATGGCGGCCGCGAAGTGCCAGACCGGCGGCCCTTCGCCATCGCCCTCGCGCAGATACACCTGTCGGGCCACGCCATCGGTATCCACAATCATGTTGATGTGGCCAGTCTGGGCCAGCAAGCCATCCATCGGGCCGCGCAGCCGCGCGCCGCTCGATCCTGACTCGCCGACCATGGGCAAGACTACGTTGCCGGACCGCGCCACGGAACGCGCCAGTTCGGCGTCGTCGGACGGATAACGGATATCGTGTTCGGACAGGATCACATCGATGCCGATCGCACGCGGATTGTCAGCGCCGATCTGGTCCACCAGCGCGGCAAGCACCGTGCGCCGCCACGGCCAGCGGCCAATCACGCCGATGCTTTCGTCGTCGATGGCGACGATCACGATGTCATTGCGCGCGGGGTGCTCCTGGGCAACGATGGCCAGGTCCAACACGGCCAGGTCCGCGCGTTCGAACCAGGAGAAACTTGACGCGGCCAGGGCGATCACCAGCACGGCGGCGGTGAGCAGCGCCCACTCCAGTCGCGTGCGCCGACGAAAGCCCATGGCGCCCGGGGCGCCCTCCCGCTCGGCCGCGTCGAACTGACCGCTGCGCAGGTCAGTTCTATTGGGCGCCAAGTTGCACGCCTTTCTTCGCGCCGCCCGTCACAATCACCGCACCCTGTCCATCACGCAGCACAGATTGCAGGTCGATTCGCTGTGGCGCGGAAAACGCGCTTGCCAGAGGCACGTCCGTTCCAGTGGCTCGGGCCACGCGAACGAAATATGTGCCGGAGGCCGGGCGGGGAATCGAAAGCGCGCTCTCCGTGGTACGGAACGTGACCACATCGCCGCTGAAAGCTGGATCGGACGCCATCTGGAGCACATAGCCCGTAGCAGCGGCGGTTCCGGCATCGGCAGGCCAGCGCACGCGCAGTTCCTCGCCGTTGTCGACCGGCGCCGGCACTGGCGGGGCCGGTTGCACTGTCACCTTTAGCGCGTCGCCCCATGGGCCCGGCCGATTCCGCGCATCGAACGAGCGCAAGCGCCACCACCACTGCCCCACCGCCAATGTGCGGACGGCCTCCACGCCATTTTCACGGCGCGTCTCGGCGCGTTGAGAAAACTCGGGATCGGCGGCCAGCGCAAGCTCGTAGCCCGATGCGTCCTGCACGGCAGCCCAGCGAAACGCCACCTCGCCGCCATGCTCGACGGCGTCGGGCACAGGCACCAGCGAGAACGGCGCTGGCGGATTGCGCCAGACCTTGAACGATTGCACGCCGCTCCGTCCGGCAAGCCGCTGTGGCGACAGGGCGCTGACGACCAGGAAAAGATCACCGTCCGGCAGATCGTCGAATACGGCCTCCGGCAACGCGGACTCCGTCGTCGCTACCCATTCGGTCAGCGCGGCATCGCGCGCCACGCCCGCATGGTAGCCAGCCGCGCCCGGCACGGCCTGCCAGCGCACCGTGACGGCACGGCTGGAAACCGGCTGCGGCAGCGCGGCAACGACCGGGGCAGGCAACAACGCCATTGGTTTGGACAGTCGGCCCGCGGTCGACACCCCAACACCGTAGCCGGCGGCGACTTGCGTGGCCGAGCCCGGACGCGCACCTGCCCCCACACCGACCTTGCCTTCGATGACTTCACTACGGCTACCGCCGTCATCGGCGCTGACGCGATAGCGCGTGCCGCGCACGCCTGTCACCATCAACGGCGTGCTGATCTCATAGCGCCCGACGCCACCGCCCTTTGGCGCGACCACGGAATCGGCGCCGCCCTTGTCGATGCCGATCATCGTATCGGTCAGACCGCTGCGCGCGAATGCGCGCAGTCGGCGCACCTGCAGCGTGGTCGCCGCTGGCAGCGACACACGGGTCCCGTCGCTCAGTTCGAGCGTCGCCGCACTATTCGGACCGATCTCGATCCGCGCCGATTCGGCCAGCGCCATGCCGGTCTGCATCGGGCTGCCATCGACGCTTGCCTGTCCGCGCACGAAAACCACCCGCGCCGTCGACGGCGCTACGGGGATCTGCGACAGGGGAATGCGAATCCGCGTGCCGGGCACCAGCCGGTACGGGTCTTCCACGCGATTGAGCGTCTGCAGCAGGTGCCAACCGTCCATGCTCGTCATGAAACGCGTGGCCAGGCCGATCAGGGTGTCGCCCCGCTCGACCTCATAGATGAAATCCTTGCCCTGCGTGCCCGCGGGGCCGGCCAGCGCACTGCCAGACAGAATCAGGGAAATCAGCGCACCTCCCACGGCGGCGCGGTGCGACGTGGGACGGCTACTCATGAGCGGCCGTGGCTTCGAACCGATAGCCATGCGAATAGACGGAAGCCAGCCGCACACCGTTTTCGGGGCGCAGGGCCAGCTTGATGCGCAGGCGCGACATATGCGTGTCGAGCGTGCGCGAGGCGGCATCCATCGCACGCCCCCAGACGGCCTGCTCAATCACGTCACGCGCCAGCAGGCGGCCGATGTTGCGGAACAGGAACAATGCCAGGTCGAACTCGCGCGGCGACAGATCGACGTTCTGGCCGTCCAGCGCGATAACGCGCCGGCGCGCGTCCACGATATAGGCGCCCTGCCGGATCAGATCGTCTTCGTGCAGGGTCTTGGGATATGCGCGACGCAGCAACGCTCGCACGCGCGCGACGAACTCGCCCGGCCGGATCGGCTTGGCAAGGTAATCGTCGGCGCCCACGGACAGGCCCGCGACGATATCGGATTCTTCGATGCGACTGGTCAGGAACAGGATCGGTGGCAGGCGTCCCGAATGCTGGCGGACCCAGCTCACGAGTTCGTAACCACTGACGTCCGGCAATTGCCAGTCCATGACGACCAGGTCGAACGCCTGGTCCCGCAATGCTCGCAAGAACGCGGAACCGGTCGCGAAGCTCGAGCATTCAAAGCCCGCTTCATCCAGCAGTTGGCAAATCTGCTCGGCCTGGCTGGTGTCGTCCTCCACGGAGGCAATTCTCATACTTCCCTCTGATAACTACGGCCTGTGTCTGGCACGGCGGTGTTATGTTACCGAACGGTAACACGGCCCGTCGAGGCTACGTTAGAGGGGATTCTGCGCTTCGGGTGTTGCAGACCAACCTCAATCTTTACCTTTTCCTCTCAGTTTCCAATTGCGGGCGTAACGGTTTCGTGCGCGCAAAATGCAGCATCGCCACGCATCGCGCCCTTTATTGGAGCATATAGGTTTCGTACTCGAGACGGTCAAGTTTACGATCGAGCAGATATAACGCAAGTGCTACGACGATCAGCAGCGATACCGCGAAGCCATAGCCATACCATGCCGGCCCAAGCTCGAGCGTGAGGCGCGTCAGCACGAAATTCAGCACGACGAACGTGCCGGTCAGCATCAGCACCTCGCGGCGGCGATCCAGGTAGAAGTAGATGTTCAGCACGCCCAGCAGCACCACCTGCAGGCTGGCGCCGATCACGTCCACGTAGAGCAGCGGCAGATACAGCTCAGAAATCCCGAGCAGTCGCAGCACCCATCCGCCCACCACGAACAGCACCAGCGACGCGATGGCTTGCACCTTGACGATCTCGTACAGGCCCAGGCGGATGGTTTGGACCATCGTGTTGCGCATGTCCTCGATATGCTCCAGCGAGCTGCCGCCGCGCACCGCGTTGTAGAACGCGTCGTAATACTCGACAAAGTCCGTCTCGATCCGCACCAGGAACACGGCCATGCCCGGAATGATCGCCAGATAGGCCAGGAACACCGGAATGTCGTAGATGATCGACGCATGGAGCGGCCCGATCATCTGCTGGCCGGTGGACGGCGCATACCAGAACATGAACTTGTCGAGCCAGATGCCAAGGTTGTAAAAGAGGCCGATGGCGATCAGGCTCGGATACGCGTAGCGCTTCTGGAAGACTTCGAACGACATGAAGCGGCGGCTGGTGTAGTTCCGGTAGATCAGCGTGATCATGCCCACCAGCAGGCATAGCTGGCCGACCACAAAGCCGCCGAGCAGCCCTTCGAGCCCGCTCTTGCGCATTGCCAGCGCCGCCAGCACGGTGATGGCATAGCCGATCAGGAAGGTCCACACGATGGCCTTGTACTGCTTCATGCCGGACAGGAAGATCGCCGCGATCCAGATGTTGCTCATGATCACGAAGCCCGCGATCATCAACAGCCGGTACAGCACCGACTGCTCCGGAAAGGCCCAGAACGCACACGCCAGCCCGATCAGCCCTGCCAGCATCGTGGCCAGCAACGCCACCGCGTGATAGTTCGACAGCACCAGATCATCGCGACGCTCGAACAGCCGGTCCGAGGTGAAGCGCGTGAACGAGAGCTGCATCGGCCCGGTCAGTATCAGGCTGCACGCGATCAGGTACGTCACCGAGACCTGGAACTGCGTGATCAGCATGCCCGGAATCACGAAACCGACCGATAGCAGGCCAATCAGCAGGATGCCGACGATCGACAGCACCCACGGACCGGAGCTGATCACCCCGGCATAGGCATAGGCGCCAATCAGCCCCGAAAGACTGTCCCGCCGCAGCATCTTGCGCAGTTCGAATCCGATGCCGGCCATGTCAGCGCCCTCCCCCGTGCACCGGGCACTTTGCCGGGGTTGCCCCGCCGCGTGCGTGATGCGTGTTGTCCGGCATCGCCATCATCGATGCATAGAGCGTGCGATAGCTGCCCACCATCTGTTCCTGCGTGTAGTAGCGTTCCACCCGCGCGATGCCGGCGGCCTGGGCCGCCTGCCATCGCGCGGGCTCCTTGATCAGTTTCAGCGCCGCATCGGCCAGCGCCGCCGGGTCCGCGATGCGCACCACGTCGCCCGCGGCCCCCAGCGCCGCGTCCTCGCCGGGCAGCCCGAAGACGAGCTGGCTGCACGAGCCGACGTCGGTCGTCACGCACGGCACACCCGCCGCGAACCCTTCGAGCACCACCAGCGGCAACGCCTCGGAAATCGAACTCAGCACCAGCACGCCGACTTTCGGCAGCAGTTCGTCGATTTTCTGGAAGCCGAGAAATTTCACCTTGCCGCCCAGCCCGAGGCTTTCGGCCAGGCTGCGACACTCAGTCGCGTAATCCGGATCCTCATCCTCGGGACCGGCAATCCATCCTTCGGCATCGGGATACTCCCGCACCACGGTCAGCATCGCGCGAATGAACGTCTTGATGTCCTTGATGGGCACCACCCGGCCAATCAGGCACAGCACCGGCGGCACACCCGGCGCGCGCCGCTCGCGCAGCGCGGAAAGGCGCGGCAGGTTGATGCCATTCGGGATATTGTGCGTGCGCTCGGCCGGCGCGCCATCCAGCACCTGGCGGCTGCGGTTGCCTTCGTACAGCGCCGTGATCTCGTCACCGGCTTCATAGCAGACGCGCCCCAACGTCTCGAAGAAGCGCACCCAGAGCTCGCGGAAGTAGCTAATCTGAGAAATGTCGCGCTCGAAGATGTTCCGGTTATCACGGATCCACTGGCTCTGGAACAGGTCGATCTTCCGTTCCTTCGTATAGATGCCGTGCTCCGAGACCAGCAGCGGGCGCCCAGTGCGATGCCGCAGCATCGCACCGAGGAATCCCGCGTATCCGGTGGAAACCGTGTGATAGACCTTGGCGGGAATCAGCCCGTCCACGATCCGCACGAGCTGCCACAGCGGCTTGTGCATGATCCGGACAGTCCAGAAATAGTCCGTGAACGACGGATCGGTGCAGTACCGTCGGTACTGATCGGTGATCGTGTCCCACGCCCGCTTGCTGTAGAGGAACGCATCCTCGGACAGCGCGCCGCCCTCGCCCAGCGCTGGCATCAGTTCGCGAATCAGATCCCCCGCCTCCACCTCCCTGCCGCGCTGACGCAGCATTTCGTGCAGTTCGTCCGAGCGGTCGAAGGCGTGCGCATCGCCCTTCGTGCCATGCACCATCGGCGGCGGCGCGAAGTCGTAAAGGAAATGCGTTTCCAGATGCACCACATTGTCCGGTAGCGCGTAGGCCATCTCGCCATAGTCTTGTCGGCGGCTGCCGATGAAGACGATGCCGAACCGGATATCGGGGAAGGCACGGATCATCTGATTGACCCAGCTCGACACCCCACCACTCACATAAGGAAACGTGCCTTCCAGAAGCAGCATGACGTCCGCAGACGTTCCCTTGACCAGAATCTCGCTCATGATTGCCAGTACCGCAGCAGGGGCCGCACCAGTGGGAGCGGCGAAGGACTGTCGAAATCCGCCATCAGGCGGCGCACGGTGGCATAGTCGCGTTCCAGGTAAGCCGCCTCGGCAAGCAGCGGCAACACGCGATCACGCGCGAAGCCGAGCGCTTCGGCACGAGCCAGGAACTCGCGCGCCTCGGCGGGCGCGTTGCGCGTCAGCGCCAGCCGGCCGCGCATGTACCAGAGCGCGGCGATGTTGCCGTCGATCTCCAGTGCCGCGCTGGCGTAGCGCTCCACCTGGCTGGCCGTGTAGCGGTACACATCGCCCTGCACCAGGTTCTGGTAGATCAGTTCCCAATACAGGTCAGCCAGCCGCTGGTTGATCTCCCCGCGCGCCTGCGGGCTGTCAGCCGACTCCAGACGGGGCAGCTCGGCCAGGATCTTCTGCGTAAGCTGCTTTTCCGCGCCGTCGAGCATGCCGTAGGCCAGCAGCCGGATATCGTCGGTGCTGTCGGCCAGCAGTTCGCGCAGCATCGGGCTGGCCGTTCGCGTGGGCATCGACTGCATGGCTACCAGCGCGGTCATGCGCTCGGGCAATGGCGCGCGCGAATTGCCGAGTTGCGCGCGCAGCCGCGCGCCCCCGCCATGGGTCACACGCTGGATCAGGTGGGTGACGAACTCGGGCAGCGCCACCGATGCAATACCGCTGTTGCTGCCACGGCGCGGGAACAGTTTCGAGAACAACAGGCTGCCCACGCACACCAATATGCCACCCACCGGCACGAAGAAGCAGAACGCTGCCAGATAGCCGTAGCTCCACACGAACGGTGTCCGGAAGCGGCGCGGCAACAGGCGCCACAACACCAGCCCCAGCAGCGCCGCAGCCGCGCCTTGCAGCGCCAGGAAGCCCAGCAACAGCGGCAGCCCCGTTCCGCCGCTGAACAGCAGCGCCAGGGCAGAGATCTGGAAGGCAGCGCCTCCGAAGGTCAGCTTGCCCATGGGTCAGCCTGCCCGTGCCGGTCCGGCGCTCGCCACGCTGGCGTCGCGCGTGCCATCGGCCTGCACGGCCGTGATCGTGGACGCCCCATCGAGCTGGCAGCGGTGCAGCAGCCGCATCAGCGCCTCCTCCGCACCCTCAGCGGGCACCGAGAGCGTGTAGACGCCAATATGCGCGCTCGAGAAATCGGTGCCGAACTGCGCGCGCAGCATGTCCTCGATACGCACCAGATAGGCGGATACCGCCTGGGCGTCCGACAGTGGCATCAGCGTCAGCATGGCCCGGTGATGGGCGTTGCGCACCGGCCAGGCCACATCGAGCGCACGACGGCTGCGCACGACCTGCTCGAACAGCGCATCGCGTGCTTCGTCGAGGTCGAAGACCAGCGCCACCACCGAACTTTGGATGCCCGTCTCGTGACGCAGCCGCGACAGCCGCGCGTAGTCGAGTGCGAACGCATACGGAATAGCCGGCGCCATTTCCTGGATGCCGTGCGTGGCGCGGGCGTGTTCCACGCCATCGGCGTAGTAGCCCATCAGCACCATCAGCATCTGCAGGTTTTCATAAGTCAGCGACAGGAACGGCATCCGTTCCACGACCAGCACGCCAATCAACCGGTCCGACCCCGCCAGCACGGGCGCGACGGCCACGTAACGCGTCTGCGCGTCCTGCTGGAGCCCCGTGGAACGCAGATGCGCCAGCGCGCGTGTTTCGAGGCAATGCCGCACGAGCGGATCGTTGACGTCGATCTCGAAGGCCGGGCCGATGCTGGCCACGGCGTTCGGCACGACACGCTCGCCATCGCAGGCATAGAGCGCCGCGCCCTCGACCTGACACGCCTGCGCGACGACCTGGAGCATCGGCTGCGCGCCGGCCAGCGGACCGGTATTGCCGCCGTTCATCGCGTCCTGCAGGGCCACCGCGCGCAGTTGCGACAACGTGTCGCGCAGCGTCGTCGGACGCGCCAGCAGATCGTTCTCGAGCCGGGCATGAGAGATGCGCAGCAGGTAGTGGTTCTTCGTCAGCGCGGCCAGCCGTTCGTCGAGATAGCGATTCACGGCCCGCGCTCGCGCCAGGCGCGTATTCCACACGTCCCCGAACTGCCCGGCCACCAGCACCAGCAGCAGCCCGCCCATGAAGAACATGCGCGGGAAGGCGCCACTGTGCGCGCCGATCTCGTCGAAAAAGAACCAGCCGCCCAGCAGCATCAGCACCGCGCCAACGCCCACCAACGTGCCATAGCGCAGGGCCAGAATCACCGGCAACAACCAGGCCCATGGAAAGCCCATGCCCAGCAGCAGCGGGTTCTGCGGCAGCACTAGCCAGGTGATGCCCATTGCCGCCGCCATGATCACGATCATCTCGATCACGGCTGCCGCACCGCCACCCGCGGGCGCCAGCCAGCGCGCGTAGCGCCCGCCCAGGCCGATGCCCTGCCCCTGGCGCCTTGTCTCCACGGTCTTGGCCACGTCTCTCCCCCGTCCTTCCGTGCTCAACCCTGCATCAGCGGCGCCAGCAGGCGACGCAGCAGCTTCTGCGCCACGCCCGAGAGCGACTCGCGGCTCCAGCCGGCGTTGCTGCCGGTGGCCGACCACACCACCTGGCCGCTGGCCACGTCGATCAGCTGCAGCGAGATGCCCACGGCGGGCTCGCCATCAACGCCAACCTTGTAGCGCCACTCCTGCACCGAACCCGTCAGCGCGTAGCGCGCGCGCTCGCCACGGGCCCACTCAAGCGCCTTGCCCACCGCCTCGCGCTCGGCCGGCTCGAACAGCGTTTCCGGGTTCAGCGAGGCGGGGTAGCGCTTGAGGTTCGCCACGCCGCCGGTCTTCAGCAGCGATTCGGCGATCGCCTCGGCACGCAGGCCAGCCTGGGGCGTCTCGGTGTTGTTGACGATGGGCAGTACCGCCACCACGTCACCGGGCGACATCTGTGGCGCGCGGCCCACGTCGGTAACCGCGCAACCAGCCAGCCACAGTGCCGCGCCGAGCGCGCCACACCAGGCCATCACGCGGCCCATGCGAGTCGTCATCCTGTTCATGTTTTCCATCCCCCTCGTTACTCTCAAGAACTCGATCATCAGTATTCACTATCAGTAGAGCCAGCGATATCGCAAACCCACTTCTGTCAGCGGCGTGCCGCCGTTGCGGGACGCGGTTTCATGCAGCACGTACATCGACATGTGGTCGTTGCCGAACACCGAGCCAGCCATGCCAAGCTGGCCGCGGAAGTTGTGCCCCGCGCGCGAGTCGTAGAGCGCCCCAACGTCCAGGAAGGGCCGCCACTTGCGCGTGTAGTCGTCGAGCAGTTCGGTGCCAAAGCCGAACAGCACACCTGCCTGCGTGAAGTTCTGCGGCATGTAGAACGCAGGCGTCGCGTCGCCACCGGCCGGCACCAGCCGCTGCATCGTGGGCGTCAGCGCGCCGCCGTTGGTGTTGTAAATGCCGCGCGTGCCGACGATGCGGACCGTGTAGTCGGGATACTGCGTGCGAATGCGATAGCCGGCCTCCACGTCGTAGACCATGCCGTGCCCCAGCGAACTGCGGTCCTGCCCGTAGAAACGGTCGTACTCGATCCGTCCGCGAATGAACTCGCGCAGCCCCAGCCGCCATGTCGCGCCCAGTTCGACCAGGTCCTTCATGCCGCCCACACGTAGTTGCGCCGATTCGTCCGCCTGCTGGTTGTAGCCGAGCCGGCCAGTGAAAGACACCCGATCCTCCAGGTTCCACGCGCCAGTCAGCCGCGCCGTGGTGAAGCTCTGCAGGCCGTCGCGACGCCCCACGCCCAGCAGCCAGAGTTTCTGGGTGTCGCGGTAGGTCAACGCCAATTCGGCGCGACGGTCGCTGCCAGGCACGTTGTCGAGCGCAGTACGGTCGGTCGAGCGTTGATCGCGGAACACGCCGCGCAGGTTCAGCGCATAGCCGTCCCAAAGCCGGGCACCACCGGCCAGGCTGTACTCGTAGAACTCCAGCGGATTCTGACGCTGGTACGACGCGCGCGGCTCGATTGCCTGGGCGTTGAACAACAGTGCGTCCTGCAGTGTCTGCTGCAGCGAGTCATCGGTGCGCGCCAGCTCCTGCGTTTCAAACGCCTGGGTCTGGGCGGCGGCAAGCCGGTCGAGCTGGCGATTGACCTCGATCTGGCTCAGCACAGGCACCTTCCCGGCCTTGCGCTCCATGATCCGGTCGAGTTTGTCCATGTCGTTGTCGTCGAGCGCAATCGCAATCTCGGCATACGCGGGCCGCTGCAGCCGCTCGGCGTACTGACGGGCCAGCCAGGCTCGCGCGAGTTCGTTCGACTCCGACGACATCGCCCAGGCCAGCGCCACCTCGCGACTGGCGGCCGTAAGCTGCGCCTGTCTGCGCCGTTCGCGTTCCACCAGCGCCGGCGGCGGCGTCACTTCGAGCGGGGACAGACCCGGCACGTTGCCGAGCTGCGAGGGCGATTTTGGATCGCTGGGCGCGGCCTGGCGCGCGGCGACGCTTTCGCGATCGCGCCGCAGCATCTCGACGACGAGTCCACGCGACACATCGGCCGAGGCAAAGATCTGCCCAAGCGCGATCATCTGCCTACGGAGATCCGAGCGTGCCGGACGGCCCTGCGCATCTTCTTCGTCTTCATCGGCATACTCGTCGCCGGCGCTTTCCTCGGCCCACTTCGCGCCACCCACGGCCCACGTACGATGCAGCTCGACCCATGCCTCCCGGCGGATACGCCAGGCCAGATCGGTCTGGCCGATAGCCTCGCAGGCATCGGCGGTCACACCGAGCCAGAGCGGATCGGCGCTCTTGCCACGCTGCATCTTTCGCAGGAAGTGCAAGGCGGTGCGGCCGTCCTGGAAGCGCATCGCGCCTGCCGCGTAGGCGCCCCAGAGGCTCGGATCATTCTCCGCCTCTGGCTTCAGCCGCAGCATCACCGCGCGCACCTCGGTGTCGGTACCCATGTCGACGAGTGCCCACAGCAATGCGCCGTAGGTTTCGCTATCGGCATCGGCCTGCCCGATGGCATGACGCAGATCGGCAAGCGCGCGTTCGTGGTTACCGGTCGCGCGCCAGTACTCGGCGCGACGCATCAGGAAGCCCGCCGACGATTCGGCCTGTCGCGTCTGCTCGGGAGTCAGGCTGGCCAGCATCTGCTCGATGCGGATATAAGCGTGCGCGCGCGTGTAGTAGTACATCGCCAACTGAAGCTCATCGAGCTTGCCGTTCTTGCGCCAGCCTGCCTCTGCGATGCGGCCGGCGTCGATCGGCCAGCGATCGTAGTACTCGATCAGGTTCGCGAAATCATCGTCCTCGGTGTCGCGAACTTCGGCCAGGCAATCGTTGCGGGCCGCACCGGGCGGCATCGCCATGCAGTGATCGTCATGGCTCTTGGCCATTGAGATCATCATCTGGCGATAGCCCTCCTTGAGCAGATCGTCCCGCTGCGTCAGGCGAGCAAGCTGGGTGTACGTGCGCCAATAGAGCAGGTCCTGCGTGCCGGCCTTGTCGCGCGCGGGCAGCATCGCGTCCATCGCCTGATCCAGCCGGCCGCGCACGAACAGTATGTTGGCGCGTTTGAGCGCGTAGAGCGGGCGCGCGCCGAAGCGCTTCTCCAGTTGGCCGTAGAGCTCGAACGCGCGGTCGTCCTTGCCGGCGCGCTCGGCCAGTTCGGCATTGCGCTCCATCACCTGACGCCCGTTCGGCCCGTTGGCGAGCCCGTCGAGGAATGCCATGCCGGCCTCCGGCTCGCCGAGCCGCTCGTAGGCCGCGACGACCTCGTCGATCGTCTTCAGGTCGCCGCCCGCCGCACGATGCCGCAATGCCGCCAGATAGGCGCGGTCGTCGTTGAGGCCCGGCGCCAGCCGCATCACGTTGTTCCAGGCGCGTTCGTCGTTGGTCTCCTGCGCATACTTGAGCCAGCTTTGCAGCGCGACCATTGGCTGGCGATTCCATTCGGCCACCTGCGCCAGACGCTCGCGCCAGACGGCGTCGTTGGGCAACTTGTCCACGGCCGTCTGCGCCACGCGCTGGGCCTGATCGAGCTTGCCCGCAGCCAGGAACACGCGGTAGGCCAGGTCGTAATCGTCGGGATTGAACGTCTTGCCATTGGCGACAGCCGTGGCCACTTCTGCCTTGGCCGTCTCCTGGGCCTCAGCCTGCGTGATGTCGCGGGTGGCCGGCTTCGTCACGACGCCAGACGCCGGGATCGCTTCCGCAGCCACACGACGCAGGCCGAATTCGCCCACCTGCTCGCGCAAGGCAAGGCCGTGCGGACCGTCGAGAAACACAACGCCGCGCGCGAGCCACGGTTCGGTATCGGAGACCCGGCGAAGGTTCCGCTGCCGTTCGGCCTGTGCGAGCTGCGTGCTCTTCGTCGGCCGATTGGCCGACAGCTTGAGCAGGCGCTCTACATACTTCGCCGCGATATCCGGCTTGTTCGCCGCCAGCGCCAGTCTGGTCAGATAGCGCAGTACCTCGGCGTCATCGAGCAGCTTTCCACCGTGGCGCTCGGCTTCGGCCAGCGCTTCATCGAGCAGGTTGCCGGCCTGCAGTGTTTGCAGGGCCTGCAGGAACAGCGTGCGCTGCTCGTAGAGATTCTTCGCGCGGGCCTGCGCCTCGAACAACGCGCGAGCGGAATCGCGATAGTTGCCGCCCGCCAGGGCGATGCCGGCAAGCTGGCGATTATAGAAATCCACGTTGGCCGGGTCGCGCACGCTGAGTTCGCGGAAGAGCTTCACGGCCGCAGCCGCATTGCCGACCTGGCGCGACTGCGTGGCCAGCGTCTGCAGGTCGGCCACCGACCAGGCACGCAGCATCTCCGGGGTGGTGGCGTCCTTGAGCAGGCCGTCCATCATCGCCAGACGCTCCGCGCGCTCGGCAGAATCCGGCTGGGCCGCATAGGCGCGCTGCTGCGTGATCTCGATGCGCGTGCGCAGGATCTGGCCCGTCAGGTCCTGGCCCTTCACCGCCAACATGCGTTCGAGCATCGTTTCGGCATCATCCAGCCGACCACTACGGGCGTACTGTTCGGCCAGCACGCTCATGAAGTTCGTATCGTTGGGCGCCACACGCGACCACGCCTCGAGATAGGCCACGGTCAGGCCATCGACGGCCCGCCCCTGACCAAGCAGGCGCTCACGCAGGGTCTCGCGCGGGAACATCAGCGCCAGCCCAACCCCCACGATCGCGGTAAAGGTCAGAACCAGCGCCGGCGGCAACAGCCGCTCGCGCTCAGGCGCCGCAGCGGACTTCGACTTGTTGCTGGACATGGATCGGATCATTGACCGCCGGGGTATCGAAACGCAGCGTATTGCGATCGCGCACACCGGTTACTGGCTTGCCATCGATGGAAACACTGCACTGGCCCGCGTTGGCGAGCCGGAAGAACGGCTTGTAGTAGCCGGCGAAGGTAAAGCGGGTGACATTGCCATCGCGGCGCCAGTCGCGCACGAGACCGTTGGCCTCGGGCAGTTCCGGCACCGACTGCGTGGCCGTGGGTACGAAACGGAAGCGCGCGTTGCCGCCATCCAGATGCACGTAGACGCCGCCGCCCGGCGCCGGCGACGAACCCGTGACGCCGGTTGCGGTGACCACGTCGGGGACGCCCGCGCCCGTCCAACGCAGATTGCGCAGGTTGCCATCGCCCCGCACGCGCCACGCGCCACTGGCCGGCGCACCGTCGGCGCCATCGCCCAACTCGCGGGCCACGGCCATCCCCTGCCAGTCGATCACCTTGAGCACGTAGTCGGTGGAATGCATCGGCAGCAAGTTCTGCGTCAGCACGTAGTCATAGACCTTGCGCAGCGCCTTCAGCGATGCCACCTTGGTACCCGAGTAGCTGTGGTAGTAGATGTTCACCGCCTTGAAGCGGTACGGCTTCTCCGTCATCTCGAACGTTTCGATCACGCGCTCGAAGCCGTAGTACGGCCCATGCCACAGGTTCGTATAGACGTTCTCGTTCTGGTTGGTCGCGAACACCTGGAACGTGTGATCCGCCTTGTGGATGCCCAGCGGAGCGATGGCGGTCCAGGTCGGATTGCTGCGCGTGATCAGTGTGTCGCCGCCATTCATGTTCAGCACGCCAGCGGCTTCGGTCAGCTTGAGCGCCTCGGGCGGGGCCTGGCAGTCGCCGGGCCACAACACCAGCTTCACCGGCTTGCTCGGCGACAGCACCTTGTTGATGTAATCGATCGAGCCGCCGATTTCACGGTTCAGGTCCATCTTGTAGCCCGGAATTGCCAGGTGATAGGTGTCATCGCCCTCGATGATCCTGGCGTTACTCTCCTGTCCCGGCACGGTCCGGCCCCATTCGAACGGATGCGAATAGGTATGGCTGGCCACCTCGACATACGGCTGCGCGAAGATCTTGCGGGCAATCGGCTCCAGTTCCGGTGCCAGCTTCGGATACATGCCGCTTTTGCCGACCTCGCCTTCGATCACGGACATCGTCATCGGCAGGCGGTACCGGTCGAAGATCTCGCGGAACAGCACCTCGCCCGAATAACCGCCACCGGGAATCTCAGCCTTCGAGGCAAACCCATCGCCATCGATATGGATGGTCAGCAGCCGGCGGCCGCTTTCGGTGGTGGGATCCGGGACCGGCATCAACGGCAGGCGCAATGCCTCGCGCAGGAAGTCGATCGGCTGCACGATCCAGCGGTCCTGCCCCTTGGGCGTGTTCTGCCGCACGGCGTAGGGGCCCATCACATAGCCGCCCCAGGCCGTGATCGCGGCGGCGTCATACGTCAGCGTGCCCGAGCGCAGGCGCAGCAGCGTGCGCGTGTTCGCCGCGCCATCGCGTATCTGCACCGGCACCGCATCGGCACGGTCCGGGGCCACCTGCTGCTCGAAGCCCATCATCTTGTCCTGCGACAGGATCTGGACGTCGCCCGAGGTGCGGCCCTTGACTGCCTTCAGGTCCAGCATCCGTGCCAGCGCCCCGTCGGGCTGCGCGCCAAACCCATTCATGAAGGCCACGGGGATGCCCTGGCGGATCTGTTTCTCCGCCCAGGCGTAGAAGCGGCCCGGGTTCTGGCGGATATTGCCGTTGGTCCAGACCACCACGCCGGCATAGCGGTCGGGAGTGATCTCCGGCAACGTGTCGCGCGTTTCCGCGAAATCGACGCGGTAGCCCAGATAGTTGAGCGGCATCGACAGGAAACGCACGCCGACGCTGTCGTCGATGGAAACATCGAGTTCGTTTTCCTGCACCACCAGCACGCGGCGCGGCATGACCTCGAACGACCCGACGCCCACGGTCTGCAGCCCGGAATCGGTGACATAAGGAGTGATGCCCAGCGCGCCGATGCGACGCGCGGTGTCGCGTCGGCATTGGGCGTCGGTGGGCGGGCAGTAGTCGATCGAGATCACGGGCAGGCCGTACTGCTCGCGGACGATGCGCGCCTGGTTAAGCAACCAGTCACGGTCCTGCTGACTGACTTCGGTGTACGTGCCTTGCGCCTGGTTCCAGCCGCGGAACAGCGATTCAAACACCACGCCGTAGGCCAGCGAATGCACCTGGGGCAGAATCTCAAAGCCACGGTTGAACAGCAGCTTCGCGTCTGGATAGCGTGCCTTGATTGCCTGGAGCACACGCACCATGCCGGCTTCCTGACGCGCGCGGTCGGCGTCGGTCTTGGCCACGAGATGGTACGAATCGAGCGTATCGAGGAAAAAGCCGCGATAGCCGCGTTCCCACAGCGGCGTGATTACTTTGTCGACATAGAAGGCAGGCCAGCCGTCGGCGGCCTGATCGACGACTCTGGCGTTCCATGCGTCATTGCTGCCGGAAAGCCAGGCCTGGGGGATGTCCTTGAAGTACGCGCGGCTCGGCAGGACTTCGCCGACGCTGACATATGCGAACCAGGCGGTGTTCGGCGTTCTGGCGCTACGCGGATCGAAGCCGCTATCGGGCTCCACGACGGCCACGTCGAAGGCCTGCAGCATGTCCACGGGCGGCCGGGCGCCATAGTGAAATGCCACGCTCGGCGCGACGCGCGCTGGCGCCGGTGACTGCGCCAGCGCCGCGGTCGACGGCGTCAGCGTGCCAAGCACAAGCCCTACACCGGCTGCCACAATGGCAATCACGGCCATCACTACACGCCACGCACCGGATCGCGAGCGGCCCGTCGGCCCATCCCTCTCCTCGAAAAGTCCCCGAATCCATCGCTGTAATTGCTTCACTGGCTTAAAGTCCGCTGCTGTTATGACGGTTGCCGATGGCGGCGCGCAGGCCCCGCTCGCATGCATGACCCGCATCTCGGACGATGCCTAAGCCTGCATTATGCTCTATGCAGCACTTTTATATAGGATTTTTCCTAATTTGCGAGCAGGTGGATCCTAGGCCATCCGTTTGAAATAGATTGTCAAAAATTGTGCCCGACAAGCCATGTCATAGGTACGACATTTGGCACGATTCAACCCGCGTGCCCCTTGACCACAGGGGAATCGGTAAGCAGATGTTACACCGGGTGGTAAAAATGCAGATGTCTGCCGCCACTACGCTCGCCTGGACCACAAGTTTCTCGGTTCTGGCATACGGGATAACCATACCTCTCAGGATTTTTATTCCGGCATCTGGCCCATTTGAGGTATTGCGGTGTGATTGTCCGCATGGCGACTGTGGGCAACTGTGTGATATCTCACACTCGTGCCTTACGAATATGTAACGACTGCCGGTACCGCCACGCCCGCAATGACTGACATAACATCGCTGAAGGCACCCTGATGTCAGACAAATCCGGAATGGATGTAGAAGAATTTAATATCTGCTGTTTGTATGCCGAAACACCATTAGGGGCATGGTCCGATTGACAGCCAGAAAAAAACAGTCAAAATGGCTGCTCGCATGTGCGCCGGCCTGTAGCGTTTTGCTCCGGTTCGTTGTGAGCGACATGCTTGGTCGGGCAATTACGCCCATTTGAAATTCGAGGTTGGATAGACATATGGAAACCGGTACCGTTAAGTGGTTCAACGACGCCAAGGGCTTCGGCTTCATCACGCCGGACGCAGGCGGCAATGACCTGTTCGCACACTTCTCGGCGATTGAAGGCAATGGCTTCAAGTCGCTGAAGGAAGGTCAGAAGGTTCGCTACGTTAAGGCTATGGGCCAGAAGGGCGAACAGGCCACGAAGATCCAGGCTATCTAACTGGATCACCGGGCAGTTTATCTTGCCTGGGAAGCCCCGCTCCGGCGGGGCTTTCTGCTTTCTGGGCTTTCCACAGGGCAGATAATGTATTGCATTGATGACGTTCGGTCATCGCGGTGTTTTTTGCGCGTGGCAATTCACTTGGCGACACTAATGGCCATGACGATATGCGCGGCGCAAATGGCACTTGGACAGACGACCCGCAACTTCGGCAACGACCCCTTCCTGCAAATCTCGCAGGCGATCGCCAATTGCCCCGAACCGGCGGGCCCGCGCATTACCGAGGCGGATTGGAAACGCGAGGCGCACCACCGCATCGAGGAAGGTAACCACTGCTATATGGAAGGCCGTTGCAGGCTGGCCAACGCTTACCAGTACGACCAGGAAATTGCCGAGGCCCTGCGGCGTCGGCTCGATACGCTGCGGCACACGATGCCCGCCTGGCAGCAAAGCTCGCTCTGGATCATGGTGCGGGGCCGCTGGCTGACCGTGCAGGGCTGCGTGGCCGCGGATTTCGACCGGAAGGGTTTCCTGGGCGCGCTGCGCGAAGTGCCCGACGTAGAACGGGTCATCGACCAGACCACCACCACCCCGGCACGCGGCGTACCATACCCGCGTTATGGTGATAACGTCACAAATCCCCCGGCGCGATGAAGTTGCTATAATCGCCCGACTTCGAATCCCCCCAAATTCTGCCGTTCCCGGGGCGCCACCCGCTGGCTGCCCCGCTGGAAGGTATTTGACAATGCGTGCCGAGGAAACCCGTGGCCGGTACTGAAATCGCAACGCCAGGCGGGCCGATCGCCGGACCCGCCGTGTCATCCGGAAGCTCGTTCCATGCGGCCATGCGCATCCTGCCCGCTTCGCAGCGGCAGGCCATGTTCGAGATCTACGCGTTTTGCCGCGCCGTGGACGACATCGCCGATGGCGACACCCAGCACGCCGACCGCCTCGCCGCGCTGGAACAGTGGCGCGCCGACATCGCCGCCTGCTATGCAGGCCAGGCGCCTGCGGCGCTGCGCCCGCTCGACGAGCAGATCAAGGCGTTCAATCTCCAGCAGCAGGATTTTTCCGACGTCATCGACGGCATGATCATGGACGTCGTCGCCACGATCGTCGCGCCGGATGCCGCCACGCTGGACACCTACTGCGACCGCGTGGCCAGCGCCGTCGGCCGCCTGGCCGTGCGCGTGTTCGGCCTGGACGAAGCACCCGGCATCGCGCTGGCGCATCACCTTGGCCGCGCGCTGCAGCTGACCAACATCCTGCGCGACCTCGACGAGGACGCCGAGATCGGCCGTCTGTACCTGCCGGCCGAGGCCCTGGCCGCCGCCGGCATTCCCGTCGGCAAGCCATACGACGTCATCCATCACCCCGCGATCGCCGAGGTCTGCACCGGCATCGCGCGCGATGCTCAGGCTCACTACGATGCCTCCGCCGCGATCATGGCGCGCTGCCCGGCGCGCGTGGTGCGTTCGCCGCGCATCATGTCCGATGTCTATCACGGCATCCTGACCCGCCTGCTGGCCCGTGGCTGGCAACCGCCGCGCGCGCGCGTGCGCGTGCCCAAGGCAAAGCTGGTCTGGATTCTGCTCCGACATGCCATCGCATGATTTGCCCGCCTTGTATTTAGCCAAGGCACGCGGCCATTGCCGCGTGCCCAGAACAGAGAAGTGCCCCCGATTTAGATGAACCAGGCCGCAACAATAACCCGCCCCCAGGATGAAACGCTGACCACCAGCGCCCGTCGCCCTGCCCAGCCGGCCCTGCCCGATCCGCTCGATGCCGGCATCGCCCATGCCGTCGAATCCCTGCTGGCGCAACAGCAGTCCGATGGCCACTGGGTCTACGAACTCGAAGCCGACGCCACGATTCCGGCCGAGTACATCCTGATGGTCCACTACCTCGGCGAGACGCCGGATCTGGTACTGGAAGGCAAGATCGCCAACTACCTGCGCCGCATCCAGAACGCCGATGGCGGCTGGCCGCTGTTCCACGCCGGCGCCTCGGACATCAGTGCCAGCGTGAAGGGCTACTTCGCGCTGAAGATGGCCGGCGACAACCCGGAAGCCGAACACATGCGCCGCGCGCGCGCCGCGATCCACGCGATGGGCGGCGCCGAGGCCAGCAACGTATTCACGCGCACGCTGCTCGCGCTGTACGGCGTGATGCCGTGGCAGGCGGTGCCGATGATGCCGGTGGAGATCATGCTGCTGCCCGAGTGGTTTCCGTTCCATCTGTCGAAGGTGTCGTACTGGGCCCGCACGGTCATCGTGCCGCTGCTGGTGCTCAACAGCCTGCGTCCGCAGGCGCGCAATCCGCGCAAGATCGGCATCGACGAATTGTTCGTGCGCCCGTGCCAGGCCACCCGCCTGCCGCGCCGCGCGCCGCACCAGAGCCCGCTATGGGTCGGCGTGTTCCGCACGCTCGACGCCGTGGTGCGCATGGCCGAGCCACTGTTCCCGCGTGGCCTGCGCCAGCGGGCCATCGAGCGCGCGCGTGAATTCACGGTCGAACGGCTGAACGGCGAAGACGGCCTCGGCGCGATCTTCCCGGCGATGGTCAACTCAGTGCTGATGTTCGACGTGCTCGGCGTGCCCGAGAGCGACCCGAACCGGGCCATCGCCCGCCGCTCGATCGACAAGCTGCTCGTGGTCAAGGATGACGAGGCTTACTGCCAGCCATGCCTGTCGCCGGTCTGGGATACGTCGCTGGCCGCCCATGCCTTGCTGGAAGTCGGCGAGCCGCGCACGATCGCGGCTGCGGCACGCGGGCTGGACTGGCTGCTGCCGCTGCAGGAACTCGAACTGCGCGGCGACTGGACGGTGCGCCGTCCCAACGTCCGCCCGGGCGGCTGGGCTTTCCAGTACGCCAACCCTCACTACCCCGACGTGGACGACACCGCCGTGGTGGCTGCCGCGATGGACCGGGTGGACAAGGGCGACCGCTCCAACCGTTATGACGAGGCCGTATCCCGCGCCTGCGAGTGGATCGTCGGCATGCAAAGCAGCAACGGTGGCTGGGGCGCGTTCGAACCCGAGAACACGCACCTTTACCTGAACAACATCCCGTTCGCCGATCACGGCGCGCTGCTCGATCCGCCCACGGCCGACGTGTCCGCGCGTTGTCTGGCGATGCTGTGCCAGCTAGGCCAGATGCCGGCCAACAGCGAGCCGGCCGCGCGCGCGCTGCGCTACCTGCTCGACGAACAAGAGGCCGACGGAAGCTGGTTTGGCCGCTGGGGTACCAACTATATCTATGGCACGTGGAGCGCGCTGTGCGGGCTGAACGCCGCCGGCATCGGCACGGACGCGCCCGAGATGAAGCGCGCGGCCCAATGGCTGCTGTCGATCCAGAACGAGGATGGCGGCTGGGGCGAGTCGGGCGACAGCTACAAGCTCGAGTATCGTGGCTATGAAAAGGCGCCGAGCACAGCATCGCAAACCGCCTGGGCCATGCTCGGCCTGATGGCCGCCGGCGCAGGCGACCACCCCGCCCTGGTGCGCGGCGTCGAGTACCTGCTGCGCACGCAGGCCAGCCATGGTTTCTGGGACGAGCCGTACTTCACGGCGGTGGGTTTCCCTCGCGTGTTCTATCTGCGCTACCACGGCTATTCGCGCTTCTTCCCGCTCTGGGCACTGGCGCGCTTCCGCAACCTGCTGCGCGATGGCAATCGCGCCATCTCCTGGGGGCTCTGAAGTCGTGGCGGTACTGGCAGTCAGCGGGATGGATTTCGAGGCGCGCATCGCGTCGGGACCGGGCGTGGAAACGCTCTACGGGCATCGCGATGCGGCATTGGCGCGTGTGCTTGACGCCCGGCTGGCCCAGCTGGCGCAAGGCTGCGACGGCGTCATCAGCTTCGGCGTAGCCGGCGGGCTCGATCCCACGCTGCCGCCGGGCACCGTGATCGTCGCCACCGCCGTGCGGGCGGGCGACACGTCCTACTCGACCGACCCGTACTGGACAGCGGCGCTTCGCCGCGCCCTGCCTCAGGCCGTGTGTGGCCTGCTGGCTGGCTCCGATACCCCGGTCACCACGGTGACCGACAAGACCGCGCTGCACGAATCCCACGGCGCCTTGGCCGTGGACATGGAATCCCACATCGCCGCACTGGCCGCCCAGACCCACCATATTCCGTTCGCCGCGCTGCGCGTGGTGATCGACCCTGCCGACCGTCCCGTGCCCCCGCTAGCCGTGGCCGGCATGGCGGCCGATGGCAGCACCGACATCGGCGCAATCATCTTCGGCCTGCTCAAGGCTCCGCATCAACTTGGCGGCCTGCTGCGGCTGGGGCGCGATGCTTCAGCGGCAAAGTCCGCGCTATCTGCCGCCCGACACGCTGTCGGCGCTGGCTTCGCATTGACCGCACTCGCGGCGGCCTGACGCCGCCCTCCCGTCTTTTCGCCCTCCCCCTTCCCCTCTCGCGCCATCGCGGGTGAGGGGAGCACACCCACGCCCATCAAAACACCCGCTGTTTTTTTCCCATCTCCCGCAGCGCCAGAGCGGGCCGGGGAGACGGCAAGCCGTTCAAATTCCCATCCAGGTCAGGATCACACCCGCGCGCTGCGGCCTGACATCCCGCCACCGCCTGTCATCCACCATGACTTGACAGTCCGTCGCCCCCCTCCTATCCTCCGTTTCATTCCTTTCTTAAGATCGATGTTCTGTTCTATAGAACATTAGAAATCGGAGACCTCAGCATGAACAAGATCCACCCGACCCGCCCGGCCTCCTCGCGACGCCGCACCCTCGTGCACGGCCTGATCGCCATGGCGGCCATCGCCGCCCTGCCGGGTGCGTCCGCGTTTGCCGCCGATGCCTATCCGGCTCAGCCGATCCGCCTGGTCGTGCCGTTCCCGCCGGCAGGCGGCACCGACGTGCTATCGCGTCTGGTCTTCAACAAGATTGGCACCGCCACGCACTGGACGGTGGTGGTGGAAAACCGCGCCGGCGCCGGCGGCAACATCGGCCTCGACGCCGTGGCCAAGGCACGCCCGGATGGCTACACGATCGGCATGGGCCAGACCGCCAACCTCGCCATCAACCCGACGCTCTACCCGAAGATGCCGTACAACGCGGTCACGGATTTCACGCCCGTGGCCCTGGTGGCCGCGCAGCCCGTGGTGCTGATCGTGCGACAGGACTCGCCCTACAAGACGCTGGCTGACCTCGTGGCCGCGGCCAAGACCAAGCAACTGTCGATGGCGTCAGCGGGCACCGGCACCGTGGGCCACCTGACCGGCGAGATGTTCCAGCGCCGTGCCGGCTTCAAGGCGCTGCATGTGCCATACAAGGGCGCATCGCCCGCGCTGACCGACCTGATGGGCGGCCAGACCGACTTCTACTTCGCCACGCCGCCGATCGCCATGCCGATGCTCAAGGCTGGCAAGCTGCGCGCGCTAGGCGTGACGTCGGTCAAGCGCGTGGCGCTGCTGCCGAATGTGCCCACCGTCGCGGAGCAGGGCTACGCGGGCTTCCAGGCCGAGGACTGGAAGGCACTGGTGGCACCCGCCGGCACACCGGCCGACGTGATCGCCCGCCTGAACGCGGAAGTGAACAAGGCGCTCAAGGATGCGGATACGATCGCCAGACTGCGTGACGAAGGTAGCGAACCGCGCGGCGGCTCCGCGGCGGACCTCGCCACGTTCATCAAGAGCGAGCACACGCGCTGGGGCACGATCGTGCGAGACTCCGGCGCTCGCGTTGAATAAGACCAACAACATGCCTGGCCGGACCCACATACCCCTCATGCAAAAGCCGCTTCGCAATATCCGCGTGCTCGACCTCACCAACGTGCTGGCCGGGCCCTTCTGCTGCCACCAGCTCGCCCACATGGGGGCTGAGGTGATCAAGGTGGAAACGCCCGGCACGGGCGACCTCGCACGTCAGCTTGGCGCCGATGCCGAGCTGAACCGCAAGCTGATGGGCGTCTCGTTCCTGGCGCAGAACCCCGGCAAGCGCTCGATCACGATCAACCTCAAGCACGCGCGCGGCAAGGAAGTCTTCCGCAAGCTGGTGCAGAGCGCCGACGTCGTTGTCGAGAACTTCCGCCCCGGCGTGATGACGCGCCTGGGCCTGGGCTACGACGAACTCAAGCTGGTGAACCCGCGCCTGATCTACTGCGCGATCTCCGGATTCGGCCAGGATGGGCCGCTCTCCGACCTGCCGGCCTATGACCAGATCATCCAGGGCATGGCAGGCGTGATGAGCATCACCGGCGACCCGCAGACCGCGCCGTATCGCGTCGGTTATCCCGTCTCCGACACCATCGGCGGCATGACCGCGGCCTTTTCCATCGCCGCCTCGCTGGCCGATACCGAACGCACGGAAGGCTACTTCCTCGACGTATCGATGCTGGAAGCCACGCTGGTCACGATGGGCTGGGTGGTTTCCAACCATCTGGTGGCGGGCAAGGACCCTGCCCCGATGGGCAACGAGAACATGACAGCGAGCCCGTCTGGCACGTTCCGCACTGGCGACGGCCCGCTCAATATCGCGGCCAACAAGCAGGAGCAGTTCGAAGCGGTGTGCCGCGTGGTGGGCCGCCCCGAGCTCGCGACCGACCCGCGCTTTGCCGAGCGCCAGTCGCGCCTGGCGAACCGCGCGGCGCTGACCGCCGAACTGGAAGCGGAACTGGCGAAGAAGTCCGCCACCGACTGGTGGCAACTGCTCAATGAGGCTGGCGTGCCGGCCGGGCCGGTGCTGAAGGTGCCGGACACGCTCGCACTTCCGCAGGTGCGCGACCGCGGCATGATCGGCGCGTTCGAAAACGTGCCTGGCGTGGGTCGCGACATCCGCCTGCTGCGCACCGGTTTCAAGGTCAACGGGCAGGCCCCGTCCGTGGACACGCCTCCGCCGCAACTTGGCGAGCATACCGACGACATCCTCGGCGAACTCGGCTATGACGCCGCCGCCATCGACACCCTCAAACAGGAGCGCGCGCTATGAGCGCCACGAACGAAACGATCGACGCCGGCCAGCAGGCTTCGCAGGACTGGTGGCGCACCGAGATCATTGACATGAAGCCGGGCGAGATCCGCTATCGCGGCTACCCGATCGAGCAGTTGATCGGCAATGTGTCGTTCGCGCAGATGATCTGGCTGATGCTGCGCGGCGAGCTGCCGGGCAAGCGCGAAGGCGAACTGCTCGACGCGGCGCTGATGGCCGCCGTCGACCACGGCCCGCAGGCACCCAGCATCGCCATCGCCCGCATGGCCGCCACCTGCGGCGTGGGGCTGAACAATGCGATGGCCTCGGCGGTCAACGTGCTGGGCGATGTGCACGGCGGCGCCGGCGAGCAGGCGGTGGAACTCTATCAGGACATCGCGCGCCGCTTCGACGCCGGCACGCCGTTCGATGATGCCGTGGCCGCTGGCCTGGCCCACTATCGCGACCTGCACGGCAAGTTCGTCTCGGGCTTCGGCCATCGCTTCCATCCGCTCGACCCGCGCGCGCCGCGCCTGCTGGCGTTGGTGGATCAGGCTGCCGACGATGGCGTGGTGTCCGGCCGTTACGCGGCGATTGCCCGCGCGGTGGAAAAGGCGCTCGGCGCGGGACGCGACAAGCCGATCCCGATGAACATCGACGGCGCGACCGCTGTCATCTACGCGGAACTCGGCTTTCCGGCGCCGCTGGCACGCGGGCTATTCTGCCTGTCGCGCTCGGTGGGCATCCTGTCTCATGCGTGGGAGCAAACCCAGCAGGGCGGCCGCAACAAGGGGCCGATTCCGCGCCAGTTCATCTGGTCGTACGACGGGCAGCCGCAACGGGATGTGCCGGTGGATGGCGGGGCGGTATAAGGACGGCATAAGGACGGCTTAAGAGCGACATAAGGGCGGCCCAGGTATCCACCGGGCCCGCCTGGGTATCCGCCGTCAAACAATCATCTGCGGCTCGGTCACCGATTGCAGCGCGTCGCCGACCGGTGTCTCTTCGATCATGCTGGACGCCAGCATGAACTGGTCGCGGCCGCGCTGCTTGGCCTGATAGAGCGCGCGGTCCGCCGTGGCGAACAGGCTGCGCCACAGGCCCTCACGGCTCGAGGGCCCGCCGCGCAGCTCGGCCACGCCGATGCTGACGCTGGCATGACCGCCCGCGCCGGGCAGTTCGATCGCCCTCACCTTCCGCAGAATACGATTGGCCAGCGCAGTGGCCTGGTGCTCGTCCGTATGCGGACAGAGGATGCAAAACTCCTCGCCACCGTAGCGCGCGGCAATATCCGACGCGCGCCGCGAATTGTCTAGCGCCGTCGCGATTTCACGCAGCACGTTGTCACCGGCATGGTGGCCGTGCGTGTCGTTGACCAGCTTGAAATAGTCGACGTCGATCACGAGGCACGACAGCGCCTCGCCGTTGCGCTGCCAGCGCGCGATCATGCTGATGGCCAGCATGTCGAGCGCGCCGCGATTGAGCAGCCCGGTCAGCGCATCGGTACGCGCGCCGCTCTCGTTGCGCGCGATGATCTGCTCCATCGACATCAGGCAGAAACCGAACAGGCCCAGCAACACGGCCACCAGCGGCGCCAGCGGCCAGACCGAGCCTTCGGGCTGCAGGAAGAAAGGCGTGACCTCGAAACCCTTGAATGTCGCCCCGTAGCTCAGCGCCGCCACCTGCGAGATCAGCAGCACCAGGTGGGAGGCCAGCACCAGCGGGCTGCCGATGCTCCTGCGGCCGCGCGCGCTGCGCAGCATGGTGATGACAGTGAAAAACGAGATCAGGGCCAGCAAGCCGTACGCGAGGCCATGCACGAGCCTGCTGCCATCGGGCAGGCCGGTCAGCAGCATCAGCAGCACCAGCGTCACGAAGCCGACACCGTGCAGCAGCGCCGCGTGTTCGGACATGCCGTAGTAGACGCGCACACCCCGGTAGATCGTCAGGCGGCCAAACACATAGGCACCGGCGCCGAGCGCGCCGAGTTCCGCCGATCCGGCGCTTGCGCTGGCCGCGATGACCAGCCCCGCGCCCGAGGCGATCACATGCCCGACGGCCCACAGGCGGCCAGCCTCATTGGCGCGCAGCGCGAGCACCAGCCCCGCCGCCATGACGAGCGTGCTGGAGAAAACCACCATCATCACGACCAGGATGGTCTGCTGGGCCAGGTGCACGGGAGTCGAATCCTCTAAAGCTACCGGGGGCGGCTGCCGCTTGTCGAGGTTTACCCTTGACGGGTAGCCCCTGTTGCTATCGTCGGCACGAAAGCACGCATCTTATCCCGCGCGGGTCACCGAGCGGCACCCCCGACAAGCCGGGGGATGCTCAGTCGTCCTGCGGGGCAGTTGCCGCCGAGGATGAGGGTCCGGCGGCTTCGACGACCTCCGGGAAAATCCCGCCAAGCGCCTGCGTCAGCCGCCGCGCGGCATCGAGTACCTGTTCGCGGAACGATTCGGAGAAGCGCGGCGTCGGGCAGGTCAGCGTCAAGGCGCCCTTCAATTCCCCACCGGGCCCGAACACCGGCGACGACACGCCCGCGATGTCGGGGCTGCGGTCGCCCACCAGCGCGATTACGCCTTCGTCACGGATACGCTGATAAATCTCTCCGCGCGCGCCGGCGAAAGCGCGCAGCACACGGCCGCCGGCGCCGCGATTGAGCGGCAGCAGATCGCCGGCACGAATGTGGTCGCGCACCGGCTGCGGGGAGTCCACGCGATAAAGGCAGAGCCGGTGTTCCCCCTGCTGGATGTGGAACGCGGCCGATTCGCGCGTGGTGCGCACCAGTTCGCGCAACGCCGGCAACACGACCTGCTCGAGCGAGAACGACGCCGCGTAGACCGCATTAAGCCGTGCGATCTCGGGGCCGAGCCCATAGCGTCCATCCGTATGACGCTGGATCAGCCGCGCGTGCTCCAGCGACGCCAGCAGCCGCAGCAGCGTGCTCTTGTACAGGCCGCTGCGTTGCGCGAGTTCGGCCAGACCCAACGTCCCGTCGCCTTCCCGGAAAGCCGACAGCACGAACAACGCCCGATCCACGGCGACGGCACCACCTTCAGCGGCGTGCTTGTCGGCTTCGGAGAGTTGGGCGGCTTTGCGGGGCATGGAGAAAGCGTCGAGGACGTGGCATGGAACGGGCGTCCACGGTATAGAACGGCAAAATCAATGTCAATCTGCACGCCAACACGCCGCACGGACCGCGCCCATTCCCGGTATGATTGCCGCTCCCGGGTTTTCCCTATGTTGTCGTACCTGATACACGACCCGGACCCGGCCTGTATCCCCGTCCAATCGCGCCCCGCACCGAATGACCACCCCGCTTTCCCCCGAGGCCACGCCACCGCATGGCGATCTCGCCTCCGGTAATGTGACTCGCCGCATACTTGGCATCGTTGTCTTCAACTTCATCGCATATCTCAGCGTCGGCCTGCCGATCGCCGTGGTGCCCGGCTTCGTGCATGGCGACCTTGGCTATAGCGCGGTACTGGCGGGTCTGGCGGTCAGCATCCAGTATCTGGCCACGCTGCTGAGCCGCCCGTGGGCCGGCAGCCTGTGCGACATGAAAGGGCCGAAGCGCTCGGTGCTGACGGGCCTGCTGCTGTGCGCGGGCAGCGGCTTGCTGATGCTGGTCGCCGCGCAGTTCGCGGGCAACGACTGGCTCGCGCTGGGCTGGCTGCTGTCGAGCCGCCTGATGCTGGGCGCGGGCGAGAGCCTGGTGACCACCGGCACCATCGCCTGGGGCATCGGCAGCGTGGGCGCGCGCCATACGGCAAAAGTGATTTCCTGGAATGGCGTCACCACCTACGGCGCGCTGGCGGTGGGCGCGCCCGTGGGCGTGCTGCTGGCCGGCCACGGTGGCCTGACCGCGATCGGCATCGTGACGTCAGTCATCGCCGGCGCCTCGTGGCTGCTGGCGCGCCGCCAAGCCGCCGTGCCAATCCTCAAGGGCGAGCGGTTGCCCTTCCGTAGCGTATTCCGCGCGATGTCACCGTTCGGCCTGTGCCTCGGGCTTGGCTCGGTCGGCTTTGGCGCGATCACGGCCTTCATCACGCTCTACTACGCGGGGCATGGCTGGGATCATGCCGCGCTGGCGCTGACCGCGCTCGGCACCTGCTTCGTCCTGACGCGGCTGATCATGGCCGACAGCATCACGCGCTTCGGCGGTTATCCGGTGGCGCTGGTGTCGTTCGCGGTGGAGGCAGCGGGTCTGGCGATGCTGTGGCTGGCCCAGGCGCCGTGGCAGGCGCTAGCTGGCGCAGCCGTGGTTGGCTTCGGTTTCTCGCTGGTCTTTCCGTCGCTCGGCATCGAAGCCGTCAAGCGCGTGCCAGCCACCAATCGCGGCTCCGCGCTGGGCGCCTACGCGCTGTTCTTCGATTTCTCGCTCGGGCTGACCGGCCCCGTCGCCGGCCTGATCACGAAGCACGCCGGCTATCCGGCCGTGTACCTGTTCGCCGCGTTGGCGGCAGTGCTGGCGCTGGTGCTCAGCCAGGTCCTGGCTGCGCGCTATCGCGACCGGCTGGCGCCGGCCACCTGATGCTCATCTGACGGTCATCTGACCGCCACCCGATCAGAGCCGTTCGCAGCAGTACGCTTCGGTGCTGTACGGGAACGACACCACGTCGTGCCCCTGCAGCGCCGGGTCGGTGGCAATGACCTCGCGCAACCGGGCGCGCACGGCGTCCTGCTGGTCCTGCGGCAGCGACGCGATAAAGCTGACCGACATCACGCGATCGACGATCACCTGTTCCGGCGCGCCGCTGTGGGTGTACGCAAAGCGTGTCAGACCGAGCGGTCCCATGCCATCGGCCGGGAAGACCTTCTTCCAGTCCCCCTTGTAGAAGCGCGGCGCATCGCCCTCGAACGGCGTCATGATCTCGGTCAGCCTGGCGACCCAGCCCACCGACTCGTCGCGGACATTCCACACCAGCCCGAGCTTGCCGCCGGGCTTCAGCACGCGGCGGATTTCCTGCACGGCAGCAGTGTTGGCAAACCAGTGGAACGCCTGGGCGCAGACCACCGCGTCGACGCTGCCGTCGGGCAGCGGAATCGACTCGGCGCTACCCGCCAGCGCCTGCACGTCCGGCAGTTTCGACGACAGTTGCGCGCGCATGGCATCGACCGGTTCCACGGCAATCACCGTGGCGCCGGTCTGCGCCAGCAGGCGCGTGAACTTGCCGGTGCCCGCGCCGAGGTCGACAACGCTCTTGCCGGGTGCCACGCCAAGCGTGTCGCGCAGCCAGCCGGAAAGCTCGGCGGGATATTCGGGACGCCCACGGGCGTAGGTATCGGCCTGGGCAGAAAAGCCCTGGGCGGCAGCATGATGGATCGCGGTCATGAGCGCGTACGTTACTCCGCTCGCATGACAACGGCAAGACCTGCCTGCCAGTGCTACTGCTACTGCGGCCTGCGAGTGCGGCTACTAGTGCTGCTGCCCCCAGCGCCGGACGGTAACGCGCTCCAGTGTGGCGAATACCAGCCCTTCCACGGCCAGCCCGATCAGGATCACCGTGGCCAGCCCCGCGAACACGCGGTCGGTATAGAGCTCGTTGCGGTTCTGGAAGATGTACCAGCCCAGGCCGCCCTTGCCCGACGAAGCGCCGAAGACAAGCTCGGCCGCGATCAGCGTGCGCCAGGCGAAGGCCCAGCCGATCTTCAGCCCGGAAAGGATGGCCGGCAACGCTGCGGGCACCAGGATCAGCACCACGAAGCGCAGCCCACGCAGGCCATAGTTACGCCCCGCCATGCGCAGCGTTTCCGGCACGCCGCAAAACCCGGCATACGTATTCAGCGCGAGCGGCCACAGCACCGAGTGCACCAGCACGAAGATCAGGCTCTTGCTGCCAAGCCCGAACCACAGCAGGGCCAGCGGCAGCAGCGCGATGGCCGGCAGGGGATTGAACATCGCCGTCAGCGTGTCGAGCAGATCGCGCCCGATACGCGTCGACGCAGCCAGCGTGGTGAGCGCGAAGGCCAGTACGATGCCGGCCGCATAGCCCTGTAGCAGCACCGTCAACGACACCGCCGCCTTGCCCGGCAGTTCGCCACTGGCGACGCCTTCGCCGAACGCCCGCACTGTGGCCAGGAACGTCGGCAGCAGCAGGTCGTTGTCCTGGACGCGGGCGATGATTTCCCACAGTGTGGCCAGCACCACCAGGATCAGGGCCTTGCGCAACCAGCCTTGCTGCCACAGTTGCCGGTACCACGGCAACGGCAGCGACAACGGCACGGCCGTGAAGGGAGCCAGCACATGCTCGTACTCGGGGCGAACCGGGGGATTGGCGGTACTCATCGCTTGCATCTCGAATCGAAGGGCGGGAATTGGGGGTATCTGGGGATTCAGGCGTGAACGATGCGGCTCGACGCATCCTCCACGGTGGCGGGTTCGCCGAACAGCATCCGGTGGATGCGGTGCGCGGCCGTCTGGAATTCCGCGCTGCCCTGGCTGGCCAGCGTGAACTGATGACTGTTGAGTTCCGCGCGCACCCGCCCCGGATGCGGCGACAGCAGCAGAATGCGGCTGCCGACCACCAATGCTTCCTCGATCGAATGGGTCACGAACAGCAGCGTGAAGGCCGCGTCGTCCCACAGCGCGAGCAATTCCTCCTGCATCCGGCGGCGCGTCAGCGCGTCGAGCGCGGCGAACGGCTCGTCCATCAGCAGCACTTTCGGCCGCATGGCCAGCGCTCGCGCAATCGCCACCCGCTGCTTCATGCCGCCCGACAGCGTGTGTGGATAGGCATCGGCAAAGGCCGCGAGCCCCACCTTGTCCAGGAAATGCAGCGCCACGTCGTTGGCCTCGGCCTTTGACATGCCACGCGCCTGCCGCAGCGGGAACATCACGTTCTGTCGCACCGTCTTCCACGGCGGCAACTGGTCGAATTCCTGGAACACGACGATGCGGTCCGGCCCCGGCTTTTGCACCCGTTGCCCGTCGAGCCGGATCTCGCCTTCGGCCGGCGGCACGAAGCCCGCAACCGCCTTGAGCAGCGTCGACTTGCCGCAACCCGAAGGCCCCAGCAGCACGAACCGGTCCGTGGCGTGGACGTCGAAGCTCACGCGATGCGTGGCGCGCACCACGCGCTGCGCGGTGCGGTACTCCAGCGATACGCCATCCACCTGCAGCAGCGGTTCGTGACTGGCGACCACACGCAGGTGCGCGCTATTGCCTTCGGCCATGTCAGCTCCCTTCGGCGGTTGCCGGGTCCTGGAAGAAATAGTCCTGCCACGACTTCGGCTGATGCTTGATCGCACCCACGCGATACATGAAGTCCGCCAGCGCGAACGTATTCTGCGGCGTCACCTTGAACTGCACCTGCGGGTTCTTCAGGATCTTCACCAGCAGCGCGCGGTCGATCTTCGCCTTGTTCACGCGGATATACAGATCGGCGGCAGCTTCCGGGTTCTTCGTTGCGAACTGGGCGGCTTCGGCCAGCGCATCGACGAACGCGCGATAGGTTTTCGGGTTCTCGCTGCGGAATTTCTCGGTCGCGTAGAGCACCGTGGCGGAGCTGGGCCCGCCGAGCACATCGTAGGAATTGAGCACGACGCGTGCGTTCGGATTCCCCGCCAGTTCCTGCTCCTGGAACGGCGGGTTGCCGAAGTGCCCAGTGATCTCGGTGCCGCCTGCAATGATCGCCGCCGCAGCATCGGGATGCGGCACCGCCACGGTCCATTTGTCGAGCCGGTTGAATTCCTTGTCACCCCACTGCTTGGCAGCGGCATATTGCAGCACGCGCGACTGCACCGAGACCGTCACCGCCGGCAACGCGATGCGGTCCTTCTCGGTGAAATCCGCAATCGTCTTGATCTTGGGATTGTTGCTGACCAGGTAATACGGGAAGTTGCCAAGCGACGCCACGCCCTTCACGTTCTGCTTGCCCTGGGTGCGGTCCCACAGCGTCAGCAGCGGGCCGACACCGGCCCCTGCGATGTCGATCGCGCCGGAGAGCAAGGCATCGTTGACCGCCGCGCCACCGGAAAGCTGCGTCCATTCGACCTTGACGTCGATACCCTGCTGCTTGCCGTGTTTCTCGATCAGTTGCTGGTCACGTGCGACGTTGAGCAGCAGATAGACCACGCCGAACTGCTCGGCAATGCGCAGGCGGCCTTCGGCGTGCGCATTGCCAGTCAAGGCGAGGCCCGCTGTCAGCATGGCAACGGCGGCGCGACGGGTCAGGGTGGAAGCGGACGAAAACAGCGACATGCAATGGACTCCTGAAAAATGGGGCCGGAGTGAAAAAACGAGAATCGAATCAGAACGGCTGATCGCCTTCGATCGTGGTGCGATACATCACGCGCCGCAGTTGATCGGGCGTGCCGGCGGCCAGATGCAGCAGCGACCGGTTGTCCCAGAACACGAGGTCGTGCTCGCGCCACTGATGGCGGTACACGTGCTCGGGCTTCACGCTGTGCGCAAACAATTCATCGAGGATCGCGCGGCTTTCGGCATCAGGCAGGCCGACGATGCGCGTGGTGAAATGCTCGCTGACGAACAGCGCGCGACGCCCGGTCTCCGGATGCGTGCGGACCACCGGATGCACCACGGGCTTGACCTGCGCGATCTGCTCCGGCGTCAGGTTCGGACGCCACGGGCTGCGCGCCTGCAACTCCGCGTACCGCGCCAGATACGTGTGCTCGGCGGTGAGATCCGCCACCTTGCGCTGCAGCGCTTCCGGCAGGTTCTCCCATGCGGCGTGCATATTGGCGAAAAGCGTGTCGCCGCCTTCGGCGGGCAACTCCCGTGCGTGCAACAGGGAACCAAGACTCGGTGTCTCCTTGTACGAGAGATCCGAATGCCAGAAGTGGCCGGCATCCCCCAGCCCGATCGGCTTGCCGTTCTCGATCACGTTCGAGACGATCAGCACTTCGGGATAGCCCTGCAACTGGAACTGGTTCAGCACGTGAATCTGCAGCGGCCCGAAGCGGCGGCTGAAGGCGATCTGTTGTGCCGGCGTGATGCGCTGGTCGCGGAACACCAGCACGTGATGATCGAGATGCGCCTGATGGATGCGCTGGAAATCACCATGCGACAGCGGCCGCCCCAGATCGACCCCGATGACTTCCGCACCCAGTGCGGCGCCCAGCGGGCGGATCTCGAAATCCTGAAGGGATCTGGTGGAAGACTCGGTGGCGAGGTTGGCGGAGGTATCGACGGAGGTATCGACGGTGGCGTCGGCAGTGGCAATCGTCATGGCAGGTCTTTGCTCTGGGGGAAGCACAAGCCTTGCACTGTAGGGAAGCCGCACCGGCCGGACAACGAATCAAATCGCGCGCGATTATGCGGATTCCTTATATCGCGTTGGCGCGCCCGCGGCCTCGCGCCTAAACTTGCTGGAATGACTGGAACAACACCAGGCGCGCGGGAGGCCCGTATGCAAGATGCAATACGTTCCATGCTGTCTCTGTCGATGGCGACAGCCTTCATGGTCTTGACCGGATGCGGAGGCAGCGACAAGCCCAAGGCAGCGGCGCCCGCCACGTCCGGCAGCAATCCGGTTTCCGCCGCATCCAATGCCGCATCCGTCGCCGCATCCAATGCCGGGGCCGGGGCCGTCGCTCAGCCGCCCATCCCGGGAGGCCAGCCAGCGGAGGCCGCGGCGCCCGGCCGGTTCCAGATCGTCGCCAGCGGCCAGACTCGCACCGGCCCGTTCCTGCTCGACACGCAGACGGGCCGGATCTGGCAGTTGAGGGAATTCGCCGGTCTTCAGGGCTCGCCCGTCGCGTGGCACGAGATGACGATCATCGACGACAAGGGCGGCATGGGCATTACGTCCACCCAGTTCCAGAAACTCTATCCACCACGTGGCGGCGTGCCGCCACACGCTGCGTACCGGCACCGCTAGCGCCCCGGCTGCACGTCCGCCGATGAAACCGCCCCACCCGCCCGCGCTGACAATGTGACGGCGGTGCGCCACCGCACGCCCGCAGCGCGATTCGGTGCCCTACACTCAAAGGCAGCAGCGTTCACAAGATGCTGCGCCGCACAGGACACCGCGAACCACAAGGGAGCAACCTCAAGGGGACAACCACATGGGCACTGTTGCGCGTTTTGAAATCGGCTTTACCCGCTACCTCTCCCCCGACGGCTCGCCAGAGCCCGACCTTCCCGACTTTGCCCGCGATCCGGCCACCCTGCTGCCGCTCTATCGCGCCATGGTGCTGACCCGGCAGTTCGATCTCAAGGCCATCGCGATGCAACGTACCGGCCAGATCGGCACGTTCGCGTCCGCGCTGGGCCAGGAAGCGATCGGCGTCGGCGTGGCCACGGCGATGCGCCGCGACGACGTGCTGGTGCCGTCGTACCGCGATCATGCCGCGCAGTTTGTGCGGGGCGTCACGATGACGGAGAGCCTGCTGTACTGGGGTGGCGACGAACGCGGCAGCGCGTTTGCCGCAGTGCCATATGACTTCGGCAACTGCGTGCCGATCGGCACCCAGGTTGGCCATGCGGCCGGCGTGGCCTACACGTTCAAGCTGCGCCAGGCACCGAACGTGGCGGTGTGCATCCTCGGCGACGGCGGCACCTCGAAGGGTGACTTCTACGAGGGGATGAACATGGCCGGCGCGTGGCACGTCCCGCTGGTCATCGTTATCAACAACAACCAGTGGGCCATCTCGATGCCGCGCGCCAAGCAGACGGCGGCGGCGACGCTGGCCCAGAAGGCGATCGCAGCGGGCATTCCGGGCGAACAGATCGACGGCAACGACGTGATTGCCGCGCGGCAGCGCGTTGGCGCGGCCATCGAACATGCGCGCCACGGCGGCGGGCCGACGTTGATCGAGGCGGTGAGCTACCGCCTGGGCGACCATACGACAGCCGATGATGCGTCGCGCTACCGGGACGAGGCATCGGTCAAGGAAGCCTGGCGCTGCGAGCCCATTATCCGGCTGCGAGACTACCTGGCCCGCCTCGGCGCCTGGGACGCCGCGCAGGAAGAGGCGCTGATCAAGGAATGCCAGCAGGCCGTCGGCGCGGCCGTGCAGGCCTATCTTGCGCTGCCGCATCCCGATGCATCGGCGATGTTCGATTGCCTGTATGAAACGCTGCCCGACGCCATGGCCGAACAACTCGACACCGCGCGGCAATACGACGCCTCTGGCAAGACCGATACCTCGGGAGCCCATCATGGCTGAACTGCATATGGTGGAAGCCGTCAACCTGGCCCTGGCCCATGCCCTCGCCAACGATCCCGACGTGGTGCTGCTGGGCGAGGACATCGGCGTGAACGGCGGCGTATTCCGCTCGACTGTGGGGCTGCAGTCGCGCTTCGGCGAGGCCCGCGTCATCGACACGCCGCTGGCCGAAGGCGCCATCGTCGGCGCGGCCATCGGCATGGCGGCGATGGGGCTCAAGCCCGTCGCGGAGATCCAGTTCGCCGGCTTCATCTATCCGGCGATCGACAACATCCTGAATCACGCGGGTCATATGCGGCACCGCACACGCGGCCGGATCACGTGCCCGATGGTTGTGCGCGCGCCGAGCGGCGCGGGCATCCACGCGCCCGAACACCATTCCGAAAGCCCGGAGGCCCTGTTCGCGCAGATGCCGGGCATCCGCGTGGTCATGCCTTCATCGCCGGCGCGCGCCTACGGGCTGCTGCTCGCGGCGATTCGCGACCCGGACCCGGTGATCTTCCTGGAGCCCACCCGCCTGTACCGGCTGTTCCGGCAGGAGGTCGCCGACGACGGCCAGGCGCTGCCCCTCGACGCCTGCTTCACGCTGCGCGAGGGCACAGACCTCACGCTGGTGAGCTGGGGCGCGATGTTGCGGGAAACGCTGGCCGCGGCCGATGTGCTGGCCGACGAAGGCGTTTCCGCGGCAGTGATCGACGTGGCCACGCTCAAGCCGCTGGACATGGAGACCATCCTGGAATCGGTTGCGCAGAGCGGCCGATGCGTGATCGTGCATGAAGCACCGCGCACCGCCGGCCTGGGCGCAGAGATTGCCGCCAACCTGGCCGACGCGGGACTCTATTCGCTGAGCGCCCCGGTGCAGCGCGTGACGGCGCCTGACACGGTGGTGCCGCTGGCGCGACTCGAACACAGCTACATGCCGTCGGTGGCGCGGATTGTCGACGCGGCGCGACGCGCGCTGGAAGCAGCCTAGCCAAGGAGACATAGCGATGCGGATCTTCAAGCTGCCCGACCTGGGCGAAGGCCTGCAGGAAGCGGAAATCGTCAACTGGCATGTGAAGCCTGGGGACACCATCGCGGCCGACCAGCCGCTGTTGTCGGTGGAAACAGCCAAGGCCATCGTCGAGATCCCCTCCCCGTTCGCCGGACAGGTTGCGAAACTCTTTGCGCAGCCCGGCGACATCGTCCACCTGGGCGCGCCGCTGGTTGGCTTCGAGGGCGCGGGGGCACCCGACGATGCCGGCACGGTGGTAGGCGCCGTGAAGGTCGGCACGCATGTGGTCAATGAAGGCGTCACGCGCGTAGGCGCCGCCGGCATTCCCGGCGGACACGGCATCAAGGCCACGCCGGCCGTGCGCGCGCTGGCGCGCAAGCTGTCGGTCGACCTGTCGATGGTCACCCCATCCGGCCACGATGGCGTGATCACGGCCACCGATGTGCAGCGCGTGGCCACCACCCTGGCGGACGTCGGCGCGCCGGACGTGCTGCGCGGTGTGCGCCGCGCAATGGCGCAGAACATGGCGCGCGCGCAGAGCGAAGTGGCCGCGGCCACGGTCATGGACGATGCGGACCTGCATGCGTGGCAGGCGACCGGCGCATCGGTGACCGGTCAGGACATCACGATCCGCCTGGTGCGCGCGCTGGTGGCCGGCGTGCGCGCGGAACCGGCGCTCAACGCGTGGTACGAAGGCAGGACCGGCAGACGCCACCTGCTCGAGCGGATCGACGTGGGCATTGCGGCGGACCTGCCGGAGGGGTTGTTCGTGCCGGTGCTGCGCAACGTCGGCAAACGCGATGCCGCCGACCTGCGTGCCGGGCTGGACCGAATGCGCGCCGACGTGGTCGCACGCACCATCGCGCCGGAGGAGATGCGCGGCAATACCATCACCCTGTCGAACTTCGGCATGATCGCGGGCCGCTACGCGGCGCCCATCGTGGTGCCGCCAACGGTTGCCATCCTCGGCGCGGGGCGCGTGCGCGACGAAGTGGTGGCATCCGGCGGCGTGCCTGCCGTGCACCGGGTCATGCCACTGTCGCTGACATTCGATCACCGCGTGGTCACGGGCGGCGAGGCGGCCCGGTTCCTGCGCGCGGTCATCGAGGATCTGGAACGGCCCGAGTAGCACGACAGGAGTGATTCCGGCGATACCGGCACGGCCCTGGCCAGGCCGGCCATCCGCCACATGGATGAAGCCCATTGTCCGTCCGGCGGGCAAACCAGTTCCTATACTGGATTTTCGCCGCACAGACGGCTGCGTCACGCCCCCACCCAACCCACCAATAAAGGAGCACGACCATGGCAATCCGACTTGGCGAGGAAGCACCGGACTTCACCGCCGACACCACTGAAGGGAAGATTCATTTTCATGAGTGGATCGGCGACAGCTGGGCCATCCTTTTCTCGCACCCCAAGGATTTCACGCCGGTCTGCACCACCGAGCTCGGCTACATGGCCAAGCTGAAGCCCGAGTTCGACAAACGCAATACGAAGATCATCGGCCTGTCGATCGATCCGGTGGGCGACCATTCGCGCTGGGTCAAGGACATCGAGGAAACGCAGGGCGCCACGGTCAACTACCCGATGATCGGCGATCACGACCTCAAGGTGGCCAAGCTCTACGACATGATCCACCCCGAGGCGAGCGGCGGCCCACGCACGGCAGCGGACAACGCCACGATCCGCGCGGTGTTCATGATCGGCCCTGACAAGAAGGTCAAGGCCATGCTGGTCTACCCGATGAGCGCGGGACGCAATTTCGACGAGGTGCTGCGCCTGCTCGACTCGCTGCAACTGAACGCGAAACACACCGTCGCCACACCCGTCAACTGGAAGCCGGGCGACGACGTGATCATCCCCACCTCGGTGTCGGATGACGACGCGAAGAAGAAATATCCACAGGGCTTCAAGACGCTCAAGCCTTATCTGCGAACGGTTGCCCAGCCGAAGTAGGGACCGAAGTAAGCACCTCTGTTAATACAGATGGGGTAGTCCGCACGACGGATAGGAACTATCCACAGAGAGCGTGGATAATCCCCCTCTTGACAACCCGCCAGCCCGCGCCGGTATTGGCTCAAGGTTGATTGCCTAATTTTTGGGCAATCAACCCTGGCGGGGTTTTGCTTGCAGGGGTTGAAAATTTGTGCGTTGAGTTGGGGACCGGATTCTGGGACCGGCCTGCTGCGCTCTGCTCCGATGCATGAGAAGGGGGGAAACTGGACCTCCTTCTCAATGAAAATCCCGACTCCCCACCATCAGCCTCCCCAGCAACGGACTCAGATCCACCAGTTCGTCCGCAACCAGATGGCGCACCTCGCCCTGTCGTTGCCAGGTGCCAATCACGCCGAGCAGCGTCGCCCCCAGAACCTCCTTGCGCTGCCGCTCCACCAGGTCTGGCCAGATGATGACGTTGACGGCGCCGGTCTCGTCCTCGATCGAGGTGAAGATCGTGCCGCTGGCCGTCGATGGCCGTTGGCGCACGGTCACGATGCCGCAGGCGCGCACGCGGCGGCCGTTGGCGCAGTTCGCGAGTTGGCGTGCCGTCGCGAACTTGAGCGCGCGCAGTCTGTGGCGCAGTAGTGTCAGCGGATGGCACTTCAGCGATAGCCCCAGGCTGGCGTAGTCGGCGGCCACGTCCTCGCCGAGTTTCGGCTCGGGAAGTTGCAGTGCGTGCTCCTGCGGTGGCGCATCGTGCAGCAGATCGCGATGCGCGGTCTGCACCGCCGCGCCACGCGCGTGCCAGCGTGCCTGGCGTCGATGCCCCGCGAGGGATACCAGCGCATCGGCCGCGGCCAGCGCGTCAATGTCGTGCCGGTCCAGTGACGCGCGGCGCGCGAGGTCCTCGACGCTGTCGAATGGCCGCGCCACACGCGCCGCCTCGATCCGCAGCGCGGCAGCCTTGCGCATCCCCTTCACGCGATTCATGCCCAGCCGCACGTCGCGGAAGTTCTGCCCTTCCCGGCGCGGCTCCAGCGTGCTCTCCCAGTTGCTGATCGTCACGTCCACGGGCTGCGACGTCACGCCATGCCGGCGCGCGTCCTGCACCAGTTGCGACGGCGAGTAGAAGCCCATCGGCTGACTGTTGAGCAGTGCGCACAGGAACGCCTCGGGGTAATGACACTTGATCCATGCGCTGACGTATACGAGCTTGGCGAAGCTGGCCGCATGGCTTTCCGGGAAGCCATATTCCCCAAACCCCTCGATCTGCTTGCAGATGGCCAGCGCGAACGATTCGGGATAGCCGCGCCCGGTCAGCGCCCGTACCAGCGCGTCCTGATGCTTCTTGAGATCACCACGACGACGCCAGGCCGCCATCGAGCGCCGTAACTGATCCGCCTGCCCGGGCGTAAACCCGGCCGCCTCGATCGCAAGCTGCATGACCTGCTCCTGGAAGATCGGCACACCCAAGGTGCGGCCAAGCACGCGGCGGATCACGTCGTCGAAGTAGGTCGGCAGCTTGCGGGTGAGGCGAAACGCTTCGCGCCGCTTCAGATACGGATGCACCATGCCGCCCTGGATCGGCCCCGGCCGCACGATGGCCACTTCCACCACGAGGTCGTAATACTCCCGCGGTTGCAGCCGCGGCAGCATCGATTGCTGCGCGCGCGATTCGATCTGGAACACACCGATCGTATCGGCCTTGCAGATCATGTCGTAGGTCTTGACGTCGCCATCGGGCAGATCCTCCATGCGCGTGGGCAGTCCGGCGCGCTCCGGGTCCGGATTCGGGATCATCGTCAGCGCACGGCGGATCGCGGTCAGCATGCCCAGCGCGAGCACATCGACCTTCAACAACCCCAGCGATTCCAGGTCGTCCTTGTCCCACTGGATCACACTGCGGTTTTCCATCGCCGCATTCTCGATCGGCACGAGCCGCGACAGCTTGTCCCGGGCGATCACGAAGCCGCCCACGTGTTGCGACAGGTGACGGGGAAAGCCGCGCAACTGCTCCGTCAGGCTGGCCCATTGCCGCACGGTGATGGAATCGGGATCGAGCCCGTAGCGCGAAATGCGGTCAATGAACGCCGCGCCGCCATCCCACCAGGCCTGCCCCTTGACCACCTGTTCCACCACGCCCGGGTCGATGCCGAGCGCGCGCCCCACGTCGCGCAACGCGCTGCGCGAGCGGTACGTGATCAGCGACGCGGCCAGCGCGGCGCGATGGCGGCCGTATTTTCCATAGATGTACTGGATCACCTCCTCGCGCCGCTGGTGCTCGAAATCGACATCGATATCGGGCGGCTCGTCACGCTCGCGCGACAGGAACCGGCCGAACAGCAGGTTGGCTTGTTCCGGGCTGACCTCGGTGATATGCAGGCAGTAGCAGACTAGCGAGTTGGCCGCCGATCCGCGCCCCTGGCACAGGATGCCCTCCTGGCGCGCGAAGCGGACGATATCGTGCACGGTCAGGAAGAACGGCTCGTAGTGCTTCTCCTCGATCAGTTCGAGTTCTTCCTTGAGTTGCTTCTTCCATTCCGGCGCCATGCCATGTGGAAAACGTTCGGTGATGCCGCGCTCCACCTCCTTGCGCAGATAGGTGATCGGCGTTTCGCCGTCGGGCACGAGTTCCTCGGGATACTCGTAGCGCAGCATGTCGAGCGAGAAGCGGCACTGGTCCGCCAGCTTCAGCGTCTGCGCCAGCGCTTCGCGCGGATAGAGCCGCGACAGCACCTGGCGCATGCGCAGATGCGCCTCGGCATTTGGCGCGAGGGCCCGTCCACACGCGGGCAAAGGCTGGCCGATGCGGATCGCGGTCAGCACATCGGCCAACGGCTTGCGCGAGCGGACATGCATGTTGACCGCGCCGGCCGCCACCAGCGGCACGCCGGTTTCCGCCGACACCTGCTGCAAACGCGCGCGATGCATGGCTTCGGCATGGCCCTGCAGCAGTTCCATCGCCATCCAAGCGCGGTCGCCGAAGGTTGCGTGGCACCAGCGTGCCTGCGCGCGCAGGACGTCGAGATCGGCGCAGTAATCGGGCAGCAGGACCACCAGGCAATCCGGCATGCCGCGCAGATGCGCCTGCTCCGGCTGCGGATCGGCAAGATCGGATGGATACAGCAAATAGCTGCCTTTCTCCGCGCGGGTGCGGCCCAGCGTGATGAACTCGCACAGGTCGCCAAACCCGATGCGATTGCGCGCCAGCAGCACCAGGCGCGGTGGCGACATGGTGTCTTCGGGCGCGGCTGTCAACGTGAAGCGGCTGCCGATGATCAGGTTGAACGCATCGGCAGCGGCGGCGCGGGCTTCGAGCACACGATGACGGCGCGCGGCGGCATCGGGGTCATCGTCGAAATCGTCCGGCGACAGCGCATCCTCATCCTCCGCATCCTCCGCGTCCTCCACACCTCCTGCATCGCTCTCTTCGTCGCCGGTGTCGAGGTCGAATACCGATAGTTCCTCTATCTCGTCGACATCGCCCGCCGTCTGCCCCGCGGCCAGTCGCCGGGCGCTGCGTGTTACCGCCTCCCACATATCCTCGCGCAGCACCTTGATCGCATGATGCGCGCGGGCGGTGCCGGCCACCGAGCATTCATCGGTCAGCGCCAGCCCGCTGTAGCCCAGTTGGAACGCGCGCGAAATCAGTTCCTGCGGATGCGAGGCACCGTTCAGGAATGTGAAGTTGGAGATGCAGTGCAGCTCGACATAGTCGGGCAGCGACGGCAACAACGAAGACAGGCCGGACAGCACGATCAACCTCCTGGCATCCGGCGCGCTCAGGCAAACAGCCCATGCAGGAACCAGCGGTATTCGCCGCCGTCTTCCTGCCCGTCGCGCGTGGGATGCCCCGGGCGTTCACGATAGACCCAGCAACGCAGCCCGTCGTCGCGCTCGGCGATGAAGTAGTCGCGCGTGGCCAGGCCACCATCCCACCAGCCGGCCTCGATGCGTTCGGGGCGCGTCAGCATCACCAGCGGGCCATCATGAACAGGGCGATGCTTGTGCACGCGCAGCGGCAATGGCGACTCCAGCAGCCATAGCGGCCGTTCGGGCGGGGTCGCGCCGCCGCTTGTCGTGCCGCTTGTCGTGCCGTTTGTCATGCCACTTGTCCCGACCCGGGCGGGCGGTTCGTCGACGGGCGCCCATTGATTGGCGCGCTCGGGCCGGTGATCCGCCAGTGGATGCGGCTGCAGCACGTTGTCGCGCCCTAGCCGCGCCACCAGCGTATCGAGCAGCCGGCCCAGTTCCGCCGGTTCGGCACCCGGTTCCGGAAACAGCGAGTCGCTTTGCGGTACGCAAATTTCCATCGCCTCCACGCGCAACGCCAACCCGCCCACCGGCGCATGAAAGCGGATCTTGTCGAGCTTCTCGCGCAGCAACTTCGACAGATGCACGGGATCGCGGCTCGGTTGTGCCAGCCGGAGCGGCACCGGCGTGCTGTCAGTGTCCTCGCCCAGCCGGTAGCGTTCGTGCTCCAGCATCAGCACGCAGCGCGTCACGCCGGCCTGCTGCACGGCCAGCCAGCCCGAGAGCGCCAGCAACAGCCGCTGCGCCCCGGCCAGCACGCCCTCGGCCGACTCCACGCGGCCTGGCAGTTCCATGCGCTGCGCAAACGCCGGTGGCGCCTCGAACCAGGCAAACCCGGACGAAATCTGGCCATAGGCCTGGTCGAGCCGCGCCAGCAATTCCGTGCCAATACGGCGTGACAGCCCCGCGCGCGGCAACCGGCGCACCTGCCCCAGCGTGCGGCAACCAATGCCTTCGAGCCATTCGGGATCGGCCAGCGTGTGCAGGCATTCCACGGGCAGGCGGTCGAGCAGGCGCGTCATGCGGGCGGCACGCACCGCGCGGCGCGCGGGCCGGACAATGCCGCGCGACGTCTTGCGTAACGGCTGACGCGCCAGCCACGCGGCGCCCTGTGCCGTGGTACCGCTACCGATCTGCGCAAACGTGCCCAGTTGCCGCACACGCGCGCGAATCGCCCGGCACAACGCGCGATGGCCGCCGAACAGCCGCAGGCTGGCCGTGACATCGAGCATCACCGTGGCCGCTTCGGGTTCGGCGTCGATCGCCACGGCCGGCGTGAAATGCAGCAACGCCAAAGCGGCCGAGGTCATCAATGCGGACTCCGCCGCCAGATCGCGATCGAGCTGCACCACATCGGCCGACAGCGCCTGCACGCCGCCGCGCCGCATTCCATAGCGCACGCCCAGCGCCACGGCCGGGCCATTGGCCAGCACCACGCGCTCGTGCTCGATCACCGCCACCGGCAGCGCCTGATGCAGCGTTCCGGTATGGGGTGCGGGCCGGGGATCGACGGACGTACTGGCGGACGCATGGGCAGACGTAGCGGCGGGCATACCAGCATCGACCGGCTCAGGCCAGCTCGGCTGCAGCGCGTCCAGCGGCAGGCGCGGCAGGTGCACCGCGATCCAGTACGCCGGGATGGCTGGCGCTGCCGCGGATGTCGGAGATATCGGGAACATGATGATCGGCTCCTGCCGGAGTTGCTGGAACGACCAGAGCGACCGGAACGACCGGAGCGACCGGCGTGGGCACCGCGGGTACACCCGCGCGCCGCGGCACATGAAGCATGCCTTCCAGCGGCAACAGCAGCGGCGTGTCGCGTGCCGGGCCGCGCCGCTTGTGAAAAACGATGGATAGCAAATTGCCGGGCAACGGCGATAACGCCAGCCGCAGCATGGCCGGCGACGATTCGTGCAGCACGCGGATCGGCCGCAGCACCCACACCACGGTATCGCCGGCCTGCGCCAGCACCTGCAGACGCCGCAGCGCCTCTGGCCGCGCCGCCGGGAGCCAGACCAGCACCGCGCCGAACGCCTGGCTGCGCAACATCTGCTCGGCCGCCCACGCCATGTCGGCGCGGCGCGATGCCACGCTCGCACCAGCCTGTGGACGTACCCAGTAAAGCTGACGCGCGGGCAGGCCACCGTCGGCCAGTCCTGCCGCCAGCCCTCCCGCCAGTCCTGCCGCATTGGGCAGGTACGGGGGATCGACAAAACCGATGCAGCGCCCCGCCGCGGCCAGCGCACGCAACGCCGGCATCAGCAGACGCAATTCGCCCGCACCACCCTGGGCCAGCAGCAACTCGGTCACGGCGCCGACAGGCCAGCCGCCGCCCGGCAGTTCGGCCGTCAGGGCATCGTACCCGGTCGGGCACACGGGCAAGCGCCCGGCGCGGCCGAGCTGACCCGCGCGCCACAGCCCGGGGTAGCGGTGCTCGAGTTCGCTCACCGATGCACGGGGCGCGGAGGAGGAGGAAGCCGCATGGCCCGCCACGACTGTCGGCGGCGTGACATGCGATGACACGGTCATGATGTGGATGAAGAGGCGCAATCGACTGGCGCTGCCCTCGTATTTTTACGAATACTGTATGTTTATACAGTATCGAGACCGATGCAAGCCTGCAGCACGAATGTGGCGCGTTCACCGCCTGGAATGTGCGCTTGTCAGCGAACTGCCACGGATTCCCGGCACGAATGCAAACAAATGTCATGCACGATTGTGCAGTCCGGGGCAGGTACGCAAAATGCGCGACATGAAACAACGGAATACGCGCGATTGCGTGCATCTGCTGATCGATGGTCTCAAGCGTCAAGGTCCGCTGCGCCGTGACGTGATGGCCGACGCGTGTGGTCTTACCCCCGAGGAAACCACGCGCGCGCTGAAGGCCGCGCGCCAGATGAACGTGGTCGATCACGTGCCCTACGGTCCCGGCACGTTGCCCGGCGCCATCTTCTACCAGCTCACGGGCCGGCAGCTCCCGCCCGCCCGCAAGAGCACGCGCGTGCCGCGCGCGCCCGACGACCGCTTCCAGCCGCTGCTGGAGGCCTGGTGGAGCAGGAACGAACTCGATCGCGTCGATCGCGCATAACCACGCTCATACGCTCACCCGCCTGCACCGGGGAGGCTGGGGAGACTTCCATCGGGAATCAGGAGCGAGGCTGTCTCACGATGACCGATTCGATGGCTGATTCGGCGCCGTGACAGGCCGCGTAATGGTCGCAGCCCTCGCACGAGGGCTCAGGGCAAGGATGAATGTCGAGCCGCTCGCAGACGCGGTGATAGAAGAACTTCTTCCATTTCATGTCCGTGGTATTGGCCGCGAAGACCGGCCAGAAGATCTGCCGCAGCAACGCGGACACGTCGTCGCGCCCGGACAGGCCCATGTCCTGCCACAAGTGCGTATGGCCGAAGCAGCCGCAGGCCAGCGCGTGCGCGGCCCAATGCACCAGCGGCACCAGCGTCCCTGCCGCGCCCGGCGTGCAGCCGTCCTCGAGCATCTCTACCAGATCGGCGAATTCGCACGGCAGGCTGTCCGGCGCCTGTGGTGGAACATCTGGCGCCCACCCCGCCTGCGCGGCCCCGGGAAAGCAGTGATCCAGCATGCGCCGGAACGCGTCCGGCGGCAGGCCGAGCCATTGCGCGAAGCGCGGCAGGCGCCCCGCGCAGGCGGACTCCAGTACCCCGGCCAACGCCCGTGTAACGGGATCGCCGGGTTGGGCGGCAAAGGCATCCAGCAACAGCAGTGAGCGGTTCATCGTGGCAACAATGCGGCAGCACACCCGCGGAATGGCGGGCATCGCATCGCAATATAACCACGTATATAACGCCAGTCAAACCGCGAACGGCGCCCTACTTCTCGCGACGATAGCGAGCCTGCACGATCTGCATCCACTCGCCGTTGTCGGCCTGCATGAACGACGTCAGCGTGCGGTGATCGTCGTCAACCATGGCCACAACGTCGCGGTACTTCGCCGTTTTTCCCTCGACCACATTGCCATCCGCGCCGAACGCCGGGCCATCGGCACGCAGCGTGAGCGTGCGGCCATCGGCCTCGAGATCGCCTTCGTAGACCCACATGTGGGTCATCATCGAACCGATGAACGTGCCGACAAAATGCTTGCGAACGGGGTCGTAGCCGAGCGTCATGATCGTGACCGCCGACCCACATCCCGGAAACTCGCCCTCCGCACGCGCCTGCACCCAGACGTCGCCCACCTGGCTGACCTGCTCGGGGATCTTCCATTTTTCAGGCGGCGCCTCGGGGCCCATCTGGGCCTCGCCCTCGCCTACCCACCTGCCGACGAGCTTTTGTAGCCAGCGGTGTTCGTTGGTCGCTTCGATCTTCATGCAAACGCCTCCTTGTGAGTTGCGCCGCTATTTGTGTACGACGTACACAAGAGGTTAGAAGACGAGGTCGTCGATGTCCAACAAAAACCCGCAAGATGACAAAAATGTCATCGAGCGGGTTTCCGGTGTGGCAGGGTCAGCGCGGAAATTACTGGGGCAAACGCACCTTCGGCACGATGAACTGGTTACCGGGGGCGCGCATCACATCGCACTGCGCCTCGCCCTTGCGGGCCTGTCCCGACTTGTCCACGTACTCGATGCTGCCGACCACGCTGTAGACGTCTTCGGCCACGCGGCGAGTGGTGCCGCGCACCCAGCGAAACTGGTCGGGATTCGGCAACGCGGCCTTCACCGCGTTCATGCAGGCACCGGGTGCCTCGGGCGCTTCGGGCTTGCCGCCGCGCTGGCCCAGTTCGACGTTGACGGGCGCGTCGGCCGAGGATGCGGCAGGCGCCGCCATCGCGGTCACCGGCAGCGCGATCAATGCGAGCGCCGTCAACACGCGGCGCGCTTGGATCGTCATGGTATGCACTCCAAACAAAAAAGGCCGGCACGCGCGTTGCATGCCGGCCGGTTGCCATTGTACTGGCGTACTGGCGTACGGATCGAATGTTCCGGGTCGCGTTACACCGACATGTCGCGCGGCTCCGGCTTGCGGTCATCGAACCAGCGGTACAGCGTGGGCACCATGACCAGCGTGAGCAGCGTCGACGTGATCAGCCCGCCGATCACCACCACCGCCAGCGGACGCTGCACCTCGGAGCCGGGGCCCGTCGAGAACAGGAACGGCACCAGACCCAGCATGGCGATCGTCGCGGTCATCATCACCGGACGGAAACGCTGCGTGGCGCCGCGCACCACCGCGTTGCGCAGCGACATGCCCGACTCGCGCAATGTGCGGATGTACGACACCAGCACCACCCCGTTCAGCACCGCCATGCCCCACAGCGCGATAAAGCCCACCGACGCCGGTACGGACAGGTACTCGCCCGTGACGAACAGCCCGATGATGCCGCCGATCGATGCAAACGGCAGCACCGTGATGATCAGCGTGGCATAGCGCACCGAATTGAACAGCAGGAACAGCAGGAAGAAGATCGCGGCGATGGTAATCGGCACGATGATCTTCAGGTGGCCCATCGCGCGTTCCATGTTCTGGAACTGGCCGCCCCACTCGAAGTAGTAGCCCTCGGGCAGCTTGACCTTGCTCTCGGTGGCGGACTGCAGTTCGGCCACGAAGCCGCCGAGATCGCGATCCTTCACGTTGATCATCACCACCACGCGGCGCTTGGCCATTTCGCGGCTGATCTGCGCCGGACCATCGGTCACTTCGATCTTCGCCACGCTCTGCAGCGGCACCTGCACGCCATCGGGCGCCGATACCAGCAACTGGCGAATCTCCTGCACGTTGCTGCGGAATTCCTCGGGCAGACGTACGGCCGCCGCAAAGCGACGTTCGCCTTCGAAGATATCCGTGGCACGCTTGCCGCCGATGGCGATCTCGATGATGTCGTGGATGTCCGACACGTTCAGCCCGTACCGCGCAATCGCCTGACGGTCGATCTCGATCGACAGATATTGCTGGCCCGAGATCCGTTCGATACGGATGTCTTGCGACCCCTGGATGCCACCTGCCACGCGGGCGATCTGGCCGGCCAGGTCACGCAGCGTTTCCAGATCGTCGCCGAAGATCTTCACGGCGATATCGGAACGCACACCACTGACCATCTCGTCCACGCGGTCCGAGATCGGCTGCGCCATCACAATCTGCACGCCGGGAATGGCCTTGAGCTTCTCGCGGATCGCGTTGGCGATGTCGTCCTGCGTCCAGCCATCGGGCCACTCGTCGCGGTCCTTGAGGCTGGCGATCGGCGTCGATTCGTTCTGACCCTGCGGGTCGGCCGGGCTTTCACCACGACCCACGCCCGAGACCACCGACTTCACGCCCGGCACTTCGAGCACCAGCTTGTTGGCCTGTTTCTCCAACTTGATCGACTCTTCCAGCGAGATGTTCGGCACGCGGTCGATAGCCGGCACGATCGAGCCTTCCTTCATCTCCGGAATGAACGATGTACCAAGCAGCGGCACGATCATCAGCGTGGCGATGAACAGCCCCACCGCCGACAGCACGGTCTTCTTGCTGTTTGCCAGCGACCAGTGAAGCATGCGCAGGTAGTAGCGCTTCATGAACGCGATGACGCGCGTGTCGTGTTCGGCGCCGCCCTTGAGCAGGTACGACGACAGCACCGGCGACAGCGTCAGCGACAGGAACAGCGAGATCGCCAGCGCGATCGAGATCGTGAAGGCCAGCGGCGCGAACATCTTGCCTTCCATGCCGGACAGCGTCATCAGCGGCAGGAACACCAGGATGATGATGCCCACGCCCACGATCACCGGTGTGGCCACTTCCTGCACCGCCTTGACCAGCACCTGCGTGCGCGTCAGCCCGGTTTTCTCCGCGTGGCCGAGCCGCTCGAACGCGTTCTCGACCACCACGACCGAGCCGTCGACCATCAGGCCGATGGCGATGGCCAGCCCCCCCAGCGACATCAGGTTGGCCGACAGCCCCACCTGGTTCATCACGATGAACGTCAGCAATGGTGTCAGCACCAGCGTGGCCAGCACGATCACCGAGGAACGCACGTCGCCCAGGAACAGGAACAGCACGATCACCACCAGCACCACGCCTTCGAGCAGCACCTTGGTGACGGTCCACAGCGCGGAGTCCACCAGTTCGCTACGGTCGTAGTACGGCACGATCTGCAGCTTGCCCGGCAACATGCCACGCTCGTTGATATCCGCCACGCGAGCCTTGACGCGGCTCACCACTTCCTTGGCGTTGCCACCGCGCATCATCATCACGATGCCGCCAACGGCCTCGGTCTGGCCGTTCTTGACCAGCGCGCCCTGGCGGACCTCGTGGCCGATCGTCACCTGTGCCACATCGCGCAGGTAGACCGGCGTGCCGTTGATCTCCTTGAGCACGATGCTGCCGATATCGTCGACACCCTTGGCCAGGCCCACGCCGCGAATCAGGTACTGCTCGGCGTAATGCGGCAGCACGCCACCGCCGGAGTTGGCGTTGTTACGCGCCAGCGCCTGGTAGACCTGCTGGATGTTGATCCCGTAGTGGCGCATCCGCTCCGGATTGACCAGTGCCTGGTACTGCCGCACGAAGCCGCCCTGCGAGTTGATTTCCGCCACGCCCGGGATCGAGCGCAGCAGCGGCCTCACCACCCAGTCCTGCGCGATGCGGCGCTCCGACAGTTCCTCCTGCGTCAGTTCGCGGTCGCCGTCGTCGGCGCGGTCCAGCGTGTACTGGTAGACCTCGCCCAACCCGGTAGAAACCGGCCCGAGCACCGGCGTCACGCCCTCGGGCATTCGGCCGGAAACCTCGATCAGCCGCTCCATGACGAGCTGCCGCGCGAAGTAGACGTCGGTCTTGTCCGTGAACACAAGCGTGATCAGCGACAGGCCCGCCTTGTTCAGCGAGCGCATCTCCTCGAGTCCGGGCAGGCCCGTCATCGACATCTCGATCGGCACCGTGACAAAGCGCTCCACTTCCTCAGGCGAGCGTCCCGTGGCTTCCGTGGCGATCTGCACCTGGACGTTGGTCACGTCCGGGAACGCATCGACGGAGAGCTTCCCGGCCGCACGCAGGCCAAAGAAGAACAGCACCACGGCGATCACGCACACCACCAGCCGCTGCTTGATCGCGGCTTCAACAAGCGATGTCATCATGGCCGGTTACCCCTGCTCCTGCTGCTTGCGCTCGTTGTCCAGATGGAACGCGCCTTCCACGACCACGCGGTCGCCAGGCTTGATGCCGCTCTGGACCACACGCATGCCGTCGCTCTCCGGGCCCAGCTTCACCTTGGTCAGGCGGTACTGGCCGTCGCCAACTTCCACATAGACCTGTTCATCGTTGCCTTCACGGACCACGGCTGAACCCGGCACCACCAGCAGTTCCACCGGCTTGGCGGCGATCAGCATGGTGGCAAGCATGGCGGGCTTGAGACGGCCATCCTTGTTCTGGAGTTCGGTACGAACCAGCACCGTGCGCGACTGCGGATTCACGGTCCGACCCACGTAGATCAGCTTGCCCGTGATGCGACCATTGCTGTTGGCCAGTGACGGCACCTCGATATCGACGCTCTGCCCTTCGGCCACCTGCGCAGCCTGCTGCTCGGGCACCTCGGCGACGACCCACACGCGCGACAGATCGGCCACCGTGTACAGCGCGTCAGCCGGCTGCACCACCTGGCCCTGCGCCACATTGCGCTCGACCACCGTGCCGTTGATGCTCGAGAACACCGGCGAATACGACTCGATGCTGCCGCTCTTCGCCAGCGTGGCGATCGACGCGGCGGACATGCCGAGCACGCGCAGTTGATCGCGGTAAGCACGAGCCTCCGCCGCGGCAATCGCGTATTCGCTTTCGCGGCGCTGCAGTTCGGCACGGCCGATCACGTCGGCGGCGAACAGTTGCCGCGCGCGCTCAGCATTGCGGGCCTGCAGCGTGTTCTGCGCTTCGGCCTTCAGGAAGGCCATCTGGGCAGCGCCCAGTTCACTACTGTGCAGGCGGGCCAGCACCTGGCCGGCCTTGACTTCCTGGCCGAGCACGGCATAGAGATCGGTCACGCGGCCAGTCACGCTGGCGCCAATGCGCGAGACGCGCTGCTCGTCGAAGTCGATACGGCCCGCCACGCGCAACATCTCGCTGAATGGGGACGCGGCAACCGGCGCCACCTTGAGCGTGCGCTTGAGGTTCTCCTCGGGCTTGACAATGCCAGGTGGCAACTTTGGCGCCTCGGCGGCCGGGGCGGGGTCATCGGAACAGCCGGCCAGCGACAGCATCATCACGGCGGCGGCTGCAAAGGAAAGCAGGAATTGGGGACGCATGATCAGTTCAGATTCGGGAGGTCGGGCATGGACGACGCAGGGGCGGTATTGACGCCCGGCGAGGCCGACATGAGCTTGTCAATCTGGATGGCGGCGACTTGCAGTTCGTATTGCGCGGCAATCAACTCGCTGCGCGCGCTACGCAGCACGCGCTGGGCGTCGAGGTAGTCGAGAATGCCGCGCTCGCCAAAGCGATAGGCGGATTCGGCCACGCCCAAGGCCGACTCGGCCTCGCGCACGATGCCCGATTCCAGCGCCGTCACCTGGGCCTGCGCGATCTCGTATTGGCGATAGGCGGTGTCGAGTTCCTGCATCAACTCGAATTCACGCGCTTCGAGCGCCGTGCGGGCCTGCGTGGCCTGCGCCGTCGCCTCGCCCACCGGGCCGCTGCGGCGATCCCAGATCGGAATCGTCATCACCAGGCCGATCTGCGAAACATTGTTGTCGGGCTGCCGGTCGGTGCTGGCACGCACCGCCACCTCGGGCCAGCGCAGCGCGCGCTGGTAGTCCACGCCCAGCTTCGCGCGTTCCAGCTCGCTGCGGCGCTGGGTCAGTTCCGCATTGCTGGCCTGAAGCGTGTCGCGCAACGTTGCCAGCGGAGGCATGTCGGGCGCGTGCCCGAGGCTGCCGTCCAGCGCAAAGCGCGCGGGCATTACGCCTCCCACCTGCTGGCGCAGCGTGGCCTTGGCCTGGTCGACGCGCAGCTCCGCCGTCTGCAGCGTCTTTTGCGCAGCCAGCAGTTCCGTGTCGGCCTTGATCAATTCATAGCGCGGGGCCTCGCCGACGTTCACGCGCACCTTCGCGCGCTCCTGGATCTGCCGCATCATGTTCAGGTCCTCGCGCGCAGCGGCCAGTTCGGTCTCGCGGCGAAGCACCTGGTAGTACGACGTCTTCACGCGTGCGGCCAGGTCACTGCGGAAGCCTTGCCGCATTGCCTCGGAAGCCTCCAGGCCGCGGCCCGCCATCTGCTCGCGCAGATTGCGCTGGTTCGGGTAATCGAGTTTCTGGACGATTGCGTAGGACGGCGCATTGCCGCTGGTCACGCCCGGCTGCTTGCCGGACAGGCGTCCATACATCACTTCCACCTGCGGGTTCGGATACGCACGGGCGCTGGTAATAGCAGCCGTGGCGGCATCCACATTGGCCTGCGCGGCTTCCACGCCCTTGTTGGTCGACTGCGCCAGTTGCAGCAACTGCGGCAGATCGAACGTATCGGGGGCTGGCGTGGTAGCGCGCGGCATGGCCTTGGCGGCGAGCTTCGCCGCTTGTGGCGAGGCAGCCCCGGGGGCGGCGGTAACGCCGGCCGGCACGGGCTGCGCGGCCCAGGCCGGCGCGCTCATCAACGACAGCGCGGCGGCCCAAGTCAACGTTTTCTTGGTCTTCATGTCAGGATCGGTCGAACGGCACGACTGCCCCGGCGACTACACACACGCTTCCCGTCACACGCCCCACCACCGGACATCGTTCGGCAGGCGGGCACGCATGGCGTCAGACCGCGACGGCAACCGTCACGGACGTGTGTGGACTCAGGGGCAATGAAGGCGCACCGCGCGTGCAGTCAGCACGGACGGCGGCCTGAGCGATCAGACGAAGGGTCTGGGCGGCCGGAACTGGCCTTCGGACTGGAACTTGCCGCGTTCCGTGAGCGTGGGCAGCACGACATCGACGGATTGCGCAAGCTGGAATGTGGGAAGGATGAATAACGCGCTGGTCTCGTCGACCGCGTCGAAAAGATCGGGCGGATCGAGCAGATCAGCCGACCAGATATTGCAGTACCCCGGCGGCGGACCGTCATCGAATTCCGCGTCGTCACCGAAGTCGGGATCTCCCGGCAGGGCAAGCTGCGCGAGATCGTCGCCGGTGGCGAGCCTCGCATCGTAGTCGGGTATGGCCACCTCGACCTTCGCCGCTTCCGCTTTCGCCGCTACCACCTTCGGCACGGCCGAGCGCACGTTCGCCGCTGCCGAGAACGACAGCGCGGACAGGCACAAGGCAGTCAGCAGGAAGAGGACGAAACGCATCAAATTGGGGGCGTGAAAAGCCGGTAAAAATCACATTTATTGTGACGAATGCGATACAACTGCAGCGTCAGCCTGAGAATTGTGATATTGCGGCACAGCATTGTAACCGACCGCAACAATTGACCCGGTGGAGGGCGGCAAGTTCCTTTGGCGGCTCCAACGGCCGATCGGCGTGGAGCACCGGCGCGGCGCGCCCCCGGGGAGCCACCGCCGCGAATGCGGCTCGAAGCCCACTTCAATCCGGTATCCCCGATTCCGCTGCATCACCGTTTTTTGCCCTATGCCAATCGCTGGATTGGCATACCTGCCAAATGTCCGGGCATGTCAGAATGACGCCCTCGGGCAAGATCGGGCCAGATCGGACTGGATGAATCCTGGCTTTCCCGCACACATCGACTGTCCTGGCACCCAATGAAAATACACGGCAAGACCGCCGCGGAGATCTTCGACTGTGTACGCACCCTGACGCAGTCCCGGCAACTGCTCCCCGGAACGTCTCTTCCCCCCGTACGCGACCTGGCCCTGGAACTGGGCATCAATCGGAACACGGTGGCCGCGGCCTACAAGCGCCTCGCCATGGCGGGCATTGCCGTGACGCAGGGGCGGCTTGGCACGATCATCCGCGACCAGTACGAGCCGGGTGAGCAGGAAGGCACGCTGGCGGGCAGCCCCCTGACCGATCTTGCCAGCGGCAATCCGAATATCGAGTGGCTGCCGGATATCTCGGGCGCTCTGCAGAGCCGCCCCTACAAGCCGCGGCTCTATGGCGAACCCACTGTCAATGCCGGGCTGGAAGCGTATGCGCGGAAATGGTTCGAGCCCGACTGCCCCGCGCCTTTCGAAGTCAATCTGGCGCATGGCGCCGTCGATGCCATCGAGCGGCTGCTCAACGCGTATCTGGTGGCTGGGGACAAGGTAGCGGTCGAAAATCCCTGCTTCCTGAGCAGCATCAACATGCTGCGCGCCATCGGACTGCAGCCGATCGGCGTGCCCGTGGATGCGGAAGGCATTCAGGCAGAAGGTCTGGCAAACGCCCTTGCCAAGGGGGCTCAGGCTGTCATCCTGACGCCGCGCGCGCACAACCCGACGGGCTGCTGCCTGAGCGAGAAGCGGGCGCGGGCAATCTCGCGATTACTGGCAAAGCATCCCAATGTGCCGGTGATCGTGGACGACCATTTCGCCCTGCTCTCTGGCGCCGCCTATCACCCAGTGATACCGCGCAGCACCTATCGCTGGGCCGTGGTGCGGTCCTTCACCAAGGCACTGGGCCCCGATCTTCGGGTCGCCGCGGTTGCCAGCGATGTGGCCACATCCCGGCAGCTACGCTTGTGCCTGGCGCCCGGAACAAGCTGGGTCAGCCACCTTCTGCAGGACATCGTCGAGGTCACCGTCACCCGCCCCGAGACCATCAGGCTGATCGACAAGGCCCGGAACGACTACGCCCGACGCCGGCAGGCGATGGAGCAGGCGCTGGATGCTCAGGGCATCGGGCACATGGCGCAGGGCGATGGCTTCAACCTCTGGGTGCCCTTGCAGTGCGACGATCAGGCCATCGCCCTGGCACTGGCCCGGCAAGGCTGGCTGGTCCGGCAAGGGAGCGTTTTCTCCGTGCAGGATGGCGTGCGGGGCCTGCGCATCACGATTTCCGCCATCGAACCGGCACAATGCGAACGGCTGGCGCAGGACATCAGGCGCAGCCTTGGGTAGATCGCCGCCGCCACGGAGGCAATACAGTGATTCCCTGCCGTAACAACGATACCTCGCGACGATACCGGGCAGAAACGGTACAAACGGGATCGTTCCACATTAGAATTCTGCCCCATGAAACAATCAGCGGCCCGATGCATTGCACCGGGTCGCCCCAACGCCCGCCTCCATGTCCTTTTCGGTCCTGCTGCAACGCCTCGCCCCGCTACACCTGCTGACCCGTATCGCAGGTCAACTGGCGGATTGCCGCCAGCCCTGGCTCGCCCAGTACCTGATCCGCACGTTCGTGCGCCGGCACAAGATCGACCTCGATGAGGCATTGGTCAGCGACCTCGCCACCTATCCGACGTTCAACGCGTTCTTTATCCGCGCGCTGCGCCCCGGCGCGCGCCCGATCGCCGCAGCAGACTGGACCAGCCCGGTGGACGGCACGATCAGCCAGATTGGGCGCGTCGAAGCTGGCCAGATGATCCATGCCAAGCAACATGCCTATAGCGCCACCGCGTTGCTGGGGGATGCCGCCCTCGCGAAACAGCTGGAGGGCGGGTGCTTTTCCACGGTGTACCTGAGCCCCCGTAACTACCACCGGATTCACATGCCGTGCGAGGGGCGCCTGCTGGGCATGCGTCATGTGCCCGGCAAGCTGTACTCCGTCAGGCCCGATATCGTTGAAGGCATCGACGGACTGCTCGCCATCAATGAGCGTCTGGTTTGCTGGTTCGAGCATCCGCAGCACGGCGTCTTTGCGCTGGTGCTCGTGGGTGCTGCCATCGTCGGGCGCATCGCCACGGTCTGGCATGGCCTGGTGGAGCCCAAGCGATCCGGGCAAGTCTCGGAGTGGCACTACGCCGACGGCGCTTCCGCACCTCAACTGAAGGATCTGCTTCAGGGTGTGGAGATGGGGCACTTCCAGCTCGGCTCGACGATTGTGCTGCTGATGCCGGGATCGGCATGGCAATACCATCCTGACTGGCAGGTCGGACAGCCAGTGCGGCTGGGTCAGGCAATTGCCAGCCGAGGCTGAATCACCCCGCAATCGCCCCTCAATCGCCCCACAACCGCCCCACGCACCTGACCGATTTCAGCCCTGGATGTGCTCGTCCAGGGAGATCTTGACGAACAGCGGCTCGATGCCGAGCACCCGCACGCCACCGGGGCCGCTTTCCAACACACGACGCTCATCCGTTGCCACAAGCAACTCGAGTCGATAGCCATCCGCGGCACCCAGGCGGCCCGCAACGTCCTTGACGGCCTCGGCGGCCCACGGCGTGCCGGAATCGAAATGACCCAGCAGCCTGTCATGGCGCCAGATGTTGAGTCGATAGGTTTTCATCGGATCACTCTCGATGCGTGATACAGGGGTTCGATGGCAATTGAAGCTCCAGGCTTTGCGCGCGACGGGTGGCTTCCAGAGCGGTCACCACGTGGTCGCTGGCGCTTGCAGCGGCCTCGGCCAGCGACATTCCTTCCAATAGCCGCGCGGTCAACTTCGCGCTGAACAGGTCTCCGGTGCCCTTGGGCGAAACCGCGATGCGGGGATGGCTCAGCACCTGCGCATCGTCCCGGGTGACGATGAGCAGTTTCATGTCGTCGTGTCCCCATGTGCCGGGGGCCGCGCTGGTGACCACCATCCATTGCACGCGATCGGTCAGCAGGCTGCGCGCGGCGGCGGCGACCTGCTCGATGCTGTTGACGCTGTCGGCGGAACGGCCACTCAGATGCCCGAGTTCGAAATCGTTCGGCGTGAGTCCATGTGCCAGCGGCAGAAGCAGCTCACGCACGGCCTCGACCATGCCATCCGCGACATAGATCCCGGTGTCATGGTCACCGATCACCGGGTCGACGATCACCTGCACATCCGGGTGCTCGGCCAGCACCTGATTGATCCAGCGGGATAGCACGGCCACCTGCTCCGGATTGCCGAGATAGCCGACCAGGATGGCTTTCAGGCGCTGGAGCGCGCCACGGGCCGACAGGTCGCTCAGGTATCCCCCGAACCAGTCGATGGGTAGCGCTCCACCGTGCAGCGTCGGGTAGTGAGGGGTGTTGCTGAACATGACCGTCGGCACGGCGGCCACGTTCAGGCCATGCGCGCGCAACGTTGGCAAGGCCACGTTGTTACCAACATGGCCATAGACCACCTGCGACTGTACGGACACAACGTCCATGAAGATGGGGCGCAGCGCGTCCCCGGTATCTGTCTCACCAAACATGGCTCATTTCCTTGCGATGCAATGCAGCGTGTCCCATCAACGTTCGCCTTGACGGCCGGAGTGAGCAGCGCTCAATGTAGAGTCACCCCCTTCCGCCTCTGGCCAGTAAAAGCTATCGGGCGTTGATCTGGCGCCAAAGATCGCCTGACCGACGCGCACGACCGTGGCGCCTTGCTCGATGGCAATCTCGAAATCCCCGGACATACCCATCGAAAGCTCATCGAGCCCGATGCCGACGGGCGCATCCTGCCGTAGCCGCTCGCGAAGCTCGCGCAGCAGCACGAAGCACTGGCGTACCCGCTCGGCTTCCGCCGACAGCAGCGCCAGCGTCATGAGCCCGCGCACGCGCAAGCCGGAGAATGCAGGCAGCGCGCGCAGGAAGCCCGGCACCTCATCGGGATGCAGACCAAATTTGCTCGCCTCGCCGGACGTGTTGACCTGCACGAACACATCGAGCGCCCTGCCCTCGATCTGCAGACGGCGGTCCAGTGCCTCGGCCACGCGCAGGCTGTCCAGCGCCTGGAATTCGGTGGCGAAACGCGCCGCGAGCTTGGCCTTGTTGGTTTGCAGGTGGCCAATCACCGACCACTGCAGGTCCTCCAGATCCGCCAGTGCCTCCCACTTTCGGTAGGCCTCCTGCGGCTTGTTTTCGCCGAGCAGACGACAACCGGCCGCATGGGCCAGACGAATGCTCGCCTCCGGCTTGGTCTTGCTGACGGGCAACAGCCGCACACCGGCAGGATCGCGGCCAACGCGGTGACAGGCCGCCGCGATGCGCGCATGAACGGCCGCGAGGTTGTGACGGAAGTCCTCCACGGACTCGGCCTGTGGCCAGCGGTTGTGCAGGTCGTGGAGCGGCTGCGTCGGATGTACGGAATCAGGGGGATCTGTGTGCATGGCCTGGGCCTCGGCGCATATCGGGATATCAGCGGTGAGCGGACATGCAGCTCCCGTCGCAGCATTGTCATAGGACAAATGCTATCACGACACAGGTCTGAGTGGGATCCGGCGAAAACCGAAACCAGGCCAAGGGGCGAAGCGGCAGCCCCTACAGATCCAGCACCAATCGTGAGCCAGAGCATCCGGCCACACAGACCATGACGTCCTGGGCGCGCTCTTCCGGCGACAGAACGCGGTCCCGATGGATCGGCGGCCCTTCCAGCCAGGTCGTCCTGCACGCGCCACAAACGCCGCCTCCGCAAGACACGGACACGTCCGCCCCAAGTGCCTCCAGCGTTCCGACCAGCCCGACATGTGGCTCGACGATCGCCTCCTTCCCGCTCCTTGCCAGCACCACGGTATAAGGCGCCGCGTCGGTATCTTCCACAGGCTTGGGCGGCGTGAAGCGCTCGATGTGCTTGCGGGCGTCCGGCCAGCCTTCGACGATCCGCCCGAAGGCGTCAAGCATCCTCATCGGACCGCAGCAGTAGGCTTTGGCATTCTCACCGCACGCATTCAGAATCGCATCCATATCGGGCGCGGATTCGACGCGTGTGTCGTAAAGCCGGACCCTGCCCGCCGCGATGGCATCGCCCAGCATGTCGACGAGCGATGGCACCCCCGCGCTGGACCAGTGCAGCACGTAGTTCGTCTGGCCCCGCAGTTCGAGATCGCGGATCGTCGAGATAAACGGCGTCACACCTATCCCGCCTGCGATGAAGACGTTCATCCCCGTGTCCGTGGTGCGGATGCCACCTCTGGGCAGCGACACCCCGATCGACGCCCCGACATCGAGCCGCTCGTGCACGAAGGCCGATCCCCCTCGCCCCGCCACCTCGTGCTTCACGGCGATGACATACCGGTTCCTGTCCGAAGGTTCGTTGCACAGCGAGTACGTGCGCACCAGGCCGCCTCCGAGATGCAGGTCGATATGCGCGCCGGGGGTGAAAGGCGGCAACGGCCAGTGGTCCTGGTCGCTGAGGACGAACCGCTTGACGCCGGGCAGTGGCTCGTCGATGGCGGACACCACCACCGAAACGGTCTTGATGGGCCGGGCCGCCATCAGGCTGGCCTCACTACATCGCCGATACGCACCACGCCGCCGCTGAGTATCTTGCAGTTGAGACCCGAGCGATGAACAAGCGGATCGAAGACAGCCTTGCCGAGGATTTCCTCCAGGTGACGACACGGTGTGGACAGGCGAGTGGCCTCCAGCAACGTCTCGCCAAGCCAGAACCGGCGCCCCACGAGGTGATTGAGGGGCACGCCCTCTACCGTGACGTTCCGGCGGTGTTCCTCGGGATGCAACACGACCTTGGCATCCCGGGCCAGCGCCTCGAGCGTTTCCAGTTCGAACAGCGTGACCTGCCGGCCCTCTTCGGGCTTGTGAGAGTAGAACCCCGCCTCGTTGCCGATCATGTAGCGATCCCCTTCGATGCCCTTGCCAGCGACGAGGGTGATCTCCGGAAAGGGCAGCATCGGCAGGAAAGCCCTTGGCGTTTTGTGAAGAAAGCGGACAACACCACGCCACGACGGCGCAGTGGCTCCGACGCTTCGGTCTGAAGTCTGACTCACGGTTTCCTCCATGCCTTTAAAATTTCCTATATGACACAGTGTGTCATGAAATCATAGGGCCAGAGGTCCGGCGCGGCAAGTGAATTGCCGAACTACGCGATCCGTTGTTGCCTGGAGCGAAAATCCGCCTCCGCGAGAGTTCGCCCTCGCGTCACGCCTTCTTGCGATCGCTGACGACCACCAGGGCCTGTGCCTGAATCCGCCCCAGCGAACGTGACCGGTGCGGAATGGAAGCGTTGAAATACAGCGAATCGCCAGCGCTCATGCGCACGGTACGGTCGTCGAACAGGACTTCCATTTCGCCCGAGACGACGAAGATCAGTTCCTCTCCCGCATGGCTCGCCATGGGCTGGTCTTCCTCGAGCGTGAACGGCGGCACCATGATGAAGGGCTGCATCGCCTTGTCGGGCCGTTCGGTCGCAATGGCCTCGTAGGTATAGCCAAGGCGCTCCGTGGACGGGCTGAAGGGAATCCGGTCCGCCGCCCGGATGTGAAGAATCTCGTTGGCACGCGACGACCGCGTGATGAGCTGATCCACCGTCACGCCCAGCGCATCGGCCAGCTTGAGCACAGTGCCAATGGTCGGCGACGACAGTCCCCGCTCCAGCTTGGACAGATAGCTCTTGGTCAGTGACGCGCGTTGCGCCAGTTCTTCGAGCGTCAGGCCGTTGAGTTTGCGCAGCTCGGCCAGCCGCTCGGCAATGCTCGGCTCGGCCGCCACGGGTTCCACTTTTTGCTTTTTGCTCATCCCGGAATCGAGGTTTGTGCGCGCCTGAACCGGCGCATCCATCGGTCCGCGATTTTACGGCCCGATGGACCCACCCGGCAACTCGGTTGCACCAAGGACACTTTGGTGTCATGCTAGACACACTTGTTTCCAATACGCCCCCTGAAGGAGAATGCAAGTGAGCCCCACCCGCCCTACCCGTCCCCATCGCCGCCGTAGCCTGTCGTCCATGGCCAGCCTGGCTGCGGCCACGCTGCTGAGCATCCCGTTCACCGCCCATGCCACCGGATACCCCGACAAGCCAATCACCCTGGTCGTGCCGTTTGGCGCCGGTGGCATTACCGACCTTATCGCGCGAGCGACGGGCAAGGCGCTCTCCGAGCAGCTTGGCCAGTCGGTGGTGGTAGAGAATCGGCCCGGCGCCGGCGGCAACATCGCGGCCGACTTCGTGCGGCGCGCGCGCCCCGATGGCTACACGCTGATGTTTGCCACCGTTGGCGTGCTGGCCGTCAATCCGCATACGGACGTCAAGGTCAACTTCGATAGCGCGAAGGATTTCACCTACATCTCGCTCGTGGGGTCTACGCCATTCCTTGTCGTGGTTGGCGCGGATGTTCCGGCTCACACACTGCCCGCACTGATCAAGCTCGCTCAGCGCAAGCCCGATGCCATCAGCGTCGGCACCGCCGGCGTGGGGAGCGCGCCCTATCAGGGAATGCGCATTTTCCAGGACGTGGCGAAGGTCGAGTTCCTGCATGTGCCATTCAAGAGCGGCGCGGAATCCGTCACCAACGTTGTATCGGGCCAGGTCAACATGACGTTTGAAGCCACGCCCCAGGTGATGCCGTTCGTGACGTCCGGCAAGCTCCGCGCGCTGGCCGTGGCAAGCCCGCACCGGCTTTCCACCGCGCCGCAGGTACCCTCCACAGCAGAGCTTGGCTTTCCATCACTGGTATCCGGCTCCGTTGCCGGCCTGATCGGACCCGCGGGACTTGATCCGGCCATCGTGAAGAAACTCAATGCCGCCGTGGCGAAGGTGGCCGCCGATCCGAAGTTCAAGGCAACGCTTATTGCGCAAGGGACCGAGCCCGCCGCGTCATCACCCGAACAATTCCGCAAGCTGATCAGCGACGAGAATCAGCGATGGTCTGCCCTCCTTGGCGCAGGCAACAAGTAAAGCCACCTCCTACCCCGACTCCAGCACATCCCTGAAGGACACAACATGGCCAATACCATGCAGTTGAGCAAGAGCGAAATCGTCGCGTCTTCGCTCGAAAAAATGCAGACCGAACTCCGCGCGGACAGGATGCCGCTGCGCGAAGCTGTCGCCGAGACCTGCCGGATCCTGTTCACGTTCGGGCACGATTCGGTGCTCTCCGGCCAGATCACGGCGCGGGCGGAACAACCGGGCACGTACTACACGCAACGCCTGGGTCTTGGCTTCGACGAAATCACGGCGGACAACCTCCTCCTCGTCAACGAAGATCTTGAGGTGATTTCCGGAAACGGGATGCCAAACCCCGCCAATCGCTTCCATTCATGGCTCTATCGCGCGCGTCCCGATTTGAATTGCATCGTTCACTCTCACGCGCCGCACGCTTCCGCGCTTGCCATGCTGGAAGTGCCGCTGACGATCTCGCACATGGACACGTGCGTGCTGTACGACCAGACCGCGTTCCTGGAAAAATGGCCGGGCATTCCAGTCGGCAATGAAGAGGGCGAACTCATCGCGGGCGCCCTGGGCGACAAGAAGGCGATTCTGCTGTCGCACCACGGCCTGCTGGTGGCGGGCGCGTCGGTGGAAGAAGCCTGTGTGCTGGGCGTGATGTTCGAGCGCGCCGCTCGCCTGCAACTGCTGGCGATGGCCGCCGGGGAGATCCAGCCGATCCCGCCCGAACTCGGTCGCGAGGCGCAACGCTGGGTCAGCACGCAGAAGCGATTCGAAGCGACTTTCGCCTACTATTCGCGCCGCGCGCGCCGCCAGCTCGACGCGCAGTAAGGTTGGCGTAGTCCCCTCGACTGCCGTGACGCCGCTGCCCGGCCAGGCGGATTAGGCGGCTAGGCGGCTAGGCGGCTAGGCGGCAGCGTCGTGGACGATGCTGCCGGTCGCCGGCGTATCTCTGCTCGTGCAGGACCGCCGGACGGAGCGGGCGGGCTGCACCACCCGCCGCTTCGCACCGTCCGGCAAACCCGCCCTACCCGGTCAGTCTGGTGCCCGCTCGGGCACCGGCAAGTGCACCCACTCCTTGTAGAACGCCTCGATATCCGGCTCGAAGTCGTGGATCACCGGATACCACGGTGTGGGCGCCTCCACGTCATGCATCGCGCCGCAAGACGGACAGTAGTACTCGCGATACACCTGCCAACTGGTATCAGGCGCCATCAGCGTCGGATAGACCTCGGCCATGGCCTCCTCGGTATCACGCACATAGATGGAGGCATGGAGCTTCCAGTTCTCGCGGTAGTCGCAGAACTCGTGGCCGCAGTCGCACTTGACCACCCACTTCTTGCTGGCGGCCGATTGCACGATATACATGTGCGGGCCGAGCGGCAGCACGATGCGGTCCGGGAAACTCACCTTCGCCTGCAAGGCGGCCAGGTACTGCTCGAAGCGGCCTTCGTCCTTGGGCATCGACAGCATGCGGAACGTGGTTTCCCAGTCGAGCTTCCCCTCGACGAGGTGGTCGACTTGTTCGTTGGTATAGACAGACATGGTTCGACTCCTGAGTGCGGTGGTTACTCTTCGACCTGGACAACGGTGGTGACGTCCGGCATCAGCGACAAGTCCATACGGTGCTTGGCGCCATAGCACGGCACACCCAGTTCTTCCTCTCTCACGTGCCATGCCTCGGGCAGGTTCCAGAAGTCCTTGAAGCTCTGCGTGAACTTCTCCGACAAGGCAAAGCTCGTGGCGAACATATGCTGCACCTGGACCGATGCGTGCTTGTTGAGGATGCGTTCGCGCTCCTCCTTCATCCACTCGCGCGTCGGCACCGCGCGCGCCAGGCGCTCCTTGCGGATCTCCGCGCGACGCTTCTTGGTCTTTGCGGCATCCACCGCGAACACGCCCCTGGCGTCCTGAGCGAACACCGCGCCATAGACCTTCTGCGCATACTCAGGCAGCAAGAACTTCTGGTTGAGGTCCGCCTCGATCGCCTTCGGGTCCCGATCGAGCGGATCGCCGAAGCCCGGGCCGCCGCGCAGGTAGTTCAGGTAAAGATCGTGGTTGGCGTAGCAGTCCTCGGTCGTGATGCACTGCTTGTCGCGCTTGACCTCGGCGGTGGCGTCGATATGGCGCTCGTAGTCCGGATTGGCCGGGTCGATGTCGCCGCCCAGCGGCAGTGAATCGCCACTGGCAATACGCTGTTCCAGCCCGGTGCGGTGCGCTTCGAAGCGATACCCGGTGGCCGATGGATAGCCACCCATCATGCCCCAGTCGCTGTTCATGAAGCCGTTGCCCATGAAGAACATCGTCCAGTCCTGGGCGTTCCAGACCATTCGCAGGGTCTCGAAGCCGCAACCGCCGCGATATTTGCCGTAGCCGCCGGAGTTGGCCTTGACGTTCCGGCCCAGGTAGAGCAATGGCTCGGCCATCTCCCAAATCTCGATGTCGCCCATGTCGCCTTCGGGGTTCCAGATGGCAGCGGCGTGATTGAGACCGTCCTTGACCGCGCACGCGCCTGTGCCACAAGAGCTGGCCTCGAAGCTGTTGACCGCGTGAATCTCGCCATCCTGGTTGATGCCGCCACCCTGCAACCAGTTGGAAGTATTGGCGTTGCCCGCGTTCACTTCCTCCAGATAGCCACGGCTGAAGTACGACTGAGAGAGACCACGCCACAGCGCCGCCCAGCCGGACACCAGGAAATGCCAGGCATACGCATGGCCGGTGCGCCGGTCATCGGGATTGCACCATGTTCCCTTGGGTAGCCGGAACTCGGTGGCGAAGTAGGCGCCGTCGTTGATACGCTGGGTCGGCACCAGGGTCTGACACATCATCACCCAGATGCCCGAGGTGAAGGCCACCTGGTGCGCATTGAACGTGTGCCAACCCCAGCGGCTCGCGCCTTCGAAATCCAGGCGCCACTTGCCGTCGGGGCGGATCGTCATTTCCACCGGCGAATGCATGATGGAGTCGAGCTTGGCAAAGGCGTTGGAGACCTGCACGTCCGGATGCTTGTACGGCACGTCGACGAATGAGACCTTGCGGTACTTGCCAGGCAGCGTCATGGCCTTGATGCGGCTCTGGAGCCCGCGGCGGCCTTCCTCGATGACTTCGTAGGCGAACTTCTCGTAGGCCTCGATACCGTCGGCGCGGATCACCTCCTCCACCAGCTCGCGAATCATGTGGCAGCCGGCGATGCGGGTCCGTTCGTCGAGAATCCAGTACTTCGGCGTGCGTACCGAGCGCTGCGACTCATGCAGCCAGTCGCGGAACGGCACATCGTTCGCGCCCGTCTTGCGGCACGTGATCATGTAGCCGTCGCCGAATCGTTGCGTCTGGCCCGTGGACATGGAGCCCGGCGTTACGGAGCCCGTGTCGATGACATGGGTCACGCCGCCCACCCAGCCGATCAGCCTGCCTTCCCAGAAGATCGGCACGATCGTGGCGATGTCGCACGGGTGCACGTTGCCGATGGAGCAGTCGTTGTTCGTGAACATGTCGCCGGGATAGATGCCGGGGTTGGCCTCCCAGTTGTTCTCGATCATGTACTTGATCGCCGCACCCATCGTTCCTACGTGGATGATGATACCGGTGGAGGTCAGCACGCAGTCCCCGACCGCGTTATACAGCGTGAAGCAGAGCTCGCCCTCCTGCTCGACGATCGGGCTGGCGGCAATCTTCTTGGCGGTTTCACGCGCATGGACCAGTCCACCCCGCAGCTTGGAGAACAGCTTCTCATAGCCGATCGGGTCGCTGTCCCGGAAGTCCAGGCTGGTAAGGCCGTTGTAGTGGCCCGATTCCTGGGTGCGGGCGAGGATGTCGTCGCGAAATTCCTTGAGGGTCTGGCCGTTCTTCAACAGATCGGCGAACCCGACTTCCTTGTTGCTCATCATGTTCATGATGTGTCTCCTTATTTGACTTCCTTGAGATGGAACAGGCGGTGCTTGTCGATCGTGGTTTCGAAGCCGCCCGGCACCACGAACGTGGTGGCGTCGGATTCGATGATGGCTGGACCCACGATGTGGTTGCCGGCCTTGAGCGACTCCATCTTCCAGAGCGCGGCATCCATCCATGTCTTGTGGCGGTAGAAAGGCCGTACGCCCAGGTAGGCCTCCCTGGGCGGTGTTGGACCGGCGTCCGGGTCCTCTGGCAGCACGGGCTTCTGCGTGACCACCATGCCGCGCAGGATGGCCCCCGTGATCGAGAAGCCCAGTTCCGGCGAGCGTGCCGAACTGGCGTAGACGCGGCCGTAGGTGTTCTCGAACGCGTCGACGATGCGGTCCCAGTCCTCGGCGGACGACGCAGTGGCTACCGGCGAGACGATCTCAAGATCATTGAGCTGCCCCATGTACTGCATCTTGTAGCCCGGGATCAACACGACGTCCCTGGCATCGAAGCCATTGGCCCGGAACTCCTCAATCACCTTGACGGCCAGTTCCGACCACGCCTCCTGCAGGATCCGGCACGCGGTCTCCTTGCTGCCGTCCGGCGCGAACTGCGCGACACCGAGATCCACCGATTTGTCGTAGCGATACTCGAAGTCCGCGCAGGCGCAGCCGAAGGCCGAGAAGCCGGCAGCCCAGGCCGGCACCACCACGTCCTTGAAACCGACGCCGCCGGTGTATCCGTAGGTATGCACGGGGCCCGCGCCGCCGTAAGAAAAGCACGTGAACTCGGCCGGGTTGTAGCCCTTGGCGCTGATGTTGGCGCGCAGGTACTCCGACAGCGTAAGGTCCAGCAATTCGATGACCCCCGCCGCCGCGTCCTCGACCGACAGCCCGAGCGGGTCCGCGATCTGTGCCTTGATGTGCTGGCGGGCGCGTGCCACATCGAGCTTGATCGCACCGCCAAGAAAGTTCTCCGGGTTCAGATAGCCGAGCACCACGTGGCAGTCGGAAACGGTGACCGTATCCAGCCCGCTCTCCGGCCAGCAGGTACCCACGCGGTAGCCGGCGCTGTCGGGCCCGAGCTTGATCGACTTGCTGTACGGGTCCAGCCGCACGAAGCTGCCAGCGCCCGCGCCCACGGAGTCCATCGCCACCAGCGGCAGCGACAGCACCAGGCGCGCCATGTCGGGATCCGACTTGATCGCGAAGTTGCCCTTGGTGATCAACGCTACGTCGAAGCTGGTGCCGCCGATGTCCGAGCATGCGATGTTCTCGTCGCCCAACGCCTCGCCCAGGAGCTTTGATCCGATCACGCCACCAATCGGCCCCGACACGATCGTCCGCGCCAGCTCCTTCGCCTTCCAGCTGATCGTGCCGCCATGGGTGGCCATCACACGCAGATCGAACTTGGCACCGTGTTTCTTGAAGCGGTCGCTGACCTTCTTCAGCGTCTGCCGCGAGGGCTCCGCGCCGTAGGCCTCCAGGATGGTGGTGTTCATCCGGTGGCTTTCCTTGCGCGACGGGTAATAGTCCACCGACGCAAACACCGGGACATCGACCTTCAGCTTCGCCAGTTCATCCTGCACGATGTCGCGCGCACGTTGTTCGCTGGACTCGTTCTTGTGGGATTGCAGCAGGCAGATGACGATCGCCTGCGACTTGGCCTCCACCAGTTCCCGCGTGGCCTGCCGGACTTCTTCCTCCCGCAGCGGAATGACGACCTTGCCCTGCACATCGGTGCGCTCGGTCACGCCACGCGTGCGCGAGACAGGCACCAGCGGTTCGTCGTAGCGATGCGTGTTCAGGTGAATGCGGTCCTCCAGCGCGTAGCCCAGATAGCTCTGCAGCGCGCGCCCCATCGAATGGATCTGCTCGAAGCCGCGATTGCAGATAAGGCCGACGTCCAGGCCCTTGCGCATAAGAATGCGGTTGAGCATGGCCGTGCCGGAGTACACGCAGGTCAGTAGTTCCGGGTAGACGTCGTCCACGGTGCGCTCCCAGTGCGCCAGCGCATCCTCCGACGAGTTGTAGATGGCCAGCGATTCGTCGCCGGGGTTGCTCTGCGCCTTGCCGACCACGAACCGGCCGTCCGAGCGCACGAAGAATGTATCGGTCATCGTGCCGCCTGCATCGATGCCCATCACCTGTACGGTGGAGTGGGGTTGCATGTTGTCTCCTGTCATTGGTGTCATCGTCGTGGGAGTTCCCACACACCCTTCATGGCAAGGGACATGCCAGGCGGCATTGGCACCTGCAGGAGCCGATCACATGTGATTGAAATCAATGCCTTGCCGGCGCCGACTTGGGGGTTCGGGCATGGGGCAAACATCGCCCGAAGCTGTGCAGTTTCCGGACGCCTACGCGAAAGTGTCCGGAATCCGGACACTTTCGCGCCCCTGCTGCACAGCACAAACCCTTGATTGCAAAGAGAATTGTTGACTTGCGAAAAGCGTGGGGCTACGGTTGCCGGAATCAACTGAGAGTGATCGTCCCATGCCGTTCACCCACTACGGCACTCTGGTCCCCCGCATCAGCGACGAACCTGTCGTGGCCTCGGCCTGGGAACGCTTCCTGCGGGACCATCCCCATCATCCACATGAAGGGGACGGTGTGCGCAGAGTTGTCCTCGCTTCCTGGCAGCGGTGTCGTTCCGAAGCTGTCGACCCGACCCTGCATTCGGCGCCGGGCGCCGCCGACGATCGCCTTCGACAACTGCGCACGCAAAACCGCGACCTCTGCGACGCAGCGGGTCCGGCGCTCGAAGGCCTGCGCGACATCTTGCGCGAATGCGGCACGCTGATCATGCTCAGCGACACCGACGGCACCATCCTTCAGCTCAATGGCTCGACCCGCGTGCGCAGCGTCGGCGAGGAAGTCAACCTTGCCATGGGCGGATGCTGGAGCGAGGAAGTGATCGGCACCAATGCCATCGGCACCGCAATCGCCACCGTCGCGCCGGTGCAGATCCATGCCAGCGAGCATTTCTGCTGGGACGTCAAACGCTGGACCTGCGCCGCCGCGCCGATACTCGATCCGTTCGGACGTCACCTGCTTGGCGTCGTTGATGTATCGGGGGTGAAGGAGTCATTCCACGGGCACACCCTCGGTCTGGTGGTGGCGGCGGCCCGGCAGATCGAGAGCGAACTGGCGCGGCGCGACATGGCGATGCACGAGCGCCTGCTAGCCCGCTCCATCGATGATTTCGTGCGCTATGCCAGCGACTGCGTGGTCCTTGCCGATTTCCGCGGCCGTGTCGTTCGTATCCACGGCCGCGCGCAGGCGGCGCGGGATGCCCATGGCGTATGTTTCGCGCTGGAGACCGGCAACGCGATACCAGGGCTCGATCTCACACTGCCGGAAGGCGATCAAATACATCAGCGCCCGGGCTGGCTGCGGCCCGAATGGCTTCACACGGTCAAGGATCGCGAAGGACTGCTCGGCACGATGCTCGTGATTCCACTCGCGGCACGCCCGGGCCGGACCAGCATTTCACTCCCCGCCACCCCGACTGCGGTGACAACGGATGACGCGTTCACCGAGATCATCGGCGAGAGCGAAATTCTCGCCGCCACCAAGGCACGCGCCCGCCGTATCGCGTCGCTCGATCTGCCCGTGCTGCTGGTCGGTGAGACCGGCGCGGGCAAGGAGCTGTTCGCGCGCGCGTTGCATCGGTCTGGCAAGCGGCCCGACGGTCCATTCGTTGCCGTGAATTGCGGCGCCCTGACGCGCGAATTGCTGGCCAGCGAGCTCTTTGGCTACGCGGAAGGCGCCTTCACGGGGGCGCGTCGCGGCGGCCATCCGGGAAAATTCGAACAGGCCGCAGGCGGCACGCTGTTCCTCGACGAGATCGGCGAGATGCCGCTCGACATGCAGCCGCATCTATTGCGTGTGCTGCAGGATGGCGTGGTGGTTCGCCTGGGGGATACGAGGGAGCGGCAGGTATCGGTCCGACTTGTCGCCGCGACCAACCGCGATCTGCAGAAGGAGATTGCCGCCGGGCGCTTTCGCGAGGATCTGTACCACCGTCTCTGCGCGGTCAGTCTGCAGCTTCCGGCCCTACGCGACCGGCCTGGCGATATCGAGTCCATCGTCGATCACCTCAACCACAAGCTCGCGCGCAAGTACGGGTGCGCGCCGAAGCAGATCGAACCGTCGGTCTATCAGACACTGGTGCGCTATCGCTGGCCCGGGAATATTCGTGAACTGCAGAACGTATTCGAGGTGATGTTCGCGCTCGGCGAGAACAATGGCATCGATGTGTCGATGTTGTCCTCCCTAGTCGAATCCGGACCGGCCGGAGACGCGATGGCACCGGCCCCGATGCCGATGTCGGCAGCGTCTGGCCGCCTCGACGATCTGGAGCGGCAGGCGATACGCGCCGCCATCAACGATGCGCGCGGCAACCTTTCAAAGGCCGCCAGAACGCTGGGGATTTCAAGAAGCACGCTCTACGTCAAGCTTGCGGCCCTCCGGACCTAAGAGGCGCTATCAAAATGATTCTGGCGTCGTTGCGCGGCCTTGGCCGGTCCACTTGTACTGTCTGCGGCCGCGCCCTTGCAGGGCGCGCATGTGCTCGCAGGCACATGCCGTTCCGCAGGCGGCTCGCATACGAGCCGAAACCCCTGCTTCACCCTAGCCAGAACCGCTTCGCTTCATTGTGATAGCGCCTCTAAGGACGTAAGGACCTATGGACATCCGGACATAGGTCCGGATGCAAACCCGCCCGTAGAGCGCGCGAGACCGAAGATCAGGCCAATGCCGGATAGTCGACGTAGCCGTGCGGGCCAGTACCGCCGTAGAGCGACGCGTCCTCGAACGGACTGTTCAGCGGCTGGTTCTCACGGAAGCGGCGCGGCAGGTCGGGGTTGGTGATCATCTTGCGGCCGAACGAGACCATGTCGGCACGGCCGGCGCGGATCGCTTCCTCGGCCATTTCCTTGCTGTAGCCGTTATTGAGCATCCACACGCCCGAGTACAGGCGGTGCAGCGCCTCGTAGTCGAACGGCACATTGTCGCGCGGGCCACCCGTGTAGCCTTCGACCACGTGGATGTACACCGGATGGAGTTTTTCCAGCTCACGCACGACGTACTCGAACAGCGGCTGCGGATTGCTTTCCACCGCGTCGTTGACCGGCGACACCGGCGCCAGTCGGACACCCACGCGATCGGCACCGATTTCGGCAGTCACCGCCGCCATGACTTCAAGCAGGAAGCGGGCGCGGTTCTCGATGCTACCGCCGTAGGCGTCGGTACGCTTGTTCGTGCCATCGCGCAGGAAGGCATCGAGCAGATAGCCGTGCGCGCCATGCACTTCGACGCCATCGAAGCCAGCCTTGATCGCGTTGGCCGCGGCGACGCGGAAGTCATTCACGATCTCCGGAATCTCCGAAGCTTCCAGCGCGCGCGGCAGCGAGCATTCGACATAGCCCTGGCCGTTGATATACGTCTTGGCATTGGCCGCAATGGCCGAAGGCGCCACCGGTGCCTGATTGTCCGGCTGGAAATGCGAGTGCGACATGCGACCCGTGTGCCAGATCTGCAGGAAAATCTTGCCGCCTTGCGCGTGCACGGCGTCGGTCACCGTCTTCCAGGCCGCGATCTGCTCGGGCGTATAGACGCCGGGGGTGTTCGTGTAGCCCTGGGCAGTCTCCGAAACCTGCGTGGCTTCGGCGATGATCAGGCCGACGCTGGCGCGCTGGCGGTAGTACTCGACCACCATCTCGGTCGGCACCAGATCGTCATCGGCGCGGCTGCGCGTGAGCGGTGCCATGGCCATGCGGTTGGCGAGTTCGATACGGCCCAGCTTGATCGGCTGAAACAGGGCTTCGGTGAGGAATGCTTCGGTCTGTGCACCCATAAATGACTTACTCCAAGGTTGGACTGTGGTGGATGCCGGCCGCGGCGGCCGGCTGGAACAGGTGGTCGAACATCAGGTCGACGCTGCGGCGCAGCGGGGCAACCGAGCGTTCAATCTTCATACGTAGCAAGGCGCCCTCCCACGTATCCCAGACGAGCCCCGAGAGCTCGGCTGACGCGATATCGGCACGGATTTCACCATGCGCCTGGGCGAGGCTGATCATGCCGGCCAGCCGTTCGCGCCAGGCGAACTGGGCGTCCTGCAGCACGGCCCGACAAGTATCGCTCGTCAAGGCGATCTCGGCAGCGAAGTTGCCGATCAGGCAACCCGCCTGCGTGGGACAGCATTCGTGATAGGCAATCATCCGCGTGAAGACATAGCGGATCGCCGCCATCGGCTCGGGCGGGGCGTCCTCCATCATGGCTTCCCATGACCGGTGCAGATAATCGGCGTATTCCGCGATGATCGCTGCCGCGAACGCTTCCTTGCTTTCGAAGTGGTTGTAAAACGAGCCCTTCGGCACGCCAGCGTGATCGGTGATCTGCTGGATGCCGGTGGCGTTGTAGCCGTGGTGGGAGAACAGTTCGCGACCCGCCTTGGTCAGGCGGTTCGGAATGTCGGTCTTGTCTGAAGTACGAGCCATGGCGGAAATAATATGACCAGTCGTCTTAAAAAGTCAAACGCCTGAATCGTCACTATTTCCGCCATTGGCCATGGGCCTGGCGGCCCGGCTCCGCCCAGCCTAGTCCAGATGTGCGCCAGACTGCTCAATCAATTGCTTGGACTTGGCCCCTTCCGCCAACGCCCATTTGCGGAATTCGTCCGGCGACGCAGAAGGCAGCGCCTCATTGCCTTGCACCGCAAGCTTCTGCACCACCTCGGGATCGCTCAATGCCTTCTGGCTTGCGGTGAAGAGCTTGCGCACCACATCGGGCGGCAGATTGGCCGGGCCAAACAACCCAAACCAGAACGTGAAGTCGTAGCCCTTGACGCCACTCTCCGACACCGTCGGCAGGTTCGGCAGCAACGTCGACCGCTTCTCCGACGTCACAGCCAGCGCCTTGAGCTTGCCGGTCTCCACCATCGGCAGCACCGACGGCGGTGTGGCGAAGATCATCTGCGCATCGCCAGCAATCACGGCCGTCACCGCCGGCGCGCCGCCCTTGAACGGCACGTGCTCCATCCGCGTGCCGCCGAGCTTGTTGAAGTAGACGCCAGCCATATGCGGCGCCCCGCCGCTGCCGGACGACGCATAGAAGTACTTGCCGGGATTCTGCTTCGCCTTGGCGATCAGTTCCTGCACCGACTTCACACCGATATCGTTATTCACCGCCAGGATCATCGGCGCGATGGTCCAGCGCGAGATCGGCGTGAAGTCCTTCTGCCCGTCGTAGCGAATCTTCTTGTAGAGGACCTTGTCCGCTCCGAAGAGGTTCGCGCTACCCATGAAGACCGTATAGCCATCGGGCTCGGCACGGGCTGCCGCTTCCGCCGCGATGGTCGTGCCGGCGCCGGGCTTGTTGTCGATGATGATGCTCTGCCCCAGGTCCCGGGACATTCTTTCCGCGACGATGCGCGCCACAGCGTCCGCACCACCGCCCGGCGGGAAACCGACGATCAGCCGGATCGGTTTGGTTGGATACGCGGCAGGACCCTGCGCCCACGCCAGCGTCATCGGCACCAGCAACGCGGCGGCGATGCATACCCTCGATGCCTTCGCAATCTTCATGCTTCTGTCTCCATTTCGGTTCTACTGATGAAAGCCGGCTCCCTGGACTAGTTGCCCTGGAACCTTGGTTTGCGCTTTTCCCTCCAGGCCAGCGCGCCCTCCTTGATGTCAGCCGATTGCGCGGCGCGTGCAACGTCGACAGCCAGTTCCTCGACATCGAGCACGCCCCGCGCAATCCGGTTGAGATGTTTTTTCATGCCAAGCACCGCGAGCGGCGCCATGCTGGCGACCGTTTCGCTCAGCGCATCGACGTTCGCGTCGAGGTCGGCAGCGTCGACCAGCGATGTCAGAAAACCGCAGTGCAGCAGTTCGTCCGACTGGAGCCGGGCCGCGGTCAGGAAGAGCCGCTTGGCCGTGTCCAGGCCGAGCCTGGTCACGTATCGCTCCATGCCACGCTTGTAGAAATGCAGGCCGAGACGCGCCGCGGGCATGAACATGTCCGTTGTCGGTACGCCTACGCGGAAGTCGCACGCGAGAGCGAGATCAGTGCCGCCGCCATAGACACCACCGTTTAGCGCGGCGATGGTGACGGGCCGGCAGTCCTCGACCGCGTTGACGAGTTCTTCAAAGCCCGAGCCACGCTGACCCGCCGCGAGCTTGCCGATATCGAAGCCGCTGCAGAAGTACTTGCCAGTGCCACGAATCCGCAGGACGAGCGCTTCGCTGGCGTTCACCGTTTCGATATGGCGATGAATCTCGTCAAGGTCATCGGGCCCAAGGCGATTGGCGACGTCGGGGCGCTGGAATGTGATGGTGGCGACTCGCCCTTCGATGGCGAGCGAGGGCAATCCGGATGTGTCGGTCATGGAAGGTTTGGGGATGAAGGTGTGTAAAGGCGTAGAGACATAAGGGCGCTCACGCAGCAAATCCATGCATGCACAAGCTGACGTTATGTGTACATAAACGGCGAAAAAGATCGAATTCCGAGCCGGAAGACGGTCAGCAAGCGCCGGCAGCAGCGTAGAATCGCCACATCTACAGCGATGAACACAGGCATGTCGGAAGAAAAGAAGAGCCGCACCGAGACCATCAGGTCCGAGATAGAGCAGGAAATCCTGTCCGGGCACCTGCCGAGCGGCACCCAGATCGATGAACAGCAACTGATCGACCGTTTCGGCGTGTCCCGCACGCCCGCGCGCGAGGCTCTGATCCAGCTCGCCTCGGCGGGACTCGTCACCCTGGTGCCGCGCCAGGGCGCGATCGTGTCGTCGATTACATTGCGCGACTACGTCGCGCTGAGTGAGATCCTGGTCCAGCTGGAATCGCTTGCCGCCCGCCTCGCCTCGCGCCGCATGACGCCGGCGGAGCGTGACGCGCTGGCGACCGCGTACGAAGCGTGCGCGGCCGCGCAGGGAGATGCCGAGGCCTACCGCGCCGCCAACGACGAATTCCATGGCGTGCTCTACGAGGGCAGCCGCAACGACATCCTGGCCAAGCAGATCCGCACCATGCGCGCGCGGATGCGTGGCATGCGGGACTACCGCTTCGAGCACCCCGCGCGCGTTCGCGCATCGCTGGCCGAGCACAAGGCCGTGCTCGACGCGATCAAGGTTGGCGACGAGGATGGCGCCGCCGAAGCGATGGTCCGGCACATCTCCGCGGGCGGCAATGTCTATGCCGACATGATCGCGGCGATGCCCGACGATGGCGCGGCGGTCGGCCGCGGACGTCGCCCGTAAACACCTCACGCGCATCACGCCGCGACCGGATGAGCGCAGTCGTGGACCACGGCGTTGCGCAGCAGGTCCTCGATCTCTCCCGCGGCAAATCCAAACTCCCGCAGCACTGAACTGGAATGCTCGCCCAGCGCGGGGGCCGGGCCGGTCGAACTGGCGTTGCCCCCGTCGAACAGGACGGGTAGCCCCAGCGCGCGCGTCATGCCGCCGCCTGGCTTGCGGGCTTCCACGACCATCCCGACTGCCTTCGCCTGCGGATGCTCCAGTGCCTGCGCCACGTTCTGAACCGGGCCGACAGGCACCCCCACGGCATCGAATCGCTCCACCCACGTCGCCACCGGCGCGCCCTTCAGGACATCGGTGATCAGCAGTTCGAGCTCGGCACGGCGCGCGAGTCTTTCCGCCGCGCTGTCGAAACGCGGATCGGCCTTCCACTCCGGATGGCCCAGCACATCGGCGATGCGCTCCCAGTTGGTCTGATTGGCGCCCCCGAGCGCGATACCGCCATCAGCGCATTGATACACCTGGTAAGGCGCGATGAGCGGATGCGCCGTGCCGACCGGCTTCGCAATCGCCCCGGTCGAGAAGTAGGCCGCCGCGTACCAGTAAAGCTGCTGCATCGATGCCTGCAGCAGCGAGGTCTCGACGCGCGAGCCCTCGCCCGTGCGTAGCCGGTTGATGTACGCCGCCAGGATACCGAATGCGGCCAGGATGCCGGCATTGACGTCGGCGATCGACATGCCCGGCTTGACCGGGTCGCGGCCGGGCTCTCCTGTCACGCTGATGAGCCCCGAGAACGCCTGCAGAATCAGGTCGAAACCACCTTTGCTGGCGAGCGGCCCCGTCCGTCCGTATCCGGTGATCGAGCAGTAGATCAGGGCCGGATTCACCTCGCGCAGCACGTCGTAGCCAAGGCCCAGTTTCTCCATCACTCCCAGACGAAAGTTCTCAGTCAGCACATCGGCCTGGGCAACCATCCGCTTGAGCACCGCCTTGCCCTCTTCCTTGCGCAGGTCGAGTCCGAGCGACCGCTTGCCACGATTGACAATCAGGAAGGAAGGCGGCAATCCGCTGTCGCCCTGCCGGCGGTACTTCCGCGCGTCGTCCCCGGCGGGAAATCGCTCGATCTTGACCACGTCGGCCCCGAGATCGCCAAGCATCAGCCCACAGGTGGGGCCGGCCAGAATCTGTGACAACTCAAGCACTTTTACGCCAGCCAGCGGGCGAAACTTATTGGCTTCCATTTTTTGCATACGTTGACGACGTTAATGTATGCGGATGGTACACCAAAATATTTCAAACTAAAAAGGCAAAATTTCGACGGCAGGCGAACCTCGATTCAGGCCAGCGCCACCCTGCCGGGCCAACGCTGGCGACACACCGCCGCCAGCAGCAGCACCGGCAGAAAGACGCACCAGAAACTGACCGCCTGATAGGCAAGCGCGCCGAGCACCGCGCCGGCGGCAAACCCCACTACGGCTGGCAGCATCTTGCGCAGCCGCGTGACGATCGCCCCGGTCTGTTCCGGGCTGGCGGAAGTCAGATCGACGAGATCGATCACGACCTGGGTAGTGTTGCCAGTCATGATGGTGGTTGGCCCCAGATCGGCCAGCGCGGTACGGGACAACGCGTTCTGGATACCCATGGCCACCACGGCCAGCATTCCCGCAAGCGTGGACGGCAATGCATTGGCAGTCAGGCCAGCGCCAGCCTTCGCCCAAAGCCCGGTGCCGATGAACAGCAGCAGGAACAAGCATTCGATGGCGAGCAGCAGCGCAACCACGGGACGCTGGCGTCTCGCGAAATTCGACTCGAGCACACGTGTGGCGGCCACTGCGACGACAAAGGCCGGCAGTGCCAGCAGCTTGGTCGCCAATCCGTCCGAGTTCCCGGTCAACTCCACGCCGATCATGATGAAGTTGCCGGTCACGTGGGCCGTGAACAGCCCGAACAGGGCGATGAAGCCAACCACATCGACAAAGCCTGCGACAAACGACAGCACACCGCCGTGCATGCTGGTCGGAATAGGTTTCTGGTTCTCGAGCGCCATGATTCCCTTCTAATGGTCCCTCTATCGATCAGCGTCGATTCCCGTCCGTGCGACGCTTCACTACTATAGGAATCAAACCAACGGGGGAGCGCGAGATGACAAGAGTTGGCGTGTGGCACTGGATGCGCCCCCTGGCGACGATAGCGGCGCTATCGGCCTCGGCCACCTGCCTGGTCGGCACGGCCAACGCCCAGTCATCCGTTGTGATTTACGGGCGACTCAATACGGCCGTCGAGTACGCGTCAGCCTCCACCGCGACCGACGGCACCCACCTGGGCGGCACTGCGCGGCTGACCAACAACCGGTCCGTCTTCGGTATTCGCGGCGAGGAAGCGCTCGGGTATGGGCTCAAGGCCATCTGGCAGGTCGAGAGCACGCTGTCGATCGACACCGGCGCGGGGCAGATCGCCGCACGCGACACGCGGCTCGGCATGGCCAGCCCGTATGGCACCGTATTCATGGGCAACTGGGATACGGCCTATACCACTTCGACCAAGACCCTCGACCCCTACTACCCGACCACCGCCGGCTATATGTCGATCATGGGCAATGGCGCGGCCGCCACCACGGACAACGTCCAGAACACCAACTCGTTCGACCGGCGCCAGCAGAACTCCCTGCATTACCAGTCGCCGCAATGGCACGGGTTAAGCGGCGCGATGACCTGGGGCCTGCCGGAAGAGAAGATCAGCGTGCCGCGCAATCCGGCGCTGTACTCGTTCGCGGGTGCGTACGAACACGGCCCGCTCAGTGTGTCGATGGCCTACGAGATCCATCAGCACTATCAGACCGCCGGCCGTAACGACGATGGCATGAAGGTCGGCGTCTCCTACCAGTTCCCCACGACGACGATCGCCCTGGTGTACGAGCGATTGCACTATCGCACGGCCACCGGTGACCTGACGCGCAACAGCTACTACACCTCACTGGTCCAGAAGCTCGGCCCCGGCAGCGTGAAGATCGGCTTCACGTTCGCCAGCAACGGCACGGGCAATGCGACCGAGACAATCGGTTCATTCCATGCCGGCCCCGAAACCGGCGCCACGCAGATCACTGTTGGCTACGACTATCCGCTTTCCAAGCGCACGTCGATCTATACCTACTACAGCCGGATCAACAACAAGCGGAACGCCCTCTATGACTTCGCCATCAACGGCCTGGGCGTGAAGGCCGGCGCCGATCCACAGACCTTCGCGCTGGCCATGCGGCATAACTTCTAGCACCCGAGCGCGCCGGGAACGCATGTCGCTTCCTTCCCGCCATGGGCGAAAAGGAAGCGACGCACGGCAAGGCGCCCCCTGTCCGACTGCCTCCGGCAGGCCGCTCAGCTAGCGATGCACATCCTCAGCCGAACAGCTTGTTCGCGGTCTTCGCGATCAGTTCGCCCTGGTGGCGCGCACCCTCGAGTTCGATGGCGCTCGGCTGACGCTGCCCTTGTCCGCCAGCAATGGTCGTCGCGCCATACGGCGACCCGCCGACGATTTCATCCAGCGTCATCTGCCCTTGATGGCTGTACGGCAAACCGACGATGGTCATGCCGAAGTGCAGCAGGTTGGCAATGATCGAGAACAGCGTGGCTTCCTGCCCGCCGTGCTGAGTGGCAGTTGACGTGAAAGCGCCACCGACCTTGCCGTTCAGCACGCCGCGCATCCACAGGCCACCGGCCTGATCGAGAAACGCCGCCATCTGCGAGGAAATGCGCCCGAAGCGCGTTGGTGTGCCGACCACGATGGCGTCGTAGTTAGCCAGATCCTCTACCGTGGCTACCGGCGCTTTCTGGTCGACCTTGAAGTGGGAGGCCTCGGCTACCGCCGCCGGCACCGTTTCCGGTACCCGCTTGACGTCGACGGTAGCGCCGGTGGCGCGAGCGCCTTCAGCGACCGCCTCCGCCAGGGCTTCCACGTGCCCGTAGGTGGAGTAATACAGCACCAGGACCTTGGACATTTGCAGACTCCTTCATGAGGTTTCTATGGTTCCGGCAACGCCGGAGGGATTCGGCAGCATCAGCCTTTTGAGGCAGGCGCGCCACGACTCAAGGCAGTTCGTCGAAGAAGAGATAAACGGCAACAATGCGGCCGTCCCTGGTAACGATGAAGTCGGTGCCCGCATAGGCAGGCGCTTCGCCAGGACGCCCCGATACCCATCGAATGCGCCCGCCGTCCCCCGCCACCTCGGGCTCGGCAATCGGCTGATACCGGAAGTCCGGATGCGACGCCTTAATAACACCTGCAATCCTGTCGATCGCGTCGCGGCCACGATGGATACCGCTGTTCGGATCGTAGAACACGCTGTCGTCAGTGAAGATGTCGTCGATGGCGCGGCGCCTGCGCGCCGGATCGATTTCGCCGAAGACCTCTTCAAGATTGCGCCGCAACAGCGTTGGAATACTGTTCTGCATTGGTTGCCTCCTGCAGGCAATTCGTCATGCTTGCCAAGCAATCGCCGATATCAGTTCGCCCGCAACGCCGTCTTGTGCGACGCCGGCCCCGCAAGACGCGCGTCCAGGCTCCATGCGCCCGCGCCAAAGCTGGCGATCTGCAAAAGGCCGCCCGCGATCATCAGGTTCTTCAGGAAGTGAATCATCTGATTCTGATCGGCGAAGTTGTGATGGAAGAAAACGGCTGTCGCCACGCAGAATGCCGCCATCACTAGCGACGCCGCACGCACCTGATAGCCCGACAACAGCATCATGCCGCCGCCCACCTCGACCGCCACCGCGATCAGGTACGCCAGCGGTGCCACAGGCAGGCCGACTGCGGAAATATAGCCAACGGTGCCGCCATATGCGGCCAGTTTTCCGAGACCGCTCATGAGAAATGGCGCACCGAGCATGATGCGGCCGAGTAGCGGGTAGTACTTGTTGTGTTCCATGGTCATGTCCTTTCAGACGAAAATGCTTCGAGGTGGATGGATCAAGTGACTCTCAACGGGTTTCCACCATCACCAGTTCAGAGTGTTCAAGCGCCGCGACGTCGATGGATGCAGCATTCGTGATCGCCACCCCATCGCGTAGCCCGACGAACTCGCCATCCACGGCGATACGTCCCGAAGCCACCACGAGGTAAGCGTTGCTGTGTGGAGCGAATGAATGTGTGAGGCGATCGCCGGGCCCGAGCGTCGCGGCGAGAAGTCGAGCACTCGCACGGATCGGCAGCGCGTCGCCGTCGCCGGGGAATCCACTGGCCAGTACCGCGAAGCGTCCGGATCGGCCTGCCTCGGGAACAGGCCGGGTCTCCCATCGCGGGTCGCCGCCACGTTCGCGCGGCAGCAGCCAGATCTGATAGAGCCTGAGCGGCTCGCTGCCGCGGTTGGACTCGCCGTGACGAATGCCACGGCCCGCACTCATCACCTGGACCTCTCCCGCCCGGATCGTGCCGATGGAGCCCAGCGTGTCGCGGTGTTCGAGCGTCCCCTGGCGGACATACGTGACGATCTCCATGTCGCGGTGCCCATGAAGCGGAAAGCCGGCACCGACCGCAATCTCGTCGTCATTCCAGACAATCAGCGAGCCAAGCGGGTGATGCGCGGGGTTGCCAGCGGCATCGACCTGGAAGTGGTGCTTCGCGCGGAGCCAGCCATGATCGGCTGCATCCAGTGATTCCCAACGCCGGTGTACGAGCATTTCCATCCCCTCGGTCAGGCCGTCCGCAATCGGCCGGCTCACCCATCGACCCGCATGAACTAACGTGATCTCTGGTTGGGATGAATGCTAGACAAGCAACGACATCGGCGAAATGTCCGAGTTTGCAAAGCATCGTTGCCACCAGTAGGATGATCTGATCATCCTGAAGCGCCTCCTCACATGGATCAGATCCCGGACCTCAATGACCTTCGGCTGTTCGCCGAAGTGGTGGATCGCGGCAGCTTCACTGCCGCCGCCCGTAGCCTTGGCCAGCAGACATCGAAACTGAGCCGGCGCATCCGCGCGCTGGAAGAGGCGCTTGGCGTGCGCCTGCTGAACCGCACCAGCCGCAGCCTGTCGTTGACGGAGACCGGGCGACGCTTTCACCAGCACTGCCTTGCGGTGGTGGCCGAAGCCAGGGCCGCCAAGGAGATCGTCGACCAGACCCGCTCGCAGCCACAGGGCACCGTGCGGATCAGTTGCCCGGTTGCGCTTCTCAGCTCGGGCGTCGCCGAGACCATATCCCGTTACGTGCGCGACAACCCACAGGTGCAGGTTCTTGTCGACGCCACCAATCGTCGCGTCGACGTCATCGAGGAAGGGCTGGACTTCGCGATCCGCGTCAGGCCTGCGCCGCTGGAGGACACCGACCTCGCGGTCCGGCAACTGGGCTTGTCCACGTTCGTCCTCGTCGCAAGTCTGGAACTGGCAAGGCTGCACGCCCCGCCGGCCTCGATCGAGTCGCTACAGGACTGGCCGACCATTGCCATGGCCAGCAATAACGAGCGATACGTCTGGAATCTCGTCGATGCCGGCGGAAAGGAGCAGGCTTTCGCCCATCGCCCCCGACTCGCGACGGACGATATCGCAAGCCTGAGAATCGCCGCGATGCTCGGCGTCGGCGTGGCCATGCTGCCGAGGGAATTCATCGAAGAAGATCTGCAGTCTGGCCGGCTGCTGCATCTGCTGCCCAAACTGGCCTCGACAAGTGGGCTCGTGCACGCGATCTTTCCGACGCGGCGCGGCATGGTGCCCGCCGTGCGCCATCTGCTCGATGCACTCGTCGCCGGATTCGAAGCCGTGAATCAGGGGCGATAGTGGGCCAGCCCCTTACCCTCAGCCCAACTCCCGCCCCATCATCCAGCGCTTGTAACGCCTTGTCTGGCAGGCGTTGGCCATTTGCTGCATGACCAGTGCCCTGAGCGGGGAGACCCGTGGATGCGTGCCGCGTCCTTGGCTAAGCCGCTTGAGCTGGAACTTGACCACGGCCATGTTGGCCAGCGAACCCAGCACCTTGTTCTTCCATGTGATCGGGCGGAGCGCGGGCGCGTTGTTCTTGCCCGCCAACCAATCGCGCGGCAGATTGGGATCGATGGACAGCGCGGTGGCGATGCCAACCATCGCAATGCCGCTATCGACCACCTGGTCGGCCACGGCGCGGCGGCGGATACCACCCGTGACCATCAGCGGCATCTGCGCGATGGCTGCGATATCACGCGCAAAGGCCAGAAAGTACGCCTCGCGCTCGAGCGTGCGCCCATCCCGCGCCTGCCCTTGCATGGCCGGGGCTTCGTAGCTGCCGCCCGACAGTTCCACCAGATCGACGCCGAGCGGATTGAGCAGTTCGACCACGCGCTTCGCGTCATCGGTGCTGAATCCCCCGCGCTGGAAATCGGCCGAGTTCAGCTTGACGGACACCACAAAAGCCGGCGACACCGCCTGCCGCACCGCACGTACGATGTCGAGCAGCAGACGCGCGCGGTTCTCGATCGGGCCACCCCATTGGTCCTGTCGCCGGTTAGCCAGCGGCGACAGGAACTGACTGAGCAGATAGCCATGGGCCGCGTGGATCTGCACCCCAGTGAAGCCGCTCTGTTCGGCCAGTTGCGCGCTGCGGACGAAGCGTTCGCGCACATCGTCGATGTCGGCTGCGGTCATCTCCCTGGGAACAGGAAACTGCTTGGACAGCGCGCCCAGTTCCAGCGGAACCGCTGACGGCGCCAGCGTGGTCTGCCCCAGCGCGGCGGGCATCTGGCGGCCGGGGTGGTTGATCTGCATCCAGACGTGGGCGCCGTGGGCGCGCGCGATCCGCGCCCATTGCCGGAAGCGATCCAGATGGGCGTCGTTCTCCAGCACGACGCCATTCGGTCCGGTCATCGCCCGGTGATCGACCATGACATTGCCCGTAAGCATCAGGCCAGCGCCTCCCGCGGCCCAGGCTTCGTAGAGGCGTAGCAATGCGTCAGATGGCGCATGGTCCGCATCGGCCATGTTCTCTTCCATGGCGGCCTTGGCCAGGCGGTTGGGAATGACTGCGCCGTTGGGCAGGGTAAGGGGCGTGAACAGTTTCATGGCTGGGGTTCGCAGGCATTTGCGCATTGCGTTGACGACTGCGTAACCCTAAGCTTAAAGTCAACTTTAATGTCAAGTCCCCCGGAACACTGCAGATGAAGATTGGAGAACTGGCACGCCTGAGCGGCGTGGCCGCCTCGCGCATTCGGTTCTACGAGGCAAGCGGTCTGCTCCAGCCGGCACAGCGGCAGGCCAATGGCTACCGTGAGTACGCCCCGGAAACGCTGACACGGCTAGAAATCATCCTGCGGGCCCAGAACGCCGGCTTCTCGCTCGACGAAATCCGCGCCATCCTTCCGACCCGTCTCAATGACTGGCCGCGCGAAAAACTGATCGAGGTATTGCGGCGCAAGGCCGGCGAGATCGAATTGTTGGAACAGCGGCTGGCTGGCACCCGGCGCGACCTGCTCGCGCTCGCCCACGACATCGAGAACCTTGCCGACGACGAAGACTGCTCGGGACACGCGCGGCACGTGCTGGGGCAGATGGATCAGCGCTCCGGGCGCTGATCCATGCTGTTTCTCTCGCCGATTACGCCGATTACGCCGGGCATATCCCGTGCGTAGCCCGGCGATGCTGGACCAAAGTCCCCTACCCGATCCAGGCGTCGATTGATAGGCTTAGCTGCAGTGGCTCCCACGAGCCGCTGGTGGCTTGACGCCTGTACAAAGCGGAAAGGACCAGGAAGCCACTCCGGCACCGGCGATGTCAACAGGCAAAGCAGGATCGTCAAGGCCGAACACGTCACGGAGGTGGCGCATGACCCGCACCGATCTGATCGCCTGCCCCGAATGCGACCTGCTCCAGCGCGCATTGCCCGTGCCCATCAAGGGCACGCTGCGATGCTGCCGCTGCGACGCCGAACTTGCCCGCAACCACCCTGACGGCCTGGAGCAGGCGCTGGCCCTCGCGCTCGGCGCGCTGGTGCTGCTGGGCATTTCGAATCTCTATCCGATCGTCGGTCTCTCCGTCAGCGGCACGCTGGTGCAAACGACACTCGCTGGCGCAGTGCGCGTGCTGTTTCACGGCGGCATGTGGCCGCTGGCAATCCTGGTCCTGATCACGACCATCGTGATGCCGGTACTGCAGACGGTGGGCATGTTGTGGGTACTGCTGCCGCTGCGTCTGGGCCGCAAGCCCTGGTTTGCGCCTCAGGTGCTGAGGCTCTGCCATCAGGCCGAGTCCTGGGGAATGACCGAGGTGCTGATCCTTGGCCTGCTGGTGGCCCTGGTCAAGCTCGCGCACATCGCGTCGGTCGTGCCCGGCGTCGCGCTGTGGTCGTTCGGCGCGCTAATGCTCGTGCTGGTCGGGGCCCATACCGCCTTCGACCCGCATTCGCTATGGGTCCGATTCTCGGATGTGCGCACAACCAGCGGCGCACGCCCGCACCTGGAACCGCCAATCGTTTCGGGCCCCATCACGGCGGCGCATTGTGGCCTGCTTTCGTGCCACGATTGCGGATTGCTGACCAGCGCCCACACGCGCGACCATGCGCTGGCCTGCCCGCGATGCGGCGCGACGCTGCATAGCCGCAAACCCGCGAGCCTGACACGCACCTGGGCGTTGCTGATTTCCGCCGTCGTGCTGTACATCCCCGCTAACGTGCTGCCCGTCATGTACACGAGCTCGCTGTTCGGCGCGGAGAACGACACGATCCTGAGTGGTGTCGCATACCTGTGGACGTCAGGATCGTGGCTGCTCGCGATCGTGGTGTTCATTGCCAGCATTGCCGTGCCGATGCTCAAGATCCTCGCGCTCGGCTACCTGGCCTTCTCCACGCAGTTTCATTCCACCTCCGCGCCGAAGCGCCGCACGAAGATCTATCGCGTGGTGGAGTTCGTCGGCCGCTGGTCGATGCTGGATATCTACGTAATCACCGTGCTCGTCGCACTGGTGCAATTCAAGGCCCTGGCCACGATCCAGGCCGGCCCCGCCGCCATCGCCTTCGGCGCGGTGGTGGTACTGACCATGTTCGCCGCGATGACATTCGATCCGCGGCTGATCTGGGATGAAGCGGAGCATCAACCATGACCAGTCCAGGCCAGGACCCCGATACCCCGGACTTCCCCGAGGCCGTCGCCAAGTCGCCATCGCGCTCGCGCTGGCGCCTGCAGCTCATATGGCTCGTGCCGATCATCGCCGTGCTGATCGGCGGCTGGCTCGCGGTGAAGGCCGTGATCGAACAGGGACCGACGATCACCGTCAGCTTCAAGACCGGCGAGGGCCTGGAGGCCGGCAAGACCAAGATCAAGTTCAAGGACGTCGACATCGGCTTGGTCAAGTCGGTGGCGCTTTCGCCCGATAGCAAGCGCGTGGTGGTGACCGCCGAGATCGCCAAGGACGCCGGACGCCTGCTTGTCGACAACACGCGTTTCTGGGTGGTGCGGCCGCGCATCTCGGGCGGGTCCGTTTCCGGCCTCGGCACACTGCTGTCCGGTTCGTACATCGCCACCGATGCCGGCACGGCGACGGCGACGCGCCACGACTTTGTCGGGCTCGAGACGCCGCCCGCATTCACCAGCGACGTGCCGGGCCGCGAGTTCACGCTAAAGAGCGAGGACGTGGGCTCGCTCGATGTCGGCTCCCCGGTCTACTTCCGCCGCCTTCAGGTGGGACAGATCACCGCGTTCGACCTCGACTCCGACGGGCGTGGCGTCACGCTCAAGGTGTTCGTGAATGCCCCGTACGACCGGTTCGTGCAGCAGGGCACACGCTTCTGGCACGCCAGCGGCGTTGACGTGTCGCTCGATACGGGTGGCTTGCGCGTGAACACCCAGTCCGTGGTGTCGATCCTGATCGGTGGCATCGGCTTCGAGACCCCGTACGAATCGCAGGACCAACCCGTTGCAGCGGCAGGATCGACCTTCGCACTGTTCCATGACCGTGTCACCGCACTCAAGCGCCAGGACAGCGTCGTACATCACTACGTGGTCAATTTCACGGACACGGTGCGCGGACTGGCCGTTGGCGCTCCGATCGAGTTCCGGGGCATCGTGATCGGCGAGGTCACCGGCATCTACACGCGCTACGATCCGGTTACGCGCAAATTCAGCATCCCGGTGGAAATAAACTTCTACCCAGGACGGTTCACGTCGCGTTACCGCACCGGTGCGGGCGCGGGCCCGGTGACCGAAACGCCCCGCGAGCTTGGCGACTTCCTGGTCTCCCAAGGGCTCCGAATGCAGTTGCGGAACGGTAACCTTCTGACCGGGCAGCTTTATATCGCGCTGGATTTCTTCCCCAACGCACCCAAGGCCAAGATCAACTGGAACGAAAACCCGCCGGAGTTTCCGTCCATCCAGGGCGATCTGCAGTCGCTGCAGCAGTCCCTGACACGCGTTGTCGCGCAACTGAACAGCGTGCCCTTTGCGCAGATCGGTCAGAACACCAAGGACATGCTTCGCAACGCGACCTCGCTATTGACGCGGCTGGACTCGGAGCTCGTGCCGCAAGCACGCGACACGCTGGCATCGGCACGCTCCACGCTCGACTCCGCCAACACCGCGCTCGGCCCCGACTCGGCGCTGCAGCAGAACACGGCGGACGCCATGAAGGAACTCGCCCGTACGGCCGCCGCGCTCCGCTCGCTTGCCGACTATCTGGAGCAGCACCCCGAAGCGCTGATACGCGGCAAAGCGGAGGACAAGCCATGAAACGCATGACAAGGTCGATCGCCACCGCAAGCGTGGCATCCGTGGCGCTCATCGGGCTGCTGGCCGGCTGCAGCTCGCCGAAATCGCGGTTCTACACGCTAGATCCGGACAACACCGTGGAACGTGCCTCCACCGCGACGCCAATCCGTGTCGTCGTCGGGCCGGTGACAATCCCGGATCTGGTCGACCGGCCTCAGATCGTGACACGTGTCTCGGCCAATGAAGTCAAGGTCAACGAATTCGCACGCTGGGCCGAGCCGCTCAAGTCCGAAATCTCCCAGGTCATCGCTGCCGATCTGAGAACCATGCTGGGGTCCGATCAAGTGACTGTCTTCGATACTGGTTCGAATGCAATGCCGGCCTGGCGTGTCTGCGTGGATATCCTGAGTCTGGATTCGGAGCCGGCCGTCGCCGTGTCGATGGATGCGCTGTGGACCATCCAGCCGCCGGGGAAGCAGCCGGCGATTGCCGGGCGCTCGGTGGTGCGCGAGGCCGTTGCCAGCGATGGCTTCGACGCGATCATCGCAGCGCATAACCGCGCCCTCGCCTCGGTGAGCCGCGATATCGCCACGTCGATTCGCACCCCGTCGGGCCGCTGAGCGCCCAGCGCTGTCCGGCGCGTCAGCGGATAACCGAGTCAATCGTCGATTCAATCCAGCAGATCGGAATAATCGCCCTGCGCGTAGCCGCGTGTGCGAGACCAGGGCGCGCTCGCCGGCGTCGCGACCGACGTGACACGCGTGATCTTCTTCTGTGTGCCGCTTGTGTTGAGCGACTGCACCAGGCGCGGATACTGCCCGGCCACATCCCATTGCACCGTCACGCGCTCGTCGCCGCGGCGGGCCGTGTATTCCTGCACGCCGTCGCGTACGGGGCCGTTAGCCTTCATCGTCTTGAGCAAGGCGGGGTCGAGCAGATGGCTCGCCGCAGCCCAGGAGCCATCGAAGCCGATATTACCGTAGTCACCCTGGCGCACCTCGAATGTCTTGCGCATCTGGTCGCTGACGAGCCGCACATTGAGTTCGCCGTTGGGCTTGCGTTCGATCCAGCGCGCTGCCGTCGAAACATCCATGTGCTTGTGTCCCTTGTCGCCCGCCGCGTGTTCTGCCTCGTCATGCGCGTGGCGCACGCTCGCCGGCACTTCGCGCTCGATCCAGACCGAGTCACCATTGCGATAGACACGTTCGCCGAACGACACATCACGCTTCACGCCATCCTTGCCGAGTGCCGACAGCTCGTGCTGCACGCGCAGCGCGAGCGGCTTACCCGAATCGGTGGCCGTAGCCGTGGCCGCTAGGGCCGTCGACGAGGCGCATATGCCGAGAGCCAGCAGAACGAACTGGCCGATTGCCTGCTTCACGCCGGCTTGTTTCATGCTGGCTTGCTTCATGTTGATCATTGCCGTGCTGAAAGTGGAAAGCGCACGCCGGCGAACCGGCGTGCGTCATGGCACGGGCACGCGAAGCGCCCGTGTCGGGTACGACGAGGATCAGAGACCCAGGGCCGACTTGACCACACCGAACACCTTGGTGTTGTCGAGGGTGCCCTTCAACGGCGCGCTGCCGGGGCCGGTGGAGAACAGCATCACATCGCCGCCACCGTGCGTTTCGGCACCCGGGGAACCCAGGTTCACGCCAACTTCCTGCAGATAGTCATTGGCGGTGGTGTCCACCAGCGACGGGTTGTCGCGGGTAGCCTTGCGCGGGGTGCCACCGTTGCCGAACACCAGCGTCGTGTAGGGCAGACCGTCGGCCGCCAGGGCGGTCTTCTTGGTCTTGTAGTCGGTGGCCGTGGCCAGGATCGGGTTGCCGCGGTGCGAGTAGCCGTTGATCGTCATCGTGTGATCGTGGTCGGCGGTGACCACGATGATCGTGTTCGACAGATCAACCATCGACAGCGCGCGCTTGATGGCGTCGTCGAAGGCGATGGTGTCTTCCAGCGCACGCTTGGCGTTGGTGCCGTGCAGCGCGTGGTCGATACGGCCACCCTCGACCATCAGGAAGTAGCCATTGCCATTCTTCGACAGCAGCTCGATCGCCTTGGCGGTCATGTCGGCCAGGCTCGGCTGGGTAGCGCCTTCGCCCTTGCCCGCCACGCGGTCGATCTCGTACTCGAGATGGCTCGTCGTGCTGAACAGACCAATCAGCTTGTTGCCGCTGGCCTGCATCATCTGGTCGCGCGTGGCGGCCACGGCGTAGCCCTTGGCGGCAAACTCCGTCAGCAGATTGCGGCCATCGGCACGACCCTTCTTGTTGGCCGTGGCGTCAAACGGCGTCCAGTGGTTGCGTCCGCCGCCCATCAGCACGTCGACACCGTCACCCAGCGCCGTATTGAAACCCGCGCCACCCGGCACCGCTTGCGCGGCGATGTCGTACTGCGCATCGCGATGGCAGATGTGGGAGTACGTGGCGGCCGGCGTGGCGTGCGTCAGCTCGGTCGTGGTGATAGCGCCGGTTGCCTTGCCGCGCGCCTTGGCCAGTTCCAGCAGCGTCGGCACCGAAGTACCGTTGGTCGGCAGGCAGTTGTTGATGGTCTTGTTGCCGTTGACGTCTGTGCCCGGCGCGGTCGCCTTCGTGTCCGGAGACATCGAGATGACCTCGTTGTTCATCTTCACGCCGGTCATGTAGGCAGCCATCGACGGTGCGCTGTCGGTGGTTTGCGCGTCGTTGGAGAACGTCTTGATGCGCGCGGTGCGCTTCAGCGATTCCATCGTCAGCTTGCCCGACTCGCCGTACTTGTAGATACGCGATGCGGTAACGGTGGCGGGGCCCATGCCGTCGCCCAGGAAGAAGATGACGTTCTTGGCCTCGCCAGCGGCTTGCGCCGCGGGCATCGTCAGGCAAGCGCTGGCCGCCGCGGCCGCCAGCATTCCGATACGGGTAGTGATTTTCATGTCGATATTCCGTTGTGCGGTGATGGCGGGTTGGCTCAGAGTCCGATTGCCTTCTTGATCAGGCCGAACACCTCGATGTTGTCCATCACACCGGTGAAGCTGGTGGCCCCGTTGCCCATGGCGCCGATGAACACATCGGTGCCACCGTGGGTTTCACCACCCGCGGGCATCGGAATCACCGCTTCCTGGTGATAGGTCTTGTCGAAGACCTGCACATCGGTCAGCGCGGTACGCGTGGCCGGACGGTTCTCGCCATTGCCGAAGCCGATGATCGAGAACGGGTTGCCGGTCGAATCGAGCTTGGCAGAGCCAGTCACGTAGTCCTTGACCAGACCCAGCACGCCGGGGTTGGCATCGCTGGTCTTGCCCGTGCGCTTGGCGTAGCCGTTCAGGACCAGGGTGTGGTCATGGTCGGCGGTGACGACGATCAGCGTGTTCTTCAGGCCCGGGTCGATTACGTTGAGCTTGTCGATGGCAGCCTTGATCGCGTCGTCGAACGCGGCGGTGTCCTGCAGTGCCTTGCGGGCGGTGGTCTCGTGCAGCGCGTGGTCGATACGACCGCCTTCCACCATCAGGAAGAAGCCCTTCTTCTTGGCAGCCAGCACGTCGATGGCCTTGCCGGTCATTTCTGCCAGGCTCGGCTCCTTCGCCGGATCCCGATCGAGGTCGTAATCCATGTGGCTCGCGTTGAACAGACCCACCACCTTGGCAGAGCTGGCCGTGATCTTGTCGAAGTCCGACTTGCTGGCAGCGTAGCTATAGCCGGCCGTCTTGAACTCGCCGACCAGATCGCGGCCATCGGTACGCTTGCCGCCTGCGGTCGTGGCCAGGAAGTGCTGGCGGCCGCCGCCGAAGATCACGTCGACGCCATCGGTCAGCGCGCCGTTGAAGCCGGCGCCCTTCGGTACCAGTTGCGCTGCGATGGCGTTCTCGCCGTCGCGGTGGCAGATGTGGGCGTAGGTGGCCGCCGGCGTGGCGTGCGTGATGCGCGTGGTAGTGACCACGCCCGTGCCGTAGCCGGCAGCCTTCATCTGCTCGAGCAGCGTCGGCACGCTCTTGCCGTTGCCCGTCGCCGGGCAGGTGCTGTCAGCGCCCGACACATAGGCCTTGCCGTTGGCGTCCACGGCGCTCGTTTCCGGAGTCATCGAGATGACTTCGTTGTTCATTTTCACGCCGGTCATGTAGGCGGCCATCGACGGGGCGCTGTCCGTGACCTGGGCGTCGTTCGAATACGTACGGACGAAGCCGCTTTCCGGCATCGTGTCGATCGTCAGATCGCCTTCCTCGCCCACCTTGTAGATACGCGCGGCGGTCAACGTCGTCATGCCCATGCCGTCGCCGAGGAAAAATACGACGTTCTTGGTCGGCGTGGTGCCGCCTTGTGGCTGCTCGATCGGCGGCGTCGTGCCGGCGTTGTTGCCATTGTTGTCATCGCCGCCGCAGGCCGCGAGGGCGACCGACATGGCGGCTGCCGCGAGTACGGAAATCCTTCTCATTATGGTGTCCTCCCTGTTTGAGACGGACTGGAGGATGCATGAGAAATGTGGCAGGAAGATTACTACTTGATTCTTATGAAAGACATTCTTGGCTGACCCAGAATGGCAGCCATGTTGCAGCGCATCCGTTACATGGCGATGGCAACAGGCCGGGTTGCGGCGCGGAAGGCGCTTCATTTCTGCAACACCTCGCGCCACACCACGGGATCGCATTCGCCGAAATGGGCACGGAATGACTACGAACCGCATCCGGTCGCCGGTGGTTCGCAATTTGCGTGCTTTCGGCATTGCTCAGGCTGTTTCGCCGAATTTCCCGGCGAGCGTCGTCACCGCCATCGTCTTCGGGTGAACGACGAAGCGCCGCGCGAACTCGCGCCGAATCCCTGAACCACCGTCCACACGCTCTCCCGGCCGGATGGGGTTCACGCCCACACCCGGCACGGCGCCGACGGCGCCCATCCACTTGTTGCCGGAGACTCACCATGACCCGCTACATCGTGCTGGCAAGCTTCACCGATCAGGGCATCCGCACTGTCAAGGAAACGACCAAACGCGCCGCCGCCGTGCGTGAATTGGGCGCGCAACTTGGCGTGCAAGTGAAGGATGTGTTCTGGACACTGGGCAAATACGACGTCGTGCTGACGCTGGAGGCGCAGGATGACACCGTGGTGACGGCGTTCGGGCTGAGCGTCGGCGCGCTTGGCAACGTTCACACCCAGACGCTTCGGGCATTCGACGCCACCGAGATGCAGGCCATCCTCGGCAAGATGCGCTGAGCCGCGCGGTGCTCCGAGGCGGTGTTTGCCACGGTCATCGTTGGCGAACACCGCCGCCGATGCATCGCGACAACAAATGTAATGCGCTTGGCGAAATTGGAAACACAAGTTTACTCGCCGTAACGCGCATGCCTTCTTAGACTCTCTGAAACCAATCAGAGGACAAGGAGGTTCAAGGTGGGATGGTTTCTCGTCACCGTCGCCCTGCCTGTGCTGGCGCCGATGATCTCGCTGATCTGCATGAAGGCCTTCCCGCTTGCCATCCCCTCCGCCCAGCTGGCCTTAGTTAGTGTTGTCAGGAACGGGCAGCTCTGCTGGGCTGCGATCGGCTTCTGCACCTCCGCGCTGTATGAGCTGGCAGAACCCTGTCCACCAAGTGCGAGGGTGAATGCCATATTCCAGGGGTATCTGAACGGCGGCATGACGCTCCTGCTTGTGCTGGCAAGCCTGTTCGCCGCGTGTGGCGCAGTTCTACCCCACACGGACGGATATGCATCGGGAATACCCCGGCGCGGGCAAAACAGGGTCCTGCTGGCCTCGCTCGGCATTACCTCACTGTCTGCAATCGGCTTTGCATTGATTCATCTCGGCGCGCTTGCGTCGTCTGACTTCTGGAGATTGATATGAACAACTGGCTGAAAGAACGATTCTCAGACCCCAATCGGGCGATGGACACGCTCTGCACGGTAGCGTTTTCGCTCTGCGGACTGCTATTCGTGTACTTCATGGTCCTTGTGGTCGTCGCACAAATCATGTTCCGGTCGTAGGTACCAGAAGTAGCGGCAGTACCTGGGCTGGCCCTCTGCGCAATAGCTGGCCTCATCGCCAACTATTGGCCCAGCCTATCGCTCGAATAACGATCCGGTCTTGGACACTATGACGGAAGGAGCGGATCATTCTGGGCATAGTTTTTCCCACCCGTCGGAGTTTTCTGATGAAGTCCGCCCTGCTCGCCCTGTGTGGCGCAGCCTCCCTCCTTGCTTCGCTGTCAGCCATTGCCGGCCCCGACTTTGCCGTGATCGAGCGCGGTCGCGCCGAGGCCCGGCAGCGACAGCAAGTCACCCGCCCGGCCTGCGACTCGGCCGCGGCCAGCACGCCGAAGGTTTCGGCCACTCCGGCCACCGCTACCACTCCTGCGCAGTCGAGCTGACCTACAGCGATCAGCCCTAGTCCATCGCCCATCTGCGGCGATGCGAACGCCAATCCGCTTCGCGCCTCAGGCTGCGGCCTGAGTGCATGGTCGCTGCGCCGTCGGGTTCGGATTGGGATCTGGATTTCCTCATCTCGCCTATCGAGAACATTCACTTCGATCCAGGGCGGCATTCGGTAAAGATCGTGCATCTTGACCGGCCCAAGGGAATGCGTACGCGATGGGACTACGCGGCGGACGAATCGGCTGCCTGCCGCTTGCCGCCCACGGTTGGACCGCGGGCGGCGGCAGCGGCCAGACTGCCTTCCTGAACTACCAGATGGACGAGCAGGTCACGGGGGCCTGGAGCAGATCCGTCGGCGCGATCTGGACAATCAACCGCAGTGCCGGCTTACTGCTGGAGAGGTGAAATACCGCTGGCACATCGTGGGCCGGCAAGGCATGGTGTTCTAGCTCGCCACTGGCGCCATCGTCGGCAACCCCGGCGGGCTGACGTCGGCCCACTGGCTGCCGAATGGCGGCGTGGGCTACCTCTTCGAGTTCAAGCCGCGGGTCAATGTCCGGTTCGATGTCGGCGTCGGTCGCCAGACGAAGTGCGCCTACTTCCAGATCAACGAAGCCTTCTGACGTTTGACTGACCTTCTCGGGCGCAAAAAAATGCCGCGACCATTGGGCGGCCGCGGCGTGTCAATTCGCCGGTCCGTGCGACACCCACTTGTCGCCCGTTTGCACCCATTGCTGGTGACCGGCTTGTCCTTCCATGGCAGAGGAAAACCGCCACGGCACAGATCGTAGGCGTCGTGCATGACGCATTCGTGACAATTTGTCCTATCAATAGGGCATCTATGATGGCATGTGCCGTCCACACATTATTCAACGCTGTCGCAAAAATCACACGGTAAATATCGTGTCGCACCGACGATTTTCATGCATCACGTCGAAAGCGCCGTTGGTGCGGGAATATGTCCTCGAAAACCTATTGAAGTCAGCGATCGACACAGCTAAGGTTCAGCGCACATAACATTTTCCACGGTAGTCATTGTTGGTCAGAACAATGACTGCTCGCCCCCGACGGAAAAATAATGAGCCATTTCATGCCGGGACGCCTCGCGTCTCTCGCCACGCCGACTGCCGGATCCGCCGGCACTCGCTCGCGCCAGTTGCTGCGGCGCCATTACCCGCAGCCCAATCTCATTTCCGATTTGTAGTGTGGTAGCAAGCGTCGACCAGTCCGGGCCATAACCATGTCCAAAGCCCGGTGCGTCGACACATCTGGGGGTAATCCGACCGCGGCGTGACGGGTCAACCGACTGGGCCACCCAGACCCGCCGGCGCGCCATGCTGCAAGCGGAACGGTTGCCCAGGACCCTCGTCTGGAGAACGCTCGATGAGCAGTGTGATGAATGAAGGCAGCAGCCCGGCCTATGGCCCGGCCCCGTTCTTTTCCAAGGAAGCGACCTACGCCAAGCCGGGATTTTCCCGCTGGATGGTCCCGCCCGCCGCGCTGGCGGTTCACCTTTGCATCGGCCAGGCCTATGCATTCTCGGTATTCAACGTACCGCTATCGAGGGTAATCGGCATTACCGAGTCAGCGCCCGATGACTGGAAACTGACCACGCTTGGCTGGATTTTCTCGCTGGCGATCTTCTTCCTTGGCATTTCCGCTGCATTCGCCGGTAAATGGCTCGAGCGCGTGGGTCCGCGCCTGACGATGTTCACCGCCGCCTGCTGCTTTGGCAGCGGGTTCCTGGTCTCCGCGCTGGGTATCTACACGCACCAGATCGCCCTGCTCTATCTCGGTTACGGCGTGCTGGGCGGCATCGGACTGGGCCTGGGCTATGTATCGCCCGTGTCCACGCTGATTCGCTGGTTCCCGGACCGTCGCGGCATGGCCACCGGCATGGCGATCATGGGCTTCGGCGGCGGCGCGATGATCGCCGCGCCGCTGTCCGTGGCGCTGATGAACACCTTCAAGAGCGCTACGTCGGTCGGTGTGGCCCAGACTTTCGTGGTCATGGGCATCGGCTACTTCGTGTCGATGCTGATCGGCTCGCTGGCCATCCGCGTGCCCGCCCCGGGCTGGAAGCCGGCCGGCTGGACCCCGCCCACCACCGCCAGCAAGATGATCACGCGTAACCACGTGCACATCGACCAGGCTCTGAAGACGTCTCAGTTCTACCTGCTGTGGCTGGTGCTGTTCCTGAACGTGACGGCCGGCATCGGCGTGCTGGGTCAGGCGTCGCTGATGATTCAGGAGAGCTTCAAGGGCAGCGTGACCGCCGCCGCCGCAGCCGGCTTCGTGGGCCTGCTGTCGCTGTTCAATATGGGTGGCCGCTTTTTCTGGGCTTCGTCCTCTGACTGGATCGGCCGCAAGAACACCTACTTCGTATTCTTCGCGCTGGGCGCTGTCCTGTACTGGCTGGTGCCACAGCTTGGCGCAAGCGGCAACATCGCGCTGTTCGTGCTGGCCTACTGCGTGATCATGTCGATGTACGGCGGCGGCTTCGCCACGATCCCGGCTTATCTGGCCGACATGTTCGGCACCGCCTTCGTGGGCGGCATCCACGGTCGCCTGCTGACGGCCTGGGCCGCTGCGGGTATTGCCGGCCCGGTGCTCGTGAACTACATCCGCGAGTACCAGGTAGCGCACGGCGTGACCGGCGCCGACGCGTACACGATGACGCTGCACATCATGGCGGCCCTGCTCGTGGTCGGCTTCATCTGCAATCTGCTGGTGGCGCGCGTCAGCGACAGGCACCACATGAGCGAAGCCGATGTATCCAGCCTTGCCGGCAATGCCAGCGCCGCCCACTGACCGCCCGACGGAGAAATGCACATGGACAACTCACGAGTGAAAGCCCAACCCACCAGCAAAGGCCTGCTGGCCATCTTCTGGCTGTATGTGCTGGTCCCACTGGTCTGGGGCGTATCCAACACGATCACCCAGGCAATGAAGCTCTTCCACTGAGCGGCATCGCACGAAGAGAAGGCCGCATTCATGCGGCCTTTTTTCTTGCTCCCTGATCGAGCTGCCGAGTGAGGTCGTTTGAGCCGCGATACAACAATCTGGTATCGTAGAAAATCCAAAAATTACAAAACTCGCCATGTCATCAGCAATACTCGGCGTTGCTGCAGCGGGAGTACTTTCTTTCTGTTATCGGGTGACCAATGTCTAGGCGCGATCCGGCGCTTCGCCGCAGCCAGAATCCGCCCATGTCGGCGGGCCGCCGGCGCCTCCTTATTGCTGGAGGCATCCTGCTGCTGGTCGCACTGGGCTGGTCACTGGTAGCTGTCATCCGGCCCGCCATCCAGCATACGATCATCATCACGACCGGTGCGGACAAGGGCATCTATCAAGGTTTCGCGGATCGCTACGCGACCATCCTGAAACGCGATGGCATCAAGCTCGAGATTCGCAGTTCGTCCGGTTCGATCGAGAACTACGAGCGGCTGAAGAATCCGGATAGTGCGTACGAGGTGGGGTTCATCCAATCGGGCACGGTCAGCCCGAGCGATACCGACGGGCTGCAGACCATTGCCGCCGTCGCCTATGAACCGATCTGGGTGTTCTATCGCGGCGCTGCCAAGATGGATCGGCTATCCGAACTGCAAGGGAAGAAAGTCTCCATTGGCGTTCCGGGCAGCGGGCTACTCGAGGTCTCCCGAATCCTGCTCGCGCATAGCGGCATTACCGCTTCCAATACCACGCTGCTGCAAATGGACGCCAACGCGGCCTACCAGGGCCTCAAGGATGGGCAGTTGGACGCCGCGTTCTTCATCGGCAGGCCGGATGCGGAGATGCAGCAGACGCTATTGAACAGCGACCTGAAACTGATGAGCTTCGCCCAGGCCGATGCGCTGGTACAGAAATTCCCGTCGCTCTCCAAGATCGTATTCCCGCGTGCCTCGACCAGCATCGTCAACGATCTGCCGCAGGCCGACGTCACGCTGCTGGCCGCCAAGGCCCTGCTCGTATCCAAGGACACCATGCACCCTGCATTGGTGTATCTACTGCTGGAAGCCGCCAAGACCGTCCACGGCGGCGAAGACTACTTCACGCCGCTTGGCACGTTTCCCAACCTGAACACCAATGAATTTCCCGTTTCGGAGGAAAGCACGCGCTTCTTCAAGTCGGGGCGTCCTTTCCTGCAGCGATACCTGCCCTTCTGGCTGGCCAGCTTTGTCGAAAGACGGCTGCTGATCCTGCTCCCCTTCATGGCCCTGCTATTGGGCCTGTTGCAGGCCCTGCCGCGTTTCGCGGAGTCGCGGATCAAAGGCCGGCTCGTGGTCTGGTATCGGGAGATCAAGGCGCTGGAAGATGAAATCTGGAAAAGCGAGCGGCCGACGCGGCACCAGATTGCGCAGTGGCGCGAGGAAATCGAGCAGATCGATGCGCACGCCAGTCAGATACGGATGCCGCAGCGCTATTTTCAGGATGTCTACGCCCTCAAGCAGGCTATCGCCGTGGTGCGGAACCGGATTCTGCACGTGGCCGGGACGGTGAAGGAATAGCCGGCAGACAAGGGCTGGCCACGTCACCCGCCGGTGGCTCGCCTGGCCCCGGGGGGCTTCCGTCCCCTTTCACGAGCGGAACGCAGCATTCCACAGGCCCGGCTTGCAGTTCGCCGGCGGCTTCATACACTTGACGGGTTGCCCTGCCGTAGCGGCCAAGGGCTCACCTTCCAACGAAATGGAGTCGCCATGAACATCGATCTGTCGGGCAAGACCGCCCTCGTCACCGGTTCCACCGCCGGCATCGGCTTTGCCACGGCGCGCGGTCTGGCCGAGTCCGGCGCCCACGTGATCGTCAACGGCCGTAGCCAGGCCTCGGTCGATAACGCGCTGGCGTCGCTGAAGAAATCCTATCCCACCGCCCAGGCCACCGGATTCGCAGGCGACCTGACCGACGCTGCCGTCTGCGACACCCTCGTCAAGACCCACCCGGCTGTCGACATCCTCGTCAACAACCTCGGCATCTTCGAGCCGAAGGATTTCTTCGATATTCCGGACAGCGACTGGACACGCTTTTTCGACGTCAACGTGCTGTCCGGCGTACGCCTCTCGCGCGCCTATGCCAAAGGCATGGCCGAGCGCAAATGGGGCCGCATCGTGTTTATCGCGTCTGAGTCTGGCATCAACATTCCGGTCGAGATGATCCACTACGGCTTCACCAAGACCGCGCAGTTGGCGGTCTCGCGCGGTCTGGCCAAGCGGATGGCGGGCACCGGCGTCACGGTGAACGCCGTGCTGCCCGGCCCGACGCTATCCGAAGGCGTGACGGCCATGCTCAAGGATGAAATCGCGAAATCCGGCAAGAGCGCCGAGGAAGTGGCGGCCGAGTTCGTCAAGGCACACCGCAGCACGTCGATCATCCAGCGCGCCGCCAGTGTCGAGGAAGTGGCCAACATGATCGTCTACGTCTGCTCGCCACAGGCGTCCGCCACCACCGGGGCGGCCCTGCGCGTTGACGGCGGCGTGGTCGACACGATCGTGTAACGCACACCAAGGATCGACGACGGCCCGCTCCCGCGTGGAGAGGGCCGTGGCCGTCCCTGCGACTACGCTGCCTCGCCGCTCCACTCGCGTATCAGGTCCACGGTCAGGCCATCGGCCTCACAGGTCGCCTCGCCAAGTTCGCGCGCCCAGTACCGCTCCGACCCATCCGCCAGCCGCCACGCGTGCAGCCGGCGCGTATAGAGCTGCAGGTCGTAATCCGCCGTCACACCAATCGCGCCATGCACCGCGTGAGCGATCGACGTCACGGCCGTCACTGCATCACTCGCATTGAACTTGCCGATGGCCGCGCGCAGCCGGTCAGGTTGCCAGCCATCGGCCGCGCAAGCGATCTGTGCCGCCATGCGCACCGCCGCCACCTGCTCCGCCATCACGCTGATCTGATGCTGGATCGCCTGGAACTTGCCGATGTTGCGACCGAACTGCACCCGGTCATTGGCGTATTGCAGCGTCAAGTCGAACACGCTCGACATCGCACCTGCCATTTGCACTGCGTGCAGGCATGCGCCCACCGAACGCAACAGCCCTGCCGGCAATGGGAAGCGCTGCGGGAAACGTTGCGTGCCAATCTCCCCGAGCGACAGTGTCAGGTCATCCCGCACGCCAGTGGGCGAAAGCGCCGCGGCTTCGCGATGGACGAGCGCCGCCTGGGCGCCGTCCTGCACCAGAAACCACGTTGCCGTGGCGCCGCACGGCACATGCGTGCGTTGCGCGCCATCGAGATCGGCCAGCGCAATCGACCCCTCCCGCCCCTCCGGCACCTCGACGCCCGCCATCCGCAGCACGGCACGCGCAAACATCGTCTGCGCCAACGGCACCGGGAGCACATGCCGGCCCATCACGAACAGCATCGGCGCGACGTCCGCCAGGCTCAACCCGGCTTCCGGCAGCAAGCTGTCCGCGAAGCCGCTTTCATCGAGCAAGCGCCAGAGATCCGCGCCACTGCCGCCGGACTCGATCTGTCGCACGACAGCGGGCGTGCAGTGATCGCGCAGTAGCGCTTCCAGTGCTTCCGAGTATTCGTTGTACATGGTGCTTCCTTAATCCCTTAAGCGTCCCGCAGCATCACTAGCGTCCCTGCATCCCTGTGTCCCTTAGAGGCGCTATCAAAATGAAGCGAAGCGGTTCTGGCTAGACGCGCGGCCGCAGACAGTACAAGTGGACTGCCCAAGGCCGCGCAACGACGCCAGAATCTTTTTGATAGCGCCTCTTAGCGAAGGCCCAGGCCGCGGGCGATCATGCCCCGGAGGATCTCTCGCGTACCACCGCGCAGCGAATAGGTCGGCGAAATCTGACTGACATAGGCAGCGGTGCGATAGAGCTCCGCATCCATCGCCAGCTCCGGGTCATCGCCCAGCGCCGCTTCGGCCAACGCGCCGATCGACTGCTCCAGTCCGGTGCCGAGATCCTTGACCAATGCTGCCTCCACCAACGGGCTTTCTCCGGCAGCCAGCCGCGCGGTCACGGCCACGGACATCGCCCGTAGCGTGGCCAGCCGGCCGACGATCCCGCCGATTGTGACTGCATCGCGGCGCACCGCAGGCAGGCGACGGAGCGCAGCCACCCAGGCATCGAGCAACACCACGCTGGAGTACAGCCGCTCGGGGCCGCTGCGCTCGAATGCCAGTTCCGCGTTGACCTGTTCCCAGCCCGCGCCTTCGTTGCCGATCAGCGCATCGGCGGGCAGCAGCACGTCCTCGAAGCTGACCTCCGAGAAATGGGCATCACCGGCCAGATCATGAATCGGCCGAACCGTCACGCCCGGCAGAGACAGGTCGACAATCACCTGCGACAACCCCTTCTGCCGGTCTCCGGCCTCGCCAGACGTTCGCACCAGCGCGAGCATGTAGTGGCAGCGATCCGCGTTGGTCGTCCAGATCTTGCGGCCGTTCAGGCGCCAGCCGCCACCTGGCTGTGGCACCGCACGCGTGGCCACGCTGGCCAGATCGGACCCCGAATTGGGCTCGCTCATGCCAATGCAGAAGAAGGCCTCGCCCCGGCAGATACGCGGCAGATAGAACTCGCGTTGCGCATCGCTGCCGTAGCGCAGGATCAACGGGCCACTCTGGCGATCGGCAATCCAGTGCGCGGAAACCGGCGCGCCGCAGGCAAGCAGTTCCTCCACCAGCACGAAACGCGAGAACGCATCGAGCCCCGCGCCACCGAACCGCGCCGGCAGCGTGACGCCGACCCACCCACGCTGCGCAAGCGCGCGGCTGAACGCGGCGTCGAATCCCATCCACGATCGCGCGCGAACATCGGCGGGAAGATCCGGCAGATGCTCGGCCAGGAATGCCTTCACCTCGCGCCGGAACGCCAACGCCTCAGGCGGCAGGGATGTCAGCGAGAACGCGCCAAACAGTGAACTCAAAACGGTACCTCCGTAAGCGCCCGGTGAGCGCCTGATGCCTCTTCAATCCAGCGTCACGCCGGTGTCCTTGACCACTTTGTGCCAACGGTCGATTTCCGACGCCACATACTTCGCATAGGCCTCCGGGCTCGACGCCCGCACCTCCGCGCCCTGCTGCGCCAGGCTGGCACGCACATCGGGCGCCGCAAGCGCCTTCAGCGCCGCGCTGTTGAGCTTCTTGATGATCTCCGGCGAGGTCTTCGCGGGCACCATCATGCCCTGCCACGCGCCCACTTCGAACCCATGCATGCCGGATTCGGCCAGCGTCGGCACGTCCGGGAGTTGCGAACTGCGCGCGCTGCTGGTGACGGCTAGCGCGCGCATCCGCTTGTCGCGGATAAACGGCAGCGACGAGTTGATGGTGTCGGTCATGAACTGCACCTGCCCGCTGGCCAGATCGGTCAGTGCCGGCGCGCTACCTTTGTACGGCGCGTGGGCGGCATCGAGCCCGTTGGCCTGCAGGAACAGGAACGCCGCCAGATGCGTGACGTTGCCGTTGCCCGCCGAACCATAGGTCATCTTGCCCGGATTGGCCTTCAGCCAGGCAACGAACTCCGGCACGGTGCGCACCGGCACCTGCGCGTTGACTTCCAGCACGAGCGGCACCATCGCGGTCATCGCCACCGGCGCGAAGTCACGCTTCACGTCATACGGCAGCTTCTTGTACAGCGCCGGGCTCAACGCGATCGACGACGTGTTGTACAGCACCGTGTAGCCGTCGGCCGGCGACTTGGCCACCATCTCGCCGGCGATATTGCCGTTGGCGCCAGGCCGGTTGTCGACGATGACCTGTTGCCCGATCTCCTCGGACATCTTCCGCGCAATCACGCGCGACACCAGATCGGTAGGTCCGCCGGGCGGGAACGGCACGACGAGCCGGATCGGATGATCCGGAAACTCGCCCGCCATGGCCGGCGCGACAGCAGCCGTCAGCGCGAAGGCGCAGCCGGCAAGCAGAATCGAACGAATGGAATGCCCGGCTTCTTTGCTCTGTGTCGGCATGATGGTTGTCTCCTCCAGAAAGTACGGCAAGTACGGCGAAAGCGGCTACGCCACCGGATCAGCGGCCCGCCAGCAGGCGTCGCGCCGTGTACGTCATGACCAGCTCGTTACGCTGGTTGAGCACCTCGATCGACGAATCCACCACGGCGCGGCCGCTCTTCGACGTCGGACGAATGCCAGTCACGGTGATCCTGGCGTGGATCGTGTCGCCCACCACCACCGGACCGAGGATCTTCTGCGTCAGCTCGAGCATCGCCAGCCCGGTACCCTGGATCATCGTCTGCAGGATGAAGCCCTCGATCAGCGAGTACGTCAGCGCGGCGGGCACCGGACGTCCCTTGATGGCGCCGGCCTCGTAACCTTCTTCGATAAAGATCGCTTCGAGCATCCCGGTGACCGAGATGAAGTTGACCAGATCAGTCTCGGTAACGGTACGGCTGAAGGTCTCGAAAACCTGCCCTTCGCGGATGTCCTGCCAGTAGAAGCCCTGGCCCAGGCGTTGCGGTTGTGAAGTCGTCATGGTGTCTCCTCGGGAATTCGGTGATGGATGCAGGCCTACTGATTCGATTGCAACCGGTCGATCTCGTCGTCGCCAAGTCCGGCGGCGGCAAGGATCTCGCGCGTATGCTCGCCAAGCCTGGGCGGCACGGCCGCGCGCGCGCGTTCGCCATCGAAGCGCACTGGCGCGCCGGGAAAGCGCAGCGTGCCCATCGACGGATCTTCGATCTGGTCGAAGAAGCCGGTCGCGCGCAGGTGCGGATCGTCAACGAGTTCGTGAAGGTCGTTCACGCGGGCCACCGGAATCTGCAGCCGCTCGCAGATAGCCAGCCAGTCCGCGGTGCTGCGCGCGCGCACGAGTTCGCCAGTGATTTCATAGAGCGTTTCGATATGGCGCGTGCGGGCGGCGATATCGGTGAAACGCGCATCGGCAACCAGGTCCTCGCGCCCCGACGCCTGGAAGAAGTCGCGCCAGTGCGCATCGGTGTACGGCATCATGCAGACGTAGCCGTCCGCGGTCTGGTATGGCCGGCGCAGCGGCGCCAGCACGCGCGGATAGCCGGACGGCCCACGCGGCGGTTCGAAGTGCTGCCCGTACAGATGCTCGACCATATTGAAGGCAACCATCGATTCGAACATCGGCACTTCGACCATCGAGCCCTTTCCGCCTTGCCGCTCACGGCCCGCAATCGCGGCCGAGATCGACAGCGCGGCCACCAGACCACTGGTCTTGTCTGCCGAGATGGTCGGGAAGTAACGCACGGTGCCGGTCTGCGCGGCCATCAGCGCCGCATTGCCGCACAGGCCCTGGATGATGTCGTCATACGCGGGACGGCCACCGTACGGGCCGTCCTCGGCGAAACCGAGCAGGCTCACGAAGATTAGTTGCGGATGACGCGCCATGACGCTGGCAGGATCGAGGTCCAGCTTCGCCAGCTTCTGCGGCCGCATGCTGTGGACGAAGACATCGGCTGACGCCAGCAGCCGGTGCAGCGCCGCCTGCGCCTCCGGGCGCTTCAGGTTCAGCACCACGCTCTTCTTGCTGCGGTTCACGCCCAGGAAGATCGCGGACATGCCGTCTTCGGTCGCCGGGCCGGTTCGGCGCGTGGAGTCACCTTCGGGTGTCTCCACCTTGATGACTTCCGCGCCAAGATCGGCCAACCACTGGCTGGCGTAAGGACCCATCACCACGGTCGACAGATCCACCACGCGGATGCCGGACAGAGGCAGCATACCGTGTCTCCTGTTGTATTGATTCGATGTATTGATCGGCCAAGATTAAGGCAGCCAGCCCCATTGCGTCTAATATTAGATTTTTAGCAACCGATATTCACTGGATATCATTATGGATCTACGTCAGCTCCAGCAATTCGTCGTGCTGGCCGAAACCGGCAACTTCCACCGCGCCGCCGAGCGCCTGCACATGGCGCAACCCCCGTTGTCGATTTCGATCCGCAAGCTGGAGGAATCACTGGGCACGCCGCTGTTTGTACGCACCACGCGCGGCGTGCGGCTCACCCAGGCGGGCGAAGCGGCGCTCAACGATGCGCGCCGGGCCCTGTTCCATGCCGGCCAGGCGCGGGCCGCAGCGGTGTCTGCGGCGCTTGGGGAACGCGGCGCGCTGCGTATCGGTTTTGTCGGCTCCGCCACCTATGCGTTGCTTCCCCGTCTCATCCCGGCCTTCCGCTCGGCACACCCTGGCATCGACCTGATCCTTCACGAATCCACGTCGGCCGCGATTCTGGACCGCATCGAACACGGCCAGCTCGACGCCGGACTCGTACGCTTTCCCATCCTCAACAGCGGCCCTTACACGTTGACCCCGCTCGAGTCCGACGCGTTCGTGGCGGCCGTGCCGGCCGACGGGCGCTTTGCCGAGCAGGAGAGCATCGCGTTGAAGGCACTGGCCGACGAGCCCTTCATCATGCATCCCCGTGCCGATGTGCCGAACCTGCAGGCCGTGGCGATGCTGCTGTGCCAGCAGGCCGGTTTTGTGCCGCGCATCGCGCAGGAAGCGGTGCAGGTGCAGACCATCGTCAGTCTGGTGGAAAGCGGATTGGGCGTCGCGCTGGTGCCTGGCGTGGCGGCGCGTTACACGAATCGGCGCGTGCGCTTTCTGCGCCTGTCCAGCCCACGCCCGGCGGCACGTATCGGCATCGCCCTGGCCACGCAGCAGGACACCGACGATCGCCATGTGCAGCGCTTTATCGCTGCAGCGCAGCGAATCGCAGGCGACTAGGCGCGGCGGCAGAAGGCAACTCAAGGCAACTCAAGGCAGCAATTCCGCAGGGCGGCTGCGGCTATACAGCCGATGCATGGCCGCCATGAAACTTGCGCCATGGGTGCATGCAGCTTGACGCACGCGCCTTACATTCTGGCTTGCATCCGGGCGGTACCGCATCCATCCCTCACGGAATCGAGCCAGTGAAAAAGCTTCTGATTGCCAACCGCGGCGAAATCGCGCTGCGGGTTCAACGCGCCGCGCAGGATCTCGGCATTGCCACTGTCGCGGTGTACGCCACCGACGACGCTCAATCGCGCCATCGCCAGCTTGCCGACGAAGCCATCGCGCTGCCCGGCAATGGTCCGGCTGCCTATCTCGACATCGACGCCATTCTCGGCGCGGCGCGCGCCGCTGGCTGCGATGCAATCCATCCCGGCTACGGCTTCCTGAGCGAGCGTGCCGACTTCGCGCAGGCATGCGCGGCAGCAGGTATCACGTTCGTCGGCCCCACGCCCGAGCAGCTTGCCCTGTTCGGCGACAAGGGCCGCGCGCTCGAGCTGGCCGCGCAGTGCGATGTCCCGGTGATGCCGGCCACCCCCGGTGGCGCTTCGCTCGACGACGTCCGCGCATTCTTCGCGGCGCAGCAAGGCAATGGCATCGTGCTGAAGGCCGTGGGCGGCGGCGGTGGGCGCGGGATGCGCGTCGTCCGCGATGCCGAAGCGCTGGCCGAAGCCTACGCGCGCTGCCAGTCGGAGGCCCGCAGCGCCTTCGGCATCGAAGCGATCTATGCCGAGCGGCTGGTCGAACGCGCGCGCCATATTGAAGTGCAGATCATCGGCGATGGGACTGAGACAATCGCGCTCGGCGAACGCGATTGCACGCTACAGCGGCGCTTCCAGAAACTGGTGGAAATCGCGCCGAGCCCGGTGCTGACACCCGCCCTGCGCGACCGCATCGTGCAGGCCGCCAGCAGAATCGCAAAGCACACCGGCTACCGCAGCCTGGGCACGTTCGAGTTCCTGGTGGAGACCGACGACGCCGGCACGCCCCACGGCTTCGTGTTCATCGAAGCCAATCCCCGTCTGCAGGTAGAGCACACCATCACGGAACAGGTGACGGGTCTCGATCTCGTTGCCCTCCAGCTTGGCCTTGCTGATGGCCGGAGCCTGCGCGACCTGGGTCTCGACCCCGCCGCGCCGCCCGCGGCGCGCGGGTTCTCCGTTCAGCTACGCATCAATGCCGAGGCCACCGATGCGCAGGGCCAGGCGCGCCCGGCGCACGGAAGGCTCGAACGTTTCGATCCGCCCACCGGGCCCGATGTTCGCGTCGACACGCACGGCTATACCGGCTACGCGCCGCCAGCTGGCTATGACTCGCTGCTGGCCAAACTGATCGTAAGCACTTCTTCACCCCGTTTCGAGGACGTGGTGCGGCGCGTGCGGCGTGCGCTCGGTGAATGCCGTGTTGACGGCGTGCCAAGCAACCTCGACCTGCTGCGCGCCCTGGTGGCACGCGAAGACTTCGCGACACAGCATGTCCATACACGTCACTTCGAGGCGATCCTGCCGGAACTGCTGACCGCCGCGCAACGCGTGGCGGCCAGTGACGCCGCGCGACAGGCTTCCATCGGCATCGCGCAGACCGCCCCCGTGCCTGTACCGACCGCTACTGCCGAGGCCATCGACGAAGGACTGGTTGCAGTGCGCGCGCCAATGAACGGGCGCGTGGTCGAGATGCGCGTCCAGGAAGTCGACATCGTGCAACCGGGCCAGATCGTGGCGATCCTCGACGCGATGAAGATGGAGCACACCATCGCGGCCGAGTGCGCGGGGCGTGTGATCGACGTGCGCGTCGGTGCCACCGGGCAGACTGTCGAAGGGCAAATCCTGCTCGTGCTGGAGCCGGTGGCTGACGCCGGCGTCGCGCATCACCGCAGCGAGGCGGCAGACCCACGCGCGATCCGCCCCGATCTGCAACGTGTGCGCGATCGCGATGCGTTCCTCGATGATGCCGCGCGGCCGGACGCGGTGGCGAAACGCCATGCGCGCGGCCAGCGCACCGCGCGCGAGAACGTGGCTGATCTGTGCGACGCAGGCAGTTTCGTCGAGTACGGCGCCTATGCGGTAGCCGCGCAGGCCAGCCGACGCAGCGCCGAGGACCTGATCGCCAATACGCCAGCCGATGGCCTGATCACCGGCACCGGCCGCATCAACGGCACCCGATTCGCACCGGAGCGCGCGCGCTGCGCAGTGCTGGCGTACGACGCCACGGTGCTGGCGGGCACGCAGGGCAAGCGCAATCACATCAAGACAGATCGCATCCTGCAGGTGGCCGCCGAACAGAAGCTGCCAACCGTGATCTTCGCGGAAGGCGGCGGCGGACGCCCCGGCGATGTGGACTTTCCTACCGTCGCTGGCCTCTACCAACCGTCCTTCGCCGCATTTGCCGCGCTGAGCGGCGAGGTGCCGGTGATCGGCATCGCCGCTGGCCGGTGCTTCGCGGGCAACGCTGCCCTGCTCGGCTGCAGCGATGTGATCATCGCCACGCGCGACGCGAACATCGGCATGGCCGGCCCCGCGATGATCGAAGGCGGCGGCCTTGGCGTGTATCGCCCGGAGGACATCGGCCCCGCCGCCGTGCAGTACCAGAATGGCGTGGTCGACCTGCTTGTCGACGACGAAGCCGAGGCCGTGCGCGCGGCGAAGCACTACCTGTCGATGTTCCAGGGCCGCACGCAGGACTGGGAGGCGCCCGACGCCCTGATGCTGCGCGGCGTGGTGCCCGAGAACCGCCTGCGCGTCTACGACACCCGTGCCGCGATCCAGGGCATTGCCGACGTTGGCAGCGTGATCGAATTGCGCGCGGGCTATGGCACTGGCGTGCATACCGCGCTGGCGCGTATCGAAGGCCGACCCGTGGGCATCGTCGCCAACAACCCGCGCCACCTGGGTGGCGCCATCGACGTAGACGGCGCGGACAAGGCCGCGCGATTCATGCAGCTGTGCGATACGCATGGCCTGCCGATCGTCTCGCTGATCGACACGCCGGGCTTTATGGTCGGCCCGGAGATTGAGGCCCGCGCGCAAGTCCGTCATGTGTCCCGATTGTTCGTGCTGGGCGCGAAGGTGCGCGTGCCGTTCATGGCCGTGGTGCTGCGCAAAGGCTACGGCCTGGGCGCGATGGCCATGGCTGCAGGCGGCTTCCGCGCGCCGGCCTTCACCATCTCCTGGCCAACCGGCGAGTTCGGCGGCATGGGACTGGAAGGGGCGGTACGGCTCGGCTTCCGCAAGGAGTTGGAAGCGCTGCCGGCCGGCCCCGAACGCGACGCGCTCTACCAGCAGCTCGTGGCGCAGATGTACGAACGCGGACACGCGATCAATGCCGCAGCCGGGCTCGAGATCGACGCGGTCATCGATCCGGCCGAAACGCGGCGCTGGTTGCTGGCCGGCCTCGATGCCGCCCCACGAGACGAGGCGCCCCGACGCTACGTGGATGCGTGGTAGCCACCGCATTGACTGAACTGCCCCCTGACTCCGCTCCCGCCATGCCGGAGCGCGGAGCAAATACTCCTGGAGACACGATGGAAGACGCAGCTTTCTTCGCAGATCTTGAAGCGCGGCATCGCCGCATCTGGCCCGCAGGCCTGCCCACCTCGCCGCAGTATCCACACGGCGAGATCAGCCTTGGCGAGACCCTGCGGGCATGGGCACGCATCCAGCCTGAGCGGCCGGCGTTGGTCTACTACGGCAGCGAGATCACCTTCGCCGAACTCGACGACCTGAGCGAGCGTTGCGCGGAACTGCTCCGGGGCCACGGCATCGGCCCCGGCAATCGTGTGGCCGTACTGCTGGGCAACTGTCCGCAGTTCCATATCGTGTTCTACGCGATTCTCAAGCTTGGCGCCGTCTATGTGCCCGTGAATCCGCTGTTCAAGGAACACGAACTGGCCTACGAGCTGAACGATGCCGGCGCGACCATGGTGATCGCGCTCGACACGCTCGTGCCGATGCTGATGACGGTGAAGCCGCAAACCAGCGTGGAAACGGTCTTCAGCACATCGGCCGGCGAATTCCTGCCCGCGCATCCCACGCTGCCCGTTCCGGCTGGACTCGACGCCGCGCCAGTGGCGCACGCGGGCACGATCGACCTGATGGCGGCCATCCAGACATGCACAGGCAACGTGCGCGACGTGAGCGTGGATCTCGACGCATTGGCCGCGCTGAACTACACGGGCGGTACCACCGGTATGCCCAAGGGCTGCATGCATACCCAGCGCGACATGATCTACACGGCGGCCGCCACGCTGGCGGTCACCAGCGGGCGCGAAGACCAGGATGCAACGCTGCCGTCGTCCGACGTGATGCTGAACTTCCTGCCGATGTTCTGGATCGCCGGCGAGAACCTCGGGTTGATCTATCCGATCTTCAGCGGCGCCACGCTGGTGCTGCTGGCGCGCTGGGACCCACTCGCCGTCATGTCTGCCGTGGATCGCTACCGCGTCAATCGCACGTTCATGGTGGTCGACAACCTTGTGGAACTGCTGCAGCACCCCGAACTTGCGCGGCACGACATGCGCTCGCTGCAACATACGCGCGTGGCATCGTTCATCCGCAAGCTGACCGTGGACCTGCGCCGCCAGTGGCACGCGCTGACCGGCAGCGTCGTGGCCGAAGGCGCCTGGGGCATGACGGAGACGCACACGAGCGACACCTTCACCACGGGGATGCAGACAGACGACATGGACTTGCACGGCCGGCCAGTCTTCGTCGGTCTGCCAGTGCCGGGCACGCGTATCAAGATCTGCGACTTCGAAACCGGCATGACGCTGCCGGTTGGCGAGGAAGGCGAGATTGTCGTCACCACGCCTTCGCTGCTCAAGGGCTACTGGGGCCGCCCCGACGCCAATGCGGAGGTGTTCCGGGACGGCTGGTTCAGGACAGGCGATATCGGCGCCTATGACGATGCGGGCTACCTGCACTTCCTTGGACGGCGCAAGGAGATGATCAAGGTGCGCGGCATGAGCGTATTCCCGTCAGAGCTGGAAGTCCTGCTCGGACGTCATGCCGCCGTACTCGGCTCTGCCGTGGTGGCACGTCCCGATCCGGACAAGGGCCAGGTGCCGGTGGCATTCATCCGCCTGCGCCCCGGGTATGACGATGTGTCGGCCGAGGCGCTGACGGCATGGTGCCGCGAGCATATGGCGACCTACAAGGTGCCCGAGATCCGCGTGGTGGACGAGTTGCCGATGACGGCAACGGGCAAGGTCAAGAAGGGGGAACTGCAGAAACAGTTCGAGCAGGACGAACAAGAGGTGGGCTGACAGCCCGCCACCGCGCCCCGACACGACCAAGAGACCATTGGAGACAACGATGAACACCCAGCGACGCCACTTGTTGAAGCTCTCCGCCGCGATGCTCGGCGGCCTCGCGCTGCACCGCCCAGCGTTGGCGCAGACCGTCACCGGCCCGATCCGCATCGTCTTGCCCTATCCGCCCGGCGGCTCCACCGATGCGATCACGCGCTTTATCGCGGACAAGCTCGGTACCGCGCTGAAGACCAACGTGATCGTCGACAACCGTCCCGGCGCGGCGGGCATGATCGGCGCCGCCGCTGTCGCCACAGCCGCGCCTGATGGCCGCACGCTGCTGTTCACGAACACCGCCCTGATCCAGAGCCCGCTGATCCAGCCGCAGCCGCTGTACAACCCGCTGACCGACTTCGAGGCACTCACGCTCGTGGCAGATGCCGCGCAGGTCCTGGTGGCCAGCGATGCCACCCCGGCCAGGACACTGCCCGAGTACGTGGAATGGGCCCGCAAACATCCCGGCTCCGCCTATGGCAGCCTGGGGGTCGGCTCCACTGGCCATCTGTACGGAGAACTACTCAAGCGCAAGGCCGGTATCAATATCGTCCATGCCGCTTACAAGGGCGATACGGCAGCCATCGGCGATCTGCTGGCCAACCAGTTGCCGGTAGGCTTCGTATCCACGGTGATGGCCAAGACCTATGGCGATGCCGGCCGGATCAAGGTGTTGGCAACACTAGGCCGGTCGCGCGTGCCATCGATGCCGAATGTACCGACGTTCGCCGAAGCCGGGTTCAGCGGCTTCGAGTCCATCGGCTGGATCGGCATGTTGGCGCCGGCCCGGACGCCGGCGTCACTGGTGCAGCGGCTCTCGAACGAGCTTGCGGCGATCATCAAGACGCCTGCCGGCTCGAAGATGCTGATTGACAGCGGCATGTTGCCCAGAGGCACGACGGCGCAGGAGTTCGCCGCGTTGCTCCGACGCGACCAGCAGGTCTGGCAGACGCTCGTGGCTCAGTCGGGCATCAAGGCCGAAGGATGAGGCACGAAGTGGCAGTACAGGAATGACTGCGCGTGCCCCGCCGGGGTTGTATGGGTCTCCGTGGTGTGCGCGACGAGATCGAAGGCGGGGGCGAACTCGGCCCGCAGCCCTGCGACGTCGTATCGCACCACCGGCAGGCCGCTGCATTGCGTGGGCCCGTCCAGCGCGAAGGTAGCGATGATCAAGTGACCGCCGGGCCGGACCGCGCGCCTGGCCTGCGCCACATACGCCGCGCGATCCTCTGACGCGGTCAGAAAGTGAAACACAGCACGGTCATGCCAGAGATCGGCGGACGCTTCCGGCAATACCGGCGTGGTGACATCGCCGACGATCCAGCGCACACCGGCCGCCCGTGCACCCAGACGGTCCCGCGCAGCGGCCAGTGCATGGCCGGCAAGGTCGACAACTACCAGGCGATGCAATCCCAGTGACAAAAGATGATCGACCAGCGTCGAGGCACCCCCGCCAATGTCGGCGATGGTGGCGTCCGCTGGCAGATCGAGCTTGCGGATCAGGTCGAGCGACAGGGTCGGCGCGGATTGATACCAACTGACCTCTGTTGGCGGCTTCGTCGCGTAGACGGTCTCCCAGTGATCTTTGCTTTGCATGGCTTTACGGGCGATGGGCATGGTAGGGCCGGCGGCGGCCACGGCGATCTCCGTCGAAGGTACCAGAACCACGCTTTTCCCATCTTCAGCGCCTTCGCGCAGGCCACGGTCACGAATCAGATCACGTCTTGATATATTCCACCGCCGTCGGAGCGGCGTGACCACCGCGTGTGGCCGCCTTGACACTTTGCTTAATGGTTTCTTTAATAAGTACGCATAACCGGCGCAAAGTCCGGCAAGCCTGTACATAACCAGAGGCCGCTATGCAATCAGGCAGCGTCGAAGATCCCCAGCGCAAAACGGAAGAACTGCGCAGCTTCCTGTTTCTGACCGCCGTGATGGTGCCCGTGCTCTCGGTCATCGTCGTGGCCGGCTATGGCTTCATCGTCTGGATGAGCCAACTGATCAGCGGACCGCCAACCCATTGAACATTGCCATGCAGGATTGGCCTTTGGTCCAATGCCCGTGCCATAACAAGGCTGCGAAGCTAGCCTGAGCAGCCGAAAAGCTGGAGTCCCCCGTCATGCCAGCATCAGGAGTGTCGATTCCCATCGTGCCCGTGCCGGCCGGCGAAGAGTGGCATATCGCCGGCATCATGGTGTACGCGAACCCGGAAAAGCTCGATGCCGTCTGCTCGGCCATCGACGCCATGACTGGCATGGAGATCCATGCGATCAGTGACGCCGGCAAGATCGTCGTCACCGCGGAAGCACCCAGCTCGCGCGCCATCGCCGCGCAACTCACCTGTCTGCATCAACTCGAAGGCGTCTTTTCCGCCACGCTGGTCTACCAGCACAACGAAGATGCCGCCGCCATGAACGAGGAGATCTCCGATGCCACTCACGCGCCGTGATTTCATCAAGCAGACAGCCATCGCCGCCACGGCCTCGGTGGCGGGCGTCTCGCTGCCGACGGATGCGGCCAACTTCGTGACGGACAGCGAAGTCACGAAACTGAAATGGTCGAAGGCGCCCTGCCGCTTCTGCGGCACGGGGTGCGGTGTGACCGTCGCGGTCAAGGACAACAAGGTGGTGGCCACTCAGGGCGACCCGCTTTGCGAGGTCAACAAGGGCCTGAATTGCGTGAAGGGCTACTTCCTGTCGAAGATCATGTATGGGCAGGACCGCCTGACCAAGCCGCTGCTGCGGATGAAAAACGGCAAGTACGACAAGAACGGCGAATTCGCGCCGGTCAGCTGGGATCGCGCCTTCGACGAGATGGAGGCCCAGTTCAAGCGCGTGCTCAAGGAGAAAGGCCCGACCGCCGTGGGCATGTTCGGCTCCGGCCAGTGGACCGTATGGGAAGGCTACGCCGCTTCCAAGCTGTACAAGGCGGGGTTCCGCTCCAACAACATCGACCCGAACGCGCGCCATTGCATGGCGTCGGCCGTGACCGGCTTCATGCGCACCTTCGGCATGGACGAGCCGATGGGCTGCTATGACGACATCGAGGCCGCCGACGTCTTTGTGCTGTGGGGCTCCAATATGGCGGAGATGCACCCGATCCTGTGGACACGCATCACGGACCGCCGCCTGAGCCACCCCAAGACCCGCGTGGCCGTGCTGTCCACGTTCACGCATCGTTCGTTCGACCTGGCCGATATCCCGGTCATCTTCAAGCCCCAGACCGACCTGGCGATGCTGAACTTTATCGCCAACTACATCATCCGCAATAACAAGGTCAACAAGGACTTCGTCAACAAGTACACGGTGTTCAAGGAAGGCGTGACCGATATCGGCTATGGCCTGCGCCCGGACAATCCGCTCCAGAAGGCGGCCAAGAACGCCGGCAACCCGAACGACTCCAAGCTGATTACGTTCGACGACTTCGCGAAGTTCGTGTCGAAGTACGATGCTGACTACGTCAGCAAGCTCTCCGGCGTGCCCAAGAAGCAGCTCGAGCAACTGGCCGAGCTTTATGCCGACCCGAATCTCAAGGTCATGTCGCTGTGGACCATGGGTTTCAACCAGCACACGCGCGGCACGTGGGTCAACAACATGGCCTACAACGTCCACCTGCTGACGGGCAAGATCGCCACGCCGGGCAACAGTCCGTTCTCGCTGACAGGGCAGCCATCCGCCTGCGGCACGGCACGGGAGGTAGGCACGTTCTCGCACCGGCTGCCGGCCGACATGGTCGTCACCAATCCCAAGCACCGCGAGGAAGCCGAACGTATCTGGAAGCTGCCGCCGGGGACTATCCCCGACAAGCCCGGCTACCACGCCGTCCTGCAGAACCGGATGCTCAGGGACGGCAAGCTCAACGCGTACTGGGTGCAGGTCAACAACAACATGCAGGCGGCAGCCAACATGATGGAGGAGACCCTGCCCGGCTACCGCAATCCGACGAACTTCATCGTCGTCTCCGACGCCTACCCGACGGTCACCGCGCTGTCGGCCGACCTGATCCTGCCCACCGCGATGTGGGTCGAAAAGGAAGGCGCGTACGGTAACGCGGAACGCCGCACGCAGTTCTGGCACCAGCTCGTAGACGCCCCGGGCGAGGCGCGCTCCGATCTCTGGCAGTTGATGGAATTCTCGAAGCGCTTCAAGGTCGAGGACGTCTGGCCGGCGGAACTGATCGCGAAGAAACCCGAGTACAAGGGCAAGACGCTCTTCGACGTGCTGTATCGCAACGGCCAGGTCGACAAGTTCCCGCTCAAGGAAACCGCCTCCGACTACAACAACTACGAGTCCAAGGCTTTCGGCTTCTACGTCCAGAAGGGCCTGTTCGAGGAATACGCGACCTTCGGCCGTGGCCACGGCCACGACCTGGCGCCGTTCGACATGTACCACGAGGCACGCGGCTTGCGCTGGCCGGTGGTCAACGGCAAGGAAACGCGCTGGCGCTATCGCGAAGGCTCGGACCCGTACGTGAAGGCGGGTACCGGCTTCCAGTTCTACGGCAACCCGGACGGCAAGGCCGTGATCTACGCGCTGCCCTACGAGCCGCCGGCCGAGTCCCCGGACAAGGAATACCCGTTCTGGCTGGCCACGGGCCGCGTGCTCGAACACTGGCACTCCGGCTCGATGACACGGCGCGTGCCGGAGCTGTACCGCGCCTTCCCGAACGCGGTGTGCTTCATGCATCCGGAAGACGCCAAGGCACTGGGGCTGCGGCGCGGGGTGGAAGTGGAAGTGGTCTCGCGTCGCGGCCGTATGCGCACGCGCATCGAAACCCGCGGACGCGACGCGCCGCCTCGCGGTCTGGTATTCGTGCCCTGGTTCGATGCCAGCCAGCTGATCAACAAGGTCACGCTCGACGCCACCTGCCCGATCTCGCTGCAGACCGACTTCAAGAAGTGCGCGGTCAAGATCGTCAAGGTATGAGTACAGGAGGACACGCCATGTTGCCAAGCCGATCCTGGGTCCCCCTGCCCCTGCTGGTCCTCATGCTGGTGGTCATGCTGCTCAGCGTGCCGCTGGCGCGCGCGCAGGGCCTGGTGGACTCGATGCGTGGCCCCACGCCGGTGGCCAACGAGACCTCGCCGCCAATACTGTTCCCGACCGAGAACAAGGACATCCGCCGTACCCGCAACTACACGATGCAACCGCCGACGATCCCCCACAAGATCGACAGCTACCAGCTCGACAAGGACTTCAACCGCTGCATGTTCTGCCACGCGCGCACGCGCACGGAGGAAACGCAGGCCATCCCGGTCAGCATCACGCACTACATGGATCGTGACAACAACGTGCTGGCCGAGATCTCGCCACGGCGCTACTTCTGCACGCAATGCCACGTGCCGCAGGCCGACGCCAAGCCACTGGTGAACAACACGTTCGTCGATGTGGAGGCGATCCTCAAACGCAGTGGCGGCACCAAGGGTGCCAAATAACCAGGCGACGGTGACCGATCATGTGGGACCTGATCAAGCGCTACTGGCATACCATCAACCGCCCCAGTGCCTACTTCAGCCTGGGATTCCTGACCCTGGGCGGCTTCATCGCCGGCGTGGTGTTCTGGGGCGCGTTCAACACGGCGCTGGAACTCACCAACACCGAGCAATTCTGCACCGGCTGCCACGAGATGCGCGACAACGTCTACCAGGAACTGCAGGGCACGATCCACTTCACCAACCGCAGCGGCGTGCGCGCCAAATGCTCGGACTGCCACGTGCCGCACAACTGGACCGACAAGATGGCGCGCAAGATGCAGGCGTCGAAGGAAGTCTGGGCCAAGATCTTCGGTACCGTGGACACGCGCGAGAAGTTCCAGGCGCACCGGCTGGAGCTGGCGCAGCACGAATGGGCCCGCTTCAAGGCCAACGATTCGCTCGAATGCCGCAATTGCCACGACTACCAGTCGATGGACTTCACGCGCCAGAGCCCGCGCGCGCAGGCCATGCACTCGACCTATCTGGCCAACAAGGAAAAGACCTGCATCGATTGCCACAAGGGGATCGCCCACCATCTGCCTGACATCTCCAAGGCCGAGGAGCAATAGCCTATGGCCGACGCGGTACTGGAGGCCCGCGAGCTTGGCGTCCGGCGCGGCCATTGCGCTATCTTCCGTGGCCTCGGCATTTCCCTGGCACCCGGCGACCTGTTGCAGGTGATGGGCCCGAACGGTGCTGGCAAGACCAGCCTGCTACGCGTGTTGTCCAGCCTGATGCCACCCGCCGAGGGCGACCTGTACTGGCGAGGCCGCGCGGTGCGGGCCGGAGACCCCGACTATCTCGCGCAGGTTGCCTACCTCGGCCACGTCAACGGCATCTACCCCGACCTGTCCGCTTTCGAGAATCTTCAGTTCGCCGCTCGCATGGCTGGCCAGCAGCCCGATGCGGATGCCATGCACCATGCTCTTGCCCGGTTCGGTCTCGATCGTGTCGCCGATGCCCCGGCGCGCACGCTCTCGCAAGGACAGCGCCGCCGCGTGGCGCTGTCCCGGCTGGCGCTGACGCCACGCGCGCTATGGCTGCTCGATGAACCGCTGACTTCGCTCGACGACGCATCGACCGACTGCTTCCACACGCTGCTCGCCGAGCACCTGCAGCGGGGCGGCATCGCCGTGGTCGCCACGCATCAGCGGCTGCCCGCCGAGGGTGCGGTGCTCGATCTCGCCACAGACGCGGGTTCGCCATGATCCAGGCCATCGGCACGATCATCGCGCACGACCTGTCGATCGCATGGCGGCGGCGCACCGGGCTGCTTTCCAGCCTGGTCTTCTTCGTCATCGCCACGAGCCTCTTTCCGCTGGCCATCGGCCCGGACCCGCAGCAATTGCGCGCGCTGGCGCCGGGCATCCTGTGGGTGTCGGCACTGCTCGCGTCGATGCTGTCGCTGTCGCGGCTGTTCACACAGGAACACGAGGATGGCAGTCTCGACCAGTTCCTGCTGTCACCCCACCCGCTGGCCTTGCTCGTGCTGGCCAAGATCGGCGCGCACTGGCTGACCAGCGGCCTGCCGCTGCTCGTGCTGACGCCGCTGCTGGCCCAGCAATACAGCCTGCCGGCCGGCTCCGCGCTGCTGCTGTCGGCCTCGCTGCTGGTGGGAACCCCTGCACTTAGCCTGATCGGCGCCGTTGGCGCGGCATTGACGCTGGGCGTACGCGGTGGCGCCGTGCTGTTGTGCATCCTGGTGCTGCCGCTGTCAATTCCTGTGCTGGTGTTCGGCGCCAGCGCGGGCGCGGCGGCCGATGCCGGACTCGACGTGATCCCGCAATTTTCGCTACTCGGGGCCTGCCTGGCGCTATCGCTGTTCCTGTGTCCGCTGGCCACGGCGGCAGGCTTGCGCATCGCCATGGAGTAACACGATGCAGCGCGACATTTCCCTCGACGCCAACGCCCGTTCGCCACGCACCGCGCGGGCGCGCTGGCTGGCCTTTGCCGCGCCAGTGCGCTTCTACCCGCTCGCGGGACGGCTTGCGCCCTGGTGTTTCGCCGTTGCGGCGCTGTTCCTGGCCCTCGGCCTGTACCTCGGATTCGTGGTGGCGCCCACCGATGCCCAGCAGGGCGAGGTCTACCGGATCATCTTCATCCACGTGCCGGCAGCGTGGATGTCGATGTTCATCTACGTGGTCATGGCGGGCTGGTGTGCGCTGGCGCTGGTGCTGCGCACGCGGCTGTCCTCGATGATGGCGTCGGCGCTGGCGCCCACGGGCGCGATGTTCACGGTCATCGCGCTGTGGACCGGGGCACTCTGGGGCAAACCCACGTGGGGCACGTACTGGGTCTGGGACGCACGGCTGACGTCGGAGCTGATCCTGCTGTTCCTCTACCTCGGCTACATGGCGCTGGAGGCGGCCATCGACGAGCCCCGTCGCGCCGAGCGCGCCTGCGCCGTGCTGGCGTTGGTCGGCGTGGCGAATGTGCCAGTGATCTACTTTTCCGTGCAGTGGTGGAACACGCTGCACCAGGGCGCATCGGTCAGCCTGACCGCCGCGCCAACCATGGCGGCCACGATGCTGGCCGGCATGTTGACGATGACGGTGGCCTGCTGGCTATACGCGATCGGCGTGGCGCTGGTGCGCCTGCGCTGCATCCTGCGCGAGCGCGGCGAGATCGACACCGGCACCCTGGAGACCATGCCATGAGCACGCTGAATCTCGACATGCTGGCCGGACACGCCGGCTATATCGCAAGCGCCTTCGGCATGACCTTTGTGCTAATCGCCGCGGAACTGATCCTGCTCCGCGCGCGGCGCCGCAACAGCCTGCGGGCACGGTCGCGCCGATGACGCGCAGGCAACGTCGCCTCGGTCTGCTGCTGGCCGCGCTGCTTTGCGGCGGCACGGCACTGGCATTCGTACTGAATGCGTTTCGCTCCAATCTCGTCTTCTTCTTCAGCCCGACCCAGGTGGCCGCGCACGAAGCGCCGGCGTCACGCAATTTTCGTCTCGGCGGCCTGGTCGCCCCCGGCTCGCTGAAGCGCGATCCAGAAAACCTGACGATCCGCTTCGTCGTGACCGATACACGGCACGACATACCCGTGGTCTACCGTGGCCTGCTGCCGGACCTGTTCCGCGAGGGCAAGGGCGTGGTGGCACGCGGGGCACTCGATCGCGACGGCACGTTCGTCGCCAGCGAAATCCTGGCCAAGCATGACGAGAACTACATGCCGCCCGAAGCCGCCGACGCGCTCAAACGCGCCGCATCGGACAACCCCACGGAAAAAACGCGATGAATCCGGAACTGGGCCACTTCGCATTGATCCTGGCCATGCTCGTGGCGCTGGTGCTGGCAACGCTGCCGATGGTGGGCGCGGCGCGCGGCAATGTTGCCTGGATGTGCCTTGCACGGCCCGCCGCCTTCCTGCATGGCACGCTGCTGATCGCGGCCTACCTCTCGCTGACATACGCCTTCGTCGACAACGACTTCAGCGTGCTCTATGTGGCGGCGAACTCTAACAGCGCGCTGCCACTGATCTACCGCATGGCGGCGGTATGGGGCGGCCATGAGGGATCGATGCTGCTGTGGTCGCTGATGCTGGCGCTGTGGGCAATGGCCGTGGCTGGCTTCAGCCGCCGCCTGCCACTGGCGTTCGTCGCCCGCGTGCTTGGCGTGATGGGGGGCATCAGCACCGGACTGCTGCTGTTCGTGCTGTTCGCCTCGAATCCGTTCCTGCGTCTGTTGCCCCGCGCGATGGAGGGGCGCGACCTCAATCCACTGCTGCAGGACCCCGGCATGGTGTTCCATCCGCCATTCCTGTACATGGGCTACGTCGGCTTCGCGGTGGCGTTCTCATTCGCGGTGGCGGCCTTGCTCGAAGGACGACTCGACGCGGCCTGGGCACGCTGGTCGCGCCCGTGGACGATCCTGGCCTGGATGTTCCTGACCATCGGTATTGCGATGGGCAGCATGTGGGCCTACTACGAACTGGGCTGGGGCGGCTGGTGGTTCTGGGACCCGGTGGAGAACGCGTCGTTCATGCCCTGGCTGGCCGGCACCGCGCTGATCCACTCGCTGGCGGTCACCGAGAAGCGCGGCGCGTTCCGCGCCTGGACCGCTCTACTGGCGATCTTCACGTTCTCGCTGAGCCTGCTCGGCACGTTCCTGGTCCGCTCTGGCGTGCTCACCTCGGTCCACGCGTTCGCGGTGGATCCTCGGCGCGGCATCTTCATCCTGACGTTGCTGGGACTGGTCACGGGGCTGGCGCTCGCGCTATTCGCGTGGCGCGCGCCCCGGCTGACCCAGCGCACCGATTTCAACCTGACCTCGCGCGAATCTTTCCTGCTGGCCAATAACGTGCTGCTGGCCGTGGCCGCCTCGGCGGTGCTGCTCGGCACGCTGTATCCGCTGCTGCTGGACGTGCTGGATCTCGGCAAGGTATCGGTCGGCCCCGAGTACTTCGAAGAGGTGTTCGTGCCGCTGATGGCCCCCGCCGTGCTGCTGATGGGTGCCGCCCCGCTGGCACGCTGGGGACGCAGCGACCTGCCCGACATGGCCAGGCGACTGCGCTGGGCGGCCGTGGCAAGTGTGGTCATCGCGCTTGGGCTGCTGGCCGTGCTGCGCAACAGCTCCGCCATGACCGGGCTCGGCCTCACGCTGGCCGCGTGGTGCGCAATGAGCGGGCTGGCCAGCCTGGCCACGCAGATGCGGCACGCGCGGGACTGGCGCTCCGGCCTGCGCCAGTTGCCGGCCGGCTACTACGGCATGTTGCTGGCCCACATCGGCGTGGGCGTGTTCATCACCGGCGTCACGCTGGTCAAGAGCCAGGAGAGCGTGCGCGAGTTGTCGATGCGCGTGGGCGATTCGGTCGCGGTGGGCGGCTACGATTTCCGCTTCGACGGCGTGGCGCCGGTCAGGGGACCGAACTACGACGCGCTGCGGGGCACGGTCACGGTGACGCGGCAAGGCCGTCCGGTCACCACGCTCGCCACCGAGCGGCGCGTCTACCGCAGCCAGGACATGCCGACCACCGAGGCCGCCATCGACACCGGGCTCGCACGCGATCTCTATGTGGCGCTCGGCGATTCGTCGGATGCCACGTCCGCCGATGCCCGCTGGGCGCTGCGGGTCTACGTGAAGCCCTTCGTCTCGTGGGTCTGGGGCGGCTGCGCGTTGATGGCGCTGGGCGGACTCCTTGCCGCCAGCGACCGCCGATATCGCGCGCGCCATCCGGCGGCAGCGGTCACGTCTGCGGTCACGGCCAATGACGATGCGGGGGCCCGGCCCGCCACGCCACCGCTGACGCTGCCTGCTGGCAAGGAGTCCGAAGCATGATGCGCTTCCTGCTTCCATTGGGCGTATTCCTGGCGATCGTGATCGCCCTGGCGGCGGGGTTGCGCCACGATCCGCGCGAGCTGCCTTCTTCGCTGGTGGGCAAGCCTGCGCCCGCATTCGTGCTGCCGGTACTCGAGACCTCTGCAAACGCCAATGCGCAAAAATTCGACCCGGCCAGCCTGCGCGGCAAGGTCTGGGTGTTGAATGTCTGGGCGTCCTGGTGCACCGCGTGCCGCGCCGAGCATCCGGTCCTGCTCGGCATGGCCGGGCAAACGCAGGTGCCGCTCTATGGCCTGAACTACAAGGACACGCGCGGCGCAGCACTGGAGTGGCTGCAACGGATGGGCGACCCCTACAAGGCCTCGGCCGTCGATGCGGATGGCCGCGTCGGCATCGACCTTGGCGTGTACGGCGTGCCAGAGACCTTCATCATCGACGCAGCGGGCGTGGTGCGCTATCGCCAGGTCGGCCCGGTCACGCAGCAGGTCCTCGAACAGAAGCTGCTGCCACTCCTGAAATCGCTCGAAAACGGGGGCAGTCGTGCCTAGAACCTGGCTCTCCACGCTGACGCTGCTGATCGCGCTCCATACCGGGGCGGCATTCGCGCTGACGGATGCGGAACTCGACGCGCGCGTGCTGGCGCTCTCCTCGCAGCTTCGGTGCCTGGTCTGCCAGAACCAGACACTGGCCGATTCGAACGCCGACCTGGCCGTCGACCTGCGCCGCCAGATCCGGGCCCAGATGGCGCAAGGGGCCAGCGACGACGCGATCAAGACCTATCTGGTGCAGCGCTACGGCGACTTCGTGCTCTACAAGCCGCCGTTCAAGCCGCAGACGTGGCTGCTGTGGCTCGGCCCGTTCCTCCTGCTCGTGGCGGTGCTGGCCTGGCTCTGGCGCGGCAGGCGCCGCCAGATGGCCGCAGGCAATGCCGTGGAGGAGACGGAGCGGGACATGCAATCGCCCGCGCGCCGCCAGTCGCTGCTGACCAATGCGATGCTGTTTACCGTGTTGCCACCGGTGGCCGTCGCGCTGTATCTGCACCTGGGCTCGCCAGTATCGCTGCTCGGATCGGCGGTGGCGCACGATGGACCTCACGGCCCCGATGGCGAGGTCACCTTGGCGGCGGCCCGCGTCGAGGACATGGTCGACCAGCTCGCCGCGCGCCTGCGCAAGAATCCGAACGACGCCGAGGGCTGGGTCATGCTGGGGCGTTCGTACACCGTGCTCGAACGCAACGACGACGCGGCGGAAGCATTCGCCCGCGCCGTGGCGCTGGAGCCGGAGGTGGCGTCGCTGCGTTCCGACTACGCGGACGTGCTGGCGAGCGTCAACGGCGGATCGCTGGAAGGCCCGGCGATGGCACAGATCGACGCCGCGCTGCGGCTCGACCCCGACGACCCGAAGGGGCTGGCGCTGGCCGCCAGCGCCGCGGCCGAACGCGGCGACAAGGCCGGCGCGATCGCCTACTGGGAGCACCTGTACCGGCTGCTGCCCCCGGATTCGCAGACCGCCGGCCGGATCGCCGCCAATCTGGCGGCCGCCCGGTCGGTAGCGGAACCCGGACAGCGCAAATAGCGCCATTCACGGCCGTGCGGCCACACCTGGGCACATGTCACGGGTGGCGACCTCACGGCATCGTAGAATGGCTGCTGGCTTGCGCTTAAGGATTCCACCATGGCCGAATCACCCGGTCTGTATCACAAGACGTTCCTGTTGTTGCTCGCGGCGGTCTCCATCGCGTTCTTCTGGATTCTGCTGCCCTTCTATGGCGCTGTTTTCTGGGGCGCCGTCCTCGCCATCATCTTCGCCCCGCTGCAACGGCGCCTGACGGCCGGGCTGCGTGGGCGCAACAATGTGGCCGCGCTGCTCACGCTGCTGCTCGTGCTAGTGCTGGTCATCCTGCCGCTGACGATCATCACCGCCTCGCTGATCAACCAAGGCGTCAGTCTCTACGACAGCATCCGCTCGGGCCAACTGAATTTCGGCGTGTACTTTCAGCGCGCCGTGGACGCCCTGCCGCCCTACGTGCGCACGCTGCTGGCGAAGGTGGATCTGACCAGCATCGCGGACTTGCAGGAAAAGCTGAGCGCCAGCGCGTTGCAGGCCAGCCAGTTCGTGGCCACGCGGGCACTGAGCATCGGCCAGAATACGGCCCAGTTCGTGATCAGCTTCGGCATCATGCTGTACCTGCTGTTCTTCCTGCTGCGCGACGGCCCGCGGCTGTCCCGCAAGATCCGCACGGCCGTGCCGCTCAGCGATTTGTACAAGCAGCACCTGATCCAGAAGTTCACCACCGTGGTACGCGCCACCGTGAAGGGCAACGTGGCTGTGGCACTTGTGCAGGGGACACTCGGCGGCGGCATCTTCGCGGTCCTTGGTATCCAGGGCGCGCTGCTCTGGGGCGTGATCATGGCGTTCCTGTCACTGCTGCCCGCCGTGGGCGCAGGTCTGATCTGGGCGCCCGTCGCGGTCTACTTTCTGCTGACCGGATCGACGGTCACGGGCCTGGTGCTGATTGGGTTCGGCGTGCTGGTGATCGGCATGGTCGACAACGTGCTGCGCCCGATCCTGGTTGGCAAGGACACCCAGATGCCGGACTACGTGGTGCTGATCTCCACGCTCGGCGGCATGGCGCTGTTCGGGCTCAACGGCTTCGTCATTGGGCCGCTGATCGCCGCGCTGTTCATCGCCTGTTGGGACCTGAACGCCCACGGTATCGACGAGAACGGCGATATCGGCAGCAACGGCCCCGCCGCCTGACGGAGAACGACGGTGGATCGCCTGCAGGCCATGAAGACGTTCGTAACCGTGGTGGATACGGGGGGTTTTACGCCCGCGGCCCGGAAGCTCGACGTGTCGCTCTCGGTGGTCAGCCGGGTCATCACCGAGCTGGAGACACACCTGGGCGTGCGCCTGCTCACGCGCACCACGCGGCTGGTGCGCCCGACGGCAACCGGCGCCACCTACTACGAAAACTGCCGCCGCATCCTGGCCGAGATCGAGGAAGCCGAGCTTGCCACCACGGGCGCCCATGCCGCGCCGCGCGGCAAGCTGTCGATCACGGCTTCGGTCCTGTTCGGCCGTCGGTTCGTCACGCCGATCGTGGTCGAGTATCTGCGACGCTATCCGGAAGTCGATGCCGAATGCCTGTTGATCGACCGCAACGTCAATTTTGTCGAGGAAGGCATCGACGTCGGGGTCCGCATCGGCCCACTGCCCAGTTCGTCGTTACAGGCCATCCCGGTCGGTCGGGTCCGCCGCGTGGTCTGCGCCGCGCCTGACTATCTGGCCCGGTTCGGCACGCCAGCCACGCCCGACGATCTTGCCCACCACACCGTCATCCAGACCACGGGTATCTCCACCCTGCCCGAATGGCGCTTCATGCGCGATGGAGAGACCGCGCCCACGCGCCTGACGCCGCGCCTGGCCACCTCGACCAACGACTCGGCCATTGGCGCGGCGGTTGCGGGCTTCGGGCTGGCGGCGGTACTCTCTTACCAGATCGCCGACGAAGTCCGCGACGGCAAGCTGCGCATCGTGCTCGATACATTCGAGCAACCGCCGCTGCCGATCCACGTGATCCATCGCGAAGGCCGCCATGCCATGCACAAGGTGCGCGCCTTCATCGATCTGGCCGTTGATACGCTGCGCGGCACGGCGTCGCTGAATCCGTAGGACGCCCCATCGTCGGGTTCTCCGCGGATTCTTCTCGAATCCGCAAGAGTCACTTCTTCCCCCGGCCGTTTTTCGTGGCACGGGACGTCCCTATATTTGATGCGAACCCGGCATTTGCCGTGGCGCCGAACCATCGCATCCAAGGACGTCCCGACCATGAAACTCTATGTGCACCCGCTTTCCGGCCACGCCCACCGCGCACAGCTGCTCCTGTCCCTGCTCGGCCAGCCGGCGGAACTGATCGAAGTGGACCTGATGACCGGCGCGCACAAATCGCCCGAGTTCCTGCGGCTGAATCCGTTTGGCCAGATCCCGGTGCTGGTCGATGGCGAAACGGTCGTGCCCGATTCGAACGCGATCCTGGTCTACCTGAGCAAGAAGCTTGGCCGCACCGACTGGCTGCCCGAAGCACCGGCGACGGCAGCGGCTGTGCAACGCTGGCTGTCGGTCGCCGCGGGCGACATTGCCTTCGGACCTGCCCGCGCGCGCATCGCCACGCTGTTCAACGCGCCGTACGATCTGGATGATGCTGTCGCGCGGGCCCACGTCGTGCTCAAGCGCATGGACGATGCGCTGGCCGATCGTCCATGGATCGCCGCCGATCATCCAACGATTGCAGACGTGGCGCTCTACAGCTACACCGCGCGGGCGCCGGAGGGCTTTGTCGATCTGCGGGACTACGGCAAAGTGCGCCAATGGCTGGCTCGCGTGGAGGCCCTGCCGGGCTTCGTGCCGATTGTGAAAAGCCCGGTGGGGCTCGAAGCCTGAAATCGCCAGCCTGAATCCGCCTGCCTGAAATCGCCTGCCCGACAAGTCACCACCTGGAGCGCACCATGAACCGTCAACCTGCCCCCCATGCGGCGCTGCTGCCCGGCACGCCCTGGCATACCGGCGAGCGCATCCTGCAATCCCGGGCCGGCGTGGAAGAGCGTCTGGCCGAAGTGGGTCCGCGCGTGGTGCGTGATTACATGTCCGACCAGCATCGCGAATTCTTCGCGATGCTGCCTTCCGTCGTCATCGGCGCCGTGGCCCCGGACGGCCACGTCTGGGCCACCCTGCGCGCGGGACAGCCCGACTTCCTCCAATCGCCCAATCCGTACCTGCTGGAAGTCGCGAGCCCGCGCGATGCCGATGATCCCGCCGACAGTGGTATGGAAGACGGCAACGCCATCGCACTGCTCGGCCTTGACCCAATGACCCGCCGCCGCAACCGGCTGAACGGCACTGTGCACCGCGATGACGCGCGCGGCTTTGGCGTGACGGTGGGACAAAGCTTCGGCAACTGCCCGCAGTACATTCAGAAGCGCGAGTTCGTGGTCACGCGTGACCCCGCGACGCCAGGCACCGTCGCGCCCCAGATCCTGACCGCACTCGATGCTCGGGCGCGGACGTTGATCCGCCATGCCGATTCGTTCTTCGTCGCGACTTATGTGGATCTGCCGGGGGGACGCCAGGTGGATGTATCCCATCGTGGCGGCCGACCCGGCTTCGTGCGCGTGGATGCCGATGGCAGCCTGACGATTCCGGACTTCCCCGGCAATACGTTCTTCAATACGCTTGGCAACATGCTGGTGAATCCGGTGGCGGGACTGGTGTTCGTCAGCTATCCGACCGGCGACCTGCTGCAGATGACGGGCCGCGCCGAGGTCATCACCGATTCGCCCGAGATCGGCACTGTCGAGGGTGCGGAGCGGCTGTGGCGCTTTTTCCCCCAGCAGATCGTGCGCCGCGATCGGGCGCTGCCGCTGCGCTGGGATTTCATGCCCGGCGGCGAATCGCCGCAGGCGCTGCGGACTGGCGTCTGGCCCGGAGATCCAGCTTCATGACAGGAACATGAAACCCCGACGGGTGTCAGGGAGCGCAGTGCCTGTGCCACAATCGCGCGACTTGGAGGTCCGCGCGTTCGGTGATCAGGATGTGGAAATCGAGGCAGCACTGGTGGCCACCTCGGCGGACGGCGACGCGCTCGACGCGAGCGTCGCCCGACTCGGCGGCACCAGCGTGGTCAGTCAGGCGTTCTGGAGCGCGAGCACGACGGAATAGAAGCGGGGTCGGCCCTTCAACCGGCAATCACTTCAACGACAGCCGGCGCCACAAGCTGCCCCAGCAGCCGCAGCGCAGTAATCTCATCGGCCGTCCACGCCTGCACATCCGCCAGATAGTTGAACGTACCGATCACCGCGCCGCGCCGGCTCAGCGGCACGTTGACCACACCGTTCAGGCCAAGGCCACGAATCACGGCGATGTCGTCGAACACCGCTGCCAGCGCCTCGTCACCCTCACCGACGAAGACCTCCCCGCGCACCAGCAACTGGCGCGTCCAGGCCGTATCGCCCTTGATCTTCTTGCCGCCCACCGGATAGGCCGCCGAGTCCGACGACCATAGCCGTTCGATCTCGCCCGTCCTCACGTGCCATGCGTTGATCGTCAGCAGGCCGGGGCCGACCATCGCCAGCGTGGCCTGCCCAACGGCATCCATCGCGCCCTGCGGCGTGGCCGCATCGCGCAGGCGGTCCAGCAGTGCATTCAGTTGTGCCTGCCAATGCATCGGCAATGTCATGTTCGCCGCGTCCACCATCATTCGCCCTGGATGCCGAGTTCGCGGATCAGCTTGCCGTAGCGGTCCGCATCGCGGCGCAGGATCTTGCCGAATTCCTGCGGGGTGGACGTCGCCGTCTCGACGCCGATCGACTCCATCTTGGCCTTGACGTCGGGCAGCGCCATCGCGCGGTTGATCTCGTTGTTCAAGCGCGTCACCAGTTCCGCAGGCATGTTCTTCGGGCCAAAGGCGCCGTACCAGACCGAAAGCTCGTAGCCGGGCAGGGTCTCGCCCACCGTTGGCACATTGGGCAGCAGCGGGGAGCGCTTGGCTTCGGTCACGGCCAGCAGGCGCAGCTTGCCGGACTTCACGTGCGTCAGCGTCTGGGTACCCGCCGAGAACAGCAATTGCGTCTGGCCCGCCACCGTATCGACCACGGCCGGCGCGCCACCCTTGTACGGCACATGCAGCAACTGCACGCCGGCCATCTTCTCGAACAACACCGCGCTCAGATGATTGGTGGAGCCGGGGCCCGCGCTGGCGTAGGCGACCTTGCCCGGATTGGCCTTCGCGTACGCGATCAGTTCCTTGACGTTGTGCACCGGCACGGACGCGTTCACGACCATCGTGTTGGTCACATAGGCCAGCAATCCCAGCGGCGTGAAATCATCCACACCCTTGAACGGCATGTTCGGCATCAACGCCGGGTTCATCGCGTGCGTGCTCATCGAGCCGATCAGCAGCGTGTAGCCGTCCGGCTTCGCGCGTGCCACCATTGCCGAACCGATGTTGCCGGAAGCACCCGGCCGGTTGTCGACGATGACCGGCTGGCCGAGCGACTTGGTCAACTGCTCGGACAGCGTGCGCGCCAGGATATCCGTCGAACCACCCGCCGCCCACGGCACGATGAGCGTGATCGGCTTGGTCGGCCAGGCATCGGCCGCGCTGGCCAGGTTCGCAAACGACATCGTCAATGCGGCGGCACCGCACAGCAGGCTTCTCAATACGGACTTCATCTCGGACTTCATCTCCAACCCCCTTCGGTTTCTGTTTCTGTCTCGGTCTTCGGTAATGTCGTGTGTGTATCAGCGGCCGACGGCATAGCCCTGCATGCCGCGCGCGTTGGCGCCGGCGCGCAGCACGAGCCGCCCTCTGGCATCGCGCTCGCGTGTGCATGCCGACATGCGGCCCTCCGACCAGTCATCACCGACGCGAACCTCGTGCCCACGGGCACGCAGCGCTTCGATCGTGGCAGCGGGAAAGCGCGATTCGACGGTGATGCGGTTCAGTGTGGTCTGGCGCGGCCAGAACGACTGCGGGAAGTGGTCGATATGCCAGGCGGGCGCGTCGATGGATTCCTGCAGGTTCATGCCATGCACCGCGTGGCGCATGAAGAATGCCAACGACCACTGGTCCTGCTGGTCGCCGCCGGGCGTGCCGAACACCATGTAGGGCTCGCCGTCGCGCATCGCCAGTGACGGCGACAGCGTGGTGCAGGGCCGCTTGCCCGGCGCCAGCGTGTTGGGCAGGCCCGGTTCGAGCCACGTCATCTGCAGGCGCGTGTTGAGCGCGAAGCCGAGCGACGGAATCGTCGGGCTCGACGACAGCCAGCCGCCCGAGGGCGTGGCCGCCACCATGTTGCCGTGGCGGTCGATCACGTCGATATGGCAGGTGTCGCCGACGAACAGCTCGCGTTCGGCCCATTCGGTTACCGGCGGCAGCGCGGCGAAGGTCGGCTCGCCCACGCCGAAGCGCGTATCGGCGGCAGTCAGCGTGCGCTCGGCCACGGCGGGGTCAGGCATACGCGGCGCGCGGCCACCCAGCGCGCCGGGGAACATCGTCAGCGCCGCCCGATCACCGATCAGCGCCGCGCGGCTGGCCAGATAGTGCGGATTGAGCAGCGCGGCCAGCGGGCTATCGACGAAGCGCGGATCGCCATACCAGGCGGCGCGGTCGGCCATCGCCAGCTTGGCAGCCTCGGCGATCGTGTGGACGAACTCGGGCGATGTTGGCGCGTGCGCCTCCAGCCCCGCATGGCGCAGCATCCCGAGTTGCTGCAGGAACACCGGGCCCTGGCTCCAGATATCGCACTTGGCCACGCTGTAACGGCCAAAGTCCAGCGAGACAGGCGCCTCGACCGTGGCTTGCCAGTGCTCCATGTCCTCGAAGCGCAGCAGGCCGACGTGCTTTTCGCCAGTGGTGTCGCGTACCGGCGTGTTGCGGCAGTACGCGTCGATCTCCTCGGCCACGAAGCCCTGATACCAGCAGCGCATGGCCGCGTCGATCTGGCCCTCGCGGGTGTCGCTCTGCGCGATCGCAGTCGTCACGATGCGCGTATAGGTATCGGCCAGCACCGGCAGCGTGTGCAAACTGCCGGGGCGCGGCACCTTGCCGTCCGGCAGCCAGGTATCGGCCGAGCTGTGCCATTCGTCGCGGAACAGCGCCTGCACGGCAAGGATTGCCTGCGAGATGCGAGGCACGAGCGGAAAGCCATCGCGCGCGTAGCCGATGGCCGGCTCAAGCACGTCGGCGAGCGACCAGGTGCCGTGATCACGCAGCATCGTCATCCATGCGCCGAACGCCCCCGGCACCGTCGCCGGCATCAGCCCGATGCCGGGCATCATCTCCATGCCCATCTTCCGCAGCGCTTCCGGATCAGCCAGCGCCGGGGCGGGGCCCTGGCCGCAGACCGAGCGCGCGGCACGCTCACGCTCGCTCCAGAACAGGATCGGCACCTCACCGCCAGGCCCGTTCAGATGTGGCTCCACCACCTGCAGCACGAAGCCGGCTGCCACGGCGGCATCGAACGCATTGCCGCCGCGTTCGAGCACGCCCATGGCGGTCTGCGTCGCAAGCCAGTGGGTGGAAGCGGCAACGCCGAACGTGCCGACGATCTCGGGGCGTGTCGTGAACATGAAGTGTGCGCGCAATGGCTGGATCGGAATGTATTCGAGTATAGGCAAGTGAAATAACCACCAAGAGCCAAATACTTATCGATGCATTACCATTTGGTTATACAACTCCTTCCCATTGCCGCCATGCCGATCGCCACCGACAAGCTGCTGCACAACATCGTCTCCCGGCTGCGCCTGCGTCACCTGCCGCTGCTGCTTGCGCTCGAGCAGCAGCGCTCGATCTCGCGCGTGGCGGCCGAAATGAACCTGTCACAGCCGGCCGTGACCAAGGCGCTGCGGGAAATCGAGGACATTTTCACCACGCCGCTGTTCACCCGCACCCGCAACGGCCTGGAGCCAACCGCAACCGGCACGGCAGTGCTGGGCCATGCGCGCATGGCGCTGGCCGACGCTGACGCGCTGGGGCGCGAGCTGGCCGTGATCGAAGCCGGTCTGCGCGGCCGGCTGCGCATCGGCGCCATCCCCTATACGGCGCGCGCCGTGCTCGATGCCGCGCTCGCCTACGGGCTGAACCGCACGCCGCGCATCTCGGTGCTGGTCAGGGAGGGCACCACCGACGAACTGGTCGTCGCGCTGCGCCAGCATGAACTCGACTGCGCGATCGCGCGCTCGTTCTACCTGGCGGGGGAAGACATCGTCCAGCAACCGCTCTATCGCGAGGAGCCGGTGCTCGTGGTACCGTCACGCGCTGCCGCGCGGCTGTCGCGCGGCGGACTGGACTGGAAGCGGCTGGCCGAGCTCGACTGGATTCTGCCGCCGCACCATACGCCGGTGCGCCGCACGATCAATACGATGTTCGCGCTGGCCGGCGTGGCGCCGCCGCTGCCGATCGTCGAGACTTATTCGGTCAAGCCCATGGCCACACTGCTACGCAGCCAGCCGCACGTGATCACGATCGTGCCGAGGTCAGTTGGGGCAGAACTGGTCGAACTGGGCGATGCCGCGATGCTGCCGTTCTCGCTCTCGTGGGACCTGCCACCCGTGGGCTTGATGTGGCGGCGCGAGTCGCAGGAAAACGAACTGGTGACGGGGCTGGCAGCGGCACTGCGCCAGGCCATCTGAATCGACAGCAGGAAAAAGGAAAAGGCTGAAAACCGGGATGAAAACCGTCGGACTCTATCTGCTTACCGCGCTGGCCGAGATTCTCGGCTGCTATCTGCCCTACCTCTGGCTGCGCCAGGGTGCGAGCCCGTGGGTACTCCTGCCCGGCGCGGCATCGCTGGCCGTGTTCGCGTGGCTGCTGACACTGCATCCGGACGCCTCCGGCCGTGTGTATGCAGCCTACGGCGGCGTCTATATCGCGATGGCCATCGCATGGCTCTGGGCGGTGGATGGCGTGCGCCCGAGTCCGTGGGATATCGCGGGCGTGGCGGTGGCGCTGGGTGGCATGGCCATCATCGTGTTCCAGCCGCGCTGACGCGCCGCCCTGCTCTTCCTGCTCTTCCTGCTTTCCCTGCGCTCCCGCCATTGCCGCCGCCTTTGCCGCCGCCTTTGCCGCTATTGGAAGGTGCGTAGGTAAGCAAGAAGATCGGCGATCTGCTGCGGATCGCTCATGCCCCAGAAACGCATCTTCGTGCCCGGCACCACCTTGCCTGGCGACTGTACAAAGGCACCCAGCGTGGCATCCGACCAGACCACGTTCGACGTCTTCATCGCATCGGAATAACGATAATCCGCCGTACTGCCGGCCTTGCGACCGAACACGCCATTGAGCTGGGGTCCGAATGCGCCACGCGCCGACGGGCCGACGCGGTGGCATGAGGCGCAGAGCCGAGTGAAGGTCTCCTTGCCGGTCTGGACATTACCGACGGTGGCATTGGCTGCATTGGCGACTGGATGGACAAGCAGGGCAAGAACGAGGGGTAATGCGTATTTCATGCTGCGGGATAGCTCGCCACCTCGATCAGGTTTCCATCGGGATCACGGCAATAGACCGACGTGATCGCCCCCAGCGCCCCGGTGCGCTGCACCGGCCCGACTTCCACGGCCACCTTGTGGGCCAGGAAATGCGCAACCACCTCCTTCGGCGGCATGTGCGTGATGAAGCAGAGATCGTCGCTGCCGGAGGTCGGATGCACACCCGTGAACCATGCAACGGTGTCTTCGCCCACCGGGCGCAGGTTGATCTTCTGCTGGCCGAACTTCACCGATACCCGTTTGCCGGAACGTGACTCGAAGTCCTCACGCTTCATGCCGAGCACCTGCTCGTACCACGCGGCGCTGGTTTCCATGTCCTTCACATTGAGCACGATATGGTCGAAGCGATCGATTGCGAGCGTCATGGGGGCCTTTTTCCTGAAGGGATTGTCGGGGTCCGTACGATACCGACAGCGAGATGTAACAAGACGTTTGGCTGTGAAACAAGCGGTACTGTACACCCCGTGTGATGCATACGCGTACGTATAATGCGGTCTTCCACGACGGGCGCGTAGTACGTAACTGACGCGCCCAGACTCAGTCTCCTCCGCCGGGCGGCATCCCATCCGCATGTCAGCCCGCACTCGTTGAAAGTGGCGGCCCAGCGCACCATGCGCGGCTGCGCTTTCGTTGTTCATCCTGGCGCGTCGCGCCCGGCACTGCCTGCCGGGACTGGCGAACCCGGAAAATTTCCACGAAGTGCAATTCGCCATGAGCAAGATTTCCAGGCTCGCCTTGAGCCTTGTATTGGCCGCACTGTTTCATGTCGCCGCCCCCGCGCTTGCCGCGGAAAGCGCCTCGGACGCCGAGGCCCAGCAGATTCCCGTGCTGACGCACGCGGAGGCCGTTGCCGAACTCAAGCGCCTGCAGACCGCGCAGGACCAGATCAAGCAGCAGGCCTCCAGCGCCTTGGGGCGCACCAAAATCAATGGACTCGACGACGACCTCAAGCAACTGGCCACCGATGTCGACAAGCTCGCTGCATCACTGACGCCGCAACGCGCGCAGCTGCAATCCCAGCTTGATGTGCTGGGCCCGCCGCCCGAAACCGGCAAGGCAAAGGAAGCCCCGGCCGTGGTCGCGCAGCGCGCCGAACTCACCGCGCGCAAGACGCAGCTCGACGACGAACTGAAGCAGGCGGCCAGCAGCAAGGACAACATCGCGCACCTGCAGGAACAGTTGGCCAAACTGCAACGCACGCAAATGAAGGATCAGCTTGCGTTGCGGTCCGAGAGCATCCTGAATCCCCAGTTCTGGAAGCCGCTCTTCGGGCGCGCCCCCGAGGATCCGGAGCAGCCCGGCGCCTTCACCGACGAGATCGTCCCAATGTTCGAGCACGCCTGGGCGTCTGGGCAACGGGCGACCACGGTCATCCTGCTCGTGATCGCACTGGCCGCGTGGACACTGGGGCGCCGTCTGCTCGAACGCGGCGCGGCGTGGCTCTGCCTGACGCAGTTGCCCGAAGCTCGCATCCGCCGTAGCGCGCTGGCGTTCGCCACAACACTGGCCACGGTGATCGCCACGGCCACCGGCGTGCGCATTGCATTCGCGGCGTTCACCGGCGGCGAAGACGTCCCGCCCGAGATTCAGGACCTGCTGAACGAGATCGCCAAGCTGGCAATGACCAGCGCACTGATCGCGGGCCTGGGCCGCGCCCTGCTCTGCACGCGGCATCCTTCATGGCGGCTGCCTGCGCTGGCCGACCGGCTGGCGCTCGCCATGAAGCCGTTCCCGACGGTGCTGGCAGGCTTGCTCCTGCTGGCCGGCACGCTTGAGCAGTTCAACCGCATGGCCGATACGAGCCTGCCGGTCACGCTGCTCGGCAGAGGCGTTGTGTCCTTGGTGGTGGTGTTGACGATTGGCGCCGCACTGCTGCGTGCCAGTCGCGTGCGCGCCGAGCTGCTCGCAGCCGGAGAACAGCCCGAAGCCCGCGCCACGCTCGTCGGATTGATCCACGTCGGCGTCACGCTGACCGTGGCGATCTCGTTCGGCGCGCTGCTGATCGGCTACATCAGCATCGCGCGCTTCCTGACCTACGAACTGGTCTGGTTCGATATCGTGCTGTGCAGCCTCTACCTGCTCACGCAACTGACGCGCGACATCTGCGAGGCCACGTTCTCCACGCAGTACGGCGGCGGACGCGTCATCAAGCAACTGTTCGGCGCAGGCGATACCCAGCTCGAACAGGCCTCCACGGTCTTTTCCGGTCTCGGCTCCAGCGTGCTGCTTCTGCTGGCCGTGCTGGCGCTCCTCACCGGCGGCTTCGGCACGACACCCGCCGATCTCTTCAACAGCCTGCTGGCCATGCTCGGCGGCGAGAAGCTACGCGCGCTGAACATCATGCCGGACCGCATCATGAACGCGGTGATCGCGCTTGTGGTCGGCATCTGGCTGCTACGCTCGGTACGCCGATGGCTCGATGCGGAACTGCTGCCGAAGCTTTGCTCGGAGTCCGGGCTGCGTGCGTCGCTGATCACGCTGTTCAGCAATATCGGCTATGTGCTGCTGGTGCTGCTGACGCTCTCGTTGCTGGGCGTCAAATGGGAAAACCTGGCGTGGATCGTCAGCGCGCTGTCGGTCGGTATCGGCTTCGGCTTGCAGGAGATCGTCAAGAACTTCGTCTCCGGCCTGATCCTGCTGACCGAGCGCCCGGTCAAGGTAGGCGACATGGTCAGCCTGGCCGGCGTCGAAGGCGATATCCGTCGCATCAACGTACGCGCGACGGAAATCCAGCTGGCCGACCGCTCGACCGTGATCGTGCCGAACTCGCAATTGATCTCGCAGAACCTGCGTAACGTGACGATGCACAACAACACGCAAGGTGTGGCCACGCTGCAGTTGACGTTCCCGCTGAACACCGACCCCGAAGCCGTGCGCGACCTGCTGCTCGACGTCTACCGCCAGAACGAAGCGATCCTCGACATCCCCGCGCCATCGGTGACGTTCAGCCAGTTGGCGCCGAACGGCATCACGCTGAGCGTCACCGGCTATGTGAACAGCCCCCGCATCGCTGGTGGCACCAAGAGCGACCTGCTGTTCGAGATCCTCAAGCGGCTACGCGCCGAGGAGATTCCACTGTCGGCGCCACAAACGCTGCGGCTGGAAAATATGGAGGCATTGGGGACGTAAATAGGGGTGTAGATCAGGGACGTAGATTGGGACGAGTTGACTCCCCGTCACCCCATCACCACGTCACCCCATTGCTCCTTCGTGCCCAGTCCAATAATCGGCGCCATCGTCATGGGTGGCGAGCGCGATCACCTGGGTGCACCGTTGGCATGTGTAGAGAAAGGCCTGCGCACCGGTGCCGGATATGGCATCGCCGGTGCGGATCAGGCGGGGGTGTGGCGGAACATAACCGGGACGACCCAGCAGGCTCTTGCAGAGTTCGCAAGGAACCATGGCGCTCTCCAGATTCTGGTGCGATTCGCGGCAATGACACCCGCGACAGGTGATTTTTGTGCAACGCAGCAGAATCCAGTATAGGCGCACGATCGTTCGATCGCCACGCCCGGGCGGTGTGACTTATTCCTTACCGGCGAAGTGGTCCGTTGCGGCGATCAATTGGTCGAGAATGCCGGGTTCGCTCCAGGCATGGCCCGCGCCTTCGATCAGATGAAAGTCCGCGTCCGGCCAGGCCTGATGCAGGGCATAGGCGTAACGCACCGGACAAGGCATGTCGTAGCGACCATGCACGATCACGCCAGGGATGCCGGCCAGACGATGGGCGTCGCGCAGCAGTTGCCCGTCGTCAAGCCAGGCACCGTGTGTGAAGTAGTGGTTTTCGATGCGCGCGAATGCCAGCGCGAAATGTCCGTCGGCATGTTTGGTGCTGATACCGGCGTCCGGTAGCAGCGTGATCGTCTCACCTTCCCAGACGCTCCAGGCCTGAGCGGCCTCGACCTGTTTTGCCTTGTCGTCGCCGGTCAGGAGCTTCCGATAGGCGGCCATCATGTTGCCGCGCTCGGCCTCCGGCACCGGCGCCTGAAAACGCGCCCATTTGTCGGGGAACATCTCCGATACGCCGAACTGGTAATACCAGTCGACTTCGGCCCGCGACACCGTATAGACGCCACGCAGCACCAGTTCGCTCACGCGCCGAGGATGTGTCTGCGCGTAGGCAAGCGCCAGCGTCGATCCCCATGATCCCCCGAACACAAGCCAGCGCTCGACGCCGATCCGCTCGCGCAGCTTCTCGATGTCGTCGACCAGATGCCAGGTGGTATTGGCCTCCAGTTCGGCATGAGGCGTCGACTGGCCGCAGCCGCGCTGGTCGAACAGCAGCACGTCGTAGCGGGCGGGGTCGAACAGACGTCGATGATCTGGCGAGATGCCGCCACCCGGCCCGCCGTGCAGGAACACCGCCGGTTTGGCACCGCGCGTGCCGACGCGCTCGTAATACAGCACGTGGCCATCACCGACGTCGAGCGTGCCGGTCTCGTAGGGTTCGATAGCGGGATAAAGGGTGCGCGGCTCAGGCATGTCGCCTCCCGGAAAGCCTTGAGGGAAGCCAAGTGTAGTGCCATCGTGCAGTGCAACGCGCCTTTAAGTTTCGTTTAAGTCTTGGTCCCTACAGTGGAGCCGTACCGCAACCGCCTCCTGGAAAGGTGACGTATGACCCCTCAAGACATGCAAGCACTGGAAACCTTCCTGAGCCAACTCGTGCAGGCTCGCGCCGATGGCAAGGACCCGCAGGCCGCGGCGATGATCGCCGATGCGGCCGGCCGGCAGCCCGACGCCGCCTATCTGCTCGTGCAGCGCGCCATGTTGCTTGATCGCGCACTGGTGAATGCCCAGGCCCAGATTGCATCGCTCCAGCAGCAGCTTCAACAAATGCAGCAGGGCCAGGGCTCGCGCAGCTTTATCGATGACGCCAACGCCTGGGGCAACCATCCCGGCCGCGCGATGCCCGGCGCCGCTCCGTCCGCGCCACCGCCCTATCAGGCCGCCCCGCAGTATCCATCCACGCCGCAACCCGCCCCGCAGCCACCGCAAGCGGCCCGGCCCGGCTTCCTGAGCGGAGGCCTGGGCGGCACGCTTGGCAGCATCGCCACCACGGCAGCGGGTGTCGCGGGCGGCGCGATGCTATTCCAGGGCATCGAAAATCTGTTCCACCGCAACAGCGGCGGCTTCTTCGGGCAACCTGCAATGGGTTCGGCGCCCACCGAGACCGTGATCAACAACTACTACGAGGATGGCAGCGGTAGCAACGGCGGCAGTGGTGGCAGCAATGCGCTGCTGGCCGACAACGGTAACCTCGACAGTGGCAACCTCGACAATGGTCTGGACGACTTCGTCGACGACGACTACCGGAACGACGACTCGATCTTCTGATTCTTCTGGCCGTCCTGAGCCCGGCGCGGGATCCTGCCTCCGGTCCCGCGCCTTGGGGTCTTGCTCAGGCTGTCACGGTGATGTCACGGCGAGAGGCACTCATCAGTGACCACCCAAACACGACCATACCGGCCAACGCCAGCAGCATCCCGACCCAGCCGGTTGAGGTCCAGCCGAGACCGGCGGCGATCGTCACGCCACCAAGCCATGCGCCGAGCGCGTTCGCCATATTGAACGCCGAGTGATTGAGCGCGGCGGCCAGCGTCTGGGCGTCTCCGGCCACGTCCATCAGGCGTATCTGCAACGGCGGGCCCAGCGCCACGGCGGTGCCTACCAGCATCACATTGAGCGAAGCAAGCCACGGGTGTGGCGCGGTGTACACGAAGGCGCCCAGCACCAGCGCGGACCAGAGCAGCACACCACCGATGGTTGGCATCAATGCCTTGTCCGCCAGCTTCGCGCCGGCCAGATTGCCGGCCACCATGCCGACGCCGAACAACGCCAGCACGATGGGAATACCGCTGGCGGGCATATGCGCCACCTCGAGCATCGTCGGCTTGACATAGCTGAACACCGCGAACATGCCACCAAAGCCGATGGCACCAATGCCGAGGGTGAACCAGACCTGCTTGCGCGCCAGCGCGGACAGTTCGCGCAATGGGCTTGCATGGCGATCGGCGGGCACAAACGGCACCCAGCGCCACACCAGCAAAGCCGTGAGCGCGCCGATGGCGCCCACGATCACGAACGCGGCGCGCCAACCCAGCCACGTGCCAATGCCGGCAGCGATCGGCACTCCCACAAGGGTCGCCACGGTCAGCCCGAGCATGACCAGGCCGACGGCCTGCGCACGGCGCTCGCGCGCCACCAGACTCGCCGCCACCAATGCGGCCACGCCGAAGTAGGTGCCATGCGGAAATCCTGTGAGCAGGCGCACGGCGAGCATCGGCAGATACCCCGGCGCCAGCGCGCTGGCGAAGTTGCCCAGGGCGAAGACGCTCATCAGCGCAATCAGCAGGTTACGGCGTGGCCAGCGCGCGCCCAGCACGGCCAGCAAGGGCGCGCCGATGACCACACCCAGCGCGTACGCGCTGATCAGGTGGCCGGCCTCGGGAATGGTGATTGCCAGATCGCGCGCGGCGTCGGGCAGCAAGCCCATGATGACGAACTCGCCGGTGCCAATGCCAAAGCTGCCAACGCCTAGCGCCAGCAAGGCACGGCGGTCAGCCGCGCGATCACGGGCCGTGGCGGCATCGCCTTCGGTAGATGAATTCGGGGACGAACGGGTGAGATCGGGAACGCTGTCGAAGTTTCCGTGTGGGGCGGTCATGAGCAGAGAGATTGCGAAGCACTTGTCATAGCTTGTCGCCGCTCACTGGCGGACAGGATCTTGCGTCCTGTCTCGGGGGCTCCAGCGTGCTCCGCGCGGCGCGAAGGCGCTATTGTGAAGCAAAACGGCGCAGCCTGCCGGACACGGCCCGGTGTGGATGAAAAGGCCGATCGACGCACAATCCGCGCGCAATCCGCGCACGATCGCGCCATGGTGGTCGATCCCACGATTCCATCGCATCAGTACTGCGCGCAGGGCTATCGGCGCACGATGCGCCGCCCTATGCTGAAGTTATGCGACGCCCGCGTCCCGTACCCGTGAACCACGGCCCGGGTGCCGCGACTCGTGTGTGGGAGGGGATATGTCCCTGCGTAGCATCCTGTTCATCGCCGCCGTCACCATTACCTGGAATTCGCCTGCAGCCGCGGCGGGCTGCCAATACGACATGCAGTGCAAGGGCGACCGAATCTGTCAGCAGGGCCAGTGCATGACGCCCGAAAGCGACGACTCCGACGCCGCCACTTCCAAGGGACAATCGGGACAATCTGGGCAACCGGCACAACCTGTACAGCCGGCACCACCCGCGCAGTCGGCCATGAGGCTGGCTCCCGCGTCTACCACCGCGAGCGCGCCGCGCAACTGTTGCACCGTGGCAGGTAAGTTGCGGTTGACCACACCTCAATCGGGCGATGCCGCGCTGATGGTCGGCGACGCCTGTCAGGGCCTGACTGCCACGGGCAAGCCAGTTCCCGGAACGGCCTGCAACTAACGCTTGCAGACTTCCCCATCGACATCCCAACGTCATCCCGACGACATCTGACTGTCATCCGGCGGCCGCCATCACACCACCATCACACCGCCATCACGGGCCCGGAGCCATCCGGGCCCCACCTATCGCACCGCCGCCGCGATCGACTCCCGCAGCCACTGATGCGCGGGGTCGCGATGGACCCGCTCGTGCCACAACATCGACATCTCGAATCCTGGCACCTCCACTGGCGCATCGACGATCTGCAGCCGGTCGTTGTCCCGCACCAGCCGGGCCGGCAGCATCGCTACCAGATCGGTGCTGGCCAGCACCGATTCAAGGTAGAGGAAGTGCGGCACGGACAGCACGACCCGTCGCGACAGCCCCACCTCGGCCAACGCCTCATCGGTGGCACCGACGAATCCCCCGCCCTCGGGCGACACGATCACATGCTCCAGTGCGCAGAACTGGGCGATGGTCGGCTTGCGCTTCAGGCGCGAGTGTCCACGGCGGCCGGCCAGCACGAAGCGCTCGGTGAACAGCGGACGGAGATGCAGGCTTTCCGGGGCATCGGTGGTGATATGGAACACCAGATCGACGTCACCTTGCTCCGCCTGACGCGCAATCCGTGGCGGCGCCAGTTCAATGACCGCCATGCGGGTGCCGGGCGCAGCCTGGCGCAAGCCGGCCAGCGCCGGCAGCAATACGGTTGTTTCGCTGTAGTCGGTGGCGGCAACGCGCCATGTCTGCGTGGCCTCGGCGGGGTCGAACGGATGCTCTGGCGAGATGGCCGCCTCCAGCGCGGCCAGCGCCTCGCGCAGCGGTTCGCGCAGTGATTCGGCGCGGGCGGTGGGGCGCATGCCACGTGGCCCGGGCAGCAAAAGCGGATCGTCAAAGATCTCTCGCAGCCTGGCCAGATGCACGCTCACCGAGGGCTGGGAGTAGTGCAGCCGCTCGGCCGCGCGCGTGACGTTATGCTCGGCCAGCAGCGTGTCGAGTGTGACGAGCAGGTTCAGATCGAGACGCCTCAAATTAATCATGGCAATACCTGGGATATTAGGAATTCATTTCCAATATAGCTCAGGCGAACCTAATCTTGGTCCTGCCCCATCCTCAGTCATCAGGACACCGACATGAACGTACTGCTTGTCTATGCTCACCCCGAACCGAAATCGCTGAATGGCTCGCTCAAGGACTTCGCCGTGCAACGGCTGGAGGCAGCAGGCCACCAGGTGCGGGTCTCGGACCTTTATGCCATGCAATGGAAGGCGCCGCTCGATGCCGGCGACTCGCTGGCACCTGCGAATGGCACGCCGTTTCATCCGTCGCTCGCTTCGAAGCACGCATTCGAGAACGGACTGCAAAGTCCTGACATCGCACGCGAGCAGGAAAAGCTGAAGTGGGCCGACGCGGTAATCCTGCAGTTTCCGCTCTGGTGGTTCTCAATGCCCGCCATCCTCAAGGGCTGGATCGAGCGCGTCTATGCCTTTGGCTTCGCCTACGGTGTGGGCGAGCATTCCGATTCGCGCTGGGGCAATCGATATGGCGAGGGCACGCTTGCAGGCAAGCGCGCCATGCTGATGGTGACGACTGGGGGGTGGGAATCCCACTACGATGCGCGCGGGATCAACGGACCGATCGAGGACATCCTGTTCCCGATCCATCACGGCATCCTGTACTACCCGGGATTCGACGTGCTGCCGCCCTTCCTGGTGTTTCGGTCGGGCCGGATCGACGGCGATCGCTATGCCGCGGTGACCGAAGAACTTGGTCAGCGGCTGGACACGCTATTCACGACGGAACCCATCGCCTTCCGGCCACAGAACGGCGGCCAGTACGAGATTCCGTCACTGATCCTGCGGTCGGACATCTCACCCGGACAGACCGGATTCGCGGCGCACGTGGCGCTGGAGAACTAGGCCGCTGCGGCAGCCGTGGGCGTGTGGGCAGCCAGTTCGCGGTAATAACGCGTATGACGATAGAGCCCGTAGAGGCTGGTTGCCGTGAAACCGAGCTGCTGCACGAACAGGCCATAGGTGCCGGTGGCCAGCGCGAAGGCACTCCACACCAGGTTCGAGCAGATGTAGGCAATCCAGCCCCAGCGCGACGCGCGGTTGTGGAGTGCAACAAGGAAGGAGCCGCTCATCGCGAGGGCGCAGCCCGACCATTCCAGTCCGTTGAGCAGGTTGGGGATTTGGGCCGCAAGCTCCATCTTTGTCTCCGTTTTGCGTTCATTTTTTGTATGCAAACAGAAGACTATCGTCACTGACAAATTCTGGCAAGAGGGGCTACCCCGAGGTCTGCCTCGGACTTCCCCCTCCACCTTTGTGCCGCACTCAGGCCCGCATCAGGTTGTCCGCCAGCGCCACTGCGGCTTCCTCGCTGGTGCGCTCGAAACGCAGCGGCGTCACCGACACCGCGCCACGCGCCACCACCATCGCCTCCGCATCGTCCACATCGGGCCTCGGGCCGCGCGAGAACTGCAACCAGTGATAGGGGAAGCCGCGCGGGTCCACGTGCGCGCGGACGTCGATCGCATTGATCAGCCCGACGCCCTGCCGCGATACCGTCAGCGGACCGGCCGCATCGGCTTCAACGTCCGGGAAATTGACGTTCAGGCACGCGTCATCACTCCAGCCCGCCGTCACCAGTCGACGAATCACATCACCTGCCAGCGCCCGGGACGTCCCCCATTTCACCGCATTGCGATCCTTGAAAACCTGGCTCAGCGCGATCGAGCGGATGCCCAGCAGCATGCCGGTCATGGCTGCGCCGACGGTGCCAGAGAATACGGTTTCGAGACCGAGATTGCCACCACGATTGATGCCGGACAGCACCAGGTCCGGGGGCGTATCGCGCATCACGTGGCGTACTGCCATCACGACGCAATCTCCCGGCGTACCGCTGATGCCGAAGCGGCGCGGGCCATGCTCGGTGATACGCAGCGGATCATGCAGGCTGATCGAGTGCGAGGTGCCGCTTTGATCGTGCTCGGGCGCGACGATCCAGACTTCGCGCGCGATCGTGGCGGCGACCTCCGCCAGCACCGCAAGGCCCGGCGCATCGATGCCGTCGTCATTGGTCAGGAGCACGCGTTCGACTACAGGTTCAGACATGGAATAGGCTCAGGTGGTTGGAGAAGGCCCGCCGCGCAGCCCCGAAGCGCCGCGCGAAAGCGACCCTTACTTTAGCCGATCCCGCTCCATTCCCGCTGACTATCAGCCCTTGATATGGGTTCGCGACCGCCCCGACGTGGACGTCGGGCGCAAACCCTCGTCACACTCAGCGCGGCAGGCCGACATAGTTTTCCGCGAGCGAACGGCATGCGACTTCGGAGCCGACCAGGTAGTCGAGTTCGGCTTGCTGGATGCGGTGCGCAAACGCGTCGGCGTCTGGGAATCGGTGCAGCAACGACGTCATCCACCACGAGAAACGCTCCGCCTTCCAGACGCGGCGCAGGCACTTCTCCGAGTACATGTCCAGTTCGTGCGAGTCGTCGTGCTGGTAGTGCGCGATCAGGCCATCGGCCAGGTAGAGCACGTCGCTGGCGGCCAGGTTCAGGCCCTTGGCGCCTGTTGGCGGCACGATGTGCGCCGCATCGCCCGCCAGGAACAGCCGGCCGTAGCGCATCGGCTCGCACACGAAGCTGCGCAGCGGGGCGATGCTCTTTTCGATGCTCGGGCCAGTGACCAGCGCCTCTGCCGCGGCCGGGTCCAGGCGATGGCGCAGTTCGTCCCAGAAGCGGGCATCAGACCAGTCCTCGGGTTTCTCCGTGGACGGCACCTGCACGTAGTAGCGGCTGCGGGTCTTCGACCTCATGCTGCACAGCGCAAATCCGCGTTCGTGGCTGGCGTAGATCAGTTCGTCGGCCACCGGCGGGGTCTCGGAAAGAATCCCAAGCCAGCCGAAAGGATAGACACGTTCGAAGATGCGCTTCGACGGTTCCGGCACGCTGGCACGGCTGACGCCGTGGAATCCATCGCAACCGGCGATGTAATCGCAGACCACCTCATGCTCGACACCATCCTTGCGATAGCACACACGTGGGCGATTGCTGTCGAAATCGTGCAGCGAAACATCCTCGGCCTCATAGACCGTCGGCACGCCCGACGCCTGACGCGCGGCCATCAGGTCTCGCGTGACCTCGGTCTGCCCATAGACGGTAACGTCACTGCCGATCAGCGCATGGAAGTCGATGCGGTGGCGCTCGCCGCCGAACGACAGTTCGATGCCGTGGTGCACCAATCCTTCGTCACGTAGCCGGCCGTCAACACCGGCACGCTTCAGCGCCTCTACCGTCACGCATTCGAGAATGCCCGCGCGAATGCGGCCGAGAACATACTCGGGGCTGCGTTGCTCGATGACGATGTTGTCAATGCCCGCGACGGTCAGCAACTGCCCAAGCAGCAGCCCGGCAGGACCTGCGCCAATGATGGCGACGCGCGTGGAACGGGAATTGATCGAGCCATTGGGGGCCATGGCGAGTCTCCTGGTTTGTGTGTGTTTGTTGGGCCTAACGATAGAGCCTCGCGCGCCCTGCAGGAATGGACAGATCGAACCATCGAAGTGACAATCCGAACATTCAGGGTTCACCCGATATGCCCCCATGAGAACCGTTCCGACCTACTCGCTCTATGGCGTAAATTCCTCGGAGCCCCTGCTGGATCAGCTCCATTTCGAGTCCATCGCCTCGCGCAGCCAGCTCTACGCATGGGAGATCAAGCCACACCGGCACGAACGCTTCCTTCAATTTCTGTACATCCATCGCGGCAGTGGGGAGGCCCTGCTGGAGGGCCGCAAGGAACGACTTGCAAGCGGGTCGCTGATCACGGTGCCACCGCACCACGTGCACGGTTTCGTGTTCGCGCCCGACGTCGACGGCATCATCGTGACGATGACCGACACCTACCTGCGCACGTTGCTGGCCGGCTTGCCGGGGACGGTGCCGCTGTTCGAGCACCCACGGCATGACCGCGTGGCGCGACGCCACGCGCTGGCGGGCACGCTGGCGCTGTTCAGGGAGGAGATGGAATCGGTATCGCCGTGGCGCGGCGCATCGCTATCGGCGTTGCTGACGCTGATGCTGGTGGGCATCGCGCGCATCGCCGAGGCGTCGGCCCCGGCGAAGACGCAGGCCGGCAGCCGGCCGGCCCGGCACTTCCGGCAGTTCCAGCAACTGTTGGAGACCGACTATCGCGAACAGAATGACATCGCGTACTACGCCGGGGCGATCGGCGTCACCCCGACGCAGCTCAACCGCATCTGCCGCCAACTGGCCGGGCATAGCGCATTGCAGCTCATTCACGCACGCGTGCTGGCCGAAGCGCAGCGCGACCTGCTCTTCAGCGATCTCGACATCAAGCAGATCGCGATGACACTCGGCTTCTCGGACGCAGGCTACTTCTCGCGCTTCTTCGCGCGGCTGACCGGGCAGACGCCCACCGCATTCCGTGAATCGGGCCGCGCCCGCCTGCCAGCGTTCGCAATCAAGGACGCCTTGAACGCGACAGATATGGCAGGCGCGGCGGACGCCTAAGCATCAACCGCGTGCGCGATCCAATTCTGCAAACACTTCCCCGGCCATGTGGAATGCCGAGTTGGCCGCCGGCACACCGCAATAGATCGCGGTCTGCAACAGGACTTCCTTGATCTCGTCGCGCGTGACGCCATTGTTGGCGGCTGCACGGAGGTGCAGCTTCAGTTCCTCGGAACGGTTCAGCGCCACCATCATCGCGATCGTGATCAAGCTGCGCGAATGACGTGGCAGCCCTTCACGCGTCCAGATCTCGCCCCAGGCATAGCGCGTGATCAGGTTCTGGAATTCCTCGTTCAGCGGCGTCAGCCGTTGCAGCGAACGGTCGACGTGCGCGCTGCCAAGCACTTCCCGGCGCACGGCGAGGCCCGCATCGTAGCGCGCCTGATCATCCGTCACCGGCAGGCGGCCGTTGATGAAGTCAAGCAGCGCGGCAGTAAAGCGCCCCGGCTGCTCGCGGTTCGAGAGATGCGCGGCGTGGAGCTCTACATAGATGGCCCCGGGAATGGCTGCGGCCAGTGCCCTGCCCTCTTCCGCGGTGGTCGACGGATCGTCGCTGCCGGCGATCACCAGCACGGGTACCGGCATCGTCTTGACCGCCTCGCGCAGGTCGGCATCGCGCACGGCGGCGCAACTCGCCGCATACCCACGCGGATCGAGCCCCGCCAGCACGGCACGCAGATCATCGAGCGCGCGTCCGGACGTGGCGACGAACGTCGGCGTGAACCAGCGGCCCAGCGATGCATCGACCATGCCGCCCAGGCCATCGCGAATCACCGCGTCGATGCGCGTATTCCAGGATTCGGCCGTGCCAATCTTCGGCGCGGTATTGGCCAGCACGATCTTCGAGAAGCGTTCTGGCGCATACGCGCCGAGCCACATGCCCGTCAGACCGCCCATCGAAAGGCCGCAGAACACGGCCTTGTCAACGTGAAGCGCATCGAGGATGGCCAGCACGTCGCGGCCCAATGTCTCCACGGTCAGCGAAGTCTCGGTCGTAGTGGATCGGCCGTGGCCGCGCACGTCGTAGCGCACCACGCGAAAACGGCCAGCCAGCGCGTCGGCCTGGGGCTGCCACATCGTGTGATCGGTGCCGAGCGAGTTCGAGAAAACGATGACCGGTGCGTCTTCCGGTCCGTCGACGGTGTAGAACAGCCGGGCGCCGGCTTGATCGAGGTAAGGCAAGGGAGTCTCCTGTCAGGCCTGGTCTTGGTTCTCTTAGTTCTGTGGGTTCGCGCGTAGCGCCTGCCATGCGGCAACGGCGGCATCGGCGAAACGTTCGGATTGCCCAGCGTACTGCGCCGGATCGCTCAGGCGGTCGAGCGCGGCGTCGTCGAGCAATCCCGCATGATTCGGATCTTCGGCCAGTGTGCGGGCCAGCGCGATACGCAGCGTGGTGTCTTCCGCCACCGCGCTGCGCGAAGCCTGCTCCACGAGATGGTGAGCCTGCAACCGGCCGATGCGCCGCCCCAGTTCGAGCATGGCTGCCTCACCGAGGATCAGGCCATGCGTGATATCGAGGTTCGCGCGCATACGGGCTTCATCGACCTGCAGCCCGGACACGACGTCTGCCATCTGGCGCAGCGCGCCTGCCGCCAGCGTGACGATCTGCGGCAGCGTGTCCCATTCGGCCTGCCAGCCACCGAGCGCACGCTCATGTTCCTGTGTCATGCCCGCAAGCATCGTCGCCACCAGCGGTGGCACACGCGTCGCCGCGGTCAGCACCGCCGCGCATCCCACCGGGTTGCGCTTGTGGGGCATCGTGCTCGATCCACCGCGTCCCGGGCCAGATGGCTCGGCTACCTCACCAACCTCGGTCTGCATCATCAGCGAGACATCGCGCGCCATCTTGCCCAGCGTGCCGGTCAACATACCGAGCGCGGTGGCCACTTCGACCAGACGATCGCGATGCGCGTGCCACGGCAGCGCGGGCACATCGAGCTGGAGTTCGGCGGCGAAGCGGGCCGCCACGGCCGGCGCGTCATCGCCCAGGCTGGCAAGGGTGCCGGCGGCGCCACCGAACTGGATCACGCGGACCTGCGCCCCAACGTGGTCTAGCCGCGTCAGATCGCGACGCAAGGCATCGAGCCAGCCGCCGGCCTTGCAGCCAAACGTGGTGGGCAGCGCATGTTGCAGCCATGTGCGTGCCACCATGGGCGTGGCGCGATGGGTCGCGGCCAGCGTCGCGCAGGCATCCCCCGCGCGCAGCAAATCGACGACGATCTCGCGCAGGGCATCGCGCAGTTGCAGCACGAGCGCAGTATCGATGATGTCCTGGCTGGTTGCGCCCCAATGCACGTAGCGGCCAGCGTCGGCGTCGCGCTGGGTGACGGCTGCAGTTAATTGCTTGACGAACGGGATGGCGAGATTGCCGGCGGATACTGCCGCCTGCGCCAGCGCCTCGAGGTCGATCACATCGACCCTGCCGCAGACTTCAGTAATGACGGCGGCGGCAGTGGCGGGAATCACGCCGCACTGCGCTTCGGCACGCGCGAGCGCGGCCTCGGCATCGAGCATCCGGCGTACGGTGCCAGTATCGGAGAAGACCTCGAGCACGGCGGGACTGCCGAACATCGGGTCGGTCAGGCGAGAAAGCGTGGGCATCGTCGGTGGGGGCAAACCGGTGGTAATGCGCCGATTGTCATGCAAAGCAGGGCACGGGGGAAACCCCGCGCCCTGCTTGCAGTGCATCAGATCAGATATCGAAGAACACGGTCTCGCCCGCGCCTTGCAGCACGACGTCCCAGCGGTAGCTGTTCTGGCCATTCGGCTGCGCGATCAGCGTGGCGCGACGCTCGGCCGGCACCAGCGCCAGCACGCCGTCGGCGGCGTTGGCCGTGGTTTCCTCGGGGAAGTAGATGCGCGAGGCGACGTGCTTGACCAGCCCGCGCATGAACACCGACACCATGATGTGCGGCGCCTGTGGGCGGCCTTCCACGTCGGGCACGGCGCCGGGCTTGACGGTAACGAAGCGGAACGACCCGTCGCCCTCGGTCGGCACCCGGCCGAAACCGGTAAAGCCGGGGACCAGCCCAAGCTCGCGCTTGTCTTCCGGATGGCGATAGCGGCCAGCCGGATTGGCTTGCCAGATCTCGACCATGCCATCGGGCACAGGCTCGCCGTTGCCATCGATAACGCGGCCTTCGATCACGATGCGCTGCGCGGCCAGGTCGGGCGCGTCGGCGGTCAGGTCGGCGCAGTTCAGGCCGGCCAGGCCGATATGCAGGTAGGGTCCAACGGTCTGGGATGCGGTGGCGTACAGCATGGCCTTACTCCATCGGCGTGGCATCGCGGCCGCGCAGCACGATATCGAAACGGTAGCCGAGCGCGTACTCGGGGGCGGTGTTTTCCCAGTCGAAGGTCGAGATCAACCGATTGCGTGCCTTCTCGTCCGGCACGCAGTTGAAGATCGGATCGAACGGCAGCAGCGGATCGCCGGGGAAGTACATCTGCGTGACCAGCCGCGTGGCATACGCGTTGCCGAACAACGAGAAATGGATGTGCTGCGGCCGCCAGGCGTTATGGTGGTTGCGCCACGGATAGGCGCCGGGCTTGATCGTCTTGAACTGGTAGCGGCCGTCGGCATCCGTGATGGTGCGGCCCTGGCCCGAGAAGTGCGGGTCGAGCGGCGCATCGTGCTGGTCGCGCTTGTGCACGTAACGGCCGGCGGCGTTGGCTTGCCAGACCTCGATCAGCGCATTCGGCACCGGGCGGCCGTTTTCATCGAGCACGCGGCCTGTCACCAGGATACGTTCGCCGATCGGCTCGCCACCGGTGCCTACGGTCAGGTCGTTATCGCCCTCACGGACAAACTCGGGGCCGAAGGTCGGGCCGGTGACCTCGGAAAGCGATTGCGGCAAGGCGATCAGCGACTGGCTCGGCGAGCGGAGTTGCGTCGAGGCATACGGATCGAAACGGTACTCGGGCTGGGTGTTCCAGTACGGCCGACGGTACTGGTCCGGGCGGGCGGAGCGTGGGGGCATCGTGCTGTCTCCGTGGTTGTGTTGTGTGAGTGAATGGGCTCGACTGTATTCAACGCCATAAGTCATGTAAATTGAGTTTTTCCGCAATTTGAATGATTTTTTGTTATGCATGGTAGCTCGCCGTCACGTGAAGCCCGCATCGACACGTTCCGCAGCCGGATCCGGTTACGCCATCTGCACTGCTTCGTCGCTGTGGCGCAAACCCAGCATCTGGGCCGGGCCGGGGAGCGCCTCGGCCTGACACAGCCGGCCGTCTCCAAGACGCTGACCGAACTTGAGGAACTGGTCGGTGCCCGGCTGCTGGTGCGGCAGCGTGCAGGCACGGACCTGACCGCCGCCGGGATGCGCTTTCTGCGCCAGGCGCTGCGCGTGCTCGAGGACCTCGACGCCGTGGCGGACAGCCTGGCCGGCGCTGACGCCGCGCGGCAGGAGCGTATTCGCGTGGGTGCGCTGCCGAGCATCGTCCCGGCTTTGCTGCTCGAGGCAGTGACCGACTTCCGCGCGAATCACCCGGAAGTCGGACTTGCGGTGCAAAGCGGCATGAACCGGACGCTGATCGACCTGCTCAAGGCTGACGTGCTCGATGTGGTGATCGGCCGCATGGACGACCCCGGCGCGATGGAGGGGCTGTGGTTCGAATCCCTCGCAGCCGAACCACTGGTGCTCGCGGTGCGGGCGGGCCATCCGCTTGCCGGCAATGCTCGCCCGACGATGCGCGACGTGCTGGCCTGGCCGATGGTGGTGCCGGCGGTGGGCTCGATCCCGCGCCACAGCACCGAGAGCCTGCTGGCGCGACACGGATTCGCCTTGCCGGCCGGCTGTCTGGAAACGGCCGATGGCTACTTGGGCCGGCTCGTGACACAGCAAGGCGACAGCGTCTGGGCGGCACCGCTTTCGGCAACGCGCCGCGCCGTCGCGGCCGGCGAACTGGTGCTGCTGTCCGTCGACACGCAAGGCACCGAAGAGCCGATCGGATTGCTCCGCCGGAGCGATCGCACACTTGAGCCGGTGGCCGAAGCATTCGCCGATACGATCCGCCGCATCGCGGCCAGCCGATAGGGTTGCCGTCGGCACTCGCTGCCGCCTGCCCGGTTTTTTCCCGATATTCCGCATTCCCCGCGCGCCCTTTTCCGCTGAGGCATCGCGGCGGATACGCGGGCTCCAGCCAACCGTGTCTTGCGGGTTTACGCCGATATTTCGCGCGCCGAAACGCTGCGTATGATCCGTTCCTACTGAGAACAGTGGTTCGCCCTTAGAACAATAAAGGCGAAACGGCCGCGCCAAACGCCCGTCAGAAATGCGAGAGCGGTCGCCGACAGATCCGAAACGGAGACAATCATGTCCCATGCCCCGCACTCAGCGACCAGTACGCTAGACGTCCAGTCGCTCATCGACAGCCAGCGCTTCTCCGCGTATCAATGGCTCATCCTAGCCCTATGTTTCCTTATCGTCGCCGTAGATGGCTTTGACACAGCGGCCATGGGCTACGTTGCGCCGGCCCTGGTACAGGATTGGGGCATTGAGAAATCGTCACTTGGCCCCGTCATGAGCGCCGCGCTGTTCGGCCTGGCCTTCGGCGCGATCTTTGCGGGGCCGATGGCCGATCGCGTCGGCCGCAAGAAGGTGCTGGTGCTGTCCGTGTTCTTCTTCGGTGCCTGCAGTCTTGCCACGGCATTTGCGCCGACGATCTGGTGGCTAACTGTCTTGCGATTCCTGACCGGCCTCGGCCTGGGCGCCGCCATGCCCAACGCGGTAACGCTGATGTCCGAGTACGCGCCAGCGCGCCGCCGCGCGGTACTGGTCAACACGATGTTCTGCGGCTTCCCGCTGGGCTCGGCCGCCGGCGGCTTCTTCGCGGCGGCGATCATCCCGCAGTTCGGCTGGCATAGCGTGCTGGTCTTCGGTGGCGTAGTGCCGCTGGTACTTGCGGTGGTGCTGGTGACTACGCTGCCGGAGTCGGTCCGCTATATGGTCGTGCGCCAGTACCCCGCCGACCAGATCCGGCAGGTGCTGGCGCGCGTGACCGGCGCCCGAGTGGATGGCGCAGGCGTCTTCACGATCAGCGAGGCCGCGCCCGCGTCGTCGTCGGCCATCGGCACTGTGCTGGCGCCGCGCTATCGACTGGGCTCGACCATGCTGTGGCTTACCTACTTCATGGGACTGGTGATCTTCTACCTGCTGACGAGCTGGATGCCGACGCTGATGAAAGACGCCGGTTTCTCACTGCAGCGTGCGTCCTTCCTGACCGCCCTGTTCCCACTTGGCGGCGGCATCGGCACCATCGCGGCTGGCTGGTTCATGGACCGCTTCAATCCGAACAAGGTCATCGCCATGACCTACGCCCTGACCGGCGTGCTGATCTATGCCGTGGGCCAGGTCGCCAGCGGCGATCAGGTGGTGCTGGGCGTGTTGATCTTCCTGGCCGGCACCGCGATGAATGGGGCGCAGTCGTCGATGCCGTCGCTGGCCGCCGCGTTCTATCCGACGCAAGGCCGCGCCACCGGCGTGGCATGGATGCTCGGCATCGGACGATTCGGCGGCATCACCGGCGCACTGCTCGGCGCCGAACTGTTGCGCCTGCATCTGGGCTTCGACGTCATCTTCACGCTGCTGGCGATCCCCGCGTTCGCCGCCACTGCCGCGCTGGTCGCCAAGCATGTGGGCGCCCGGGGCGCGGCCCCCGTCGACACTGGCGGAGCCATGGTGTCCGGGCACTGAGACCGGCCGGCGCCGCCCAGGCGCCGGTGAAGTTGCCCCATACGTGCTACCGTTCGGAGGTACCAGTGTCCAGCGCGCGATCTTGGATCAGCAAACCTCCGGAGACAATCTCTTCTTCATCGGCTTCATGGGCGCCGGCAAGACGACGATCGGGCGCGCCGTGGCGCACGAGCTCGGCCGCCCGTTCTTCGACACCGACCACGAGATCGAGACGCGCTGCGGTGTGCGGATCGCCACGATCTTCGAGCTCGAGGGCGAGGAAGGCTTCCGCCAGCGCGAGTCGCGCGTCCTGGATGAACTGACGCAGCGCAGCGGGATCGTGCTGGCCACCGGCGGGGGCGCGGTACTGCGTCCGGAGAACCGCGCCATGCTGCGTGCGCGCGGCCAAGTGGTCTACCTCGACGCCTCGCTGCCCGAGATCTGGCGCCGCACGCGGCGCAACCGCAACCGTCCGCTGCTGCAGACCGACAATCCGCGCGCGCGGCTCGAGGCGCTGTTTTGCGAACGCGACCCGCTGTACCGGGAAATTGCCCACATCGTCATGCCAGCCCATGGTGGCAGCATTGCCCAGGCTGTCGCCAATGTCCTGGCACGGTTGGACCTTGCGCCTCCCGATCCATTCCCCCACGCATGAAGTGACCACTCATGACCAATAACTCAAGTGAGTTATTGGTCCGCAAGCTACTCTGGATGCACACTTGCCGGGGGTCAGTCGACACGACCCTGAAACGACTTGGCAACTCTTGCTGCCCCGGCGATCCCGCGCGCCGGGGTATTTTCTTTTGCGGCACCGCTTCTGCCGACAAGGGCCGACTCGATTGCCCTGTATCAAACCTCAAACCTCTCGGCACAGACGGACACAACTTTCCACCCCGCCATGGTGCACGATGGCGACCTCTTCAACGACTCAGCAAGGAGGTCCACCATGGAGATGACACACCACCCCGACACGCAATGCCTCAACCGGGCGACAGATGGTCAATGCCCCGTCGAAGCGCAGGACCAGCCCTCGAATCCAGCAGTCGCGCAATCCAGATCCCTTGCCGCGCTAATCCTGGCAATTCCTCCCGGCGACGCCAGCGATGAATGGGATTTCGCGCGGGTCCAGTGAGCGGAGCGACCGAGCATGTATCTGGTCGACACCAACATCATCAGCGAGCAACGCAAGAGCGCCCGGGCGAACCCGGGCGTGCTCGAATTTTTTGAGGATGCCGCCGCCAACGGTCGCGAGATATTTCTCTCGGTCATCACACTTGAAGAACTGCGACGCGGCGTGGAGCTCAAGCGCTTCCGCGGGGACCACAAGCAATGCCAGGTCCTGGATGACTGGGTGCTGACGGTACACCGGCGCCATACCCACAACATCCTCGGCATCGATGCGCAAATCGTCGAACTCTGGGGCCATCTGAGCGTGCCCGACACGCAAAACTCACTCGATAAACTGATCGCTGCCACAGCGCTCGTGCACGGACTGACAGTCGTAACGCGCAACGTCCGGGACTTCGCGAACACCGGCGTCCGAATCCTGAACCCCTTCAGCGACGTGCCGTCCGTGCGACGGGTTCTCGCTTTATGCCCACGCTTACTCCGCGGGCGATGCCAGGCGGCACGGTGCTGAGTCAAGGAAGCAGCCGGCCATGAGACTACACTTACAGTTTCAACGCCGTCTTTATCGCTTCCGCTGTGAACTCCACGACTCAACCCTCTCTGCCAACCTTGACCGACTTCCTGGGCCGTCCGGCGCCGAGCCACGACAATCCGCGGCCGGACCGACTCGTGAAAGGCAACCCTGATCGCACCACCTGGACGCACTACAGCGCCACCCAGGGCGACTTCGACTGTGGCATCTGGGCGTGCGAGCCAGGCGCGTGGCGCATCGCTTTCCCCGCCGGCAAGGAAGAGTTCTTCCACGTCATCAGCGGCCGCTTGCGCATTACCAGCCTGGCCGGCGAGGCCCGTGAGTTCGGGCCCGGCGACGCCTGTGTGATTCCCGCCGGATTCGAGGGCGTGTTCGAGGTGCTCGAGCCCGTGCGCAAGCATTTCGTCGTTATCGATCGCAACGCCAGTTGATTTCATTCTCAGGAGACCGTGCCATGCCCATCCGTCTATCCGTTCCGACCGTAGCACTGGCAATGCTTGGCACCACCAGCGTGGCAATGGCCGCCAGCCCAAGCTTCGATTGCGGGAACGCCAAAGGACAGGTGGAGCAATTGATCTGCAAGGACGATACGTTGGCACGACTCGATCGAGAAACCACCCGGCTCTACGGAATGGCGCTCGACGCCCGATCATTGCCGGCCCCACAGAAGAAAACGCTCCTGGCGGAGCAGCGCGGCTGGATCAAGGGCCGCAACGACTGCTGGAAAGCCAGCGATGCCGGGGTCTGCGTCGCTGCCAGCTATCTGGAGCGCATCCACGAGCTGCGCCACGCCTATGCTGGTGCTCGCACGCAGGACGACAAGGGCATCAGCCGCGGCCCGTTCGATATCCGCTGCCCAGACGTCAAAGCCGTGATTGCCGGCACATTCGTACAGACAGAGCCGGGGTTCGCCTATCTGCGCTGGCTCGATCAACAACTGGTACTGACGCAAACGCCTGCTGCTTCAGGCGCACGCTATACGGCCACGACCGCTAATGGGGAAGCAGTGTTCTGGGACAAGGGGCCGGACGCACAGTTAACGCTCCCCGGCAAGGCGGATATGAACTGCCGCGTAGGCATAAGAGACTGACAAGCGCGGGGACCACGAATCACCAGGTCCATTCAACGGGCCCAAGCGGACCCTCGGAGCGATTGCACCCAAGATGTACAACACGCTCTGTTCATGACCAGACAATCAGATACTCAGTGCTCGTACCCTACTCGTACATCATGGTGAAGATCGAAGTTGCATCCGCTCGCCCGCCTCTTACAGGCTCGCCAGTCAAAATATATCGTCCACCAAAACTGTAGGTACTTGCACCATCTGGCGCCCGCGCTGTCAGCAGCACCGGCGTCCGCAGTTGCAGCGGTACTCCAACCGAACTCAGCAATTGCACGCCTATGCCCGAGGCATTCGATGAGTTAGGTGTGAGGCCAAGGATATCGGGCTTTCCGGCTATCGCCGTCACTGGGTCGAACTGGATAGATGTTCTCGGGCCAGAAACGCAATTCATAGTAATCCGGAACGGTATCGTGGGTCCGTAAGCACCTGCCTGACGCCCACTGAACCCGTTTGGATAGGCAACCTCTCGCATATTGACGCTTACATTCCGGGAGCCCGCGGCAACCGAGCAGGAACGCGTATTCATTGTTCCCATGATGCTGACTTGCGTGAGAGTCACGCTGTTGCTTGCGTTATCGGCTGCGGTCACTCGCAACTGGCCCCCAACATATCGAAGTGATCCCGCCTGCCAATTTGGCGCTGTCTTGATGACTTCCACGCGTACTCGCAGACCGCCTGTGCCATATGCGGGTCGCATGGATGGCAGGGAATTCTGCAAGTCTGCGGTGAACGACAGTGGGATAGCGGTCGCTCTGGTGGGTGTGCCGTAATACGAACTCGGATTCCAGATATAGATCCGCACGCCAACGCCCGCCAAATTCGTGGGGTAAACATCATTCCAATACCCTTGCACCGGGGTGCCTAGCATCGAGAAATAGACTTTTGTCTTGACCCGGAGATTTCCGATAGGGCTTAGATTCCCAGCCGGAAGATTTTGGCACCAGCCCGCATTATGACCGCCGTAGGCATCCCAGTCGCCAGACACGGTGTAAATCACCGATCCAACTGGCATACGGTCGGCGGTAGCTTCAGAAACAGTGCCAAGATTAATATTCAAGGTAGCCACTGGTGACGTCGAGGTACACCAGGCTGCCATAGCAGGAGACCAGGCCAAAAACAGGAACACGGACGCCAGCCAACGGTTTCTCCAATTTGAGGCAAGTATTTTCAACAATGCAACCCCGACGATTTCGAATGACAAACGTACATCCGCATACGTTAAGGCTGCACAGAGTGCCACAAGGACCCGGCCCCCTCCATCGCAGTTGTCCGAATATTGGACTGATAGCCGCAAGCGGCAAGCATCACGCACAAGCGATACAAGCCGCCCTGCCTTGCGGCGCTCAGGGCAAGAAAATGCCTCAAGTCGCAGGACAACTTGAGGCAAGGGAAACATGGCTCCGGGGAGTCACTCCTCGAACCAGCGATGTCCACGCCATTCGGCGCGGACAGGCCCGAGAATAAAACGCCCCCTGACGCAACAACATAGAGAACGTTCGAATCCGGGCGACAAGTCCATCTTGGAGCGTCGCATCTATCCGGGCAGAAGCGCCTCAGGCCACCTGGCCACCTCCCCGGCTGCAAGCGCCACCGCTGCCATGGCATGTAGCTCGGTGGTATCGAATGTCGGCAATGCCGAATCCTCGGGCTTGATCAGCAACGTGATTTCCGTGCAGCCGAGAATCACGCCCTGCGCACCACCGGCTTTCAGCGATTCAATGATGCGCTGATAGACTGCGCGCGATTCACTCCGCACGACGCCGTGACAAAGCTCGTCGTAGATGACGTCGTGCACAAGCGTACGGTCATCCTGATCCGGTATCACAACCTGGATACCATGGCGCTGTTCCATTCGGGCGCGGTAAAAATCCTGCTCCATGGTAAATCGCGTGCCGAGCAGGCCGACCCGTTCGATACCGGCACGGCGCAGCGCGTCCGCGGTCGGGTCGACGATATGCAGGAAGGGCACTTCGAGCACCGCTTCAATAGCGGGGGCCAGCTTGTGCATTGTGTTCGTGCAAAGCACGACAAAATCGGCGCCGCCGGCTTCGACCTGGCGTGCCGCCTGCTGCATCTGGCTTCCCAAGTCCTCCCATCGCTCCGCGTGCTGTAACGTTTTGACCTCTTCGAAGCAGACAGTGACCATGACGCTACGGGCATTCCTGTGTCCGCCCAGGCGGGCCTTCATCCCCTGGTTGATCAGCCGGTAGTACTCGGCCGACGACTCCCAGCTCATGCCGCCAATCAGTCCTATTGTTTTCATCCTGCGCATCCCTTTGCTTTCATCTCCGCTCAAGCATGGACAAATCACCCCCGAGTGCCGTGGAGAAACCTCTGCATCTTCGCCGAGAAACCTCGGATCGAATGGCGTTGCCCCTACCAATATGGCCTGTCCTTTCTCATAAAGCTCCGTAGAATTCAAGTACTTCGCTCTCCACCTGCCATCGCAGAAAGCCCCATGCCCGCCCAATTCGAAGCCCTGCGAGTCCTGATCGTCGAAGACCATCCGTTCCAGCGTGCGGTAGCGGGCCACTTGCTCCACCGGCTGGGTGCCATGAATACCCATGCGGCGGCAGACGGGCGCGAGGCGGAACAGGCATTGCGCGAACAGGCGTTCGACCTGGTCCTCTGCGACATTGATATGCCCAACTGCAACGGACCGGAACTGATGGCGCGGCTGACCCGCGATCGCGAGCACGCGTTCTTTGGCACACCGCCGACTTGGGCATGGACCAGCAGTCTGGCACCAGACATCCTCGATTCGCATCGCGCCTTCGCCAGCGAGCACATTTTCCCGCGCGTGTACGCGCTGGCCAAGCCGCTGAATTTGATAACGCTTCAGGCCATCCTGGAAGAGGTCGCAACCAGCAAGAGCGTGCTGAACATTGCGAACCACAACGGGCCAACCGACGACGAGTTGCGTGATCTGACCAGCCACCCGGACGCGCTCGTCTTCATGCTCCAGCCACAGTTTCACATTGCGACCGGTCGCCTTGCTGGTGCGGAAGCGCTTTGCCGCTGGCAGCATCCGAGACTGGGCCTGATACCGCCCACGCTCTTCATCCCCCAGCTCGAAGCGCTGGACGCCGCCGATGTGATCTTCCTCACCGCGATCGACCGGTGCCTTGCGGCTCTGATTCTTCTGGCCAAGGCCGGCGTTGCCGTGCCAATCAGTGTCAATGCGTCGGCGCAGACGCTCTGCCGACCTGGCCTCGTGGAGCGGCTCGAAAGCGTGGTCGCCGCAAGCGGCGTGCCGCGCGCACGGCTGACACTCGAATTGACCGAGGAAACCACCGTCCGGGATCCTTTCGCGCTCGGCATTGCGCTCAACCGCCTGCGGCTGCTCGGCTACCGCATTGCCATCGACGACTTCGGTATCGGCATTGCCACGCTGAAACTGCTGGCGGACCTTCCATTCACGCAGATGAAGGTGGACAAGTCATTTGTCAGCCAGATGCTGGCCGGAAACCAGCGCGCCACGATTTGCCGCAGCATCATCCGGCTGGCCAAGGATCTCAGCATGGAGTGCGTAGCCGAAGGCGTGGAAACGCCTGCGCAGTGCGCGGCGCTTCACGCACTCGGGTGCGATATCGGCCAGGGATACCTGTGGGCACCGCCCGAGCCCATCGACGTGTTTCTCAATGCCGCGCCCGGCCGTTACGGACAGGAATGATTGCCACACGATGGCACGCCATCCCGTCACCCTGAAGCACCGGCCTTGATAGCACCCGCGAGCGCCTTAATCATCTCTTTCGATTCACCTGCTGTGCCCCCAGGCGCAACCAGGCGCTCGGCGTGGTAGCTACACCACTCCGAGCATTGCATGGCTTCGCGGCAATCCATACAATAACGATTCTCATTTACAAACAATCTAACCTCAGCCGGCCCATCGGGCGACAAGGAATGGACGATGGCCGCCGACGCTGGCCCACATCACGATATCCAAGCGCTCTACAGCTGCCACCATCGCTGGCTGCTCGGCTGGCTGCATCGGAAGATCGGCTGCTGGCACCGCTCAGCCGATCTCGCACATGACACCTTCATGCGTCTGCTGGCGCGTGAGGAAGCCCTGGCGATCGCCGAACCCCGCGCGTTCCTGACGACCGTCGCCCAACGGGTGCTGGCCAACCAGTGGCGACGCGAGAAGCTCGAGCAGGCGTATCTGGAAGCCCTCGCCAGCCGGCCGGCCGCACTGGCTCCTTCCGAGGAAGAACGCGCGATCCTGCTGGAAACCCTCAACGACATCGCTGAACGGCTCGACGGATTGCCTGTGGTGGTCAAGCGCGCGTTCCTGATGGCGCAGCTCGAAGGCCAGAGCCAGGCCGATATTGCTTCCGCCTTGCGAATCTCGGTGACGACGGTCAAGCGCTATCTGGTTCGCGCCGGCACAAAGTGCTATTTCGCGATGTCCCTCGCATGAGCGCGCAAGATCTGGGGATACCACCGCACGTGGCACTCGCCGCAGTGGAATGGTTGGTAACGCTGCAAGGCGGTGAAACGGATGGGGCATCCCACGCCGCGTGGCGCCATTGGCTCTCTCAGCATCCCGACCACGCGCGCGCCTGGGCGCGGATCGAGGCAGTGAATGCGCGGCTGCGCGACGTCGCGTCGCCACTGACCACGGCCGTCGCGCACGCGGCGCTGACTACGCCGCGCTCCGCGAGTCGCCGCCGGGCCGTCCAGGCGCTGGTGGTTGCCTTCACCGGCGGCGCGGCAGCATGGGCTGCGCGAGATCACGCGCCATTGCAGGACTGGCTGGCCGATGTAAGTACGGCCGTGGGTGAGCAACGTCTTCTGTCGCTCGCGGACGGCACGCAGATCAGACTCAATTCCGATACCGCCATCGATATCACCTTCACGGCCACCGAGCGGCGTGTTGTCCTGCGACGCGGCGAGATCCATGTCCAGACAGCCCCGGATCGACACTGGCCAGCGCGCCCATTCATCGTCGCAACCGCCTCGGCCACGCTACGCCCAATGGGCACCCGGTTCGCGGTGCGCGTATCGGGTGACGCCGGCTGGATCGCCGTCACCGAAGGCGCCGTCGCGGTTCAGCCACAGGCGGACCCTACTGGCGGACGCATCATCGCCGCGGGCAAGCAGGCACGATTCACCCCGGCGAGCGTCGGTGCGCCCACGCCGCTGCCCGAGAGCGATACCGCCTGGACCGACGGCATGATCGTCGCCACGGACATGCGCCTGGCGGATTTCCTCGCCGAGGTCGACCGTTACCGACCCGGGCGGCTGCGCTGCGCCCCGGACGTGGCCGATCTGCGCGTGTCCGGCACCTTTCCAGTAGCCGATACCGATCGCATCCTCGATGCCCTTCGCACCGCCCTCCCCGTGCGCATCCATTTCCTGACGCGCTACTGGACAACGGTCCTTCCCGCCTGACGTTTCGTTTTTTTCCGCCAAGGAGTGGTCTGTTCTGGATTCTCGCGTGACATAGGAGATGAGACCTACTTTCACGCCTCTCCCGCAGTCGAATCCATGCCATCCCGAATCCTGGCGCTGCCGCGCCGCCGCTCCACCGCTGTTCTGAAAAACACGATCCTGCTGGCCGCCCTGTACGGCGCCGGCGCCCTATCGGCGATCGATGTCATCGCGCAGGGCACGACCGCACAGACCATGTCACCGCTTCGCACCTATGACATTCCTGCTGGGCCGTTGCAGCCCACGCTGAACCGCTTTGGCCGCGAAGCCGGCATCCTGCTGGCATTCACGCCCGAACAGGCCGCCAACCACCAGAGTCCGGGCCTCCGAGGCCAGTACAGTGTGCACGACGGACTCGATACGATCCTGCAAGGCACCGGCCTCGCCGCATCAGCACAGGCCAACGGCAGCTACGTGCTGGCACGCAAAGTCACCCATGCCGAGGGCCAGCCTGCCACCGATGGCCACGTGGCCGCGCTGCCGCCCGTCACGGTCAGTGCCGATGCCGAGAACTATCGCGCGCCACCCACCACATCGGTGCTTCGGTCGGACGTACCGTTGATGGATACCCCGCAGGCCGTCAATGTCGTGCCGGCGCAGGTCATGGCCGACCAACGACCACGCAACCTCGACGACGCCGTCAACAACATCAGCGGCATCACGCAGGGCAACACGCTGGCCGGCACGATGGACGCCATCATGAAACGCGGCTTTGGCAACAACCGCGACGGCTCCATCATGCGCAATGGCATGCCGCTGGTACAAGGCCGCAGTCTCAACGCTAATGCCGATAGCGTCGAGGTACTCAAGGGACCTGCGTCACTGCTCTACGGCATCATGGATCCAGGCGGCGTGATCAACATCGTCAGCAAACGCCCGTCGCTGCAGCGTTCCACCTCGCTTTCGCTGTTGGGCACGACCTACGGTCACGGCAAGAACGGCGCGGGCGGCACGATCGACACCACGGGCGGCATTGGCACCACCGGACTGGCCTACCGGCTGGTGGCCGACTACGTCGACGAATCGTACTGGCGCAATTTCGGCGAGCACCGCGAGACGTTGATCGCACCTTCGATAGCCTGGTATGGCCAGGATACCCAGGTCAATCTGTCGTACGAGTACCGCAAGTTTCTCTATCCATTCGATCGCGGCACGGCACTTGATCCGCGCACGATGGAACCACTACCGATTCCAAGCCGCCGGCGCATCGACGATCCGCTCAATGAAATGCATGGCGAATCGCACCTCGCGCAACTGACCGTCGACCATCAGTTCCATACGGACTGGCGGGCCCATTTCGCCTATAGCTACAACCGCGAAGGCTATGACGCCGGACAGTTGCGCAATACCAGGATTAACCCCGTCACCGGCGCCGTCACTCGCCGCAACGATGGCACGGACGGCGCGTTGAGCACCGACAGCTACGGCGTGGCGTACGTCAGCGGCAATTTCCGCGTCGCCGGCTTGCGCAACGAACTGCAGATGGGCATGGACAGCGAATACCGTCGTATCTATCGACAGAACATGTTGCGCCAGAAGGCCACCGCACCATTCAATTTCTGGAACCCGGTCTATGGCCGCGAGGTTCCATCAACCACGATCTCAGCGAGCGACAGCGACCAGACCGACACCCTGCACGCCACGTCGCTGTTCTTCCAGGACAGCCTGTACCTGACGGACAAATGGATCCTGGTCGGCGGCGCACGCTACCTGAGCTACAGCCAGGTAGCCGGACGCGGCCGACCGTTCGTCACGAACACGAATATCTCGGACCAGAAGTGGCTGCCGCGCGCCGGCATCGTCTACAAATGGACGCCGGCGCTTTCCCTCTACGGTAGCTATACCCAATCGCTGAAGCCGAATTCGACGATCGCACCGCTCAGCGGCGGCGCGGTGATCGACGCGTCGATCGCCCCGGAACAGGCCCAATCCTGGGAACTCGGTGGCAAGGTCGATCTGGCCAGCGGGGTGAGCGGCACGCTGGCGCTGTTCAACATCGACAAGCGCAACGTGCTCGTCTCGCAGTTCAACCCGACCACCGGACTGACCGACTGGCGCACATCGGGGCGCGCACGATCGAGCGGCGTGGAACTCGACGTAACTGGCCAGATCGGCCTGCGCTGGAACGTGATCGCGAGCTACGCCTATATCGACGCCAAGACCACTGAAGACCCCAAGTACGCCGGCAACCGGCTCTGGAACGTTGCACAGCACACGGCCGCGTTGTCGGCGGTCTACGACTTCGGCGAGATATTCGGGGGTGACCGCCTCCGGCTCGGCGGTGGCGCGCACTACGTCGGCAATCGTCCCGGCGATTCGGCCAACAGTTTCTGGCTGCCAGCCTATACGGTGTTCGATGCCTTCGCCACCTACGAAACGCGGGTCAGCGGACAAAAGATGCGTATGCAGCTCAACGTCAAGAACCTGTTCAACCGCGTGTACTACCCGTCGGCGGTCAACCAGTATGCGGTCGCCGTTGGCAACCCACGTCAGGTCACGTTGCTGACCACTTTCGAGTTCTAAGGATTCACGATGCCAGTTTCCCTGCTCCGCCGCGCGCTGACAATCGGCGTCATGCTCGCCACCTGCGGCATGACGTCCAACACCCTTGCGACCACCGCTTCGCGCGGCACCATCGCGCTTGTCATGCAATCCAATGGGCCGAATGCCGACGTCGACCAGAATATCCGTATCCACCTGGAAGGACGCGGATTCACCGTCAGGATGCTGAACCAGGACACCCCGGCATCGAACGCAGGTGACGTCCGCCTCGTGATCCTGTCGTCAACGATCTCCGCCAAGCAGGTCAGCGCGGGCTGGCGCGAATTGGCGGTGCCGCTGCTGACCTGGGAGAACGACTTGCTGGACGATCTGGCCATGACAGGCAAGCGTCTGGACACCGACTACGGCGAATCCCGGCGCGAGCGCTTCGTGTGGCTGGTCAACGCCCCGCATCCGGTCGCGGCAGGGCTGCCGGCTGGCGCCACGAACGTGTATCGGAAACAGGCGGCGATGAATTGGGGCAAGCCCGGACTCGGTGCCAGCATCATCGCCACGCTCTACGGGCAACCCGAGAAGGCGGTGATCTTCACCTACGAGAAAGGGGCAACGATGGACTACGAGTCGCTCGCGCCCGCCCGTCGCGTGATGTTCTTCCTCGGCAACGATACGTTCACGAACCTGTCCGGCGCGGGTATCAAGCTATTCGATGCTGCGATCGACTGGGCCACGGGAGACAGGTAGAGCGGCCTGGCAAGGCTGGCAGGCCGCTGCCGGCGCTACAATGCGCGCTCGACCATTCCCGGAGATCGCCATCATGTTGCCGGACAGCGAATCCCTACTCCTGCTCGTGACACGCGAAATGCCCTTCGGCAAGCACAAGGGCACACTGATCGCCGACCTGCCGGGCAACTACCTGAACTGGTTCGCCCGGGAGGGCTTTCCTCCGGGGGAAATCGGCCGTCTGCTGGCACTGATGCATGAGCTTGACCACAACGGCCTGGCCCATCTGCTCAAACCATTGCGGGCACAGATGGGCCGCCGCTGACACCGGGTACGCCTAGCGCACCGTCTGCCCCGACACCACCTGATTCACCGTGTCGGGCGGAATCTGGTAGCTCCAGGTCTCGCTAAGCACCTTGCCGTTCGATACCAGCGCCTCGCGCATTTCCACCACCTTCTTCGGGTCCTTGACCTTGATGCGCAGCGTCACACGATAGCCCTTGGTCACGGGATTCGGCTGGATCACGTTCTCGATCACCTCCGCGTTGTCGCTGACGCTGAACGACGGCTGCACCTGCGTGTTCGGCGGCAGATTCGCCAGCACCGGGCCTTCGAAGTCGATCACGAATCCAAGACTGCCGTCGAGATGGCGAATCAGGTTGGCCTGCGTGATCTCGCCCGCGGTCCGCATCGTCTGCTTGACCCATGCAAGGTCCTTCGCGAAGATCGCGCGCTCGTCCATGGTCCAGTGCATCGTGTAGTCGGCGCGAATCGGCTGCCCCTTTGGCGGCAACTGGTCCGGCGTCCAGAACGCGACAATGTTGTCGTTGGTCTCGTCGGGCGTGGGAATCTCCACCAGTTCGACCTTGCCCTTGCCCCAGTCACCCTGCGGCTCGATCCACGCGCTCGGGCGCAGATCGTAGCGGTCCTTCAGGTCTTCATAGGCAGAGAACTCCCGCCCGCGCTGCAACAGGCCAAAGCCGCGCGGGTTGTTGACTGCGAACGTGCTCAGCGCCACGTGCTTCGGGTTGTTCAGCGGACGCCACAGCCATTCCCCGTCGCCAGTATGGATGGCCAAGCCATTCGAATCGTGCAACGCCGGGCGGAAATTGTTGGCGTCACGCTGCTGGTTCGGGCCGAACAGGAACATGCTGGTCAGCGGGGCGATGCCAACCTTCGTCACCGGGCCACGCATGAAGACGCGTGCCTGCACCTTGAGCGTCGCATCCTCGGCCGGATGGAGTTCGAAGCGATAGGCGCCCGTGGCGCTCTTCGAATCGAGCAGCGCATAGAACACGACGCGCTTGTCTTGCGGGTTCGGCCGCTCGATCCAGAACTCGCGGAAAGCCGGGAATTCCTCGGGCTCGGACAGACCCGTATTGATGGCCAGGCCACGGCTCGACAGGCCATAAACCTGCCCCTTGCCGATCACTCGGAAATAGCTGGCGCCAAGCACGCTCATGACTTCATCGAGCTTGTCGGGCCGGTTGACCGGATACAGCACGCGGAAGCCGGCATAGCCCAGCTTGTTCGTCGCCGCGCGGTCCAACTTCAGATCGCCGAAGTCGAAGCGGCTTGCGTCGTAGCGAATCTCCTGGACCTTGCCGCCGGCGATTTCGCTGATGCGGACCGGCGAGCGGAATTGCATGCCCTGGTGATAGAAGCCCAGGCGGAATGGTGTGCCCTGATCGTTCCAGGCCAGATGATCCAGCTTAGGCTGGATCTTGATGTAATCGGCGAACTGCATCTGGGCGAACACCGGCGGCAGGTTGCTGACTGGCGCCGCATAGGGCTGCTCCGCCAGTTTCTTGGCACGCGCGGTCACGTCGTCGAGCGAAAAGGCATGGGCGGCCGGCGACACGCCGACAAGGCACCCGGCAAACGCAAGCCCCGGCAAGAGAAGTTTCATCCTGTTACGCAAAGACGCGGCAAAGACGGCAAGAACCACAAAACCCTCCAGGTACAGACATCGATCAAAGGCCACAAGATTGCCAGTGTATGGCGTATAAGGCTGTAGACTTGCGGCGCAGTTCACAAAAATAACCCATTTCGCCTGACTAGCCTGTCAGACACATGGCGACAGCCGGCTCATCCTCCGTGCCGCATCATTGCCGGACGAGGCTACTGCAATCCGCCCATCAGAGACAAAAGCAACATGCGAATGCTTTCCACGCTGGCCCTCGCGGCTGGCCTTGCCTGCGCGCCCTTGATTGCGCCAACTTCCGTATCGTCAGCCTACGCGGCGGACATCCAAGCCACCGGCAAGTCCGACAAGCAGGCGCTCATCGCCGATCTGATCGGCCGGATGACGCTCGACGAGAAGATCGGCCAGCTCCGCCTGATCAGCATCGGGCCCGAGATGCCGCAGCCGCAGCTCATCAAAGAGATTGCGGCAGGCCGCGTGGGCGGCACGTTCAACTCCATCACGCAAGCGGAAAACCGTCCGCTGCAGGATGCGGCAGTCATGCAGAGCCGGCTGAAGATTCCGATGTTCTTCGCCTACGACGTGGTCCACGGCCATCGCACCGTGTTCCCGATCAGCCTTGGCCTGGCGTCGAGCTGGGACATGGGTCTGGTGGAAAAGACCGCGCGGATTTCAGCCGTGGAAGCCGCAGCAGATGGCATCGACGCCACGTTCGCGCCGATGGTCGACATCTCGCGCGATCCGCGCTGGGGCCGCACCTCGGAAGGATTCGGCGAGGACCCGTATCTGGTATCGCAATGCGCGCGCGCAAGCGTCAAGGGCTTCCAGGGCACGTCTCCGGCCAATGCCGACAGCCTGATGGCCTTCGTCAAGCATTTCGCGCTGTACGGTGCGGTAGAGGGTGGGCGTGACTACAACACCGTGGACATGAGCCTGCAGCGCATGTACCAGGACTACCTGCCGCCCTACCGCGCCGGTCTGGACGCGGGGGCCGGCGGCGTGATGATCGCGCTGAATTCAATCAACGGCCAACCCGCCACGTCCAACAGATGGCTGCTGCGTGACCTGCTGCGCAAGGAATGGGGCTTCAAGGGCGTCACCGTCAGCGACCACGGCGCGATCGACGAACTGCTGCGCCACGGCGTGGCCAGCAACGGCCGCGAGGCGGCTAAGCTGGCCATCGAAGCCGGCGTCGACATCAGCATGGCGGACACGCGCTATCTGGAACAACTGCCGACCCTCGTGAAATCGGGTGCCGTGCCGGTAGCGCTGATCGACGATGCCGTGCGTGAGGTGCTTGGCGCGAAGTACGACATGGGCCTGTTCGCCGACCCGTTCCGCCGTATCGGCGTCGCGGCGCAGGACCCGGCCGATGTCGATGCGGAGAGCCGCCTGCACCGTGCCGAAGCACGCGAGGCCGCCCGCAAGTCGATCGTGCTGCTGGAAAACCGCAACCAGACGCTGCCGCTGCGCAAGTCAGGCAAGGTAGCCGTGATCGGCCCGCTGGCCGACGCGCAGATCGACATCCTGGGTAGTTGGTCCGCTGCGGGCAAGCCTCGTCAATCGGTCTCGCTGCTGCAGGGTATGCGCGACGCGCTGGCCGGCAAGGGCGAGGTGATTTACGCGCGCGGCGCCAACGTGACCGACGACGCCCGCGTGGTCGGCTATCTGAACTTCCTGAACTGGGACAGCCCCGAGGTGGTGCAGGACAAGCGCTCGCCGGGAGAGATGATCGACGAGGCGGTACGCACGGCACGCGATGCCGACGCGATCGTCGTGGCCGTGGGCGAGTCGCGCGGCATGTCCCATGAGGCCTCGAGCCGCACGAGCCTGTCACTGCCGGGCAGCCAGGAGGCACTGCTCAAGGCACTGAAGACCACCGGCAAGCCGCTGGTGGTGGTACTGATGAACGGCCGCCCCCTGACAGTCAATTGGGAGAAGGACAACGCTGACGCGATGCTCGAGACCTGGTACGCCGGTACCGAAGGCGGTCACGCGATCGCGGACGTGCTATTCGGAGACGAGAATCCGTCGGGCAAGCTGCCGGTCTCGTTCCCGCGCTCGATCGGCCAGATTCCGACCTATTACAACCACCTGCGCATTGGCCGGCCGTTCACGCCAGGCAAGCCAGCCAACTACACATCGCAGTACTTCGAGGAAGAATCCGGCCCGCTCTACCCGTTCGGCTACGGCCTGAGCTACACCACGTTCAGCGTGTCCGAAATCCGGCTGTCGAGCCCGAAACTGGCCCGCAACGGGACGATCAACGCCAGCGTGACCGTGAAGAACACCGGCAAGTACGCAGGGGAAACGGTAGTGCAGTTCTACGTGCAGGACGTGACCGCATCGGTCGTGCGTCCGGTCAAGGAACTCAAGGGATTCCGCAAGGTGTTGCTCGCGCCCGGCGAATCGCGCGCGATCGAATTCCCCGTCACCGAGGACACGCTCAAGTTCTATAACGCGCGCCTTGAGTACGTGGCCGAACCGGGCGATTTCAATCTTCAGATCGGCCTGGATTCGGCTTCGGTGCGCGAGGCGCGATTCACGCTGGAATGAGGCGCGTCAGCGGTTGCCGTCGAGCAGGTCGTTGAGGATCTCGTCGAAGGCGGCCTGAGCGTCTTCAAGACCCTGCAGGGCTGCGTCGAAGGTTTGCAGCGCAAGCTTCGACGGCTTGCCGGCGCCCTGCGGGGGATACTGGCTCAGCAGGGCGGTAAACGCCACCTGAACCTGGCGCGTGGCATTGACCACACGCTCCATGGCTTGCGCTTCTTCGGCGCGCTTCTGTTCGTCGTTCATGCGCAACAGCCCTCCTGGGCCTGGATTCGATATGCGGCATATCGTACAAGAACTCGCGGGCACCCGGCCCAGTCCAACGCCGCGTTACCCATTTTTCGGTTAGGCTGGGCAAGATCGTTCGCCCGTGACCAACCCTTCGCCCCCATGTTTTCACTCCTGCGCAGAACGCTGGCCGCCACGCTCGTGACCGCCGGAGGCTTCGTCTGCTACTGGACCTACCTGACCATCAACCAGGAACGGCTGCTCTTCGATGCACGCCGGCGCCCGCCGCGCGATCTGCCGGATGGCATCGTCGGCTACTCTCATGCCGTGCCCGGCGGCCAGTTTCGCGGCTACTGCTACCACGCCGACCACGAGGGCGTGGGCGACCTGTTGTTCTATCTGCCGGGACGGGGCGAGGATGTGCTGGAAACGCTTCAGTTCGTGAAGTGGCTGCCGCACGGAATGGGCTTCGCGACATTCGACTATCGCGGAATCGGTCACTCGGACGGGATGCCCTCCGAGGCGGCTGCCGTTGCCGATGCCAGCCAGTTCCTGCTGCATCTTCGCCGGGCCTTCCCCGGCGTGCGGGTGCATGTGGTGGGCCGTTCGCTCGGCACCGGCGTGGCAATCCAGCTTGCCGACCTGCAGGATTTCGAAAGCCTGCAACTGATCACGCCGTACGATTCCCTGCTCGAGATCGTGCGAAAGCGTTTTCCGCTGGTGCCCCTGCGTCAGTTGATGCGGCATCACTTCGATTCGATCTCGCATTGCAAGAAGGTGGTCCAGAGCACCAAGGTCCTTCTGGCCGAGAGCGACGACGTTGTGCCCCACGAATGCTCTGAACGGCTGATGGCGGCCTGGCCCGGCCCGGTCGCGCTGCAGATGATCTCCGGGGTCGATCACTACACGATCATCGAGCGTTGGGAGACATGGCACGCGCTGTGCGAATTCGCGCGGGAAGTGCCGCATCAGCCGCCAGACCGCACCCAACAGCATCCTCCCTCCGACCATACCGAATCCGGTGTGCCTTTGCCGCTCCCCGCAGCACGGTAGAATGCGCGCCATGAAAAAGATTGCAGTCAAGGCTGCCGGCGTCGTCGCGGCGCTGGGAGCCGCCGGCGTCCTGCTCGTCGGCTTTGCCGCGGTAGTCAGCCTGCGGCAACTTCCCTCGGTCGACGCATTGCGCGACTATCGTCCCCAGGTACCGCTGCGCGTGTTCACCAGCGACGATGTTCTCATTGGCGAGTTTGGCGCCGAGCATCGAGAGTTCATCCCGATCGAGAAAATGCCGAAGCTGATGACCGAGGCACTACTCGCGGCCGAGGACGACCAGTTCTACAACCATGCCGGCGTGGACATCCCCGGCCTGGTCCGCGCGGCGCTGGCAGACCTCGGCGAGGGCTACGCGCAGGGCGCATCCACCATCACGATGCAGGTGGCGCGCAACTTCTACCTGTCCCGCGAAAAGACGCTCGCCCGCAAATGGTACGAAGTCCTGCTGGCATGGCAGATCGACCGCACGCTGCCCAAGGACCGCGTCCTTGAGCTCTACATGAACCAGGTCTACCTGGGCGAGCACGCCTACGGCTTCGGCAGCGCCGCGCAGACGTACTTCGGCAAGCCGCTGGCGTCGCTCTCTCTGGCGGAGACCGCAATGCTGGCGGGGCTGCCCAAGGCACCCTCGACGATGAATCCGCAGGTGAACTACCCGCGCGCCAAACGTCGCCAGGAGTATGTGCTCGGCCGGATGCTGGCGCTGGGCATGATCACGCAGGACCAGTATCGCGAGGCGCGCGGCGCGCAACTCGTAGTGAGCCGCGACGCCAACGGCAGCTTCAGCGGGCACGCGGAGTACGTGGCCGAACTGGCACGGCAACTGGCGTTCGACCGCTTCGGCGACGAAGCCTATACGCGCGGCATCAATGTCTACACCACGGTGTCGTCGGTGCGCCAGACATTGGCGTACGACGCCGTGCAGGCCGGACTGGCCAGTTACGGCAAGCGGCACGGCTCGGCGAAGGCACAGGTCGCGCTGCCCCAGGCGGCGCTGGTCTCGCTCGATGCGAGCACCGGCGCGATCGAAGCCATGGTGGGTGGCGCCAGTTTCGATACGAGCCGGTTCAACCACGCCACGCAGGCACAGCGCCAGCCGGGATCCACGTTCAAGCCGTTCATCTATTCGGCCGCGCTGGAGCGCGGCATTTCGCCCGGCACGCTGATCAACGACGCGCCGCTCGACGACCCGCGCTGGCAGCCGTCGAATGATGACAATCGCTTCGTCGGCCCGATCACGGTACGTCAGGCGCTGGCGGAATCGCGCAACCTGCCGGCTATCCGCACGCTGCGCGCCATTGGCATCCCCTACGCAATCGACTTCGCGGGCAAGTTCGGCTTCTCCACCAAGCGGCTGCCGCCGTATCTGCCGCTTGCGCTGGGCACGGGCACCACGTCGCCGCTGCGACTGGCGGCCGCCTATGGCGTGTTCGCCAACCAGGGCCACCGCATCGAACCCTACCTGATAGACAAGATCACGGATGGCGACGGAAACGTGCTGTTTGCCGCGCAGAACGCAGCGGAGGTGACGCGTGTGATCTCCGAGCGCAATGCGTTCGTGATGAACAGCCTGCTGCAAAGCGTGGTGGACGAGGGCACCGGTACCGGCGTGAAACGCTATCTGCGCCGGGACGATGTGGCCGGCAAGACCGGCACCACCAACGATTCGGTAGACGGCTGGTTCGCCGGCTACGCGGGTGATGTGGTAACCGTGACGTGGATGGGCTTCGATGACAATCGCAGCCTGGGCCGGCACGAGTTCGGCGCGACCACCGCGCTGCCCATCTGGGCTGCCTACATGGAAGGACGCCTGGCCGGCGCGCCAGAAGCCAGCTTCCCGACGCCACCGCAGCTTGCCCGCCTTAATGACGACTGGGCCTACGCGGAGAACGCGGACGGATCCCACGGAATTGCATCGATTGGATTCCCGCCGCCGACTGTCACGCCGGACGTACCTGCCGAGGGCAGCCCTCCCGGCGCACCGACAGCCGCGGCGCCGACCCCTGCAGCGCTTGAGGTATCGCCGCAGGTATCGTCCCAACGTCCTGCCGCTACCGGCCTGTGACCACGGCCGACATGCCCGCCTACGCGACACCGCTGATCTGGAGCGTCGCGGCACTATCCACGGCGGGCGTGCTGTTCCGGCCCTTTCGCCTGCCCGAGCCGTTCTGGGCAATGGCTGGCGCGCTGGTGCTATGCGTGGCAGGACTGCTGCCATGGCGCGACGCCCTCCAAGCCGTGGCACGCGGCAACGACGTCTATCTGTTCCTGGCCGGGATGATCCTGATCTCGGAACTCGCCCGCAAGACAGGTCTGTTCGATCATGTGGCCGCGCTGGCCGTGCGCGCCGCGCGGGGGTCGGCGCGCAAGCTATTTGCGCTGGTCTATGGCTTCGGCATTGCGGTGACAGCGTTCATGTCGAACGATGCCACGGCAGTCGTCCTCACCCCCGCGGTCATCGCCGCGACACGCGCGGCACGGGTCAAGCACCCGTTACCCTATCTCTACGCCTGCGCGTTCATCGCCAATGCGGCGAGCTTTCTCCTGCCGATCTCTAATCCGGCCAACCTCGTGCTGTTCGGTGACCGCATGCCACCTCTGACCAGTTGGCTGGCACGCTTCACGCTGCCGTCGGTGGTGGCCATCGCCATGACGTTCATCGTCCTGTACTGGACGCAACGCGATGCACTGGCCGAGCCGATTGAGAACGACGTGCCGACGCCCCCTCTGACGCTCCAGGCCTGGCTGACGACGCTGGGCATCGTGCTGACCGGAGCGGCACTGTTGACGGCCTCGCTGCACGGGCAGGATCTCGGCTGGCCGACGTTCATCGGTGGTCTGTTGACCCTGGCTGTCGTCTGCGCCACCCAGCCGCGACTGCTTGTGCCGGCGCTCAAGGAGGTGTCCTGGGGCGTATTGCCGTTGGTGGCCGGACTGTTCGTCCTGGTTGCCGGCCTGGCCCAGACCGGCTTGACCGCTCAGCTTGCACATTGGGTGCGGATGCTATCCGGGCTGCAAGGGCCGGAGGCCGTGCTTGGCGCCGGTGTGGCGGGCGTGCTCGTCGGCATCACGAGCAACATCGTCAACAACCTGCCGGCCGGACTGTTCGCAGCCTCGGCGCTGGCGGCAGGCCACGCCTCTGATACCGTCACGGCTGCCGTGCTGATCGGTGTGGACCTGGGCCCGAACCTGTCCATTACCGGCTCGCTGGCCACCCTGCTCTGGCTGACCGCCCTGCGCCGTGAAGGTCATATGGTCGGCGCCGGCACCTTCCTGAAGACCGGTGCGCTCGTCATGCCGCTGGCACTACTCCCGGCCCTGGCGGTACTGCGCTGAGGCCATGCCCAGCAGCGGGCTGTTGCAGGTTGTGGTGCAATGCCAACTGCCATATAGTGAAGCACCGCGCACCGCGTGCGCCGACGCCCAACTCCCTGCGGCCACACATGTCACACAAGGATCAGTCCGATCGCCCCGAGCACACGCCCACCGCCTCGCCCGTATCCAACCGGATTCGGGCGCGCATCGAGGCTGCCGGCGAGCGCTTCCACGCCAACGACAATATCTCTCGCCATATCGAGCACGGTGAACTCGAAGCCCTGCAGGCCGAGGTCGAAGCCCGCATGGAAGACGTATTACGCACGCTGGTGATCGACGTCGACCAGGATCACAACACACGCGAGACCGCTCGCCGCGTAGCCAAGATGTATCTCAAGGAGATCTTCGCGGGACGCTACGCGAAGGCGCCGGATGTGACCGAGTTTCCGAACGTGGAACAGCTCAACGAGCTGATGATCGTCGGGCCCATCCGCGTGCGCAGCGCCTGCTCTCATCACCTGTGCCCGATCATCGGCAGCTTGTGGGTGGGGGTGATGCCGAACCGTCATTCCAATCTGATCGGCCTGTCCAAGTATGCGCGACTGGCGGAATGGATCATGTGCCGGCCGCAGATCCAGGAAGAAGCCGTGGCACAGGTCGCCGATCTGCTGCAGGAGAAGATGAATCCAGACGGCCTGGCAATCGTCATGGAAGCCGAGCACTTCTGCATGCACTGGCGTGGCGTGCGCGATACCGACGCCAAGATGACCAACAGCGTCATGCGCGGCTCGTTCCTCAAGGACGACAAGCTGCGCCGTGAATTTCTCACCCTGCTGAATCTCAATCGCCGCTGACTCGCTGCCCGGAGGGAACACCGATGCTAGTCCGCCTGCTCTACGCCAGCCGCGCCAGACAACCGCTTGACGCCGATGTGCTGGACGCCATCCTCGACACCAGCCTGGAACAGAACCTACGTCACGGCATCACCGGCGTGCTGTGCCACAGCAACACCGTCTTCCTCCAGGCACTGGAAGGTGATCGGGAAGCCGTCTCTCGGCTTTTCCTGAATATCGGCCGCGATGATCGCCACCACCACGTCGTGCTGCTGAGCTACGAAGAGATCGCCGAGCGGGCCTTCGCCGGCTGGTCGATGGGACGCGTCAACGCGGGCCGGATCAATGCCGCGACGCTGCTCAAGTACTCCGCGCAAGGCGAACTCGACCCCTGCCGCATGCCCGGTGCGGCATCGCTGGCACTCCTCACGGAACTGATCGCCGGAGCGTCGATCATCGGCCGCGGTGGCGAGCGAGGACGCCACTGACGACCGAAGGCGAGCCCGACCGCCACATGACCACGTAAATGCCTGCGCGTTTGCGTCTTACTGTGTAGATACCTGCCCGAACAGGCCGCATTCCAGATCGCTCTCGAATTCCTCGATCCACGCCGACCCCGGGCCGGCCTCGTAGACGCTTTCCGCGCCGGTACGCTGCCGCCGCACCGTCACCTGACGGGCGGACGTTCCGTTTACATCGAAAACTTCGAACTCCTGGGCTGCAAGACCAACCTGCCGGAACAAGGCTTCGAGATCCTGACGTTCGTTGGCGGGAAACTCGGCGAATTGACGCATTGCCATGGCACACCTCCATGCGGGGGTTGTACGGCGCGATGCAACGAATACAAGCTGCCACGCGCGGCTTAGAGAATGCCACCAAAATCAACGGCAAGTGGCGCGCGACGAAAGACCATGGCCATATCGAATGTATTGTGACGCAGCCGACGTTCGTAGCGTGACGGTGTATATCGCACATTTCAAGGAACAGCGATGGACCCGACACTCCCCAGCCCGTAGTGTTTTTGCTCATCTACTCATTCATCACGGGCGAGACACACAATGCAGACGAAATCCAGCACGTTACGGGAGACGGAACAACAGCGACAAACCATCCTGCAAACGGCACGGGCCCAGGCGGAAGCGCTCAACGGGATGTATCAGAACACACTCTCAGCGTTCCTCGTCGCGCCAAATGCCATGCCGCTGCCACGAGCCGCCCGCGCGATGTTCTGGCTCGGGCGGCTGCGGCAATGGCGCGCGATCGACCTGAGCGGCGACGAAGCGTGCCCGGTCCCCAACATGACCTCCCTGCAGCTCGGCGTCATCGAGTCCATCGCCGGCACACATGCGCTGGCGCTCCACAAAGAAAAATGGAGTGGTCCGCACAGCCGTCAGGCTTACGAACGCGATATGGCCTTGCAGGTAGCGATGCTGCTAGCGCTGGAGTGGCGCGAACTTGCCGCCTTCGCACTGCAAGCCTGGTTCGGCACCAACAGCGAGCTGGCTTCCCTGCACCCGGTCAGTGGCATGACCGGCTTGATCATCGGTGTCGCGGGTCAAGCGCTTGGGGTCGGTGTGCCGCAAGTCACGTTCCAGAAGGGTGACGCCGTGCTCTCAAAGATCGTCAATCACTGGCAGGATAGCGATATCGCATTCGCGCCGCTGGCTCGTGAACTGGCCGACAGGCACGTCAACCAATGCCGGCTCGACACCGACCACTCGCTGTTCGACTTCGATCACCCCGTCGAGCAGGCCATTCCCGTCGAGCTTCTGATGCTTCTGCGCTTGCGCGACGGCGACAAGGTCCCGGCATGGCTCGCCCGCCACGGTGCTTTCTCCCACCCTGCGGCGGTCATGCTCAAAGCGACCACCCCATCTCAATCGCAACTGTGTCACAGCTTCATCACCAGCGCCACAACGCTTCTCCCTCAGTATGGAGATTTGTCCGCCGCGCTTGACCGTCAGATCTCCGCATCGCGCAAACTTTCAAGCTAGATCTTCGATTTTTCAACCTATCGTCTTACCGGCCTTCGATTTATTTGCATCGAAACCATCAAAATCAGTCGAAGTACGATTTTCGTTTGATTAGTTAATTGCGAGAATCTTCGCCTTACGACTCTTGCCTGAACGCCTCGCATGACCCTCCCATATCCAACTCAACTGCGACGATAGTCGTGCAGTTGAGATTTCATAGCGACATTCGCTATCGGACAGTTGCACCACAAGTTGATCACAAACAATTTCGACTAAACAGGTGCGACTATCTCGTGCCGATACGATATAGAGTGCATTCCCTAATTTTCAGATAGCTAAACCCTCTCACGCAGCGCGTTCGCCAGAATGCGTTGCCTGGCTGCGAAAGGACATTGATGCATGATTGCGAAAACCATTCGGGTGGCGCTGGCGGATGATCATCCGCTCGTCGTTGTCGCTTTGCGAGATTGCTTGCAGCGTACTCCGGGCTTCCAGGTGACATGTGAATGCACGAACGGCAGTGAACTGGTCGACGCCTTGACGCAGAATCCGGTCGACGTTGCCGTCACCGACTTCAGCATGGGGCATGGCGATACGTCGCTGGACGGATTCAATCTGTTGCGCAAACTGCACAGACGCCATCCGGACACGCGTATCGTGGTGGTCAGCGCCCAGACGAATCCTGGTGTGGTCAGCCGCGCGATGAAGCTCGGCGCGCGTGCGTTCGTCAGCAAAGAAGACGAACTCGACGAAATCGTGCGCGCCTGTATCCATGTCACCGTCAGCAACGGCCACTTCTATTCGCCGTCGATTCGGGCGGTGCTGGACAGCGCCACCGCGGCGGCCACAGCCGCCCCCGCCACGGATCTGACATTGCGTGAGCTCGATGTCGTGCGGCTCTATGCGCAGGGCTTCCAGCTCACCGAGATCGCCAACAAGCTCGGGCGGTCGGTGAGCACGATCTCCAGTCAGAAAACCGTTGCCATGCGCAAGCTGAGCGTCCAAACCAATACGGACCTTATCCGCTATGCCTATGAAAACGGTCTGATCTGATCCTTCAAATGCAGCAAGTTCTCGATCGCACTCAGGAGTCGCTGGCGCAGGCGTTTGCTTCCCTGGCGCGCAACGCAAGACGGCAGCGTCAGCTCTACTACGCCACAGTCGGCCTCCTGATTGCGATCGTCATCGTATCGGCCATCCTGCTCGGCGGACTCGCGGCTGCCAAGCAGCTCGACATCCGGCGCAGTCGTCTTGCCCAATATGTCAGCGCGATCTCCCTTCAACTCCAGAGCGATGCCTCATTCCTGCGCCGAACGACGCTGACGGTGGCGCATTACCTGAATGCCCACAGCGATTCGCCTACCGATCCCGATCTGCTCGAACGCATTCGTCGGACTGGCGTCGCCGTTGCTCCTGATGGCCGCTACACATTGCTGATACCCTCGAGCACGCAGCAGGCTTGGGGCCGTTCGCTCCCAGAACGCGTCTGGCAATTGCAGCAGATTGCCATCGCCGCGCTGACCACCCGCCTCGCCTTCGAGCTCGATAATCCCGCCTACGTGGTCGACGCGAATGCCGAGTACGCGGTCATCCTGACACCGTCTCCAATGTCACTCGATGCGGTGCTTCTGATTTCAGAGCAAAGCGACCCTGTGACAGTACTGCGGGACAAAATCGTTCAGGCATTGCAGGCCCAGACTGGTCAGGAACTTCCGCGTAGCGGCGAGCAAGTATGGATCGGCCCCGTCGAGGATCCGGTGCTGCACTCGCAAGTGATGACGTCCGTGGCCGCTACAACGGCAGGCGACGGACACCGACCTGCGCTCATCGCATCGAGTACACCTGTCAATGCCTTCCTGTCCCAGCTCAAGCGCCCGAGCGGTGCGGCCATGCTGCTGTTGCTCAATCGCGCCGAAGACCGCATCGACATCTCCCCGTCGGGAAGCTCACTCGAAGTCGCGGAACGCATTCTCTCGCGCACGCGCCGCCTGCCCCCCGATACACTCCGGCTCGGAAGATCCGGGTTGGTGCTGGTGCAGCCATTGCGCCAGGAGTTTGGCTCCCTCGTCTATTTCCTGTCCTATGGCAAGCTATTCAGTTCGATCTACTACGAACTGATAGCCATTGGCTCCCTGAGCATGATGTTGATCATCGCAATCGTGATATCCGCGCGCTATTGGGACATTCATCTGCTGCGGCACGGCCAGGCCGAAGCTACTCGCGCGCTTGAAAACGAAACGATCAACCATATCCTCGTCAATGCCACCCCGATCGGGCTTTGCATCGTCTGCCAGCAAGACCACGTCATCGTGACCTCGAACTTGGTTGCCGACACGTTGCTTGGATTCAGTCAGGGAGCAACCATGCCCGCCCGGATCATCGACGCCCTGCGCCAACGCCCCTCGCAGGCTTTCAGTGACGCGTTCGGGCCAATTGCACAGATCAGGGTGCCCGGGTGCGCCAATGCCGACGCAGCCCAGCAGTGCAATTCCACGACGGAAGCCGCACCTGCTTCGAAGCCACAGTTTTTGCAGATTACATCAGCCCCCGCCAAGTACCGCGGAGAGTGCGTGCTCTTCTGTGCCATTCAGGACGTAACAGCACAACAACAACTCGAACAGAAGCTTCGCTCGGCCCAGCAAGCTACGGAAGCCATGATGCGTGCCCGATCAAACTTCTTTGCCGCGATGAGCCATGAGATACGCACACCACTGAATGCGCTTCTGGGCAATCTCGAACTGCTTGGGCGTAGCGCCGGCCTCGAGGCACACGCAACCCGGCTGCGCGCATTGCAGTCGTCCTCCGAAGGGCTGCGCCGCATCGTCAACGATATTCTTGATTTCTCGAAGATAGATGCTGGCGAGATGAAGCTCGTCTCCGCGCCTTTCAATCCACTCGACGAACTTGAGAGTCTGTCCCTTTCCTACGCGCCCATGGTGACGGATCGACCGATCCGCTTCTACGCCCACCTTTCGCCTACCCTGAGTACGCTTCTGAGGGGCGACCGTATGAGGCTGGCGCAGATCGTCAACAATCTGCTTGGCAATGCGTTCAAGTTCACGGCGAGCGGGAAAATTTCGCTTAGTGCGGAAATTTCTCGAGATGCGCAAGGACTGGCGACGCTGGTCTGCCGGGTGCGAGACACCGGAGACGGCATGTCTCAGGCGCTGGCTTCCCGTGTGTTCCAACCCTTTGTGCAAGGCGAGACCAGCACCACGGCTCAATACAGCGGCACTGGACTCGGCCTCTCCATCTGCGCCCGACTTAGCGAGCTGATGGGCGGACACATCAGCGTTGAAAGCGTCGAGGGCGTGGGCAGTGCCTTCACGGTAGTCATTCCGTTTGCCGAGCCCGCGGCAACGGCCCCTCCACATGGACTGACGATGCTCGGTGGCATGGTCATGGTGCTGTGCCAGGAAACGGAATCCGGCGCCACGCTGGAAGCGTGGCTGACAAGGGTAGGCTGCCAGGTGCATGTACTGCCTGCCAGTTGCGCCGCCCACGCGTGGCTGTGTACCAGCCACCCCCAGATTATGGTTGTGACCGGAGAGTATGGACTCGACACAATCAGATCACTTCGAACCGTTTGCCCGACAAACGCCGTGTGGATCACGCGCAATGGGCCGGATCGCCCAGCAGAGCTGGAATCGGGGATCTTCGAGGTTTCCGCATACAGCCACACCGCCATCCTGGCGGGCGTCAAGGCCGCATTGGTCGCTCCTCCGCGACTGGTCGAGACAACGAACCGAACCGCCAGCACCAGTGAAAACGCGCGGCCCGAAGCGGCTTCCCACTCGCCCCATCAGCACGGCACGGTTCTGGTCGCCGAAGACAACCCACTGAATCGCATGCTGATTGCCGAGCAACTCGAGACGATCGGCTGGGCGTCAATCGTGGTCAACGATGGGCGCCAGGCACTCGCGGTGCTCGATCAACGAGTTGTCGACATCGTGCTGACCGACATTCAGATGCCGGTAATGAACGGATATGAACTGCTATCTGCAATCAAGACCAAAAGGCCGCCGCTGCCCGTTTTCGCATTCAGCGCAGTCACGCACGCCGGTCAGGCCTCTGACTGGCAAGCGCGCGGGTTTGACGGCTACATTGCCAAGCCCGTGTCGCTGGCGGAGCTAGAGCACGCCCTGCACGGCGTGTCCTCGCAACTGGCCGTAGATGCCGCGCGCTCCACGCCCGCCTCCACCGGAAGCCCCACCGACATCGTCGCGGGGGCGGATCGCGAGCGCTACCTGGCGCTGCTGCGCGAACACCTGCAAACGGACGAGCCCAAGCTTGCCGGCATCCTGCTCAGCCGCAATACCCAGGCGTTGGGCCAATGGGCTCACCGTTGCGCGGGGGCATTCCTGATCGTCGGCGCAACCACCATCGTCAAGCTTTGTCGAGCCGTAGAGCGGCTCTGCGATGACGGTAACGAGTGGTCACCCCTCCTGGAAACAGAAGCCCGGGCATTGCAGGCTGCGGTGCATGACTTCCGTGCCAGCCCGAATCAGCCCGAGGAAACGTCAACCACCTGATCCGGCGGCGCAGGAAAGCGTTGTCACGTAGCCGCATGACACGCCGCCAGAGATTTCCAGATTTGCGCTGCATGGCCTGACAGGACGATAATGGCGGGGCCGTTCTCTTCCAGATCCAGGGCGCCAAAAGCGGTCTGACGGGGTCTCCGGGCCCGGAATGGCAAGCCCAAGCCGCTCTCCGCCCCGTTCCATGCAGCCCCATCAAGGACTCCCCTATCCCCAGCGCGTCTGGGCAATCCTGACCGTCTTCTGCGGTCTCATCATGGCCGTGCTCGATGGCTCGATCGCCAATATCGCCTTGCCATCGATCTCCCGTGAGCTCAACGCCGAAGCCGCCAGCACGATCTGGGTCGTCAACGCCTACCAGTTGACCGTTACCATCTGTCTGTTGCCGTTGTCGTCACTGGGCGACATCCTCGGCTACAAGCGTGTGTACCGGACAGGGCTGGCAATCTTCCTCATCGGATCGCTGATCGCCGCATGCGCGGTGAACCTGCCAATGCTGGTGGCGGCCCGCGTCATCCAGGGCATCGGCGGCGCCGGAATCATGAGTGTCAATACCGCGCTCGTGCGATTCATCTATCCGCCGACCAAGCTCGGACGCGGCATCGGACTCAACGCGCTGGTGGTTGGCGTGACGATCGCCGTTGGCCCGTCACTCGGCGCGCTGATCCTTGGCATCAGCAGCTGGCAGTGGCTGTTCGCGGTGAATGTACCGGTGGCCATCGTCGCGCTATGGATCTCGCGCTGGGCGCTGCCTGATACACCGGCCCAGCCGCGCGCGTTCGACTATCCCAGCGCCGTGCTGTCCGCAGTGGTCTTCGGCATGTTTATCCTCGGCGTCGACAGCATGGGCCACGCAACACTGCGCGTCGTTGGCGCGATCGGGATTGCGTTGGCCGTCGTCCTTGGTTGGCTGCTGGTACGTCGGCAACGCGGACGTCCGGCGCCGCTGGTACCGGTCGATCTGTTCGCGAGCCGCGCCTTCACGCTGGCTGTCGGCACATCGTTCTGCTCGTTCATGACGCAGATGCTCGCGTTCGTGGCCTTGCCGTTCTATCTCGAGTATCAGCTTGGGCGCAGCCTGCAGGAAACAGGCTTGCTGATCACCCCGTGGCCGCTGATGGTCGCCTTGATGGCAGCGCTGTCCGGCAGGCTGTCGGATCGCTATCCGGCCAGCATCCTGGCGGGTGCGGGCCTGATCATGCTGACTACCGGGCTGATCGGCCTGGCCTGGCTCTCGCCAACCGCCAGCAGCTTCGATATCGCCTGGCGCACCGCGCTGTGCGGCATCGGCTTCGGCTTCTTCCAGTCCCCGAACAACCGGGCGATGATCGGCGCCACGCCACGTGAGCGAAGCGGCGGTGCCAGCGGTGCTCAGGCAACGACGCGTCTGCTGGGGCAGACCACGGGAACCGCGGTGGTTGCGCTGCTGTTCAGCCTCGACAACGCTGGTGCGGCGAGAACCGCGCTCTTCGCCGCCGCCGGCGTGGCAGCGATCGGCGCGATCATCAGCTTCAGCCGGCTGCGCGACGCCCAGCCCGCACCCGCCGAAGGCGCGGCCGAGCCGGACGCCTGATTACTCAAGGGCCGGGACTCGCGAGGGCCCCGGCCCGTGTTGGGATCATGCGGTATTAGTCCGCCTTCGCGCCAGAGTCCTTCACAACCTTCGCCCACTTGGCGATCTCGCTGCGTTGATACTCGGCCAGCTTCTCAGGCGTCCCGAGAATCGGATCGAGACCCAACGTCTTGAGTTTTGTCTGCACGTCGGACAGCGTGAAAATGCGGTTCATCTCGGCGTTCAGCTTGGCCACGATCTCTTTCGGCGTATGCGCCGGCACGAAGACCGCGAACCACGATGTTGCCTCGTAACCGGGCAGGCCCTGCTCGGCGATGGTCGGGATATCTGGCGCGGAGGTCGACCGCTGCGCGCTGGTCACGCCCAGCGCGCGCAGCTTGCCCTCCTTCACCACCGGCAGCGCGGACGGCAGGTTGTCGAACATCATCGTGATGTGGCCGCCCAGCAAGTCCGGAATGGCCATCGCCCGCCCTTTGTATGGGACATGCTCGATTTTCGTTCCCGCCATCGTATTGAACAACTCGCCCGCCACGTGCAAGGATGTACCGATGCCCGGCGTGCCAAACGTCAACTGCCCCGGCTTGGCCTTGGCCAGCGCGATCAGTTCCTGCACGTTCTTCGCGGGCACGGAGGGGTGCACGACCAGCACGTTCGGCGTGGACGCCAACAGGATCACGGGCGTGAAGTCCTTGACCATGTCATAGGGCATCTTGCTGTACAGCGCGCCATTGATCGAGTGCGTGCCGACCGTGCCCAGCGCCAGCGTGTAACCATCGGGCGCCGAACGGGCTACCGTCTCCGCACCGATGTTGCCGCCCGCGCCCGGCTTGTTGTCGACGACAACGGGCTGCCCCAGTGAGATCTTCTCGGAGAAAATCCGCGCAAGAATGTCCGGCGCGCCGCCGCTCGGAAAGCCAACCACCATGCGGATCGGCTTGGACGGATAGGCATCGTTGGCCTGCGCGGCGGGAATCGCCGCCAACGAGGCCGTGGCAGCCAGCATCGCCACGACCTGGCGACGCGCGAACATTCGTGCACACATGGATCTGTCTCCTGATTTTCCGGGCTTTTCGCCTCTGGATATGGGATAGGCCCCACGCGGGGCCCTGCGTTAAACGACGATGTTGCCGAACTCCTTGGTGACTTGGTCGTGCAGCCGACGCATGCCACGCAGCCACCGATCATAGTCCTGCCCCTTGCGACGGTAGTACTCCAACACCTCGGGGTGCGGCAGGATCAGGAAGCTCTCGTTGGCAACGCCTTCGAGCGTCTTCTCGGCAACGTGCTCGGCCGTGACCGAACCGGCCTGCAGGAAGCCCTTGCGCTCGCCGCCCTCGCCGAACAGCATCTTCGTCTGCACGCCCTGCGGGCAGATGCAACTCACCTTGATGCCGCGGTCGCCGTAGGTGATCGACAGCCATTCGGCAAAGCCGATCGCCGCGTGCTTGGTCACGGCATAAGGCGCCGATCCGATCTGCGAGAGCAGACCTGCAGCCGAAACCGTGTTCACGAAGTACCCATCGCCACGTTCGAGCATCTGCGGCAGCACGGCCTTGGCCGCGTGGATATGCGCCATGACGTTGATTTCCCAGATGCGCTGCCATTCGTCCGCGGTGGCATCCAGGCCCTTGCGCAGGATGATGCCGGCGTTCGAGCAGAACACGTCCACCTGACCGAAACGCTGCGTGGCAGTATCGACCAGCTTCTGCACGGCTTCGGCATTCGCGACGTCCACGCGTTGCGAGAAGATCTGGCAGCCTGGCGCGGCCGCCACGGCCTCGGCAGCCACCTGCGACGCCCCGGCCTCGTCAATATCCGCCACGGCGATGCCGCGTGCGCCGGCCCGGGCAAACGCCAGCACCAGGGCGCGTCCAATACCGGTGCCACCACCGGTCACGATTACGGTCTTGTTGCGAACTTCCATGCATGCCTCCAAGGTTCGATGTCTGCGTTGAATAAGATCAGCCTGGCCGCCAGAGTCTTGCCGCGAGCGCGTCCGCCAACTCGCGAATGCGGGGGCCAAGATTGCCTTCAAGAATTTCGGGCGAGAGCCGCGTGGACGCCCCGCCGATGTTGATCGACAGCACTTCCGAGCCATCCGCCAGACTCACCGGCGCGGCGGCGCCACTCACCGAACGGTCCCACTCGGCGTGCGCCATGCAGAAGCCGCGTCGCGCGTGTTCGCGCAGTCCACGCTCAAGCTTGGTGCGGATGGATGCCCAGCGCGTCCCGTGGTGACGCTCGAGTTCGGCGAACACCGCGCCTCGCCGATCGGATGTCAGGCCCGCCAGCCACGCCTTGCCGATGGCCGATGTCGCCATCGGCAGCCGCGAGCCAGGCGTGAGCCTCATCACCAACGCACCACGCGGCTGGCACACCTCGAGATACACCATGTCGTGACGATCCGGCGCCGCCAGCGCCACCGTGCAGCCAGTGGCAAACGCCAGAGACTGCATCAGCGGCTGCGCGATATCGCGAATGCCGGCCCCCGAGAGATAGCGCTGCGCGGGCAGCATCGCCGCCTGGCCAATGCGGTACTTCTCCTGGGCCTCGACGTACACGAGGTATCCGAGACTGGCCAGTGTGTACGTCAGACGCGAAACCGTTGGTCGGGGGATGCCGGTACGACGCGACAACTCCGCATTGCCAAGGAAGTCATCGTCCGGCCCGAACGCACGCAGCAACTCCACGCCGCGGGCCAGCGCCGTCACAAAATTCCGATCCCCGTCCTCGGCGGGACGCGCGGCATCGGCCGATACCAGGGCGGTATCGGCGGGCATCGGAATCGAGGTTGTGCGCTTCATTTCGACTTCATATCAGTTTCCGGCAAGGAACGACCGCGCTATGTGCGGAAAGAATAGAGGTCATACACACGGCAAGTAAGGCAAGGCCCGCCCGGAGGCCACTTGCACACTGAAATCAGGGATAACGCGGAGGTTCTGAAAGGCTTCCGCAAGCCCATATTTCGCACAGCGGAATACTACGTCTGTTCGCTTGACGCTGCTTAAAACGCTATGCAACAGTGACCAAAAAAGAACGACCGTGCGAGAACGTCACGGCGTCAACAGACAGTGTCGGTACAAACCCCTGTATCGGCGCAAGGAGACAGTTCATGGCATTGTTTTTTCAGCAGTTTCTCAATGGCCTGACTTTGGGCGGCGTCTATAGCCTGGTCGCACTCGGGCTGACCCTGGTCTACGGCATCTTGCACGTACCAAACTTCGCGCACGGCGCGTTCTACATGGCCGGCGCGTATGTGTCGTACTACGCCATGACCACGCTGGGCATGAATTACTGGCTGGCCATGCTGGCGGCGGCCGTCGTGGTGGCGATGCTGTCGATGCTGGCGGACCGCCTGGTCTTTTATCCGCTGCGCCATGCGCCCGAGATTCACGACATGATCGCCGCCATCGGCATCCTGCTGTTTCTCGAAGCCGGCGCGCAGGCGCTGTGGGGGGCCGACTTCCACCGCATGCCCACCCCATATGGACAGATGGTCGAGATCTTCGGCCTGACCGCTCCACTGCAACGACTGTTGATCATCGTCGCGGCATTCGGCCTGATGGTGCTGCTGCACCTGTTCCTGACGCGCACGGTCACGGGTTCGACGATCGTCGCCATGGCGCAGAACCGCGAAGGCGCCGCGCTGGTCGGTATCGACGCCATGCGCGTGACACTGCTTGTGTTCGCGATCTCTGGCGCGCTGGCCGCCATCGCCGCCACGCTCTACGCGCCGATCAACCTGGTCTATCCGAGCATGGGCAACCTTGTCATCACCAAGGCGTTCGTGATCATCATCCTCGGCGGCATGGGCAGCATCCCCGGCGCGATCGTGGGTGGGCTGATCATCGGCATGGCCGAAAGCTTCGGTGGCTTCTACATCTCCACCGACTACAAGGACATCATCGCCTTCCTGTTGCTTGTGATCATCCTGTCGGTGCGTCCGCAGGGCCTGTTCGCCGGCAAGACCGCCTGACAGGAACCAGGAGACCACCATGAAATCAATGCAAGGCAAAATCGGCTGGACGCTGTTGTTCGTCGCGGCCATCGTGTTCCCGCTGGCTGTCCCAAACAGCTACTACCTGACGGTAATGACGCTGGCCTTCATCATGGCTATCGCCACGCTCGGGCTGAACCTGCTGACCGGATACACGGGCCAGCTCAATCTCGCGCATGGCGGCTTCATGGCCATCGGCGCCTACACGCTGGGCATCCTGACCGTCGATCATCAGATGCCGTACTGGCTCGCGTTCGCGTTGTCCGGCGTGGTCTGCATGGTGCTGGGTTATGTCGTCGGCACGGTGTCGCTGCGCCTGAAAGGGCACTACTTCTCGATCTTCACGATGTGCGTAGGCTACATCATCTATCTGTTGATCGAGAAATGGGAAAGCCTGACCCATGGTGCGGTAGGCCTGATCGGCATCCCGGTCCCGGCTTCGATCGGTCCGATCGCCTTCGACAGCGTGCAGGCGCAGTACTACCTGGTGCTGGTCTTCCTGGCCCTGGGCACGTTCGTCATGCATCGCATCGTCAGCTCACTGGTCGGCCGCAGCTTCATGGCCGTGCGTAACAGCGATGCTCTCGCGGAAGCGCTCGGCATCAACCTGATGCGCACCAAGGTCTTGTCGTTCGTGCTCTCCGTGGGCTACGCCGGATTCGCCGGCGCGCTCTATGCCGGCCAGGTACGCTTCCTGGGTCCGGACATCGCCCGCACCGACATCACGTTCGACATGGTCATGGCGATGCTGGTCGGCGGCACGGGCACGCTGCTCGGTCCGCTGCTTGGTTCGCTGCTGGTACCGTGGGTCACGCAGACCCTGCAGTTCCTGCAGGACTACCGGATGCTCGTGTTCGGTCCGGTGCTGATCCTGCTGATCATCTTCGTGCCGGATGGCATCGTCGGTTCGTTCCTGAAGCGGCAAGTCCGCCGAGCCGCCGCCGCGCGCCGTGGGCAGATGGCCACCCCGCGCCCGACGCAAACCACGTCCGTCCCGACCACCCGCCCCGGAGCCGAGAATGCTTGAGATCCGCAACCTGACCAAGAAATTTGGCGGCCTGACCGCGGTACACGATGTGTCCGTAAAGTTCGAGACCGGCCATATCAACGCGATCATCGGTCCCAATGGTGCCGGCAAGACGACGTTCTTCAATCTGATCGCTGGCACCCACGCGCCGACATCAGGCCAGATCCTGCTCAAGGGGCAGGACGTCGCCGGATTACGCGCGGACCAGATCGCCCGCCTGGGCGTGGCGCGCACGTTCCAGGCAACCTCGCTGTTCGACCGGGCGACCGTGCTCGACAATCTGATCGTCGGCCATCGGCTGCGCACAAAATCCGGGCTGGCCGACGTGCTGTTCAACACGAGCCGCCTGCGCGAGGAAGAGAAGCTGTGCCGGGAAAAGGCCGAGGCCGCACTCGATTTCGTCGGGCTGTCACACCTCGCGCATGAACTGGCTGCCGATATCACCCAGGAGGCGCGCAAGCGCGTGGCGTTCGCGCTGGCGCTGGCCACCGACCCCGATCTGCTGCTGCTCGACGAACCTGCCGGTGGCGTGAACCCTGAGGAGACGGTCGGCCTTGCCGAACTGATCCGCAAGATGGTCCGGCACGGCAAGACCGTCTGCCTGATCGAACACAAAATGGACATGATCATGCGACTGGCCGACAAGATCATGGTGCTCAACTACGGCGAAAAGATCGCCGAAGGCACGCCGGCGCAGATCCAGCAAGATCCGCACGTCATCGAGGCCTACCTGGGAGCCGACCATGTTGCAGCTTGATCGCGTCTCGCTGTCGTACGGCAGCTTCCGCGCCCTGGACAATATCTCGCTGCACGCAGGCGCCGGAGAACTCGTGGTACTGCTTGGCGCGAACGGTGCGGGCAAGAGCTCCATCTTCCTGGCGATGAGCGGCATCCATCGCATCAGCGGCGGCAGCATGCGTTTCGACGGCCGCGAGCTTAGCGGGATGAAACCGTCGCAAATCGTGCAGGCGGGACTCGTGCACTGCCCAGAGGGCCGCAAGCTGTTCCCCGCAATGAGCGTCGAGAAGAACCTGACGCTTGGCGCGTATGTGCATCGCCGTGACCGCGCCGGCATCCGCAAGACGCTCGAAGAGGTCTACGAGATGTTCCCGATCCTGTTCCAGAAGAAGGACGATCCCGCGGGGTCGCTGTCTGGCGGGCAACAGCAAATGGTGGCACTGGGCCGCGCGCTGATGAGCCGCCCGCGCGCGCTGCTGCTCGACGAGCCGTCGCTGGGTCTTGCACCGCTGGTGGTCAAGCAGATGTTCGAGATCATCCAGCGCATCAACCGCGCTGGCACCACCGTGCTGCTGGCGGAACAGAACGCCTACGCGGCGCTCGGCATCGCCCATCGCGCCTACGTGATCGAGAACGGTCACATCGTGATGGAAGGTGATCGCGATACGCTGCTGAAGGATGAGGGGATCAGGAAGGCGTACATCGGCGGGTAATTCGATTCGCCGAACCGAGTAGATACACCCTTCTCTCACTCGCGGGAAAAGGGCGATAAGGGCGTAGAGAACAAGCGCAGTCAATACTCAAAGGAGACAGCAATGCAGTACAAGACATTGGGTCGTTTCTTCCCGCTGGCCGCGTGCGCGGTGGCGGCAATGGTCGCATCGGCACCGACACTGGCGCAGGAAGTGGTCAAGATCGGCTACACGGGCCCGCTGTCGGGTGGCGCGGCGCTCTACGGCAAGAACGTGCTGTCGGGCATCCAGATGGCTGTCGACGAGATCAACGCCAGCGGCCTCGAGGTCAAGGGTAAGAAGATCAAGCTGGAAGTCGTCTCGCTCGACGACAAGTACGCGCCTGCCGAAGCGGCGATCAATGCGCGTCGCCTGGTGCAGCAGTACAAGACCCCGGCGGTGTTTGTACCCCACTCGGGCGGCATCTTTGCGCTGCAGGCCTTCAATGAGCAGGAAAAGTTCATGGTGATGGCGTACTCGAGCGTGCCGCGCATTACCGACGCCGGCAACAAGCTGACGATCCGCATCCCACCGGCATACACCGGCTACATCGAGCCGTTCGTCAAGGCGCAGATGAAGCGCTTTGGCAAGAACGTGGCGCTGGTACCTGCCGAGCATGACTACGCCAAGGCCTGGGTGCAAGCGTTCGTGCCCGCCTGGGAAGGCGCGGGCGGCAAGGTGGTGGGCAACAATCCGATGTCGTACACCAAGGCCACCGACTTCTACACTGGCGTTTCGCGCGCCATCGCCGACAAACCCGACGTGATGTTCGTCGGCGGCCCGTCGGAGCCGACCGCGCTGGTGGTCAAGCAGGCACGCGAGCTTGGCTTCAAGGGCGGCTTCATCATCATGGACCAGGCCAAGATGGACGAAATGGCCAAGGTCACGAACGGTCTGACCATGCTCGAAGGCTCGATCGGCGTGATGCCGCTGGTCAACGATGCACGCCCGGTGGCACAGGCCTATAACGCCCGCTACAAGAAGCTGCACGACGGTCGCGATGCCACCACGGAAATGTCGCTGAACTACACGATGACCTGGGCGCTGGCCACTGCCATGAAGCTGGCCGGCACCACCAGCGACGCAGCGGCCATCCGCGCGAAGATGCCCGAGGCGGTCAAGACGCTGCCGAAGGATGTCAATCCGAACGAGGTGGAAGGCATCGACGCCAAGGGCGGCTCCATGGCCGATACCGTGGTGGGCTGGGTGCAGAACGGCAAGATCGCGCCGGTACGCCTGTCGGAGTTGGGCAAGTAAGCAGTCCGCCGGAGAGAGACGACGGAGGAGTGGGACCCTGCTGGCGGGCAAGCCAGCGCCATAACTAGAATCGCAAGTGGAAAGAAAGCAAAGGGCGTCCGATGATTCGGACGCCCTTTGTCTTTCAGGCGGTGGCGCTGGACATCCGCCCCCCTATCCCGCCAGCTCGCGAGGGTAGAACACCACGGGCTCATCAACGACCGTCGTTATGTGCCTGTTCCTCGCGGCTCTGACGCGCGCGCTCCTGCTGCGCACGTTGTTGCTGCTGTTGCTGTTGCTGCTGTTGCTGCTGGATCTGGCGCTGGCGGTCCTGCTGCTGGCGCTGTTGCTCCTGCATCTGCCGTTGCTGCTCCTGTACCTGCCGCTGTTGTTCCTGCGCCTGGCGCTGCTGATCCACCTGCTGCCGCTGCATGGCCTGCTGACGCTGCTGCTCGAATTGCTGGCGCTGTTGCTCCTGGAGCTGGCGTGCCTGTTCTAGCTGCTGTTGCTGCCGCTGCTGCACCTGCCGTTGTTGATCCATCTGCTGGCGTTCTTGCGCTTGCCGCTGCTGGTCCATCTGCTGCTGCCGCTGCTGCGCCTGCCGCTGTTGATCCATTTGCTGGCGTTCTTGCGCTTGCCGCTGCTGGTCCATCTGCTGCCGCCGCTGCTGTGCCTGCCGCTGTTGATCCATTTGCTGGCGTTCTTGCGCTTGCCGCTGCTGGTCCATCTGCTGCCGCTCCTGCGCTTGCCGCTGCTGGTCCATCTGCTGGCGTTCTTGCGCTTGACGCTGCTGATCGAGTTGCTGCCGCTGCTGGTCCTGCGCCTGTCGCTGCAGCGCCTGCTGCTGACGCTGCTGGAAATCCGCCGACTGCCGCTGGCGTTCTTCCGTCTGGCGTTGCTGGTCGAACTGCTGACGCTGGATCGCCTGCTCCTGTCGTTGGGACTCCTGCGGCAGACCACGCATCTGGTCCGGGCGCGGCGCGAAGCCGCGACCGCTCTGGGCCGCCTGGCTGACGCGCACATCGGGTTGCCACGGCATGGCCTGGGCTGGCTGCCCACCCCGGCGCGAACCCTGCTGCGGCCGCGCGTCCTGCGTCGGCCCCCGCCATGCCGGCCCCGCGCCCGCCGTGCCGCCCTCGCGCGCGAAGCGGTTTGCCAGTTCGTCGGGTCCCACCCTGCCGGGCTGACGCGCGGCGATCGCCTGCCGCTCAAACCCCGCGCGCGCCATCGGCGGCAGCCCGCGCGGCTGGGCCGCGCCAATCAGGCTGGTCTTGACCGGCGCCATCGGCGGCGCGCCAAAGTTGCCCTCGCCGGCGGGCAGATGCCGCCACTCGTCGCGCGTACGGGCACGCGGCACCGGCCGGCCTTCCACGAAGCTGCGCGACGACATGCCAGAGATCGCGCCAGGTACCTCGCGGTTGTTCCAGCGATCCCGATCGCCACGGGCGATAAAGTTGTTGTTGATCGTGACGTTGTTGATGCGCGTGATATACGTCGGGCTGGCGCGATAGATCGGGCGATACACGTCGCGCGGGCCCAATGGATACCAGGCCACCCCCGGCCCGCCGCCGATGCTGATCGTCGCGCTCACACCACCAACGAATCCGACCACCGCCGGCGCATAGTAAGGCCGCACCGCGATCGGCCCCGGCACCCATCCCCACCGGTTGCCAAAGTAGGCCCAGCGCCCGTAGTGAGAAGGCGCGAAGCCCCACGGCGCGTCGTCGACCCAGGTCCAGCCCCAGGGCGCTACCCAGGCCCAGTAGCCCGAACTGTAGGGTGCCCAACCGGCTGGCTCGGCGCGAGGAAACCACACCGCGCCGTAGCCCGGGTCCTGCTGCCAGTCGCCATAGTCGTCCAGCGCGGTATAGCCCGTCATATCGCGCGGCACATAACGCGCCGATACGGACTCGTCCTCGCGCGCGTCGCGCGCGGCCGTCCACTGATCGAAGCTGTCGGGTCCACCGGCGTTGCCCGGCCCGGCGTCCGAGAGATCGGCGCCGGCAAAGCGCATCCGCTGCCCACGGCTCATTTCGATCGAACGCGTGTCGCCATAAAGCACAGCGGTACCGTGGCGGATCGACACCTGCGTCGTTGTGCCGTCGGGGGAAACATCAAGCCGATAGTCACCCGGCTCTCGTGGCACGAACGCCAGATTAGGCGTATCAATCTCCACTTGTTGGTCGGGTGGCAGCGCGCGCACGCGCAACTGGAGCGTGCCTTGTGTCAGTTTTACCTGCGTGGTGTGATCGTCGAGGTTCAGCACCCCTGCGGCGGTGCCGCCACCCAGCCGGATCGCAGTGGCGCCGGCGTGGAGCTCCGCCCGGCCGCCCGGATCGACCCAGACCCGGTCGCCAGTGGTCACTGGCCGATTCAGGCCGATCGCAGCCCATTCGTCGGAGCCCGCCGGAGCAAAACTGAGGCCGCCCGCCGCATCAGTCACCGTGGCGATGCGCGAGGAAGGGTCCGCCGACTGCGCAGTTTCCGGGCCGACGGGCATTCCGGCCCCGCCTTGCCCCTGCTCGACGTAGCCGGGAGGCATGTTCGGGTTGTAGCCCTGAGCGCCGGCCGGTGCCTGCGCGAGCAGCGCGGCCAGGCCGAACGCCACAGGCGCCAGCGCGAATCTTGTATGGGATTGCATGTGTGTTACCTGAGTCCGGTGGGCCACCGCGCCCACGCGCGGCCGCCATCGTGGCGACCTGTCAGTGCCACCCTACATCTGATAACGATGCAGTGTTCTACCTGTGTACCGGACTTTGTAAGTACATATTTCCCCGCAGCCCGGCCAGGCGATGGGGGATAAAGGTGGAAACAAATCCGTCGCCGGCGTCAGCGCGGCTGGTGGCGGAGGTGCTCCGTCAGGAGGTCAGCCGACATCGGGCGCCCATAGAGATAGCCCTGCGCCTCGACGCATCCGTTGGCCAGCAGGAATTCCCGTTGGGCGGCATTCTCCACCCCTTCGGCGACCACGCCGATGCGCAGGCTCTGCCCGACGTTGATGACCGAACGCACGATCGCCGCATCGACACTGTCTTGCGTGACGTTGCGAATAAACGACTGATCGATCTTGAGCCGGTCCACAGGGAAGGACTTCAGGAAGCTCAGTGATGCATAGCCGGTGCCAAAATCGTCGCAGGTCAGTGTCACGCCATCGCGGCGCAGCGCCTGGAGTTGGCCCGACACCTCATCGCCCTGCTGCAGTGCGATGGTCTCGGTGATCTCGATCTCCAGCCGGTCGGGCGGCAGCTCGAGCGCCCGCAGCACATGGCGGACCTCGGTCAGCAACCGGCTTTCGGACAGCTGGGCGGCAAACAGGTTGATCGCCACCCGGGGGGCGTCGGGAAATGTCAGCGACCACGCCCGCGCCTGCGCGCAAGCCGTGTGCAGTAGCCACATACCGACGTCCGCCGCCACGCTGCTCGCGGCCAGGGCGTCGATAAACGCGGCCGGGGCGAGCAGGCCCAGCGTCGGATGCCGCCAGCGCATCAGTGCCTCCGCGCCCAGCACGCGGCCATCCCGCAGATCCACCTGCGGCTGGTACAGCAGTTCGAACTGCCGCTGGGCATAGGCTTCCCGCAAGGCCTGGACGAGCGACAGTCGCGTCATCACGTCCGTGCGCATCTGCGGCTTGAAGAAACGAATCGTGCGCCCGCCATCGTGCTTGGCCCGGGCCAGCGCCAGGCTGGCGGCAGCCAGCACGTCGGAAGTGGTATCTCCGCCGGTCGGCATCACGCACGCGCCCAGACTGGCCAGCACATGGTGGCGGCGGCCATTTAGTTCGTGGGGGGCAGACAGCATCGACAGAATGGCGGCGCTTACGTGCCGCACCAGCGTCGGGTCCGAGATGGAGGTCAGCAGTACGGCGAACTCGTCGCCGCCCACGCGGCCAACCACGGCGTCGCGCGGCGCGGCATCACGCAGCCGGCGGGCAACCTGCAGGAGGATTGCATCGCCCTCCATGTGGCCATGCATGTCGTTGAACGCGCGGAAATCGTCGATGCCAACCAGCAACAGGGAAAAGCGGGGCGTCGCCTCGCTATGCAGGCGCGTTTCCAGCCGATTCAAGAATGACTGGCGAGCGACCACGCCGGTCAGCGGATCAACATCCGCCGGCGGCAAGGCACCAGTCGCCTGCGCCTCCGACTTGGCCACCATCCCTGCCCTATCTGTTGTGATGAACATGTTCCCTGCTCAAGCTATTTGGCAAGTGTGACGAAAACCTTGGAAAATGCAAGCGCTTCCAATTTCCGGCGCAACGGCGCAACGCCCCGGGCACCGCGTTGAAATGGCTTGGGCGTTACAGTACCCTACGCCGCAAAAGGCTACCACCCAAACGAGGGATACCCCCAACTGGGTGACGGCGCCCCCCGCCCCAAAGCATGACCCAGCCGGCCCCAACCCCGGCGGCTTCACCGGAGACGATCCTGATCGTGACCCACTGGACCATCCGCACCCGCATTCTGGCGAGCTTCACCATCATCCTGCTGGTCATGGCCCTGATGAGCGGCGTCGCCTACCGAAGGCTGTCCGCCATCGAGCACGAAACCACCGTGATGCGCACCGATGCGCTGCCGGGCCTGAACTTCAGCGCCGGAATGCGCGGGGTCTGGGGCGAAATCTACGTGCTGGCCTGGCAGACGGTAACCGCGGCCGATGCTCCCCAACGCGCCCGCCTGCTGGCGCAGACGCAGGACGCCATGCAGCGTCTGGATCGTTTGGAACAGCAGTACGACGCCACCATCGTCCGTGACGACGACCGTGCCCGCTTCCACAACTACCAGGCCGTCCGCGCCCGGTACCAGCAGGCCGCCCAGCCGTACCTTGACCCCGCTCAGTGGAAGGATGCCGCCACGGCCCAGGCCGCCTTGCGCGGCAGCGCGCACGACCTCTGGTCTGATGGCCGGAAGCTGCTGCAGGACATCGTCGACGACAACGGCAAGGTCAATGAGCGGGCCTCCACTGGCATCGTCGACTCGGTGGTAACGGCTAAGGTCAGTATCGAAGTGGCATTCGGCATCGCCGTGCTCGCCGCCCTGATCGCCGGCTATCAATTGCTACGCGCCATTACGGTGCCGATGGGCAAGATCGTCTCGCTGCTGAAGACCATGCGCGGCGGCGACCTGCGCCAGCGGATGGTGTTGCATCGGCGAGACGAGTTCCAGGCCGTGGAGGAAGGTTTCAACCAGATGGCCGACGAGCTGACGTCGCTGGTCGGACAAGCGCAACGCTCGGCAATCCAGGTCACGACCTCGGTCAACGAGATCGCCGCCACGGCGCGCCAGCAGCAGGCCACCGCCACCGAAACGGCCGCCACGACCACGCAGATCGGCGCGACTTCGCGCGAGATCTCGGCTACCGCGCGCGACCTGGTCCGCACCATGAGCGAGGTTTCCCACGCCGCCGACCAGACAGCCGGACTGGCAGGCACCGGTCAGGTGGGTCTGTCGCGCATGGAAGCGACGATGAACCACGTGATGGAAGCCGCCGGCTCGGTCAACGCCCGTCTGGCCACGCTCAACGAGAAGGCCGGCAATATCAACCAGGTGGTGACCACCATCGCGCGCGTAGCGGACCAGACCAACCTGCTGTCGCTGAACGCCGCGATCGAGGCCGAGAAGGCTGGCGAGTACGGCCGCGGATTCTCCGTGGTGGCCACCGAGATTCGGCGCCTGGCGGACCAGACCGCCGTGGCCACCTACGACATCGAACAGATCGTGCGCGAGATCCAGTCGGCCGTGGCCGCCGGGGTGATGGGCATGGACAAGTTCTCGGAGGAAGTCCGCCGCGGCATGTCCGAGGTCACCCAGGTTGGCGACCAGCTTTCGCAGATCATTGGGCAGGTTCAGTCCCTGGCGCCACGCGTGCAGATGGTCAACGAAGGGATGCAGGCGCAGGCAGGCGGTGCCGAGCAGATCAATCAGGCGCTGATCCAGTTGTCCGAAGCCGCGCAGCAGACGGTGGAGTCGCTGCGTCAGTCCAGCCAGGCCATCGACGAACTGACGCTGGTTTCCAACGAACTGCGCAGCGGCGTCTCGCGCTTCAAAGTCTGAACAGGCGATCCCGGAGCCACCATCGCCATGGCCCTTTTCCTGCTCTTCCGCATCGGCGCCGATCGCTACGCGCTCGATAGCGCCGAGGTGGCCGAGGTCCTGCCGCTCGGCCCCGTGAAACAGATTCCCGGCGCGCCGGAGTGGGTCTGCGGACTGATGACCCGGCACGGACAGCCCGTGCCCGTCATCGACATCACCGCGCTGGCCACTGGCACACCCGCCACTGCGCGCGCCAGCACCCGCACCGCGCTGGTGCATTATCGGCGCGCGCGCGACTCCGGCACCCAGCCTCGCGTGCTCGGCCTGCGGCTCGAGCACGCCAACGAAACGTTGCGCTGCGATCCCGCATCGTTCATCGATGGCGGCATCGACCCGACACACGCCCGCTACCTTGGACCGGTGCGCCACGATCCGCGTGGCCTGATCCAGTGGGTACATGTCGGTGCGCTGCTGCCCGACGCCGTCCACGCCATACTGTTTCCCGCATCGTCCCCGGCATGACCGACGCCCCCCACCCGTCCACCTTGATCGAGGCGCTGCTGAAGGAGCGCATCGGGCTCGATGCGGCATCGGTCGGCCGAGGCACGATCGAGCGCGCGGTGGAAGAACGGCGCCAGGCCATGGGCGCCGATGACCCGGCGACCTACTGGAACCTGCTTCATGCGGTGCCGGACGAACTGCAGGCGCTGATCGAGTCCGTCGTTGTCCCGGAAACCTGGTTTTTCCGGCACCGCGAGGCACTGCTCGCGCTGGCCCGATTCGCCGCGCAACGGGTGTTTGGCGCCGGGGAGCCGATGCTACGCATCCTCAGCCTGCCCTGCTCGACCGGCGAAGAACCCTATTCGATCGCGATGGCGCTGCTTGACGCCGGCATTCCGGGCGATCGCTTCCGCATCGATGCCATCGACATCAGCGCCCGCGCCCTGGAACGCGCGCGCGCCGCCGTCTATGGCGACAACGCGTTTCGCAGCCAGCCGCTGGACTTCCGCGACCGCTACTTCATGTCGGTCACCGGCACTCAGGCGACCTATCAACTGCTGCCAAAGGTCCGCAATCAGGTACGGCTGCTATGCGGCAATCTGGTCGACCCTGACTTGCTGAGGCACGAAGCGCCATACCACTTTGCGTTCTGCCGCAACCTGATGATCTATTTCGATCCGGCCACGCAGTGCGAAGCGATCCGGACCCTGCGCCGCCTGACCCGGCCAGACGGCATGATCTTCGTTGGGCCCGCGGAAGCAAGCCTGCTGACGCGCGAGGGGCTGGCCGGCGCAGGGGTCCCGCTGGGCTTCGCCTTCCATGCTCAGCCAGCCAGCCCATCGAGCCACGCGTCAGCAGCGCACACGGTGATGCCGCCACAGCCAATGATCGCGAGGGCCCGATCGGCCGCCACCGCCCCGGCAAAGCACGCGGCGCGCGCGCCGGATGTGGCGGCGAGCAACCCGTCAGCGCAGCCGGCATCCGCACCCAGCCGCGACGCCGCGCTGGCTGCCATTGCAGCCATGGCCGATCGCGGCGAACTCGATCGCGCCCTGGCGGCGTGCCAGCTATTCCTGACCGAACACGGAACATCCGCCGACGGCTGGTGCCTGCTGGGCGTGCTGCACGATGCCTCTGGCCGCGCCACCGAGGCGCACGCGGCCTACCGCAAGGCGGTGTATCTCGACCCTGGCCATGAAGAAGCGCTCTATCATCTGGCCGCCCTGCTCGACAGCGCAGGCGACGCCGCCGGCGCGCACCGCTTGCGCGAACGCGCCCAACGTCATGCCCGAATGAGCCATGGCTGAACCGAATTCATTGTTGCCCCATGCCGCCCCGGCAGGCGCCATCGACGACTGCTGGCGCCGCATCGGCGTGACCGGCGACCGCACCTGCCCGCTACTCGCCACGCACATCACCTGCAGGAATTGCCCGGTCTACGCCCAGGCCGCCTTGGTGTTGCTCGACACACTGGCAATCGACCCGATCGTCCAGCCTGCCAGCGATAGCGATACGCCCATCGACCAATCGTCAGCCGACCGGCTGGCCGGAGAGTCGTACATGGTGTTCCGCGTCGGCGACGAATGGCTGGCCTTGCCGACGGCCACGCTCGGCGAAGTCACTGCGCCCGCACTGGTCCACTCGCTGCCGCATCGGCGCCATGCCGCGCTGATCGGGGTAGCGGCCGTGCGCGGCGCGCTGCTGACGTGCATCTCGCTGGCGCTGCTGTTTGGCGAATCGGCCGAACCCACTGAATCCACTGAATCCACTGAATCCACTGAATCCACTGAATCCACTGAATCCACTGAATCCAACGGGCGTGGCGGCCAGGATGCCCAGCGCGCGGCGCGCTTCCTGATTCTTGGCCAGGGACGCAATGCGATCGCGCTGCCCGTTGCCGAGGTAGCCGGCGTCGAGCGCGTCACGCAGGATGTCTTGCTGCCCTTGCCGGCGACGCTCGCGCGCGCCTCCGCCCGCTATTCACGCGCGCTGTTCGATTTCAACGGCCACAGCGTCGGTCTGCTTGATGCCGACCTGCTGCGGCAGGCGTTGACCCGGAGCCTGTCATGAATCCGGAACAGCTCCGTGATGCCTCGTTGCTGGACCTGTTCGCGCTCGAAGCCGACGCGCAGGCCGATGTGCTCAATGCCGGCCTGCTGGCCCTGGAGCGCGATCCCACGGCAGCCGTCCAGCTCGAGGCATGCATGCGCGCCGCGCATTCGCTAAAAGGGGCCGCGCGCATCGTCGGGCTCGAAGGTGGCGTGCGCGTTGCGCATGTGATGGAGGATTGCCTCGTCGCCGCGCAACGTGGCGGCCTTCTGCTGAGCGCCTCCCATATCGATGCACTGCTGCAAGGCACTGACCTGCTGCAGCGAATCGGCCATCCGCCCGATGGCAACGCCAATTGGCCGGAGCTTGGCGGCAAGGCAGAGATCGACGCTTTCGTCGCCCGTCTCGAGGCGCTGCTCGATGGCGGCGCGGATGTGGCGGCACTGGCAGCACCGACAGTGTTGCCGCCGGCCGCCGAGCCCGCGCCGCCGGAGCCCCCGTTACCCACGGTCAATCACCCGTCAACGAGCACCGTCGTCCCGGCGCAGCCACAGGAGTACACCGGCAGCAACCAGGAACGCATCCTGCGCGTCAATGCCGAACGGCTGGACCGGCTGCTGGCGATGGCCGGCGAGTCGATGGTGGAGACGCATTGGCTACGGCCGTTCGGAGTTGCGATCCAGCAGGCCAGGCGTCAACAGATGCGCGTGATGCAGGCGCTCGATGGCGTTCAGGCGCTGCTCGACAGCCCCGATAGCACCGTGCCACGCCTGCGGGCGGCACTGATGGAGACTCGCCAACTGCTTGAGGACAGCCACGGCCAACTCACCCAGCGCGTGGAGGAATTCGACCAGTACGATCACCGCCAAAGTGGACTGTCGCGCCGCCTGTACGACACGGCGCTGTCGTGCCGGATGCGCCCACTGGCCGATGGCATCACCGGCTACTCGCGCATGGTGCGCGACCTGGGCCGCTCGCTCGGCAAGCGTGTCCGACTGGAGTTGTCCGGCGAGCAAACCCAGGTCGACCGGGACATCCTGGAGCATCTCGACGCGCCGCTGGCTCACCTGCTGCGCAATGCCGTGGATCATGGCATCGAAGCGCCGGACACGCGCCGCGCCGCCGGCAAGCCGGAAGAAGGCCGCGTATCACTCCATGCGTGGCACAACGCCGGCCGGCTTGTGATCGAGATCTTCGATGACGGCGCGGGCGTCGATCTGGAAGCGTTGCGCGCCGCCATCGTGCGGCGAGGCCTCGCCCAGGCGGACACCGTCGCGCGGCTATCGCAAGCCGAATTGCTCGAGTTCCTGCTGCTGCCGGGTTTCAGCATGCGCGAGACCGTTTCCGAGGTCTCCGGCCGCGGTGTCGGGCTCGACGCCGTGCAGGACATGGTGCGTGCCGTGCGGGGCAGCCTGAGGCTTTCCCAGCAGCCTGGCAGCGGCCTGCACTTCCATCTCGAGTTGCCGCTGACGCTGTCGATCGTGCGGGCGCTGCTCGTGGAAATATCGGGCGAAGCCTATGCCTTCCCGCTGGGCCACGTGCTGCGTGCCGTGGCCGTGCGCCGCGAAGACATCGAACAGACCGAGCAGCACCAGCACTTCCGCCACGATGGCAAGCCGGTGGGGCTGATCAGCGCCGCGCAGGTGCTCCAGCGTCCCGAGCGTGGCCAGGATGGAGATACCGTTCCCGTGGTCGTCATCGGCGAGCAGGATCGTGTGTATGGCATCGCAGTGGATCGCCTGATCGGCGAGCGATTGCTGGTGGTGCAGCCACTCGCGCAGGCCCTCGGCAAGATCAAGGACATCGCGGCGGGCAGCCTGACCGACGATGGCATGCCGGTCCTGATCTTCGACGTCGAGGACATGCTGCGGTCGGTGGAGAAACTCGTCTCCGATGGCCGCATCGAACGGGTGCGCCACGGCGGCGAGGAAGCCACCCAGACGCGACGCAAGCGCGTGCTGGTGGTGGATGACTCGCTGACCGTGCGGGAACTGGAGCGCAAGCTGCTGAGCGGACGCGGCTACGACGTGGCCGTCGCGGTGGACGGCATGGACGGATGGAACGTGCTGCGCGCGGAATCGTTCGATCTGGTGATCACCGACGTCGACATGCCGCGCATGGACGGCATTGAACTCGTCAGCCGGATACGAGGCGATACCCGCCTGACGCATCTCCCCGTGATGATCGTCTCCTATAAGGACCGCGAGCAGGATCGCGAGCGCGGCCTGCAGGCTGGCGCGGATTACTATCTGGCCAAAGGCAGCTTCCACGATACCGCGCTGCTCGACGCGGTACGTGACCTGATCGGCGAGGCACGCTCATGAGAATCGGCATCGTCAATGATTCCGCACTGGCTGTTGCCGCGTTGCGGCGCGCGCTTGCGCTGGACACCACGCTCGAAATCGCCTGGATCGCCGGCGACGGCGAGGAAGCCGTGCGGATGGCCGCGACCCAGACCCCCGACCTGATCCTGATGGACCTGCTGATGCCGGTCATGGACGGCGTGGAAGCCACACGGCGCATCATGGCCGAATCGCCGTGCGCGATCGTCGTGGTGACCATGGACCTCGGTCGTAACGCGAACCAGGTGTTTGATGCCATGGGGCACGGTGCGATCGATGCCGTGGACACCCCGACGCTTACCGACTCCGACACCAAGCTCGCGGCCGGCCCGCTATTGCGAAAGATCCGAAACATCGCACGCCTGCTTGGCGGACGCGCGCAGGCGCCCCATCCGCTCGCGGCGGCCACGCCAACGCCCACCGCGCCCCGGCTGGTCGCGATTGGCGCATCGGCCGGCGGCCCGGCCGCGCTGGCCACGCTGCTCGGCGCGTTGCCAGCCGACTTTGGCGCGGCGGTCGTCGCCGTGCAACATGTCGACGAAGCGTTCGCCCAGGGCATGGCCGAGTGGCTCGACGCGCAGTGCCAACTACCGGTGCGCCTTGCCCGGGCTGGAGAGGTACCGCAGGCCGGCGCGGTGGTGCTGGCCGGCACGAACGATCACTTGCGCCTGACCAGCGCGGGACGACTGATCTACACCCCCGACCCTTGCGACTACCTGTATCGCCCTTCGATCGATGTGTTTTTTGAAAGCGTGGTGGAACACTGGCGCGGTGAAGCAATCGGAGTATTGCTGACCGGCATGGGACGCGATGGGGCGCAAGGCCTGAAGGCCATGCGTGAACGCGGCTTCCAGACCATCGCGCAGGATCAGGCCACGAGCGCCGTCTACGGGATGCCCAAGGCGGCGGCCACGCTGGGCGCGGCGAGCGAAATTCTGCCACTGCAGAAGATCGCGCCGCGGCTAGTCATGACGTGTGGTGGTGGTCGGCGGTAAAAGAAAAGTACAGGAGGCGAATAATGCCCAGACAACTCAATTCGGCCGATGCGGCGGCCACCCATGAATACCCGGCGATGGTGCTGCTGGTTGACGACCAAGCCATCATTGGCGAGGCTATCCGGCGCGCGCTGGCCAGCGAGTCCGATATCGACTTCCACTATTGCTCGCAGCCCGAAGAGGCCGTGACGGTGGCCGAGCGCACCCAGCCCACCGTGATCTTGCAGGATCTGGTCATGCCCGGCACCGACGGGCTGACGTTGGTGCGCCGCTACCGCGAAAACGCCACCACGCGCGATATTCCGATCATCGTGCTGTCGACGAAGGAAGAGCCCACCATGAAGAGCGCGGCTTTCGCGGCCGGCGCCAACGACTATCTGGTGAAGCTTCCGGATTCGATCGAGTTGATCGCGCGAATCCGCTACCACTCTCGCTCTTACCTGAATCTGCTGCAACGTGACGAGGCATATCGGGCGCTGCGCCAAAGCCAGCAGCAATTGCTTGAGACCAATCTCGAACTGCAGCGGCTAACCAATTCCGACGGACTGACCTCCCTGTCGAACCGTCGCTACTTCGACGAGTACCTGGGCGCGGAATGGAAACGCGCCCAGCGCGAACAGACCCAGCTCGCGCTACTGATGATCGACGTCGATGCATTCAAGGGCTACAACGATACCTACGGCCACGTGGCGGGCGACGAGGTACTGCGCCGCGTGGCCGCCGTGATCCGCGAGAACTGCGCACGCCCGGCGGACCTGCCCGCGCGCTTCGGCGGTGAGGAATTCTCGATGATCCTGCCGGCCACATCGCCCGGCGGCGCACGACTGCTGGCCGAGAAGGTCAGGCGCGCGATCGAGACGCTGCGCATTCCGCATGCCTGCTCCCCAACTGGCGGATTTGTCACGGTCAGTATCGGCGGCGCGGTGATAGTGCCGGGAGGCGATGCCGATTTCAGCCGGCTGATAGAGGCTGCCGATGCTGGCCTCTATCAGGCCAAGCGTAATGGACGAAACCAGGTAGTGATGGCGTAGTTCCGAATCTTCGGTTTCCTGGGCATCCAGTTTTTGGTTTCCACAGCCAAAGCCAACGTAGATCCTCGCCTGGGACGCGACAAGTCAACTCATTGATACGCATCGGCATTCCGATGCGTTTGGGAACCATCGCCCTCATTCCCCCGGCAGATGGCCCGGCGCAATGCCGTGCCGGATATTTCTTAGTTTCAACCCCCTTCTTGCCCGACATTATGCTCCGCATTTAAATGCGAGGCACCCCAATCCACAAAAATCGGCCTTCTTTCTTGCGCGCCAATATCAAAACTAATGCGCAAGATAAATAGTATTTTCATTAAAAATGTAGAAATACATTTATTTGCCTCAGAGCAAGAAATGCCGCCAGAATAATATCTAGCATCCGGCTAAGATTATTGATTCAGCAACCAATTGAATTTAATTGAAAATAATAAATGACAAAAACATTATTATTTACACCGAAATGCACGAGGGCATTGAAATGACAAACAACCATCATTCACAGTACTTCGCATCAGCGTCACCTGTTTTCAGGGCCTCAATGCTTCGCCGGCCGCGCATGGAACTCCTTCGCATTGCAGCGGCATCGGCTTTAGCCCTTGCGACGATGGCCGGATGTGGGGGCGGTGGAGACAGCAGCCCGTCATCGAGCAGCGCGCAACCGACTCCGACTCCGACACCAGCGTCTGAATACCCACGCACGACATTCGCGTTGGCCGGCTCGGTCGAATATGGGCAAACCAGTGTTGTGAGGCAGAATGAAACGCGCATCGCACCACGCCTGGTCGAAGGCCGCAGCACGCTCCTGCTGTTTACGCCAACCAACCCCATCAGCAAAGATCAAGAGGTATTTGTCGAAGCAACGCTGAACGGCGTATCGATGGGGCGCCTCCGCCTGAAGAAACCCGCCGGCCTGGTTGGCTATGCCGAAGACAGGATTACCCAGGACACCTTGCCACGCTACAGCACACAAGCGTGGAGCACGCAAATGCCCACCGGGTGGATGAAGGCCGATGTCCAGCTAGCCGTTGGCTATGACGAAGTGCGCCACGATGAAAAACGGATCTACGCATATCGCATAACGAATGGCCTCCCCCCACTGGCGGGTCCATCGGAACTCACATACACACGAACCAAGGTATTGTTCTGGGAGGATGCTGATTCCAATGCCGATACCCTCGATTCGGACAAGCTCGCTGACGAAATCCACGCCCGCATGCCGGTGAGCAGAATATCCGTCGTGGACTACCTGCCCGCACGCTGGAACAGCGTCATCATGATGGCCCCCCCATGAGGTTTGATTCACTGAGGCAGATACCGGCCCCTAGAATCAGTCCAACCAGCAACACTGCATGGGCCGCGAACATCATGGTGGACAAGGCAAACACCGGACGCGGTTTGCAGGCCATCTACGTCTACTCTATGTTCAATCAGTCGTCGCCACTTGCCTATGGAGCCACCCTCTCCCAAGGACGGTACAAGGACCTCGACGGAAATCTCCAGGACGCCTTCCCCATTGATATCGCCTTCTCTGGCTGGGCTCAGACGCAATGGAACAGGGAGTGTGCCCCTCAGATGAACGAGGCACTAGGCAGCGTCATAGGCTTGTCCCCAGTCTTTCGAGGGGAGCCCTGGAAGTTCGGTAGCGAGTATCCCGATGGTCTCGTATGGACAGCCTCGCACCCGCAGCCATTCGATACCGCGCGCGGTGTATTCAGAACATGGTATGCGGCCACCGATGGATTTACCATGCGGTCGTCAGACAAGCCGCGAGGCCGGATTGATCCACAGTTCTACGGTGATAAAGAGCCTGCCGACAGTCAGAGCTGCTTCTCTCCTTACACAAACTACAACACGCGCGCGATCCAGCTGCGGCTGGATTCAACGCCAACCCTGCGGACCGTGGCTGGAAGCCCAGGTTACTATCGTTGGGATAACACGACTCGAACTTTCGCTCCCGTCGCGCCAGACTGGGAAGGTGCGGCGTTGCAGTTGAAACCCGATCGTATGGGCATTCCGGTGGTGACCGTGATCGGCTCGCTGACATCCAGCGAGAATCCGGGCGCCACCATGCTCTTCCCGCCGTTGTTCGCGGCCAGCGGGAACACCTTTGTCATGGAAGAAGCCGGCACTACTTCCAACAATTACAGAGGGGCAAGGTACGCGGCACGGGTCCGCTACGCTGATGGCAACCAGCGAATCTTCATTATCCCGAAAGAAATGGCTGGCAAGGACCGCGCATACTATTTCTCGTTCAACCTTCCGATTGCCGACAAGCCTGTCGAAGTATCCTTGTACCGCTTGCAGTTGCCGTACACCGCAAACAGTTTCCACGCGCTGTCCTCCGTTGACACACTCCTGTCTACCCAGGCCATCACGATACCCGCCTCCATGCCTGCGCCCGTGACTCGGGGCGGTGATTCCCTGCAAGAATCGCGTACGGCAATGGTGAGCAAGCTATGCACGACTCAGACATGCGAGACAGAGAGTATCGATATCGCCTGGCATCCGGATGACGAGTCGCAACTGTATTTCGTCGCCGGGCGGCCTTCGCTCGGCCTGACGACTCCCGTTGGGAACCCCAAGGGCGCGCCGATGCGGCTTGAAGTACTGATGAACGGTCCGGACGGCAATCAACGCGTCGTGGTATTCCGAGCCTCGCGCGCCGTCAATACGACCTCAGATGGTTATCGCCTGAGCCCGGCGAACTATTGGACCGCGCCGGAATTGCTCAAGGACAAACTACAGCGCCTCAGTATCTGGGTTCATGCCGACGATAACACCGCGTTGCCGGCCGGACGCTACACAATGACAGACGCCGTAAAGCTGCTCGACGTGCATGCCGTCAGCAGTGCCGGCGACAGAATCGTTGACAGGGTCAAGCTGAACGCCGCATTCGAAAAGCTCTGACGCACTAGCAAAGTTGCCACCCCGGCGCCGGTGCAGCGTTTCCAACAAGACGCTGCACCGGCGCTTTTTCACACTGCGCGCCGACGCGCATCTCATCTCTCGTGAACAAAGCCAGCGGCCTTGTTGAGTGCTTCGTTCGTAGAACCCTGATAACGACAATGCATACATGACAATGCCGGTACCGCGCCTCATTCCAGGCAACGTACCGGCATTTGCATTGGTCTATTCGGCTGTCTCGCTCATGTCGTCCTGAAGGACGTTGAGATGTGCAAGGTAGGCGTCCAGTTCGGCCCGTCCGGCATCCGTGATGCTGTAGACACGGCCATTTCCCTCGACAAGTTCGGCGGTAATGGATCGCGCCATCATCAGGCTACGCAGGATTGGGCGCAGCGCGCGGATATTCTTGTCGATGCCTCGCTCGCGCAGCCGCTCCATCAGGTTGAATACCGTGGATGGACTGGCCTGGACAAGCCGGAGGATATAAAGCCTGGAAACGATACGATCGAGCGATGGCGTTTTCATGGGCGCAGGCAACGCAACTAGCGGTGCGGAGAATCGAATCATCGTGCGCAGCCCATGACTGCAGCGCAGTCGGGCAGTCCTTTCAGTGCATCAAAGAAACGGGGGCGCTTTTGGCACCCCCGAAAGCTTACTCGGTTCGCGCCGGCGTGACGCCGGCGCTTGTCGTCAGAATTACTCTTCCTGGAACGCTTCTTCGCGCTTCGCCTTGATCGACGGCAGTGCCACCACGGCCACCAGTGCGGCAGCGGCGATCAGCAGGCCCATCGACAGCGGACGCGTCACGAACACGGTGAAGTCACCACGCGACAGCAGCAGCGAGCGGCGGAAGTTCTCTTCCATCATCGGTCCGAGCACGAAGCCCAGCAGCAGCGGTGCCGGTTCGCACTTCAGCTTCAGGAACAGGTAACCGATCACGCCGAAAGCGGCAGCCATGAACACGTCGAACGTCTGGTTGTTCACCGAGTACACGCCAATGCAGCAGAAGACCAGAATTGCCGGGTAGAGGAAGCGATACGGCACGGTCAGCAGCTTCACCCACACGCCAATCATCGGCAGGTTCAGGATGATCAGCATCAGGTTGCCGATCCACATCGAAGCGATCAGGCCCCAGAACAGCGCAGGGTTGCTGCTCATCACCTGCGGACCAGGCTGGATGTTGTGGATCGTCATCGCACCGACCATCAGCGCCATCACGGCGTTGGGCGGAATGCCCAGCGTCAGCAGCGGGATGAACGAGGTCTGGGCAGCGGCGTTGTTGGCCGATTCCGGACCTGCCACGCCTTCGATCGCACCCTTGCCGAACTCGTGAGCGTACTTCGACGTCTTCTTTTCCAGCGAGTAGGCCGCAAACGAAGCCAGCGCAGCACCGCCACCCGGCAGGATACCCAGTGCCGAACCCAGCGCCGTGCCACGCAGCACGGCCGGAATCATGCGCCTGAAGTCTTCCTTGGTCGGCCACAGGTTCGTGACCTTGTTCGTGAACGTCTCACGGGCTTCCTTCTGCTCGAGGTTCGCGATGATTTCCGCGAAGCCGAACATACCCATGGCCAGTGCCACGAAGTCGATGCCGTCGGTCAGTTCAGGCACGTCGAACGAGAAGCGCGCGGCGCCCGAGTTCACGTCGGTACCGATCAGGCCCATCAGCAGACCCAGCACAATCATCGCCACGGCCTTCGGCAGCGAGCCCGAAGCCAGCACCACGGCGCCGATCAGGCCCAGCACCATCAGCGAGAAGTACTCGGCGGGACCGAACTTGAACGCCAGTTCCGACAGCGGTGTAGCGAACGCAGCCAGGATCAGCGTGGCCACGCAGCCAGCGAAGAACGAACCAAGGCCAGCAGTAGCCAGCGCCACACCGGCGCGGCCACGACGTGCCATCTGGTAGCCGTCGATCGTGGTCACCACCGACGACGATTCGCCCGGCAGGTTCACCAGAATAGCGGTGGTCGAACCGCCATACTGCGCACCGTAGTAGATACCGGCCAGCATGATCAGCGCGGCCACCGGCGGCAGCGAGTACGTCACCGGCAGCAGCATGGCGATGGTTGCCAGAGGCCCAAGGCCCGGAAGCACGCCGATCAGCGTCCCGAGCACGCAGCCCAGGAACGCGTACGCGAGGTTTTGCAGCGACAATGCCGTGGAGAAGCCCAGGGCAAGATGGTCAAACAATTCCATTTCGGGCGACTCCTTAGCCGGTAATGAAGGCAGGCCAGACCGGCATCTGCAGGTTGATGCCGTACACGAAGGCGCCCAGGGCGATCAGCACGAGCACCACGCTGTTGAGCAGGGCACCCTTCCAGCTGAACTCATGGCTGGCCATCGACGACACCATCACCAGCACGAACACCGACAGCACCATGCCGAGCGGCTTGAGCAACAGGCCGAACAGCACGACGGAACCGAGAATCCACAGAAGCGTCTTCAGATCCCAGCGGGCAAGTTGATCTTCCTCACCCTTCGACGACAACGACCCCATCAACACTAGCGCGCCCAGGATGGCCAGTACTAGGCCAAGCAGGAACGGAAAGTAACCGGGGCCCATCTTGGCGGCCGTCCCCATGCTGTAGCCGCGCGCGACGAAGGAAAAGCCCAGACCGACCAGAATAAACATCAGGCCGGAGGCAAAGTCCTTTTGGCTGCGTATGCGCAAAACGATTCTCCTCAAGGTTGTGAATTGCGGCACCGTGCGACACACCGGCTCTGGGGCATCTCCACGGCGAACGTATCAACTTCGACACGTTCATCGCAGCGAACAGTAGAGTCGGGAACTTTCAGGCTCCTTTCATTTGTCTGGGGTGTAGGGTATCCCCCAATCCTCAGCGCTCGCGTCGATTTTTCATTTCCATCACGTTGTGACGTATTCAGTGGGCAACCGAATACACCACTGAAAGTTAAATGAAAGACGGCGTGGAAAGGTGTTTGAAAGGGAAGAACGCGGATTGGCGCGGCACTGCGCGGCAGAGGATGCCGCGCAGCTTTCGACTTGCTTACACCGCCGGGCGGTGCGTAAGCGACGCGATCAAATGTCTCTCATCCATACATTCAGAAACCTGTCTGGATGCATTAGGAAGGTTGTCGTGCGACTCCCTCATCGGCTTCCGCGCCCGCATCGGCATCCTCGCATGGCACACCCATGCTGGTATCGGGTGCATTCCCCACCGCTTCCGGATGTGGCGCGACCGGCAGGATATGGCTGCGGCGCCAATTGCCATATCGGTAGTAGCCAAACGAAAGCAGCACCGACACCACCGAGCCGAGCGGGAAGCTCCACCAGATCGATTCGGCGCCGATGTGCGGGCCGAGCAGCCACGCGAACGGCAGCCGGATCAGCCACATCGACACGAACAGAATGACCAGCGGCGCCATGACGGCGCCCGTGGCGCGCACGGCGCCGAACACGACAATGGTGAAGCCGAACAGGATGAACGACCACAGCACCACGTTGTTGATGTGCTGAGCAATCTCGATCGCGACGCTGTCCTCCCCCAGGAACAGACCAAGCGAGTGACGATTGAATACATAGACCAGCGCCACCAGCGCGCCGGTCATCAACATGTTGAAGAGCATGCCAACCTGCGTGACACGCGCCACACGCACCCACAATCCCGCCCCTACGTTCTGCGCAACCATCGATGACACACTGGCGCCAACCGCCAGAGCCGGCATCTGCACATAGGTCCAGAGCTGCGATGCCACACCGTAGGCCGCGGTCGTCCGCGAGCCGTACGTATTAACCAGCGACATCATCACGATGGCCGACGACGAGATCACCACCATCTGCAGGCCCATCGGCAGCCCCTTCATCACCAGCGCGCGCAGGATCGCCATGTCCGGCCGGAGCAGCGCAAGTTGCTCCCGGTGCAGCAGCAGGAAGTGCCGGCGCCGGTACAGCAACCCGATCATCGCCGCCAGGCTGGTCAGTTGCGCAATCAGCGTGGCGAGCGCCGAGCCCGCGATGCCGAGCGGGGGAATCGGGCCTACCCCGAAGATCAGCACGGGATTCAGCACGACGTCCAGCACCACCGACAGCAACATGAAGTAGAACGGCGTGCGCGAGTCACCGGCGCCGCGCAGCGTCATCATCACGAAGTTGTAGAAGTACATGAACGGCAGCGCGATGAAGATGATGCGCAGGTAGATGATGGCCAGCGGCGTGGCATCGTCCGGCGTATGCATCGCGGCCAGGATATGCGGCGTGAAGACAAAGCCCAGCACGGCGGCCAGCACCGACAGACCGACGAAGAACGTGGTGCTGGTGCCCACCACGCGTCGCGCCTCTTCGATGTCACGCCCGCCGACTGCCTGGCCGATCATGATCGTATTGGCCATGCTGATCCCGAACACCACGCCGAGCAGGAAAAACAGAATGATGTTGGCGTTCGACGTGGCCGTGAGCGCCGCCTCACCAAGGTATCGGCCGACCCAGACCGAATTGATCGAGGCGTTGAGCGACTGCAGGATGTTGCTGCCAAGCACCGGCAGCGAGAACATCAGCAGCGTGCGGCCGATCGGGCCGGTGGTCAGTCTGGCGTCAGGCTTCATTGGGACAGGTTTTCCGCACCGCAGCAGTGCGAGGGTTGCGAACGTGTCAGTCTAGTCCCTGGCTGGGCACCATGCCAGCCGCCGTGCACATGACCGTCGCGGCAGGGCGATAATCGCCCGCAAGTCTGCCAGTGCGGACTTCCGCCCAAAGCGTTAAGCTTGCGCTTTCATTCTTCGACCACCCGCGGCGCGCCCCTTTCGCTGCGCCGTCCATTTCCTTCAGGAGACAGGCATGTACCAGGATCTCGCCCTCTACATCGATGGAGAATTCATCAAGGGAGGCGACCGCCGCGAGCAGGACGTCATCAACCCGGCGACGCAGGAACTGCTCGGCAAGCTGCCACACGCCACCACTGCCGACCTGGATCGTGCGCTGTCTGCCGCGCAGCGCGCCTTCGAAACCTGGAAGAAAACGTCGCCGCTGGAACGCTCGCAGATCCTGCGCCGCGTAGCAGAACTGACCCGTACCCGCGCCAAGGAAATTGGCCGCGACATCACGCTGGACCAGGGCAAGCCGCTGGCCGAAGCCGTGGGCGAGGTGATGATCTGCGCCGAACATGCCGAATGGCACGCCGAGGAATGTCGTCGTATCTACGGCCGCGTGATTCCGCCGCGCAACCCAGCGGTGCGCCAGATCGTGGTGCGCGAGCCGATCGGCGTCTGCGCCGCGTTCACGCCTTGGAACTTCCCGTTCAACCAGGCCATCCGCAAGATCGTGGCTGCGCTGGGCGCCGGCTGCACGCTGATCCTGAAAGGTCCGGAAGACTCCCCGAGCGCCGTGGTGGCGCTGGCCCGCCTGTTCCACGATGCAGGCCTGCCCCCGGGCGTGCTGAATATCGTATGGGGCGTGCCGAGCGAAGTTTCGACCTACCTGATCGAATCGCCGATCGTGCGCAAGATCTCGTTCACCGGCTCGGTACCGGTGGGCAAGCAGCTTGCCGCGATGGCCGGCGCGCACATGAAGCGCGTGACGATGGAGTTGGGCGGTCACTCGCCCGTGCTGGTGTTTGACGACGCAGACATCGAACCGGCCGCTGAAATGCTGGCCCGCTTCAAGCTGCGCAACGCCGGCCAGGTTTGCGTATCGCCCACGCGCTTCTATGTTCAGGAAAAGGCCTACGACAAGTTCCTGGCGCGCTTCACCGAGGTCATCGGCTCGATCAAGGTCGGCAACGGCCTGGACGACGGCACCCAGATGGGCCCGCTCGCACACGAACGCCGCATCGCGTCGATGGAGCAGTTCCTGGACGATGCCAGCCATCGCGGCGGCAAGATCGTCGCCGGCGGCTCGCGCATCGGCGACAAGGGCTTCTTCTTCGCGCCGACCGTCGTCACGGACCTGCCCGACGATGCCAAGCTGATGGTCGATGAACCGTTCGGCCCGGTAGCCCCGGTCACGCGCTTCAAGGATGCGGAAGAAGTGCTGCGCCGCGCCAACAGCCTGCCGTTCGGCCTGGCCTCGTATGTCTTCACCAACTCTCTGAAGACGGCCAACCTTGTATCGAACGGACTTGAAGCCGGCATGGTCAACATCAACCACTTCGGCATGGCGCTGGCCGAGACCCCGTTTGGCGGCATCAAGGATTCGGGAATCGGCAGCGAAGGTGGCCAGGAAACCTTCGACGGTTACCTGGTGACCAAGTTTATTACCCAGGTTTGATGGCGTAATTCGCTGGGATCTCCCCTCTCACATGCAATGTGAGAGGGGAACGACCGAGCAGCCGCTCAGTTGTTTAGCTGCTCAGTTGATCAGGCGCCCTTCCCCCGCGCCTTCGCATAGTCCTCCCGGAACTGCTTCCACTGCGCGAGCGAAACATCGCGCCCGTGCTTTGCCAGCCGCAGCACGGTGGATTGCCAGCGCCCACCTGCGGCGAAATCCTGCAACTGCTCGACACGATCCGCCGCCTGATGGCCACAGCCCCGCAGATGGGCCGAGGCTGCGGCACGCGCCATCGTGGCGAACACGTCTTGCAACACAGTCTTGTCCCGGCAGTGCTCCAGATTCACTCGGTCGGTGCTCGGCTGCAAGCTCTTGACCAGGTACGAAGCCTTGCCCAGCGGCACGTATGAGAGCAGTGCGGGCGATGCGGCCTGCATGATCTGCTGGATGGTCGCCACGCGTTGCGCATCGCTGCCCCAGCGCGGTTGGCCGCCTGTGCGCATCCCGGTCCAGGCGCTCGGTGCCGCGCGTTTGATATCGATAAGCCGCTGACTTGCCGGCATGTCACGCTCATGCGCCAGCACGACGTAGCGTTCGAGCCCCAGGCTGCCCACACCAGCCACGCGTCGCGCCGAGTCTTCGGCGACGAAGCGATGACCGTGATGTTCCTGCTTCGAGTAGATCCCCAGAATTTCGGAAGCGCGTTCACGCTGCATCTTGTCCGCGCGTAGCGCATGGCCGTCGAACTTCAGACGCCGCCGCCCGCCACGCATCTCCGTGCGCGCGTTCAGCAGCGCGCCGCGCTTGCGGCGCTTGACCTGCCGCAGCAGCATGGCCACCAGACCGCTCGCCGTGGCACGCTCCAGCCAGCGCGGCTTGCCCGCGCGCAGCATGGCCGTGTAAACCGACAGCATCTGTGCGCAGGCCGTACGGGCATCGGCTTCCGACAGGCCAATGCTTTCTCCGGCCACCAGCACGCTCGACAACATACGGATGACGTCGACCGTCAGCGGCGCCAACATGGCATCGTCGAAATCGTTCAGATCGAAGTACACGAGTCCGTTGTCGCCCTTGAACGTGCCGAAGTTCTCCACATGGAGATCGCCACACACATAGGTGCTAGGCGCATCGAGCAGACCAGCCTCGCGCTCGAGCGATGCCGCGTACAGGTGGTTGGTGCCTCGGAAGAAAGCGAACGGGTCGGCTGCGATCGCCGCCAGCTTCATCGTCAGCCGCTCGGGATCGCGGCCGTGGTTGTAGATCAGGATGCTTTCGGTAGCAGCGTGCATGGGCGGCGGAGTCCTCGATCGGGTTGCGCAGCGCCCTCATCGCATTCCATCATGCGACTTCAGTGAAAAAACACGCCGCGAGTCAGGAAAGTGTAATCCGCTTCGGCCGCCATGAGAAACACCAGCACGAGCAGGCACAGCGGCGGGATCAGGATCGCGCAGATCAGCGCCATGCGCTCCCAGGCCATGTGCATGAATACGCTGACGATCAGGCCGGCCTTCAGGATCATCAGCAGCAGAATCAGGAACCAGCGCAGGTATCCCGTGAACCCGAAGTAGTCCACCAGATAGGACATCGTGGAGAGCACGAACAGCAGTCCCCAGACCTTCAGATAGAGGCCGATAGGATGTTCCTGTTTGCCGTGACCACCGTGGGCCGCCTCGGGGGCCGGAGTGATGGGTGTCGATGCCATGGTCGCCCTCACCAGAGATAGAACAGCGCGAAGATGAAGACCCACACCAGATCGACGAAGTGCCAGTAGAGGCCGGCGATCTCCACGACCTGGTAGTTGCCGCCTGGTTCGTAGTGCCCGCGCACGACCTTGCTGGCGATCGTCAGCAGGTAGATCACGCCGCAGGTCACGTGAAAGCCGTGGAAGCCGGTGATCATGAAGAACGTGGAGCCGAACTGCGCGGCGCCCATTGGATTGCCCCAGGGCCGCACGCCCTCGTGCACGATCAGTGTGGTCCATTCGAACGCCTGCAGACCGACGAACGTTGCCCCGAGCGCGGCGGTCGCCAGCATCAGCAGGCCGCAGGGGCGCCGCTCGCGACGGTAGGCGAAATTCACGGCCATCGCCATCGTGCCACTGCTGGTGATCAGCACGAAGGTCATGATTGCGATCAGGATCAGCGGTAGCGTATGACCGCCGATGTTCTCGGCGAAAGCCTTGCTGGTATCCGGCCATGGCACCGTGGTGGAGATGCGCACAGTCATATAGCCGATCAGGAAGCAACTGAAGATGAAGGTGTCGGAAAGCAGGAAGATCCACATCATTGCCTTGCCCCATGACACCTTGAATGCGCGCTGGTCGGATGACCAGTCAGCGACGAGGCCCCTGAAGCCGCCCGGCGGATTCCAGGCTTCCGGATGCGATCCGGCCGAAGAAGGAACTTGCGAATGCATGGGCGCTCTCCGTCAAGACCTGCCACAGATGTACGCGACGAGCTCCGGCGTGAGCCAGCCCAGCGCGCCGAGCAACACGACCCATACCGCCAACAGGAAGTGCCAATAGCGCGCGCACAGCCCGATGCGCGTCACCGTGCGCGTGCCACTACCGCGATCCACCGCCACAAACGCGAAGGCCACCAGCCCGCCAAGCATGTGCAGACCGTGCATGGCCGTGAGCAAGTAGAAGAAGCTGCCCGCTGGATTGTTCGCTGGGACGACGTGAAGCGCGTACAGCGCCTGCCACGCCCACAACTGCACGCCAACGAACGCCACGGCGCCCATCCCCCCAAGGCGAAACGCATGACGTGCTCTCACCATGCGGCCCGAGTGCGCCGCCCGCCTGGCGATCTCCATCGCCACACACGCGGCGGCGAGCACGGCCGTGGACAGCCAGACCTGCCACGGCAGCGCAATGCGCTGCCAGTCCGGACTGTCCATGCGCATGATGTAGGCGGCCAGAAACAAGGTGAACAGCGCCGTGACTACGCCCATGAATACCCACAACCCTAAGCTGCCGGGGGTGTGGGCCCCATGTCCATGCAAGGCGTCGCCACCGGCGGGGCTGCCTCCGGGCGCTTCACGCGAAGCCCGGAAGACGCCGCCACCCGTATCCACCGCGAACGATTCGGCTTTCATGCCACGGCCCCCCTTCTCGCGTGTGGCTCGGGTTCGCTCCCACCTGCGTCTGGCGGCGCATTCTGCGCAATGAAGTCCTCCTTCGCACCCGGCACGCTGTACGCGTAAGCCCAGCGATAGACCACGGGAAGATGCGCGCCCCAGTTGCCGTGCGCCGGCGGCGTCTGCGGCGTCTGCCACTCCAGCGAGGCGGCACGCCACGGGTTGGCGCCTGCAGGCTGTCCACGCCGCACGCTCCACGCGAGGTTGAAGATGAAAAGCAACTGCGCCGCCGCGACGATGAACGCTGCGATCGAGATGTACATGTTCAGGGTGTGCGCGGACTCGGGTATGAAGTCATAGCCCTGCCACGCGTAGTAGCGCCGCGGCATCCCCAGAATACCGAGGTAGTGCATCGGAAAGAAGATGGCGTAGGTGCCCACGAACGTGATCCAGAAATGAATGCGGCCAAGCGTGTCGTTGAGCAGGCGTCCAGTGACTTTCGGATACCAGTGGTAGATCCCGCCGAAGACGACCAGGATCGGCGAGACGCCCATCACCATATGAAAGTGCGCCACGACGAAGTAGGTGTTCGACAACGGAATGTCCACGCTGACATTGCCGAGGAACAGCCCCGTCAGGCCGCCGATCACGAACGTGCTGATGAAGGCGATGGCAAACAGCATCGGCACCGAGAAATGGATGTCGCCCTGCCACAGCGTGATCACCCAGTTGTAGACCTTGATGGCGGTGGGTACCGCGATGATCAGCGTCGTGGTGGCGAAGAAGAAGCCAAAGTACGGATTCATGCCGCTCACGAACATGTGGTGCGCCCACACCACCACCGACAGCACACCGATGGCCAGAATCGCCCACACCATCGTGCGATAGCCGAAGATGCTCTTGCGCGAATGCACGCTGATCAGATCGGAGACGATCCCGAACGCGGGCAGCGCGACGATATAAACCTCGGGATGACCGAAGAACCAGAACAGGTGCTGGAACAGCAGAGGGCTGCCGCCCTTGTAGTTGAGCTGCTGCCCCATCGAGACGACTGCGGGCATGAAGAAGCTGGTACTGAGCGTCTTGTCGAGCAGCATCATCACACCGGATACAAATAGCGCCGGGAACGCCAGCAGTGCGAGAATCGTCGCCATGAAGATGCCCCACACGGCCAGCGGCATCCGCAGCATCGTCATGCCCTCGGTACGCGCCTGCAGCACCGTGGTCACGTAATTCAGGCCACCCATGGTAGCCGCCACGATGAAGATCAGCAGCGACACCAGCATCAGGATGATGCCCCAGTCATGCCCTGGCGTGCCGGGCAGGATTGCCTGCGGTGGATAGAGCGTCCAGCCCGCGCCGGTGGGTCCGCCCGGCACGAAGAAGCTGGCGAGCAGCACGAGCACCGACAGGAAGTAGACCCAGAAACTGAGCATGTTCAGGAACGGGAATACCATGTCGCGCGCGCCAACCATCAGCGGGATCAGGTAATTGCCGAAACCGCCAAGAAACAGTGCCGTCAGCAGGTAGATCACCATGATCATCCCGTGCATCGTCACGAACTGGTAATAGCGATTGGCGTCGATGAAATCGAACCTCCCCGGAAAACCCAGTTGCATCCGCATCAGATTCGACAGCGTCACACCGATCAACCCGACCACGATGGCGACCAGCGTGTACTGCACGGCGATCACCTTGTGGTCCTGGCTCCAGATGTAGCGCGTCCAGAAACTCTGTGGGCCGTGGTGGGCGGCATCATCGGCATAGGCCATCTTTTTGCTCTCCGATCTCTGACTGTGCACCGGGCCGCTATTTGCCGGCCTGCGGGGTGCCCGTTGCGCCAGCACCCAGCGAACGGATATACGCCGACAGCGCCACCACGTCGGCATCGGTAACAGGCAACTTGGGCATGACGGACCCGAAGCCCTTGACGATGCGGGCCTGCGGGTCCTCAATCTCCGTCTTCAGGAACGCATCGTCCACGGTCGCGCTGCTGCCGTTGCTGAAGGTCTGCGTGCTGCCGTACAGGCCCTTCCAGCTTGGGCCGACACCCACGCTGCCATCGACGCTATGGCATCCCACGCATCCTTTGCTTTGCGCCAGTGCGCGGCCCTGCGCCACGAGATCGGCGGCGCCAGCCGACGCACCCGCCACAGCGGGGCCTTCGGCTGGCGCAGCGGTGGGAGCGGCGACCTTTGCCAGCGTCATCGCGAACGTCTGCTGCTTCGCAAGCCACGTGTCGAAAGCGGCCTGCTCCTCGACCACGACGTGGCCGCGCATGTTGTAGTGGCCCAGACCGCAGAGTTGTGCACAAAGAATATCGAAGCGACCGGTCTTGGTGGGCGTGAACCAGAACGATGTGACCATGCCGGGCACCATGTTCATGCGCGCGCGGAACGGTGGCACATAGAAATCGTGCAAAACGTCCTTCGAGCGCAGGAGCACCTTGATGGGCCGGTTCAGCGGCAGGTGTACCTCCGGCCCCATGACGAGTATGTTGTCCTGTCCATTTGGATCATCGGGATTCAGGCCGAGTGGATTCGTGCCGCTGACGAATCGCGGATCCGTGGTACCGAGCTGGCCACTTTTGCCGGGGAAGCGGAAGGCCCATTGCCACTGCTGCCCCACCACCTCCATGACCATCGCATCGCGTGGTGGCCGCACGTACTCCGCGTAGACGATCAGGCCTGGTGCCAGCAACGCGATGATGCACACGGCGGTCAACCCGATCAGCCAGCGCTCCAGTTTCGGGTTCTCCGGCGCATAGGCAGCGCGATGCCCCGCACGATGACGGAAGCGCCAGACGATGTATCCGACGAGCAGGTTGATAACGACAAAGAACAGGCCGGTGATGACGAGGGTAATGGTCAGCGTGTCGTCCATCTGTTTCCAGTTGGACGCCAGCGGTGTCGCCCACCACGGGCTCAGGAAATGAAAGAGCACCGAGGCAACGACAATGATGACGAGTGCGATGGCGATCGCCATGACCCCCCTCCTCCGCGCGGACGAAAAGCCGCGAGGAATGCGCAGACTGCGCAGGTGGATTAAGACTAGTGCATCGTTTCAGGTCACGGCAAGGCGACATCGTGCCGATATCGGTGCGCCAGGACGCGCATGGCCACAATAAAAAATGGCGGAGGGGAAGCTTACTTCCCGATCCGCCATCGTGGCCACGCGCGGCCCCGTGTAGTGGCAAAGTGCGCGACGCAATCAGACCATCAGCACATGATGTATTCGGTACAGAATCTCACGGCAGGTATCTAACGAGATACACCGCGCGACTCCAGCTTCCAGTAGCAGATGGCGATGGCCATCCCGAAGATGAGGTGCCCTACCAGCGTATGCCAGCCACGCTGGTCGACAAACCACGGGAAGGCGCTTGTCATCACGTAGAAGTTGAACATGTACACCACCAGGCCAAATACCGCCCCGACCAGTAGCGACATGCCGACGCTCGAATCGAGTTGGAACGGCGCGATGATCGCGCACAGCACGCAGCCGAGTATCGCGCCGAGCACGAAGTGAATAATCAACGCTGCGGCGACCGTGCTGACGCTGAAGAACGAGTTCTGCAGAACATCGCGCCCGAGCACGATTGCGGCAACCATGCGCGTGGTGCCCCATGGGTGAACGCCGGCCACCATCGTCGACCAGAACATCTCCACGACGATCAGCAGCGCACCGGCCGCGAGCCCGGACACGGCGGCCGCCGTCCAGTCCGGCAGGCGACGCATGTAGTGGTGCGAATGCATATGTAGTTCCATAGCGTCCTCCAGTCTGCTTCAGTCTGCTTTGGTGACCCCGTGCGTCCAGCATAGGACACTCGTCATCAATACGGCTGACACGACAGGAAAACCGCGTGGGAAACCGTCCAGGTGCGCTGTCAACGGTACAAACGGCTTCGGGCCAAGTCTCGCGCGAGATACTTGGCAGAGCATGACATGACGCAAACAGTACGGGACAACCCCAAGCACTACAGCCTTGTATTCGCCACACACTGCCTATACTGGAAGAACAAAGAAACAAGATAGGAGACCGCCATGCTGCATCTTCAGTTACAGGCGCACGATCTTGTATTCCTGATCCCCATGGCACTCGTCGGCTTGTTGGCGATGGGCGCGATTCCAGTTGCGGCCAAGGCGTTGCGTATCAGTTGCCGTTGCGCCGGCGCGATCCTGGGAGTCCTGCTTGGGGTATTGGTGCTGGAAGCCCTGCCACTGCTGATCTAGCGATCGGCGATCGAACAGGACACCAGTTAGAGAGAGAACGCCGCCAGGCAAGACGGCCAGAGCGGCTGCAGGCGAGAAGGAGGTGCGATGTCTCTTCTTATGCTCGCCACCGTGATGGTGGCGCTGCTGGTCGTGACTGTGGGCACGGCATTGTGGCGCTGCAGCCACCCATACCGGATGCGCTATACGCGCTGCGCGCAAAAGCGACGGCGCGCGGGCATCTGTCGATCGGCGACCCAGCGCGAAGCGCCTTGACCTGACCTCAGATCTCGATCATCGAGAAATCGCCCTTACCGACATCGCATTCCGGGCAGCGCCAGTCGTCCGGAATGTCTTCCCAGCGCGTGCCTGCGGCAATGCCTTCTTCGGGCAAGCCCAGTTCCTCGTCGTACACCCAGCCGCAAATCAGGCAAACCCAAGTCTTGTAGGCTACTGCTTCCTGCTGCACATCTCGCTCCCGATATCGATTCAAGTTTCGGGGCGCATGATACGCGGTTTTCGATGACGGTCACCACGCCGGCGTTCGAGCATTTCGTTCAAACGCCGGCACGCGTCCCATCATTGACGGATTGAGAAATCGACGCGGTTGGGCTTGCCCTTGTCCTTGATCCCTTCCGCGTTGAGCTTCGGCGCGGTCAGGAACAGCCTGGCGTTGGGCACCTTGCCATCGCGCTCGAGCGCCTGCTTGACCGTCAACGCCCGCTGCTCCGCCAACGCGCGCAGTTCCGTATCGGTCACGGGCGCATGTTCGAGCAGCAGCTTCTCCATCTCGGCCGGCGGCAACGACTTGGTCAGGCCGATGAAGTTGCGGGGCTTCTTGAACGACTCGCGCTTGTACACCGCTTCCAGGTACTTCGGATATTCCTGCGGCGATACGGTGACCGTGGCGCCCTGCTCGCCGCCCTCGCCCTCTTCCGCCTGCGCGCCTGCCTGTGCCGAACGGCGCAGATCACGCTGCTTGGCTTCGGCGACGCGCTGGTTCAGCCAGACGCGGCGCGCGCCATCGGCATCGGTGTCGGGGTCGATCCGGCCGCTGATTTCCAGATTGAGCGAAGGCCGGTCGGCGAGCGCCTTGCCGATGGTCTCGATCTTCTTGTGCGCGTCGTCGGTCAACGTGGAAGAACCCGGCGCGAACTCGATATAACCCAGCTCTTCCGCGTTGCCGCCAAATGCATGGGCAATCAGCGCGAACGGCGAGGTGATCGCCTTGGCCAGCAGGTTCACGATCACGCGCAGGATGACACCGCCGATGCTGAACTCCGGATCGGACAAGGAGCCCGAGACCGGCAGGTTGATATCGATCACGCCATTGCGGTCCTTGAGCAGCGATACCGCCAGCAGCACGGGCACCTTGACCGCGTCGGGGCTGTCCACCTTGTCGCCGAACGTGAGCTGGTCCAGATAGAGGTGGTTCTTCGCATCGAGCTTGCCATTCTCGATCTTGTACGCCACGTCGACGTTCAGCTTGCCCTTGGTGATCGGGTAGCCTGCGTACTTGGCCGCGTAAGGCGTCAGACGCGTCAGTTCCACGCCGTCGGCCTTGGCGGCGATATCGAGGAAGAGCTGTTCGCCCAGCGGATTGATCTTGCCGCTGATATTGACGGGAGCATCATCGTCGAGCCGGCCATCCAGCACCAGATCTGCCGGCGTCGGATCCCCCGTGGAGACCTTGGAGATCGACCCCTTCATGCCGGTCAGGTTGGCAGAGTAATTCGGCTTGATGAAGAAGTCCGAGAAGTTGATGTTCCCCTTGTCGATGGAAACACCACCCAGACGGATAACCGGCTTGGGCCCCGCTGCCTGCGCGGGTGCGGCCGCCGTCTCCGGCTTGGCCTCGGGCTTGGCTTCGGGTGCCGAAGCCGGATTCGCCTGGGTCAGGCTGGTCGACGGTGCTGGCTCGCCCTTTGCCGCGCCACCCGCCATCACGTCCTGCAGATTCAGCCGGCCATTGGCGTTCAGGATCACCCGGGCGTAGAAATCGGACAACGCCACGTTGTTGACTCCGAGCTGGAGCGGCCCCTTCGCATCGTTCATGTTGAAGTCGACGCCGCTCACGGCCAGCGAGCGCCAGCGCAGAAAGTCGTCGCCGGTGACACGGTCCACCGTACGCACATTACCGGCCATCACGTTGCCATTGAATCGCACCGCTATCGGCTTGCCGGCCGGCGCCTCGTAGGCAACCTTGCCCTTGAGCGTCAGCGCCCCGCTGCGCAACGCAGCGTTGAAACGGTCAGCCATGTAGGGCTGCAACGGCGCGATGTCGAGTTCGCGCAGATCGAGCTGCAATTGCGCGGCCGGACCGGTCGGCGTGACCTGTCCGTCGATGTTCATCACGCCCTTGCGCCCGCTTTCGGCGTGCAGCTTCATCGGCACCGCCCCCGGCGAGAGCGGCCAGGTCACGGTGCCGCTGGTGAATCCGATGTTGCGGAACTGGTGAATGACCGGGCGACCGCGATTGGCCTCGGCCGGCTCATAGTCCGCCAGGCGCGCGGAGCCGGCATCCACCGCCACCTTGCCAATGCGCACCTTCCAGCCCGGCGCTCCCGCGCCGCCGCCATTTGTCGCGGCCGTTGCCGCGGCCGGCGCACGCGCCCGCTTGCCGGCGGATTCGGCTGATTCGACGGCCCAGATTCGCGCCATCTCCAGCAGTTGGCCGCTATGGTCACGTGTTGCCGCGATCTGCGGTTTGGCCAGCGATACCTGCCCCGCTTCGAACGTCTGCTTGGCCAAGTCGAGCTGGATGTCGTCCAGCACGAGCTTGTCAGCCCTGAGCAGCGGCAGGTTGGCGCCCTCGGTGTCTGCCACGCGCTGGCTAGCGCGGTTGCCGCGTTGCGCGCGGCCCGCGCGGCCTTTCGGCGCCGGGCTCGCTGCCTTCGTCGCGCGATCATCGTTGCCAGCCGAAGCGGGCAGATTGACAGGCTCGCGAGTGGCCACGTAGAGCGGTGACAGTTCAAGCCGGGATTTTTCGAGCGTGAACTGGAACACCGGCTGCGACCACGCCATCTTGTAATTCAGCTCGGCATTGATGCCGGTATCACCGAACTGGCTGCGCAACTCGTGCGGCCACCACGCCGCGAAGCCTTGCGGGCGCACGCCCGCGGTTTCCAGCGTGCCGTTCAGCGTGCCTTTCTTGAGGTCGAGTTCCCCGGACTGCTTGATGGTCTGACCATCGGCGATCGTGACCGTGGCATCGAGTTTGGCAGGCTTGTCCCCGGTGCTGGCCAGGTTGGCGATATCGACATTCACGGGCCCGATATCCAGCTTGCCCGGCCCCGAGGGCGCCATCGCATCGACAAACCCCAGTTTCGCGTCCTTGATCGCAATGCGGTCGACGGCGTAGGACCACGGCACCTCCTCGGCCTTGGGCGGCGCCTGCACGCCCGATGCGGCAACCGCCGAGGCCGGGGCCGGCGTGGCGGTCGCCGGTGCGGCTGCGGGAGCCTTGGCCGGCGCTGACTTCATACCTTCCGGCAGGAAGGCCGTCGCCAGATCGAGCGCGCCGTCGGCACCTCGGGTTGCCAGCAAGCCGAAGCCGTCCAGTTCGATGCTCTTCACGTGCGCCTTGTGGGCCAGCGGCTCCACACGATCGAGGTCGACCGCCAGCCGTCCCGCCTTGACGAGCGGCGCGCCCGCATGGGTCACCACGTCGGCGTCGCGCAGGGCAATGGTTCCGGACACGTACAGGTCCTGCTTGTCCTTTTCTTGACGGAAACCCACATTGAGCCGGGTATCCACGAGCCCGCTCTTGACTTCAGCATCTTTCAGCTTTGGCGCGAACGCCATGTACTTCGCTACCTCGAGCCCATCCAGGTTGATGTTGAGGTTTGCTTCACGGCTGTCCGCGAAAGGCTGCATCGTGCCAGCCAGCGCCAGCGGCGACCCATTGATCTTCGCAAACAGGCTCGGCGCCGTGTTCAGGGTGACGTCGTGGGGCAGGTTTGACAGGAACGGCAGGGTCAGCGTGAAGTTCTCCACGCGCTGGACGGTATTGAGCAGCTTGTCCTCATAGACGAAGCTGGTATTCGTCACCGCGATATTGCTGACCGAGAATCGCGCAGGCTTGGCGTCGGCCGGCTTCGGCGGCAGCGCGGCAAAGCGTTCCTGCACATCGGCAAAGTTCATGCGGCCATTCGCATCGCGCAAGACGTGCACGGACAGCGCATCCACATGAAGGGAATCGATGACCGGCGCGAGGTGCCAGACCGATGCGGCCGAGGTCTTGGCCTCGGCCTCGCCGAGCGTCACCGTCGGCGTCTTGCCGTCGGGCTCGTAGATGGTCAGGTTGTTGATCGTGGCGGACAGACTGAACGGCCTCACATGCGCCTCGCCCAGTGTCACCTTGCGCCCAAGCGCCTCGGTGGCGTTTTTCTCCACCAGATACTTGATCAGCGGCGGCCCACCGAAATAGCCGGCCAGCCCGAATACGGCCAGCGCGGCCACCACGCCACCCGCGACGCGTACGGCCACGCGCCTGCGAGGCGTGGCCATGGCCGCCCCTGTCGCGGCCTGGATGGAATCCTTGAAAGCCATGTCACCCCAGAGTAGTTCGACCCCACGCAGGCTCAGCCCCATGCCAGCCTGCGCTTTGTGCCCCGGATTTCACTTGTTTTTCATTATGGAGACGGATTATGGCAGTGCAAAGGACGATTTAGTAATCCGATTTATACAAAATCAGGGATGCGACAGACCGATCTGGTATCGTTACGCCTTTGCGAAGCGTCCGTTGCCTGCCAGCCTGCTTACCCCGCCGGCCTCCGGTTCGCTCAGTTCGTGCTGTTATCCCTTCGGCCGTCCCCCTCCACGTCATCCGTGTTGCGCGCTTCGCATGTGAATGTATCCATGCGAGTCTTTTCATGTCCACCTCCAGCAGTACTGCCGGGGCTTCGGGTGCGCAAGGCGGCCATGCCGCTCGCCCGCTGACCGGTCAGGATTACAAGACGCTCGCGCTTGCCGCACTTGGCGGCGCGCTCGAGTTCTACGATTTCATTATTTTTGTTTTCTTCGCCAAGGTCATTGGCCAGTTATTCTTCCCGGCATCCGTGCCGGACTGGCTGCGCATGCTGCAGACCTTCGGCATCTTCGCGGCCGGCTACCTGGCACGCCCGCTGGGCGGCATCATCATGGCGCACTTCGGTGACCTGCTCGGCCGCAAGAAAATGTTTACGTTGTCGATTCTGCTGATGTCGGTACCGACGCTGCTGATGGGCCTTCTGCCGACCTACGCTTCGGTGGGCCTGCTGGCGCCGATGGCGCTGCTGGTGCTGCGCATCCTGCAGGGTGCCGCCGTGGGCGGCGAAGTCCCCGGCGCATGGGTGTTCGTGTCCGAACACGTGCCCCGGCGTCACGTCGGATATGCCTGCGGCACGCTGACTGCAGGTCTGACGGCCGGCATCCTGCTCGGCTCGCTGGTAGCCACAGGCATCAACGCCGTATTCGATCCGCAGGAACTCGTTGACCATGGCTGGCGCGTGCCGTTCGTGCTGGGCGGCGTGTTCGGTGTCGGCTCGATGTACCTGCGCCGCTGGCTCCATGAAACCCCGGTCTTCGCGGAACTGCAGCAACGCAAGGCACTGGCCGCCGAACTGCCGCTCAAGACGGTCGTGCGCGACCACCGCGGCGCCGTTGTCATCTCGATGCTGCTCACGTGGATGCTGTCCGCTGGCATCGTGGTGGTGATCCTGCTGACGCCGACCTACCTCCAGACGCTGTACGGCTTCGACGCCCGCACCGCGCTGGTGGCCAACAGCGCCGCAACGCTGTGCCTGTCGATCGGCTGCGTGGTGGCCGGCATCCTGGCTGACCGCATTGGCGCGCGCCTGACACTTTCGATCGGTGGCGCACTGCTGGCTGCCACGGCCTACGTGCTGTACACGACGATCGGCACCCGTCCCGACCTGCTGCTGCCGCTGTACGCCCTGGCCGGCTTCTTCGTCGGCACGATTGGCGCCGTGCCTTACGTGCTGGTGCACGCGTTCCCAGCGCAAGTGCGGTTCTCCGGGCTGTCCTTCTCGTACAACGTCTCGTACGCGATCTTCGGCGGACTGACGCCGGTGATCGTCTCGCTGATGCTCAAGAATGATTCGCTGGCCCCGGCCCACTATGTGGTTGGCGTCTGCATCATGGGTATCGTGACGGCGCTGTTCGTACGCAAGCGGCACGCCTGATCGCGCTCGCCACGCTTGCCGCGCTGGCACAATGAAAAAGGGGGAAGGCTGACAGCCTTCCCCCTTTTTCATTTGGGCGCGCTTCGGGCCCCGTCCTGCGTTGTCACGCCGCCCGCTTGTGCTGACGGAGAAATTGCCATATCAGCCAGCTCGCATCCGGGCCGATGCTGCTGTGGTACGGTACCGTGGCATCGCCGCCACTCCAGGCATGACCCAGCCCCCCCACTTCCACCAGTCGGACCAGATCGCGATTCCAGCGGCCAAAGCGCGCTTCGCGAACTTCGCCATCCTTGCCCAGCGGCGCATCGTTAGCGCTTTCGATCTGTCCGCCGAGGCTGCCACCCAGGCCGTTGTAGGCCAGGAACTGCTGCGTCAACAAACGCCCGTTGATCGGATGCACCGCTTCGTCCGCCATGCCGTGCAACACGATGGCCGGCATGGCCGGACCGCCGGGCGTCACGCCAGCAGCATCGAGCAATAGCGCGGGCTCGATCGCCGAGCCCTCGTGCATCGCCCTCAGGCCCGCCCGGGGCGAATCGGCCGCACCGATCACCACACCGGAGTGCAATCCCACGGCAGCGACCTTGTCCGGGTAGCGCAACGCCACCAGAGCCGCCATCGCGGCACCGGCCGACAACCCGGCAAGGTAGATCTCGCCGATACGTACGTCGGGCCGGGTTGCCAGTTCGTCGATCAGCAGTGCCAGCGCCTGTGCTTCGCGCCCGCCCTGCCCGGCCGCGAGGTCGAACCACTGCCAGCACCGATGCACGGAGCGCCGCAATGGCTGCTGCGGATAAGCCACCATGAATCCTTCGCGCTCGGCCAGCGCGTTCATGCGCGTGCCAGCCGCCAGGGCTTCAGGCGTTTGCTGACATCCGTGCAGCATCACCACGACAGGCAATGCGCCCTTGGCGCCGGACGGGATATAGAGGCGGTACGAGAGTTGCGGGACCAGTTCGCCGGGTAACGGCGTCAGGCCCAGATTCAGCGACTGCCAGTTGCCTGGCAATTCAGCCGGCCCGGCCTCGCCTGGCGCGGTGTGGCGCTGGCGATGAGTGGCTGGGGGCGCCAGTTCCAGACGCTCCAGCCATGTACGAATTTGTTTCGCGGGCTGAAACTGCGCGCGACGAATTTGTCGAAGCTGCGCATCCCAGTCCGGAGAGAGGCTTTTGGCCATATGAAGACTCCTGTTCGTCTTGAGAACGGGTCTCCTCCTTTCTTGTGCGATGCAGCATAACACAATCGACGAGGCGCTTTTCCGACATTGTCTTGAAGGCACAACATGAATTTTTGAAAGAATTCTCTACTTTCCGGGCACATGCTGACCTCTCCCCCTAAGAGGCCGCAAAAAAACTTATTACGCTTGTTTAAAAGAATGCAGATCGACTCACGATCAGCGATGTTCGTGGGCACTTATACTGTCGGGAAAAAATGTCCATCATGCCTACCAGGAGGCAATACCACTGGACCACCAAGCCCCCAGCGCCTCATGCTGCACCCTGTGCCCGTTCCAGTCCGTTTGCGCAAGTGCACACGGAGGCACCTTGCTGCCCGACAGACCAGCATTAAGCCCCGAGCGCAAGCACCTGCAAGCCGGCGAGGCGCTATTCAGGCAGGACCAACCGGTACGCGCCGTCTACCCATTGCGCCACGGCGGCATCAAGCGGATGTACGAATCGGCACTTGGATGGCGGCAATTGACCGGCTTCATGCTCCCCGGTGACGTAGCCGGCCTCGAGCCGAATGACGCGCCGCAGTTCGGCACGAGCGCGATTGCCCTGCAGGCATCCGAATGCTGTGTGGTGCCACTGGAGACAGCGAAGCGCTGCGAGGAAGATCCGGCGGTTCACGCCGCCTTGCTCGCGCTACTTCACCGCGACGCCTTGCGGCAGCGCGAGTTGCTGGTGACCATCGGCTCAATGAAGGCCGCGCAGAGGCTGGCCATGCTATTGCTCGATCAGGCTGCGGAACACCGCCGCCGCGGCACCGACGGGGGAGAAGTCATGCTGGCGATGACTCGCAACGATATCGCCAGCTACCTGGGCCTGACGCTGGAGACGGTCTCGCGGCTTCTGTCCCGCTTTGCGTCCGTCGGGCTGATCACGGTGCGGCACCGTCAGCTTCGTATCGTCGACGAGAAAGGGCTGTCAGACGTCCACGCCGAAGCAGACCGCATCACGCTGCGCGGTCCGGATCCAGCTTAGACGCAATTGCCGGAGACTTCGGATCCGGAATCAGCGATCTGCAGCCCGCTCCCAACCCTCGGGCGAAAAGGCTCGCATGGCACCCGCGCGCGCGCCGGTACTCTTGCCTAGGTCTCGCTCGTAGAAACGGCGCTCGCTATCGACCATGAAGGAGTGGATGCCGCTATCACCGTAACGCGCGGGCCAGGCGATGAACGCGAACTTGGCGTCGCTGCCCTTCGGCGGTGCGATGATCCGATAGCGATAGCCGTAGAACGCTTCCTCCGGCGGCACCTCGGGGCCCATTGCCAAGGCATCCGGTCCAAGCGGGCTATCATTCTCGGCCGATGCCGATGGCCAGTACAACCCATTGGTCTTGCCGGGCGTACTCACGAGCTGATGGGCGTACTTGCCATTGCCAATCTGCTCCGCATAACGCTGCTGGGCATCGGCGAGCTGCAGCAACGTATCCATCGCCACGAGTTCGTTGCGCCCGATCCGGCGGCGCCGCATCTCCTGCTCGCCGGCAGCCAGATCGAACTGCCAGCCGGTTTTACGCTTTGCCAGCGGAACCGGGAACGTCCAGCCGCTACCGCCCACCTCGATACGTGCGGCCTTATCGCCATCGGGCTGGACGGCATGATGGCTTGCCCAGGCGGCAAGGAAATCGTAGATGTCGTTCTGGCTGAGCCCCGGCGGCACCAGCTTCTCGTAGTTCGCGCCGAGCACCTGCTTCAGCGCATCAGGGTCACTGCGTGCCACTGCATCGCCGAACGCATCAGCTGCGGCATCCGGCGTCGGATAGACATGCTGGGCCAGAACGGGAACGGACATGCTCAGCAGCATCGCCAACGCGCCGGCACGCAACATGGATTCGAACCTCGATTGACGCTTCATCGTTACCTCCGGCCGTGACCAAGGTGACCGCCACCCGCACCTGCTCCACCAGCATGGCCCCCGCCCTGGAAGCCGCCACCACCACCGCCGTGGAAGCCACTACCACCACCGCCACCACCGCCGTGGATGCCCCCGCCAGATCTCGCCGGCGCGGAATGCTGCTGCACCTGGCCCGCGTTGTGTTGGAAGCCGCTGCGATCGCCCCGGTTTGCCTGCTGACGCATCCGGTCACCATTGCCTGCATCGCTGAACGCGTTATTGCGGTTGCTGTCACGCGCACGGTTGCGCGCATCGGCCTGATCGGCACGTTGACGATCCGCGCCAGCCGGCCGCGGATTCTGCCCGCCAGCCTGGCGATTCACGTTCGGCGCCGAATGTCCGGGAATCGACTGGCCGGTACGCCCCTGGAACGACTGGGCCGCACGCTGACGCTCTGCGTCGCGCTGGTTCTGCACACCGCCTCCGCCCTGACCCAGACGCTGCTGGTTCTGCACGCCACCACCTGCCTGACCCAGGCGCTGCTGACCACCCTGCGGGCGATTGGCCAGCCCCTGCTGACGCTGCGCGTCGTAGCGGTTCGCAACGTTCTGATTCCGGTACGGCACGTTGCCACGGTTCGCGGGATTGTGCTGCCAGTTCACGTTGGACCGATTGACGTCCAGTCGCTGATTCACGTTGATGTTGTTGTATCGATTGACGTTGATGTTGACGTCGTGGCTACCCCAGTTGAATCCGCCCCACATCGAATTCACAGCCGCCACGCCAAGCCCGAAGCCAATGCCGGCCACCAGCGAGGTGGCGAACACCGATCCGGGTGGCGGCGGGTAGTAGGCCGGCGGATAGGCGGGATAGGGCCATGCGCCGTAGACCACGGTCGGGTTGTACGACGGCACGTACACCACCTGCGGACTGGCGGGCTCGATCTGGACGATGGTGGTGCCGCCGCTCTGCTGCGTGACCACCTTTTGCTGCTCGTTGGATTTGAGAGTGCCCGCCTTCTGCGCCTGTACGCGCAGGCGTTGCACCGAGTCCATCACGTCATCGGGCTGCGCCAGGAACGCATCGCCCACGCTCTCGACCCACTGCGGCTGGCGTCCCATCATGTCCATCACGGAGGGAAAAGCGGTGAGCGACTTCACGCTTGGGTCCCACGGCTCGCCTTCGACGGCCTTGGTGGCCGCATCACCCGAAAGACTCTGATTCGATTTCGACCATTCCGCGGCGGAAGCCACGTCCGCCGGATAGGTCGATGCCATGAGCACCTGCGACAGCAGTGCATCGGGATACAGCGCAACCGGTGCAAGCAGCTGGTCAAGCTGTGGCTTGTCCAGTTTGGCCTGCGCCAGTGCGCTGCTTGCGCCGGCCAGCAACATCAGCCCGAACGACCAGGCAAGGAAACGTCGCAAGTGGAACATGTTTGCTCCTGCAATGACGGATGTAACCACCATCCCTTTCGACAATCGCCTGGTCACACCCGGCATCATCCTGGCAACGGCGGATCAGAACTTACTTGCGTGACTGGGCGCACTCCTGCCGGTACGCCTCCTCGAGGCGCTTGCGATCCGGCGCGCGCTCGAGCGTGGAATAGGTCCGGCCATCTGCCGTCGTCACTGACGACTTGCCCTGCCCCCACTGCGGCCCCGACGGCAAGGCATTGATCTGGTCGAGTAACTGGCGGCATCGCTCGACCTGAGAGGCACTGAGCGTGCCCCCCGTATCCTCGACGGTGGACGTCGCAGGATCGAGCATGCGCGGCGGCAGCGGCGCGACTATCGGAGTACCCGGATCCTGCGGAGGCGCCGCATGAACCTGAGCGACAGACATCCCGAGCCACACCATTGCGCCTGCGGCAGCAAAAACCTTCTTCACGAAAAAACTCCAGAAACCAATGTCATGCGAGACATTGCAGTGGCAAGAGGAACCGGCTCGATGCGGCGACCAACCAATCAATGGCTTTTGCCATCGCCGTGCCTGCCGGTACGATTGCGCAGCAACTCAAGTTTGAGCAGTGCATCCGCAAGCATACTCTTGAGTCGCGCATTCTCCTCTTCCAACTGACGCAATCTGCGGCTGTCGGACGGGTCGTGTTGCCGTACCTTGCTGCCATACTTGGCCCGCCAACCGTAGAACGAGGCATCGCTGAAGCCATAACGCGCGCAGAGCTCCCGCACCGGCACCCCTTTGGCGGCCTCTTCTAGATACATGCGGATCTGTTCTTCCGAATAGCGTCTGTTCACGCAAATGTCTCCGCTCGCCGGCCTCCAGTCAGGCGCCCATGCGATCGCGCGCACGGCCCTCCCGCCTACCCTGCCCGTAAGGTAGCCCACCGCCCGCGCAAAAGGCAATTCAGTGTCTTCGCGGCACGAGTTAAGCAAATTGAACAACGCCTCTACAGGATTGTCGGGATACACCCACAACTATTCGGCACAATCCGTACACTCACATTTGCAATTCAAATTTTGTTATTCCAATTTGGAAAAATTCCTACCTCTGCCATTCTCAACTGCCAGTCCAGAATGTTGAATTCACACCCGGATTCGGCGTCGACTAATGCACTCCCATTGACGGAAACCCCCATTTGAGGCGGGTTTCAGGGTTGTATCGTTGTTCGTACATAGGATCTTTGTTGGTATGGCACAACCGTCTGGAAGTTGAGCATTACTAGTAGTTTCCAGAATGTTGTATTAAGATTTCTACGCATCAACTAAATTTCGAAACGCCTGCAGTGGCGCCGCCCGGCGCATGAGGACAGGCGTCAAAGCGGTACGGCGTCGGCAGATGACGCCGCCACAAGCCGCTGCATATTTCCTGGTCTGACGAATAGGAGCCATTGCCGTAGCACGCACCGGATACACAAACCCGTGCGGTCTGGAGGAAGTGGTGGCTGCAAGGCGCGATGCGGACATTCAGCGTCCGCGCGCGGCGTCTTCGGTTGCCAGGGCGCCTCGCCGTCGCCCCCGCCCGTTTTTGGTAGTGCCAGCAGTACCTGCCATCGCCCTCGCCGAATTTCCGCAAGGAGAGCCGGCCGGCAGTCAGAAGCAGTAATGATGTTGCATCACCAGAACAAATAACAAAGTAGAACTCGGATCGGGAGAAGTCAGTATGCGGCACGTCAGCACGAAGCTATTGCATGTTTTCGTTCTGCTTATGGAGTATCGCGACCTCAATGCGGTTGCGGCTTGCACTCAAGGGCGCGTACCCACAGTGGCATATAGCCTGGCGCGATTGCGCGAAATCACCGGCGATGCCTTGTTCGTGAAACGAAATGGCGCGCTGGAACCCACGCCTCATGCGTTGCGACTCGAGCAGACCGCGCGTCAGATTCTGGCCAAATGGAATCAACTCGTGCAGCCAAGCGGGGAACATGCCGCCCAGGCAACCCGAGGCCGACGCATTTCGATCGGGTTTTCTTCGTCAATTGGCGATCCGGTCATTACCGAAATCCTGACCGCCCTGGGCGAACGCTTCCCGCAGGACAGCTTCATCACGCGGCCGGTCATTGCCGATGCGGCGCTGGCGGATAGCCTGGATAGCGGCGATCTCGACTGCGCCTTTGTCGTCGATGGCGCCAACGTGCCCGACTCGGTCATCCCACATAGCATCATGGCCACGCCGCGACGCCTGATCAGCGTCACGCGCACGGGGTCGATGGACGAAGTGGAAAGCGACTGGATCCTGCTGCAGGAAGACTGCGACGCCGCAAGTCCCCTACGTGGATTCCTGGAACGCCAGGCCCTTGCTCCCGGCCATCGCGAAACCGTGGTGCCGTCGTGGCATACCCAGATCACGCTGTTACATGCGGCAGGTGGTATCTGTCCGGTGCTCGACTTCAACGTGCCGCTCGTCACACGCGATCGGAAGGCGCGCCTGCTGGCGCCACCCAGCAGTTTCCCGGCCTGGGCCGCGCTTCATTTCTGGATGCCCCAGGAGTCTGATGACCGCAGTACGCTCCGCGACATCATGGACGTCGGCGCCTCGGTATTGCGAGACCCTCTCAAGGCCATCGACGGACGCCGTCAGGCACGACAACCCGCCAGGCCTCTTGCAGTAGCCTGACCCACACGTATTGATATCAACCGACGACCCCGTGGTGCATCGCGCCACGGGGTCGTTTGCGTTCGATGTCCCCGACGCAAGGCAATGCAATACGTTTTTTGCGAATCCTCTTACTCCCTTCCCGCGATCCGGGCATTAATCTCGCCGTGCATCGCGGTGCTCTCCGAGTCGTCTCCCGTTTGATTCGCGGTTCCGCGTGCGCGCAGTTGCTGCGTGTTCGCGCCGTACGCCACTCCCGCGTGCGGCGCTTTTTTGACGCCAGCGTGCAGCCGTATCCGACCCATATGTTCAGGAGTCATTGGATGACGTTGAGGATTTTGCTGGCCGACGACCACCCCGTCATTACGGCGGCAATCCGAGCCAGGGTACAGTCGTCGCAGACTGGCTGGGAAGTCTGCGGCGAAGCCACCAGTGCCACGGAGTTGCAGCAACAGGTCGATCTGCTCCAACCGGATGTGGTCGTGACCGACTACCACATGCCCGGACCCACCGAGCTCGATGGCGTGCGCCTGATCACGTCGCTGCGGCGACGGCACCCGTCGATATCCGTGGTGGTGCTCACCATGATCACGAATCCGCTCGTGCTACGCACGATACTGGATGTCCGCGTGCATGGGCTGTTGATCAAGGACAGTCCGCTGGCGGAAATCATGACCGCAATCGGGCGAGCCCAGCGCGGTTTTACCTACATCGGCAAGTCCGCGCTACGCGCGCTGGCACCCACCGAACTCCGGACGATGCTGCCATGCGGGCGCGATGGCGAGCAGCGTCCGTCCGCGCGCGAAATGGAGGTACTGCGGCTATACCTGACCGGCCGCACGGTAACCGAGATCGCGACCACGCTGTGCCGCAGCGTCAAGACCATCAGCCGGCAAAAGAACTGCGCCATGCAGAAGCTCGGCGTCACCAATGACCGCGAGCTGTTCGAGTGTGTGGCACTTCAGGGCATGGTCCTGCCACGGCGCTAAAGGTGGAGATGTCTGCCCGATATAATCCATCGCATCGCATGGCGCTGCCGCCGTGCATTGCCACCTCCGAGATGCCCCCGTTTCCTATTCAATCCTCTCCGTTGGACACGACAACACGAACCGGCACGCGCCCGGTCCCCGCGTTGCTCGTTGCCGCCCCCGCATCGGGGCAGGGCAAGACCACGGTCACCGCCGCCTTGGCACGCCTTCATGCGCGGCAGGGCCGTACCGTGCGCGTATTCAAGATCGGGCCCGATTTCCTCGACCCGACGTTGCTTGCCGCCGCCAGCGGTGCTCCGGTGCAATCGATCGATCTCTGGATGACAGGGGAAGTCGATGCTCGCCAACGTCTTGCCCTGGCCGCGCAGACCGCGGATCTGATTCTTGTCGAAGGTGTCATGGGCCTGCACGATGGCACGCCGAGCAGTGCGGATGTCGCGCGATGCTTTGGACTGCCGGTCCTCGCCGTCATCCAGGCAGGCGCGATGGCGCAAACGTTCGGTGCCGTGGCCCACGGCCTCGCGACCTACGGCGAGCCATTTCACGCGATGCACGTGCTGGCGAATGGCGTCGGCAGCGCACGCCATGCCGAGATGCTGCGAGACAGCCTGCCGCATGACATCCACTGGGCCGGCGCGTTGGCCCGCGATGATGCGGCGGCGTTGCCGGAGCGGCATCTTGGCCTGTTCAGCGCCGACGAGCTTCCCGACCTTACCGCGCGACTGGATCGCATGGCGGATGCCTTGGCCGCACTGCCGCTATCGCACCTGCCAGAGCCGATCGTGTTTCCGGACACGCCCACGCAGCAATTGCCGCGCCTGCTGGAGGGCCGGCGCATCGCCATCGCGCGCGACGATGCCTTCCGGTTCATTTATCCGGCCAATGTGGAAACGTTGAACGCGCTCGGGGCGCATATCACATGGTTCTCGCCCTTGCGTGACGCGGCTTTGCCGCACTGTGACGCGCTATGGCTGCCCGGTGGCTACCCCGAACTGCACGCCGCCGCGCTCGCCGCGAATGTGCCGATGCACAACGCGATCCGAGCGGCGCACGCACACGGCCTGCCAATGCTGGCGGAGTGCGGCGGCATGATGGCGCTGTTCGACAACCTGGTGGACAAGGAAGGGCAAACCCATCGCATGGCCGGGTTGCTGCCCGGCACGGTGACGATGCAGAAACGACTGGCGGCAATCGGCCATCAGGCCGTCGAGCTACCTACGAGAGAAGGCATCGCCGGTCAGCCGGTACGCGGACACACGTTCCACTACTCGACTACCGACACTCCGCTGACTCCGCTCCTGCACGCGCGGTCACCGCGCGATGATGGAACCGGGGAAGCTGTCTATCGGTCCGGGTCGCTTACCGCGTCCTACGTGCACCTGTACTTCCCTTCTAACCCAACGGCCATAGCGGCGTTGTTTGGCGGATAGAGAGCAGCCAGGCGACGCTGCCAGATCAGGCGGCGTCGCGTTCCGCCTGCGTGCGCGCGACTGCGTCGGCGATGCCCGCCTCGAGCTGAACCAGCCCCTTCGAGAGGTTGTGCATCGTCGTTTCCGTGACGTTGGCCAGCACGTCCTGCAGGAATGCCGAGCGGCGCGGCATTGCCTGGTCAACGATCTCGCGGCCAAGCGCGCTCAGCGTGACGTTGGTCATGCGGTTGTCGCGCTCGCTGGTCATCCGGTCGACCCAACCCATTTCCTGCAACGTCTTGAGCTGGCGTGTCAGCGCGCCGGGGTCCATGCCGACACGATCGGCCAGCGGCTTCTGAGCAATCGGGCCTTCGTGCCCATACAACGCGAACAGAATGCGCCAACGCGGCAACGGGTGTCCGATTCGCTGTTCAAATGCCGCAGCATAAGCCCGGTAGGTCCGGCCAAATTGCTGCAGGACAGCCAGGCTTTGTCGCTCCAGTTCCACTCCACTCCTCCTGTAGGCGAATGTGCTTCACATCCGCACGGCTGTCATCAGTCCGCAGCCATCACGGGTTCATTTACCCGCATCAATTTGATCGGCGGAACCCGGCGCGCGCGCCAGACACCGAACAATGCAGCGATTGCCGCCAGCAACAGGCCAAGATGGATGGCGCCGACGAGGGACACCCGCGCCTGTTCCAGCAGCAGGGCTCCATTGTGCCCTGCCTGCTGCAAATTGGTCAGCAATTCTGCCTGCGCGGCCTTGTCGATCAGGATCTGCGGGTCGGTCATCCGGGCAGTCCAATCCGTCGCATTGGCGGCAGCCAGCGCCGACGTCACGCCAGACGTGTAGCTGCGCGTGACCAGCGTGCCAACCAGTGCCGTCCCTACCATCCCGCCGACCATCCGCAACGACTGAAGCATGGCCGTAGCGATGCCGAGATGGGCACGACCGGCGGTCTGCTGGGCGAATACCGTCAGGTTGGGCAGGACAAAGCCCAGTCCGAGCCCTGCCAGCAACATGATCGAAAGCAGCAGATTGTGATGCATACCGCGCGTCGCCTGCGAGAGACCCAGCAGCGCCAGCGCCAGCATCGTGAATCCCGCGTAAAGCATGGCATTGGGGCGCGGGATCCGGGTGATGATGCGGCCGTTCACAATAGATCCGATCGTGATGCATACGACCAGCGGCGTCACCAACAGTCCGGCCTCCTTCGGCGAATAGCCAAACCCGCCCTGGAACAGCAACGGTGCGTACAGCAGCAAGCCGAACATCGTGAAGCCCGCCAGCACGGAAAGCACGAACAGCGACGCAAGGCTCGGATTGCGGAACATGTCGAACGGCAGAATCGGATTCGCTGATTTACGCGACCAATGCCACAGCGCTACGAACGCGGCGATGGAGAAGACCATCAGGCCGATCGTCACAACGCCAAGCCCCCGTTCAGGCAGCCACTCCACCGATAGTTGCAAACTACCCAGCCCTGCCGCGATTAGTGCGGCGCCAGCCCAGTCGATACGGATTGGCTCGGTATGCGACTGATGACGCAAATGCGGCAGGAAGCGCCAGGCAATCAGCAACCCCAGCAAGCCAACCGGCAGGTTGATGTAGAACACCGCTCGCCATCCGAACCACTCAGTCAGCACACCGCCCAACGACGGGCCGATCGCATTGGCCAAGCCGAACGCCGTGCTCATCATGACCTGCCAACGCAAGCGCACATGCGGGTCAGGAAACAGATCGGGAACGCAGGCGAACGCCGTGCCGACCAACATGCCGCCACCGATCCCCTGCAATGCGCGGGCAGCTACCAGGAACGGCATGTTCGTAGCCATGCCGCAAAGCGCCGATGCCGCCACGAACACGACGATCGAGGCCAGCACAAACGGCTTGCGTCCGTAATAGTCCCCGAGTCGCCCGAAGATGGGCACGGTAATGACCGACGTCAGCAGGTAGGCCGTAGCCACCCATGCGTAAAACTCGAAGCCCTGCAACTCCGCCACCACGGTTGGCAGCGCGGTACTGACCACGGTCTGGTCAAGTGCAACCAGCATCACGACAAATGCGATGCCGGTCATCGCAAGCAAAGACTCGCGAAAGGGCAGGACCTGCCCTTTCCTCACCGACTGGTTGGCCGGTGATCCTGCTACTGCCCTGCCAGGTGATACATCCTGCTCAGGGCGAAATTCCGAAGTCATTTTGTTGCCCGATCAATCGTTGTTGCATCAATGAATCAGGGATTATAGGCCGTCGTCTGATGACTTGCAGGGGGGAGTTACAAATGGCCAATCGGATTGGATTGCAGCGCCTGTCAGGCCACAGCGGGCGGTGCGGCGGGGGCCGCCGGCAGCGTCACCCTGACGCGTAGCCCGCCCTTGTCGCCGGACTCCAGTTGCACGCTACCCTGATGCGCTTCGCAGATTTGCCGAACGATCGCCAGACCAAGTCCACTCCCCGCCCCGGGCGTGCCGGCGATGCGAACGAAGCGTTCGAACACGCGTTCGCGATCCGCCGAAGGGATGCCGGGCCCGCTATCGTCCACCAGGATGCAGAGCGTGCTGTCGGACCGCTCCACCGTCACGGAGATGCTCCCACCAGCCGGCGTGTAGCTCACGGCATTGTGCAGGAGGTTGGCCAGCATCTCTCGTAGCATGGCCTCGTTGCCAACGACCCATGCACCAGCCGGACATTCGCCCACGCTGAGATCCTGCCTCCGCTCCCGCGCATGGAGATACCACTCCGCGCAGATATCGCGGCAAAGGTTGCCCAGTTCGATGCGCTGCATCGCGTCACCGTCCGGCGCAAGGACGTCGCCATCCCCTGTACGCGCCAACGTCAGCAACTGGTTGGTCAACCGCACTGTCCGGTCGATGGCGGCCTTGACCTCGGCGAGATCGCCGCCGTGATCCGAAGCGCGTATGCGCTGGTCCACATGGCCCCTGACCAGCGTCAGCGATGTCCGAAGCTGATGCGCGGCATCGTCGAGAAAGCGCTTCTGGTTTTCGACGATGACCCGCAGACGTTCGAGGTACTGATTCAGCGTTTGCAGCAGCGGCTGGATTTCCCTGGGCAGGTCATCGCCCTCGACCGGAGCGAGGTCCGATGCCCGGCGGGCCTGAATGCGATCCTGCAACCGCTTCAGCGGCCGCAGCGTGGCGGCCACCGTCAATGCCAGCAACGTCATCGAGACGCCGATCATCGCCGCCTGTTGCCAGAGCATGGTGAACAGCAACCGTCTGGCCATGTCATCCCGCATCTCCAGCGTTTCCCCCACCTGCACCAGCGCAACGCCCTGCTGCCCGCCCTCGGTCACCGGCTGCCACAGCGCCGCCACGCGCAGGGGCGTTCCGGCATAGGCATCGTCATAGAAATGGACCAGCGCCGGATAGTCCTCGCTGCGCGGCACATTGGCCGGCATTGCCGGGAAGTCCTTCTCGCCGGAGACGAAATGGCCTGCCGGATCCAGCACGCGATAGAAAATCCGCCCGCGCGCATCGATCTGGAACGTATCCAGCGCGCCATAGGGGACGTTGACGGTCACCCGGCCGTTAGTCACGTGGATACGCTCGGCAATCGAGCGCGTGGAGGCCAGCAGCGTTCGGTCGTGCGCCTGATTGGCTTCCTTCAGCGCGGTGCGATATGAGGCGAAAGCCGAGACGATGCCGACGGTCAGCAACGCGAGCGCCAGGCGCCAGAGCAGGGTCCGGCGCAAGCTCGTCGCCGAAGGCTGCCTAGCCATCCTGACGCTGTTCCAGCAGATAGCCGACGCCTCGCACGGCGGTGATGACCAGACCGCTCGGCTTCAGCTTCTTCCTGACCCGCGACACATAGAGTTCGATAGTTTCGGGATTGACCTCGTCGTCGATCGAGAACACGCACTGGAACAGCACGTCCCGGGTGGCGACGCGGCCGGCCCTCAGGAACAGCGCTTCCAGCACCGCCAGTTCGCGCCGGCTCAGCGTCAACGCCGTGCCCTCGCAGTAGAACGATCTCTCCACCGAATCGAATGACAGGCCGCCGTAGGTGGTCACCGGCTGGCCACCCTGGCGGCGGCGAAGCTGCGCCTTGATGCGTGCCTCGAGTTCGCCAAGGTCGAAGGGCTTGGCGATATAGTCGTCGGCCCCGAGGTCGAGGCCCAGGATGCGATCGGCGATCTCGCTGCGGGCCGTCAGGATCAACACCGGTGTCGTGACACCCTGCGTCCGGATCGAGCGAAGAACGTCCAGCCCGTCGACCTTCCCCAGCGAGAGGTCCAGAAGGATCAGATCGTACGAAGCGGTGGCGATCATCAGCAGCGCGGCCTCGCCGTCCACGGCGTGGTCAATGACGAAGCCGCTGTCCCCGAGGGACTTGATGACCAGCGCAGCCAGATCCGGGTGATCTTCAACGAGTAGCAGGCGCACTTTTGGCAGGGTTTACGTTAAACAATCTGGCAGGCGTTCGACAGCTTGGCGACAGCCGACCGACTTAGCATTGCAAGACAGAAATGATAGCCATCCGGCGCGGACTGCGGGGATGGCCAAGTCAAAAAATGGGAGACAGTCCAGTGCGAACGCTATACCTGTTCGCCCTGTTGCTGATAGGCGGTGTGCAGACCGCCCACGCAGCGCAGGCGGAAATGCCGCAACCGCGGTGCATCGCGCCGGCCAGGCCAGGCGGCGGCTACGACCTGACGTGCAGGATCGCGAAGCTTGGGCTGGACGAGGCCAGGGCACTGCCCGCACGCTTGCAGATCGACTATCGGCCCGGCGGGATCGGCGCGGTCATGTTCGATGCCGTGGTGGAGCAGTCTCCCGATGATGCCAACACCATCGTGGCGTTCTCGAGCGGCGCGCTACTGAACCTGGCCAGCGGCAAGTTCAGCAAGTACGGGCCCGACAGCGTCAAGTGGCTGGTCGCGATTGGCGTCGACCACGGCATGATCGCCGTCGACGCCCGTTCGCCGTACCTGACCCTGAAGGACCTTGTGACCGCAATGAAGGCCGACCCGCGCAAAGTGCTGTTCGGCATCGGCGGCTCCGCGGGCAGCCAGGACTGGATGAAGGCAACCCTGCTTGCCCGGCAAGCAGGGCTGGACCGTAACGCCATGCGCTATGTGGCGTTCGAAGGTGGCGGCGAGGCGATGACCGCGCTGATGACGGGACATGTGCAGGCCGTTCCCGGTGATATCGGCGAGGCCGTCGACTTGATCGAGACGCACAGGATTCGCGTGCTGGCCGTGCTGTCGGATCAACGCCTGCCGGGCCGCTTCGCGTCGATTCCCACCGCGAAGGAACAGGGGCTCGACGTGCAATGGCCCATCGTGCGCGGCTTCTACATGGGACCGAAGGTCGCCGAGCACGACCTGCGTCGCTGGGGCAACGCGCTGCAGCGGGCGGCCGGCACCCGTGCATACGTGCAGGCACTGGAAACGCACGGCATCGTGCCCACCCCGATGTCCGGGTCGGAGCTGGACACCTACGTCCAGAACAAGGTTCGCGAATACAGGCGGCTCGCGCGCGAGTTCGACCTCATCAAGTAAGCAGGCCTGCCGGAGCCTCCGGCGGACTGTCCCAGGCCGTCCTGGCCTTCCATAGAACGATAAAACTCTGAGAGAGATGATATGTCCCAGTTTGATTCCTCGCGTCGACGGGTCCTTGGCGCAACGGGTGCGCTGGCTGCCGCCGCAATGCTCCCGAGCCTGTCGCGCGCGCAGACGTGGCCGTCCAAGACGATCCGCTTCGTCGTGCCGTTCGCGCCCGGCGGCAGTTCCGAGATCATCGCGCGCTCCGTAGCCGCCGAACTGACCTCGCAACTGGGCGTGTCGGTCTTCGTCGAAAACAAGCCGGGCGGCGCGGGCAATGTGGCGATGGGCGAAGTGGCCCGCGCGGACGATCAGCACACCATCATCCTGGGTCACATCGGTACGCTGGCGGTGAACCCCTTCATCTTTCCGAAGCTGCCATACGACGTGAACAAGGACTTCACGCCAGTGTCGCTGCTGGCCAAGGTGCCGAGCCTGTACGTAGTACATCCCGATGTGCCCGCGAAGAACCTCAAGGAGTTCGTGGCGCTGGCAAAGAGCAAGCCCGGCAAGCTCAACTACGGCTCTGCGGGCAACGGCAGTGCAGGCCACCTCGCATTCGAGTACCTGAAGGAAGCGGCTGGCATCTTTGTGCTGCACGTGCCGTACCGTGGCAGCGGCCCGCAGATCACGGACCTGCTGTCCGGCCGGCTGGAGGCGGCGGCCGTCGGCGCGCCGGCGATCCTGCCCTTCATCAAGTCCGGCAAGCTGCGCTGCATCGCCACGGGCTCCGCGCAGCGCATTCCGCAATTGCCGGATGTGCCGACCGTCGCCGAGCAGGGCTACCCGGGATTCGAGATGACCCAGTGGTATGGCATCCTTGCGCCGTCGTCGATGTCGAAGGCCGCCGTCGACAAGCTGGCCGCAGCCAGCGCAAAGAGCGTGCGCAGCCCGGCGGCGTCAAGCCGCATGACCGCCGATGCGGCGATCGTCGTCGGCGATACGCCCGCCGAGTTCGCCAGCTTCATCGCCCAGGAGCAGAAGCGCTGGAAACCGATCATCGCCCGGGCGTCGATCAAGCCGGACTGAGACCTCGCCGACATCTCGCCAGCATCTCGCTGACGTTCGACACCCGTTCGTGCCATGATGGCAGGCATCTATCGTCCCCACTGAACCTGGAGACCCCATGAAGCCTGTCACCCTGATTGGCGCGCCGACCGACGTGGGCGCCAGCATCCGTGGCGCCTCGATGGGCCCCGAAGCCTTGCGCGTGGCGGACATCGCCGGCGCCCTGGTGCGCAACGGCCTCGATGTCACCGATCTGGGCAACCTCGTGGGCCCTGGCAACCCTAACCTGCCACCCACGGATGGCGTTCGGCACCTGCCGGAGGTTGTCGCCTGGAACCGTCTGGTCATGGACGCCGCATACCAGGCCCTGGCCACCGGCCAGTTGCCGCTGCTGATGGGTGGCGACCACTGCCTGGCGATTGGCTCGGTCAATGCCGCGGCTCGCTATTGCCGCGAGCAGGGAAAGAAGCTCCTGGTGCTCTGGCTTGATGCGCACCCCGATGCCAACACCGGCAGCACCAGCCCGACCGGGAACACCCATGGCATGCCGGTGGCGTGCCTGTGCGGGGATGGTCCCGCCCCGCTTGTGTCACTAGGCGGCGTGACGCCCGCCACCTCACCCCGGAACATTCGGCAGATCGGCATCCGCAGTGTCGATGCCGAGGAGAAAAAGCGGCTGCGTGAGCTGGGCCTGACCGTCTACGACATGCGCTACATCGACGAGAACGGCATGAGGGCCACAATGGAGCAGGCGTTGGCGGGCATCGATGGCGATACCCATCTGCATGTCAGCTTCGACGTGGATTTCCTCGACAGCCAGATTGCGCCGGGCGTCGGCACGGCGGTTCGCGGTGGCCCTACCTATCGAGAAGCGCATCTCGCACTGGAAATGATCGAAGACACCGGCGCCCTGGGCTCCATCGACGTGGTCGAACTGAACCCAGCGCGCGACGTCCACAACCAGACCGCCGAGCTGGTCGTCGAATTACTGGAGAGCCTGTTCGGGAAATCGACGCTGCTGCGTTGATGGCGCGAGCCCCGCTGGCTGGCGGCAGGCAATAAAAAAGGAGGCAGTCACAGACTGCCTCCTTTCGATGCCGGTGCTCCAGTCGACTACGGCCTACGAAGCCGACCCTGCGCCGCCGCCCGTGCTGCCGGTCGTCGAACTTCCGGCCCCATCAGCTGGCGCGCCATTCTCCGGCCTGTGCGTGACATCGGTCCAGCCACCGCCAAGCGCCTTGTACAGGTTCACCTCGCTGGTGAGCTGGTTGAGGCGATCGGTGATCAGCGTCTGTTGCGCGTTGTAGAGCTGACGTTGCGCATCAAGCAATGTCAGGTAGCTATCCACACCAGTACTGTACCGATGTTCAGCCAGCGTGAAGTAGTCCTGACTTGCCCGGACGAGCCGCACCTGTGCCTGAACCTGATCCGAGAACGTGCCGCGTGCGGCCAGTCCATCGGCCACCTCGCGGAAGGCGCCCTGGATCGTCCGCTCGTATGCCGCGACGTTGATGTCCTTCTGGATCTTTGCGTAGTCGAGGCTTGCCTGCAGACTGCCTGCCGTAAAGATCGGCAGCACGATCTGCGGCGAGAACAGCCACGTGCCCTGACCGGCCGCGAACAGGTCCGACAACTGCCTGCTGGCCGTGCCGGCCGACGCCGTCAGCGTGATGCGCGGGAAAAACGCCGCACGCGCCGCGCCGATGTCCGCGTTGGCCGCCTTGAGCCGATGCTCGGCCGAAAGGATGTCCGGACGATTCTGCAGCAGATCGGACGGCAGCCCCACCGGCACCTCGGCCACGAGCTTCTCTTCCAGCCCCAACCCTTGCGGCAGATCCGCCGGCATGCCCGAACCCAGCAACAGCGTCAGCGCATTGGTGTCCTGCGCCAGCGCGCGCGTGTATGCCGCCAGCGAAGCCCGCGCGGTTTCAACCTGCGTTTCCGACTGGCGCAACTCCAGCCGCGAGGCGATGCCTTCCTCGAAACGGCGGCGCGTAAGGTTGTACGTTCGTTCGTACGTAGTCAGCGTGTCGCGCGTGACTTTGAGTTGCTCCTCGTCCGCGCGCAGCGTCAGGTAGGCATTGGCAACGCTGGCCACCAATGCGATCTGTGTGCTGCGGCGCGCCTCGTCACCCGCGAGGTACTGCTCGAACGCGGCCTCGCTAAGGCTGCGCAACCGGCCAAACAGGTCGAGTTCCCAAGCCGTGGTTCCCAGCGACACGCCGTACTGGCTGCTGATCACACGTTGACCGGTGGCCGACAGATCCGCCGGCACGCGCTGCCGCGTGCCCTGCGCCGCGGCGTCGACCTGTGGAAACAGGTCGGCACGCTGGATACGGTACTGCGCGCGATAAGCTTCCACGTTCAACACGGCCACGCGCAGATCGCGGTTGTTGTCGAGCGAGACCTGGATCAGCTCGCGCAAGCGCGGATCGGTGAAGTAGTCGCGCCAGCCAAGGTCGACGGCCGTCACCGACGCATCGACCGCAGCCGTCTTCGGATAGGCCTCACCCTGTGGGAACGTCGCATCGACCGGCGCGGCGGGCCGCTGGTAGTTGGGAATCAGGCTGCAGCCGCTAAGCGCCGCCACGGCGGCCAGGCAAAGTAGCGTCTTTCTCATGCTTGGGCTCCCTTCTCGAGGGAGGACGAATCGGACTTGCCGCGCCGCTCCTTGAGCGCGCTGACCACGACAAAGAACAGCGGCACCCAGAAGATGGCGAGCACGGTGGCGGTGATCATGCCGCCGATCACGCCGGTACCGATGGCGTGCTGGCTACCCGCGCCGGCGCCTTGCGACACCGCCAGCGGGAACACGCCCAGCATGAACGCCATCGAGGTCATGATGATGGGGCGTAAACGCATTCGGCACGCCTCCACCGCCGCCTCCACGAGGCCCTTGCCGTGATCGTGCAGTTCCTTGGCGAATTCCACGATCAGAATCGCGTTCTTCGCTGAAAGGCCCACCGTGGTCAACAGCCCCACCTGGAAGAACACGTCGTTCGACAGTCCTCGCGCGAGGGTGGCCAGCAGCGCGCCGATCACCCCGAGCGGCACCACCAGCATCACCGAGAACGGAATCGACCAGCTTTCATACAGCGCCGCCAGACAGAGGAAGACCACCAGCAGCGACAACGCGTACAGCGCTGGTGCCTGGGAGCCCGACAACCGTTCTTCGTACGACAGGCCCGTCCACGAATAGGAGATGCCGGCTGGCATCTGCTTCATGATTTCCTCTACCGCCGCCATGGCTTCACCCGAGCTCTTGCCTGCCGCCGGCTCACCGAGGATTTCCACCGCCGGCACACCGTTGTAGCGCTGCAGCTTCGGCGATCCAAAGCCCCACTTGCCCGTGGCAAACGACGAGAACGGCACCATGTCACCCTTGTCGTTGCGCACGAACCACTTGTTGAGGTCCTCTGGCGACATTCGCGAGTTCGGCCGACCCTGCAGGTACACACGCTTGACGCGGCCCCGGTCAATGAAGTCGTTCACGTAGCTGGAACCCCAGGCAATTGACACCGTGCTGTTGATGTCCGCCAGAGACAGCCCCAACGCGCGCGCGCGCTCATCGTCGATTTCGAGGACGTACTGCGGCTCGTCATTGAGGCCGTTCGGACGCACTCGCTGCAACGCGGGGTTCTTGGCTGCGAGCGACAGGAACTTGTTGCGCGCGTTCATCAGCGCGTCGTGCCCCAGGCCGGCCTGATCCTGCATATAGAAGTCGAAGCCCGTGGCGTTACCGAGTTCCTGCACCGCCGGCGGCGCGAAGGCAAATGCCAGCGAGTCGCGGAACGTGCTGAACTTGGCCTGCGCCCGCTTGGTCAGGTCGAACACACTCGTGGCATCGCCTTCGCGATCCTTGAACGGCTTCAGCAGAATAAACGCGAGACCCGAACTCTGGCCACGGCCGGCAAAGTTGAAGCCGTTCACGGTAAAGAGCGACTCCACGATCTTGCCTTCGTCATTCAGCAGGTAGTTGCGCATCTGGTCAAGCACGGCCTGCGTGCGCTCGGCCGACGAGCCGGCCGGTGTCTGCACCTGCGCGTACAGCACGCCCTGATCTTCTTCCGGCAGGAACGAGGTCGGGATGCGCGTGAACAGGAATCCCATCACCACCACGATCGCCAGATAGATCAGCAGGAACGGAGCCCGGCGCTTGAGAATGCCGGAGACCCCACGCTCATAGCTTTGCGTCGACCGGATGAAGCTGCGGTTGAACCAGCCGAAGAAGCCCTGCTTGTGCTCGCCGTGATCGCCCTTCTCGATCGGCTGGAGCATCGTCGCGCACAGTGCCGGCGTGAGAACAAGCGCCACGAGCACAGACAGCACCATCGCGGAAACGATCGTGATCGAGAACTGGCGATAGATCACACCCGTCGAGCCCCCGAAGAACGCCATCGGCAGGAACACCGCGGACAGCACCAGCGCGATACCAACCAGCGCGCCCTGAATCTGCCCCATCGATTTTCGCGCGGCTTCTTTTGGTCCCAGCCCGTCTTCGGCCATCACCCGCTCGACGTTCTCGACCACCACGATGGCATCGTCCACCAGCAGACCGATGGCCAGCACCATGCCGAACATCGTCAGTGTGTTGATCGAATAGCCAAACGCGGCCAACACGCCGAACGTGCCGAGCAGCACCACCGGCACCGCGATCGTTGGGATCAGCGTGGCGCGGAAGTTCTGCAGGAACAGATACATCACCAGGAAGACGAGCACGATTGCCTCGAGCAGCGTCTTGATCACCTCGTGGATCGAGTCGGAGATCACCGGCGTCGTGTCATACGGGAACACCACCTTGATGCCCGGCGGGAACGTCGGTTCCAGCTGAGCCAGCGTATTGTGGATGTTCTTGACCGTCTCCAGCGCGTTGGCGCCGGATGCCAGGCGAATCGCGATACCCGATGCCGGGCGACCGTTGTACTGCGCGTTGATCGTGTAGTCCTGGCCGCCCAGAGCAACATCGGCCACGTCCTTCAGGCGCACCTGCGAGCCGTCGGGATTGACCTTGAGCAGGATGTCGCCGAACTGCTCGGCGGTCTGGAGACGCGTCTTGCCAATCACCGTCGCATTGAGCTGCTGTCCGCGAACCGCCGGCAGGCCACCAAGCTGACCCGAAGCCACCTGGACGTTCTGGGCCTTGATCGCGTTGCTCACATCAAGCGGCGCGAGCTGGTAGCTGTTGAGCTTGGCCGGGTCCAGCCAGATCCGCATCGCATACTGCGAGCCGAACACCTGGAAGTCGCCCACGCCTGCGGTACGCGATAGCGGATCCTGGATGTTCGAAACGATGTAGTTCGACAGATCCTCCCGCGTCATGTTGGGGTCGGTCGAAATCAGACCCACGATCAGCAGGAAGTTACGCACCGACTTGGTTACGCGAATCCCCTGCTGCTGAACTTCCTGCGGCAACAGTGGCGTGGCTAGGGCAAGCTTGTTCTGCACCTGCACCTGCGCGATATCCGGGTTGGTGCCTTGCTCGAACGTGACCGTGATGGTCATGCTGCCGTCGGAGTTCGATTCCGACGAGATGTAGCGGAGGCGATCCAGGCCATTCAGCTGCTGCTCGATCACCTGCACCACCGTATCCTGCACCGTTTGCGCCGAAGCGCCCGGGTAGGTTACGGAGATGGCGATGGTCGGCGGGGCGATCGCCGGGTACTGGTTGATCGGCAGCGTTCTGATGGAGAGCACGCCGGCCAGCATGATGACCAGCGCGATCACCCAGGCAAAGATCGGCCGCTCGATAAAGAAATTAGACATGGCGAATCCTCATGCGTCCGTCCCGTTCAGGACTTTGCCGCGGGGGCCGACGCCGCGCTCGGTGCCGAGGCCTCCACGGGGCCGGCTGTGGCCGCATCGGCTTCGGCGGCCTTGACCTTCACACCCGGGCGCACAAACTGCAGACCCTCGACGATCACGCGATCCCCGGCCTTCAGGCCTGCGGTAACGAGCCACTTGTCGCCGACCGTGCGGTCGGTCGAGAGAATGCGCTGTTCCACTTCGTTGTTGGCATTGACCACCAGCGAAGTCGCCTGTCCTTTCAGGTCACGCGTGACGCCGCGCTGCGGTGCCAGGATGGCGGCAGTCTTGACGCCTTCCGCCAGACGCGCATGAACGAACATGCCCGGCAGCAGTTCATTGCGCGGGTTCGGGAAGACGGCGCGCAGCGTCACGGAACCCGTGCCCTGGTCGACCGCGACTTCCGAGAACTCGAGACGACCGGGCTCCGAATAGATGCTGCCATCTTCGAGCTGCAGCGTAACCTTGGCCGCATTCGCACCGGCACCCTGCAGTTGGCCGTTGGCCAGTTCACGACGCAGGCGGAGGATTGCCGACGACGGCTGCGTCACATCCACATAGATCGGATCGAGCTGCTGAATCGTTGCCAGCGCGTTAGCCTGGCCGTTCGTTACCAGCGCGCCTTCGGTGACGAGCGATCGGCTGATACGGCCGGAAATCGGCGAAAGGACCTTGGTGTAGCGCAGATTGATATGCGCTTGGTCCACAGCGGCTTTAGCTTGCAGGTAGGATGCCTGCGCCTCGGCGTACTGCTGCTTGCTGACGGCTTCCTCTCCGACCAGCTTGCCGTAGCGTTCGGCAAGCAGGCGCGCCGATTCAAGATTTGCCTCGGCGCTCTTCGCAGTAGCTTCATAGGTCGACGGATCGATCTGGTACAACTGCTGGCCCTGCTTCACATCGCTGCCTTCGACAAACAGACGCTTCTGCAGGATGCCATTGACCTGAGGGCGAACCTCGGCGATCCGGTAGGGCATGGTGCGCCCAGGCAAGGAACTGTCGAGCGTAACGTTCTCGTCCTTCAGCGTGACAACTTTCACTTCAGGCGTCTGGGCCGCAGGCGGCTTGTTGTCCTTGCCGCACGCAGACAGTACTGTTACGGCAACTGCCAGAATGCCTGGAATCAAAGCACGCCGGGCGCGCATTGCTTGCATAGCGATATCCTCGAGGATGAAACGGATGAGTTCTTCTTGGGGCCTGGTTGGCCAGACCGGCTGACCGCGCTACGCGCGGACGCAATTGGCGTGCCTGCCAGCGGCACTTGTCGGTTATCGGGTTCAGCGGACTGTCATCGCCATTCGCCCCTGCTTTCGCCAGATAGCTGGCCTCGAAATACACAACGCCGGACGCGCACGCGTCCGGCTGGCAGGGTGACTTAGATGCCCGCCCCGCTCCCCGTATTCTGACTGTCTTGCACAATCTTCTGTTATCGGTGTTACCGTCATTCGCGCGAGTTCGTGCCCGAATCTGAGTGAGCATCGTCTCGCCGATCGCAACAATAGACCAAGGCCCGATATCGGATCCCAAAGCTTGCTGGCGATGACTTCAACGGTAACGTTTGCCGGCCGGGTGTCGCCCAGAACGCTCTGCGCGCTGACAAGGTCCTCCTCCGAACCCTTTGTCACACCGCTGCGGCAATGCAGCATTTGAGCAGCATGCATTTGAATCAGTTCAATAAGCATGCTGCCAATAGCGCGTCATCCTACCAGTTTGTAGATCGGTTAGGGTCACTGGAAATCGACCTGTAATGCGGTGAAATACTCGCAATAGATGCGTTCCGACGACATTTCGCGGGCTCGCGCGAGTTTTCAACCGCCGAGATACATGCTCGCGGGACGGTGTTTTGCGCGAGCGGGACAGTGAGACAGGCTATTACGAAATGCGCAATAAAAAGGCCCACGCCGCTATGGCGTGGGCCTTTGTGCTGAATTTCGAGTTGTATTGGCAGACGTTTCCGCCGGCGACGCTGCGCAAACGAGCTGCGT
>NZ_JBBHZL010000008.1:0-300549 GCF_049843575.1 Cupriavidus sp. Met-2
GGGGTTGGCAAGCACTTTCTGAAAATATCTAAAAAGGCTCTTCCAAAGCCTGACTGGCTATCGCCAAAATCATCGGCTCAACGGCAAATGCGTCATATATATAGAGGCATGTGACACCATGGATTCAGCCGCCGGATTCCCCGATACGGAATTCCGGCGAAAGTGGAGACAACTAGATGAGCATTCGTATCGTCAGGCTTGGCACACCCCGCGCAGCGGATGAAGGCCTGCGCATCGGTACCGTGAGACGGCCACCGCGAGGTGTCCCCAAGGCGGAGTTCGCCAGCAGGGACTATTACGATGTGTGGTACCCGGTACTTTCACCCTCCGCCGATCTAGTCGCGGAAGCGCAAGCAGCGACAGACGACAAGGCTTGGCGCGCATTCGACAGACATTTCCGGTCGCAGATGGCCGAACCAGACGCGAGTCGCACCTTGGATCTGCTGGCGGCGCTATCCCATCGGACCAATTTCTCACTCGGCTGCTATTGCGAGAACGAGGCCCATTGCCACCGGTCGATCCTGCGAGACCTGCTGGCTAAGCGCGGCGCCGATATCGCCTGAGTGTGATCGGCCTCGGGCTATGATGCGAAGCTTCGTCGGTGGAACGGCGAAGCCTTCTTACCGCCACTTTTCTCGCCGATGGCACTGAACCTCGTCTGGCTCGGATTCTTTCTCGTTTCTTTTGTCGCCGCATGTGTGCGGTTGATTGGTGGCGACACCGCGGTGTTTCCAGCCATGCTGGCCAGCCTGTTCGACAGCGCGCGCACTGCCTTCGAGATTTCACTTGGGTTGGCCGGAGTGATGAGCCTGTGGATCGGCATCATGCGCGTCGGCGAGCGCGCCGGCGCCGTGGATATGTTCGCCCGACTGGTGAATCCACTATTGCGCCACTTCTTCCCCGGCGTGCCGCAGGGCCATCCGGCGCAAGGCGCGATGATGATGAATATCTCCGCCAACATGCTGGGGCTCGATAACGCCGCCACGCCACTCGGGCTCAATGCGATGCGTGAGCTCCAGTCGCTGAATCGCCAGCCCAGCACCGCCACCAATGCGCAAATCATGTTCATTGTGCTGAACACGGCGGGGCTGACGCTGATTCCGACATCGGTGATCGCCATCCGACAGGCGATGGCTGTGAAACAGGGATTGGTTGGCTTCAATGCTGCGGATATTTTTCTGCCGACACTGCTGGCCACGGCGGTGTCTTGCCTGGCTGGATTGCTGGCCGTAGCGTGGGTCCAGCGGCTCAACCTGCTCAAACCCGCCGTACTGGTCACGTTTGGCCTCATCGGGGGCCTGCTTGGCGTCCTGTTCTTCTGGTTGCGACATGCTCCGCCAGATCAAGTCAGCAAGCTCACTGCCCTGGCCGGCAGTGGATTTATCCTTTCCCTGATCACCCTCTTCCTGGTCGTTGGAGCCCTGCGCCGCATCAATGTCTACGATGCGTTTATCGATGGCGCCAAGGAAGGGTTCGGCGTGGCGGTGCAGATCATTCCCTACCTGGTGGCCATCCTCGTTGCCATCGGCCTGTTTCGTGTAACAGGCTGCATGGATGTGGTGATGCAAGCGCTTACGAGTGTCTTTCAGTGGCTCGGCATGAATACCGATTTCGTGCCCGCCCTGCCCGTTGGGCTTATGAAGATCCTCTCCGGGGCCGGTGCAAGGGGACTAATGGTCGACGTGATGACAACCTACGGCGTCGACTCCTTCCAGGCACGGCTCGCAGCCATTATCCAGGGATCGACGGAAACCACCTTCTATGTGCTTGCGGTGTACTTCGGCAGCGTCAATGTGCGCAATACAAGGCACGCGCTAGCCTGCGCACTATTTGCTGACGGCGTTGGACTCGTTGCGGCTGTCTGGATTGCCTATCTTTTCCGCTAGCCGTTGTACGACCACAACGAGGTTGTGCGGTCATCGAACATCTCGCACAGGGACGCTTGGTGCGACGCAACAAGTCGTGTATAGTGAAGTCTGTCTCCTCCACCACCTCGGTGGATTCCAACCCGCGCATCACCTGCGCGGGTTTTTTTTGCCCAAAATTTGGGGAATCGTGGGTCAGCTGGGCTGTTTCCTTCTGTCCATATGAGGAATATGGAGAACGCACCGCCATGCACCGCGCATCCCGCTTGCGGTGCCACAATGCACGATTTACGCGCCAACCCCTGATTCAAATCAGATTTGTTGCGACGCAGCAAACAGGCAAGTACAGTGACATCGGTACTGACCCTGATACCACTCAGCCGCCCCCGCCTGCTCGATGCGCCCCGCCTTGCACTACCTCCGCTACTGGCCTGATGCCGCCTTTCTACGGCGCGGTGCAGTCTACGCGTTGTCATTTCTCACGCTCGCCGGTACGGCCTGGCTGACTGGGGACACGGGCTACATCTGGTCGGCCACGGCATCCATCTGGACTTGCCTCGCCGACCGCCCCGGCACCGCTGCCGCCCGTATTCGTGGACTGGCAACTGTGGGTATTGGCGGCGCGGCCGTCAGTGTGATTGGCGCGAGCCTCCATGCTTCGCCGCTTGCAGCGCTGGCGTTCGTACTGGCCGCGGGTCTTATGGCAGGCTTGTCGGAGGTTCGCGGTCCCGCCACCGCGCTTTGGTTCAAGCTCCTTTACGTGGTGTTGATCGCCGCATGCCTGCAGCCTGCGTCGGGGCCATCCGCCTCCGCTCATGCCTGGATGGCCGGCTTGGATTTTCTTCGCGGCGGCCTGTTCGCCTGCGCGGTCAGTCTTGTGCTGATCCCCTCGGATCGCGAGACACGCCCACGGACCGAGATCATTGCTATCTACGACGCACTGCGACGGTTCGCAGTGGCGCTCGCAGAAGCAGGCTCGCTGGATATGACACCGCACAAGCAGGAGATTCGCCTGTGCATCGAAACGGCGCGCAGGGCGCTAGCCAGCCGGCGTGGCCTGGCCGATCCCGTTGCGCTCGTGCACTACGCCTACGCCATCGCGGTCGGCGATGCGATATTCGCGCTGTTGATTGTCGCCGGTGAATTGCGCGAAAGGCTGGGCGTCGGCCATGCGTTGCCACTAGCCTGCGCGGCTAGCCGCCTGACCGACATCCACGCTCAAGTTCTGCAAGCCCTGTCCTGCCACGGCCCGGACCTTCCCGCGCTGACGGCCGTGCTCTTCCGGGACCTGCGCGAACTGGCTGCCCGGCGTACCCATGCCAGCACGCCTCCGGCATATCAATCGGCCCTGGCAGCGCTTGCGCAGTTTCCTGCGTTCGATCGCTGGCGCGAGGGCTTCTCCTGGCCGAACAGCGGGTTCGCCGGCCTGATCGATCGCCTCGGTCTCATGCTCGCAGATCTGGCCGCGCGCGACACTCGCGTCACCCGGCACTCGGTGCGCCTTGCGCTCGCCGGCGGCCTGAGTCTTCTGCCCGCGCAAATTTGGCATGTCGATCACGGCTACTGGGTGGCCGTCACCGTGATCATGGTGTTGAGTCCGCGGCTGCAGACGACTCGCCAGATCTCGTTTTTGCGATTTGCCGGATCTCTGGCCGGTGCCCTGCTCGCCTGCGCGATCAGCCTGTGGCACCCAACGCCAGCGCCGGTGCTGGGACTAAGCGCCCTCTTCCTGGCGAGTGCCTATGCTGCGCGGCTGGCGGGCAACCCCGCGGGCTTTGCCTTCTGTCTCACACCAGCGGTCATTCTCTTCTCCTGGCTCGGTGAACCCACATCGAGCAGCAGCCAGGTCGCAGCGATGCGAGGGCTCGATACCGCGATCGGGTGTCTGATCGCACTGGCTAGCTATTACATACTGGCACCGCGTGCCGAGCTGTCGCGCGTCTTCCGCCACAGCATTGACGCGCTGGCGGTCAACGCCGTCTACCTGCGCGCGGCGAGCCGCTCCTCGCGCACACTCACGCCGTCCCATTTGCGGCTCGAGGCCCTGCGCGTAGCGGCGGGCCGTGCATCATCTCGCGCCGAAGCCACGCTGTCCCAGTCTGCCGGGGATCTCGCTTCCGATCTGACGGCGGCCCACACGTCGCTCCATGACACGGCGCGGCGCATGGCTTCCCTGGCCGGGCTGATTCGGGCCGGCGCGGAATCGGGAAGTGTCAACGAGCACCCGGGTCCTGCGGTTCAGGCCATGCTCTCGGAACTTGAGGTACGACTGGCGGAGGTTGCGGCACGACCAGGGCGGATTGATGCGATAGCCCCCTCCGCACCTGACAGGATCGGACCATCTCCACTCGCCACCACGGCATTCGAGCAGTTCCTGGTCGAACAAGCAGCGTACGCCAATGCCCACGTCGACAGCGCGCATCAAGCCGTTGCCCGGATGAGCGCACTGGCCTCTGCGCACGAGCACGGCGGCCGCTCCCGGCGAGGCAGCCTGCACGCCAGTTGATGTGATCGGCCAAAAGGAGAAATTCAGGCTCGCTCAGGGTTGCCGGACGGCTGCAGTTACCTATATTGAAAGGATATTCGCCGTTTCCCCGTTCCCGGCAAGACGAGGTGCGCCATGGTCGATATCACGTTCCCGAACAGCAACCCGACATACTGTGGCACTAGTCTGACGCTCTCCTGCCCGGCGACCGTCAACGGCAATCGTTCGCAGTATTCGGTCACGGCCGAGGCGCTTGAGGCCTATTGCGGCGCGCGCTCCCCGCGCGAAGAGGATCTGGTGCGCGCCTTTACGAACAACCGCGCGCGCATCGAGCAACTGGCGCACAGCATGTTCGAACTGACCGAAGCGCGCGAGATCATGCTGCGTGGCGGACACTTCCGCTTCGCCGGCTGAACGTTCGCGCGCCTGCCTTGTTACTGCTCTGACGACGTCCCGCGCACGAGCAAGACCGGCATGGTCGACTGACGAATCACGGCTTCGGCAACGCTGCCGAGCACGAGCCTGCGCACGCCGCGTCGGCCGTGTGTACCGATGACGAGCAAATCGCCGCCCCACTCACTGGCCGCGGCGTTGATCGACCCAGCTATGTCCCCGGCCACGGCAGGTTCCGTGACGAGTTGCGTCTCGAACTTCACCCCAGCATCGCCGAGCAACTTGCTGGCCGCCTCGAGGGCCCGAGTGCCACTTTCCACGAAAGCGCGTTCGATCTGCGACGGATCGTAGTACCCGGCGTCGAACAGCACCATGGCATTGTCGACGACGTAGAGCGCGAGAATCGTCGCCCCGCTGCCCCCCGCCACACGAATCGCCTCCTGCAATGCCAGATCCGAGGTGCTGCTTCCATCCACCGCCACCACGATCTTGCTGTAAGCCTTGCTCGCCATTGCATTGCCCTCCAGTAAAGAGATGAATTTTCATACTACACGTGGCGCGTGCCTCACGTGACGGCGTGATTCTGAAATCGTTCGCCAATCGGATAGTCTTTTAAATTGACCGACCGGTCGGTTTATATATATAGTGAGCAAGCCCGACCGACCCAAGCACCCAGATCACAAATCACGAGTCGGCCCGTCGCAGCAGACGCCCCGTCAAGGAGACGTGATGTACACACAGAGCCTCGACCTGCCCGGCCAGGCACCGCAAGTGGCGCCCATCGCCCCGGAATTCGCCGATCAACAGGCCGCGTTCGATGCCCGCATTGCCGATGACGGCAAGATCGAGCCGATGGACTGGATGCCGGACGCCTATCGCAAGACCCTTGTCCGCCAGATCTCGCAACATGCGCATTCCGAAATCGTCGGCATGTTGCCCGAAGGCAACTGGATCAGCCGCGCGCCGTCGCTGAAGCGCAAAGCCATCCTGCTGGCCAAGGTCCAGGACGAAGGCGGTCACGGACTCTATCTATATAGTGCGGCCGAAACCCTCAATGCCTCGCGCGACGACCTCGTCGATGCGCTGCACGCTGGCCGCGCCAAGTATTCGTCGATCTTCAACTACCCGACGCTGACTTGGGCGGATGTCGGCGTCATCGGCTGGCTGGTCGACGGCGCCGCGATCATGAACCAGATCCCGCTGTGCCGCTGTTCATACGGGCCGTATGCGCGGGCCATGATCCGCATCTGCAAGGAGGAATCGTTCCACCAGCGCCAGGGCTACGACGCGCTGCTGGCCATGATGCGTGGCACTGAAGCGCAGCGCGAGCTGGTGCAGGACGCCGTCAATCGCTGGTGGTTCCCCGTGCTGATGATGTTCGGCCCGCCCGATTCCGCATCCACCAATAGCGCCCAGACCATGGCCTGGGGCATCAAGCGCATTTCCAACGATGACCTGCGGCAGAAGTTCGTCGATGCCACCGTCGAGCAGGCCAAAGTGCTCGGCGTGACATTGCCCGATCCCGGCCTGGTATGGAATGCCGAGCGCGGCCACTACGACTACAGCCCGCTCGACTGGGAAGAATTCTGGCGCGTGATCAACGGCGACGGCCCGTGCAACCGGGAGCGCCTGGCCACACGCGTCAAGGCACATGACGACGGCGCCTGGGTACGGGAAGCCGCACTGGCTCACGCCGAAAAACAGGCACGTCGCAAAGCCGACGCCAAAGCAGCCTGAACGCAAAGAGGAGACAGACATGACGCAAAAGGAATGGCCGCTGTGGGAAGTCTTCGTCCGCAGCAAACAGGGCCTGGAACACAAGCACTGCGGCAGCCTGCACGCCGCCGATGCGCAGCAAGCACTGCTCATGGCACGCGACGTCTACACGCGGCGGCAGGAAGGTGTGTCGATCTGGGTGGTGCCATCGTCAGCGATAACGGCGAGCGCGCCTGCCGAGAAGGGCGAGTTGTTCGACCCGGCGGCCGACAAGATCTACCGCCACCCGACGTTCTATCAGTTGCCCGAAGAAGTGAACCACATGTAAGGCCGGCGACATGAATTCATCCATCACTGCCGCCTCCAACGGCGACGCCTCATTGGCCGGCCTTCCGCTCACTCGCTCCGCGCCGCTGCAGTATGTGCTCCGCCTGGCCGACAATGCGCTGATCCTGGGACAGCGCAATGCCGAATGGTGTGGCCACGGCCCGGCGCTAGAGGAAGACATCGCGCTGACCAACATCAGTCTCGACCTGATCGGGCAGGCCCGGCTGCTCTACAGCCATGCCGGCGTGCTTGAAGGCCAGTTGACCGGCCGCACCCGGCATGAAGACGACTACGCCTACTGGCGTGGCGAGCGCGAGTTTCACAACTGGACGCTGCTGGAACTGCCGCACCACGGACCGCTGGCCGGCACTGCGCGCGCGGATCGTGACTACGCCATCACCATCATGCGCAACTTTCTGTTCGGCGCGTTGATGGTGGAGTTGTGGCCCGCGCTGGAGCGCAGCCGCGACGCCGAGCTCGCCGCCATCGCCGCCAAGTCGATAAAGGAAGCGCGCTACCACCTGCACCATGCCGCCGGCTGGGTCGTGCGGCTTGGCGATGGCACCGAAACGTCTCACCTCCGGATGCAACGCGCGCTCGAGCATCTGATGCCGTATATGAACGAGTGCTTCGCCGTCGATCCGATCGAGCGGGAAGCCGCGGAGCAAGGCATCGGCGTGCTGACCGCCGACTTGCGCGATGCATGGGACGCCACGGTACGCGCCACACTCGAAGAAGCGACGTTGCGCCTGCCGACCGAGTCCGCGTTCCTCTCGACAGGCAAGCAGGGCGTGCACTCGGAACACATGGGCTATCTGCTGGCCGAGTTGCAGGGGCTTGCGCGCGCCCATCCCGGCGCGCAGTGGTAAGCCAGGGATCGAAGCCATGCGCGACACCCGTGCCCGTGATGCCACCACATCCCCGTTCGCGCCAACGTTCTCGACGCCTTCGGGGAAAAGGGCCGATACGCCCGACGATCGGCTCGCCACCGCGCGCGCGGCACTGGAGGCCGTGCCAGACCCCGAAATCCCGGTCGTTTCGATCCGCGACCTCGGCATTCTGCGAGACGTGCGGCTGGGCGACGATGGACTGACGCTGGAAGCCGTCATCACGCCGACGTACTCGGGCTGCCCGGCGATGTCGCAGATCGAAGAGGACGTGGGCCGCGCGCTCGAGGCCGCTGGGGTCGCCCCCTGGCGCGTCCTCACAGTACTGGCCCCCGCCTGGAGCACCGACTGGATCACCGAATCCGGCCGCGCCAGCCTGCGCGCCTATGGCATCGCCCCGCCGGGGCATTGCGTCACGGATGCCCCGCCGGATAATGCCAAACCGCTGCGCTTCGTGCCACGGGCCCAGTCCGAAGACGCCGTGACATGCCCGCGCTGCGGCAGCCCCCATACGCAGGAGCTGTCGCGCTTTGCGTCCACTACATGCAAGGCGCTCTACCGCTGCCTGGACTGCCGTGAGCCGTTCGACTATTTCAAACCTTACTGACCCCCACCGGCCATGACCCCACAGTTCCATCCGCTGCGCGTGGCGCAGGTTCGTCCGGAGACGTCCGATACGGTGTCGATCGCATTCGATGTGCCTGACGCCCTGCGGGATGCCTACCGGTTCACCCAAGGCCAGTTCCTCACGTTGAAGGCGCCGGTCGGCGGCAACGACGTGCGCCGTTCGTACTCGATCTGCAGTGGCGTGCAGGACTACGCTGAAAGCGGCGAACTGCGCGTGGCGGTCAAGCTCGTCGACGATGGTGTGTTTTCGACCTGGGTCCACGACAACGTCGAGGCCGGACAGACGCTAGACGTCATGACACCCGATGGACGCTTCCACGTGCCGCTGGATCCGGCCGCGTCGCGCCATTACGTGGCCTTCGCCGCGGGCAGCGGCATCACGCCGGTGCTATCGCTGATCCGCACCACACTTGCCGTGGAACCGAACAGCCGCTTCACCCTGGTCTACGGCAATCGCAGCGTCGACACGATCATCTTCTCCGAGGCGCTCGAGGACCTGAAGAATCAGTATTTGTCGCGCTTCACGCTCTATCACGTACTGTCGCGCCAACCGCAGGAGGTGGATCTGCTGCATGGCCGCCTGGATCGCGAACGCGTGAGCCGATTCCTTGACGCACTGATTCCGATCGACGATATCGACGCCGCGTTCGTGTGTGGCCCCGCGTCGATGATCGACGAGGTGGAGGAGGCGCTCAAGGCAGCCGGGCTCGACCCGCACCGCATCCATGCCGAGCGTTTCGGCGTGCCACTCGGCCCACGGCGCGAAATACCCGTTTCGCTCGAAGGACAGACCGGCACGGCCGAATTGGTGGTGGTGCTGGACGGCAAACAGCACAAGATGCGCCTGCCGCTTGGCAATGCCAAAGTGCTCGACACCGCGCTGGCGGCCGGCCTCGACCTGCCCTACGCCTGCAAGGGCGGGGTCTGCTGCACCTGCCGGGCGAAAGTGCTCGAGGGCGAGGTTGAAATGGAGAAGAACTACACGCTCGAGCCGTGGGAGATGGAAAAGGGCTTTGTCCTGACCTGTCAGGCCCGGGCGGTGACGCCGCGCGTGGTGGTCAGCTACGACGAGCGCTAGGCGTCGCGCATATGGTGGAAATCCCACACGCCGGGGTGCCGCCAATGCGCGACTGACCACATGCCGTGATTACAATGGCGGGGACAGGCTTGATCCGTCGCACCCTATACAATCACGGTCATGCAATATATCCATGTCGTCAACGGCGATGTCGCGGGCACCACGCTGCGCCAGGCTCTGGCCCAGGCGGCCCGTCCCGATCCGGTTGTCGTCCTCCGTGACGACCTCGCCGTCGGCCCCATTGCCGATATCGACAGTACCGGCCTGATCCGCTCCGGCTTCTGGCAGCGGGTAGCGCCCCATTCCGATATCGATTTCGCCGCCGAGATGCGCCAGGCGCTGGATCAGTTCCAGGCCCTGCGCCGCGACGACATGGAGGTGGCGATCTGGCATGGCCAGAGCGCGTCAGACCAGTTGATGTTGCGCCGCGTGGTCTTTCATCTCTATCAGACGCCGCAGCGGATCAACGAGGTGGCGATGGACCTGCGCGAGCTGGAAACGCCCACGCATGGCAGCCTGACCGCCATCGGCATGTATTCGGCCGCACGGCTGGCGCGCCGGTTCTCGACCATCGCGCCGGTCTCGGTGCTGCGCCTGGGCCGGCTGGGCTACGAGTGGCAGCAGAACGTCAAGGAAAATGCCGACGTGCGGCTGTGGAAAGGCAACACGCTGGTGCCAGCGGCCTACCACACCGTCGACGACGTGATCCTGGAGCGCGCCCCTGCCGAGTGGACACCGGCCGCCCAAGTGGTGGGCAGCGTGATGGGGGCCATCGAAGGGCTGCTGGCCAGTGACTGGTTCGTGTTCTGGCGCTGCCGTGAGCTGGTCAGCACCGGCCAGCTCGTGCTGCGCGGCAACCCTGAGGCACTCGACACCTGCGAGATCCGTCGCAACAGCCTCGGCGACGACGACGCGTGAACCCGGTCCCTTAATCGACCCAGCAAACCCCAGCGACCCCCGATCGCCCTCCCGGCGAACATTTCGGAGCCATATGGCCAGAACCAAAGCGCCCGATTTCGAGGCGCAACGAGAACAAATCCTTGACCTGGCAGCGGCTGCCTTCGCGGCCACCAGCTACCCGAGCACGTCGATGGCCGATCTGGCCGCCGCGTGCGGCACGTCGAAAGCCCGGCTGTACCACTACTACGAGAGCAAGGAGGCGATCCTGTTCGACCTGCTGGACCGCTATACGTGTCAGCTCATGCAAATCGTCAGCGAGGTGGAAGCGGATAGCACGCGGCGCGGACTGAACAGCCGGGAGACGTTCGGGCACCTGCTGCGCGCCTTCCTGGCCGAATACGAAACGTCGCAGACACGCCATATCGCACTGATCAATGACGTGAAGTTCCTGGCCGAAGAACAGCGCGACCAGATCCTCAGGCGTGAGCGCGACGTGGTGGCCGCTTTCACTCGCCTGCTGCGCCTCGCCTATCCGGACCGGGTCACGGCCGAGAACCAGACCGCGCTGACCATGACGGTGTTCGGCATGATCAACTGGACGTTCACGTGGCTCAAGCCCGGCGGCAAGCTGTCATACGCCCAGTTCGCGGAGATGGTGGTCGACCTCCTCGAAGGCGGCCTGACCCCGCGCGGGCCGGGCGTCACCGGATAGCGCTGCCCCCAGCGGCAGCGCCCGCCCTCAGGACCACTCGGCCTCCTCGCGCTTGCGCCGCTGCTCACGATCCTGCCGGAACATTTCCTCGAGCTCGTCTCGCGCCTGTTTGGTCAGGGACGTCAGCTTCTTCTGGTCTGTGTAGTACGGATAGAACCGGTCGATCCCCTGGATGTTGTGACGGCGGAACCGAAGCGCCACGTTGCGCGCCTCCGCAGGGTCGAAGCCGAGGCCTTCCAGCACGCGGCGCCCCATCATCAGCGACCCCTCGAACATCTCACGCTCGTAGATGCCAACACCCCGGTCCTTGAGCTGGTAGACGTGCGATACATGGCGTGCCCGGGCGCAGATCGTCAACTCCGGCCAGCGTTCACGCACGCGGTCGATCAAGGCGAGGCTGTCTTCCATGCCATCGATCGCCACGACCAGAATCTTCGCCTCCGCCACGCCGGCTGCCTCGAGCAGGTCCACCCGCGTGGCATCGCCGTAGAAAATCTTGAAGCCGTACTGGCGCAGAAACTCGATCTGGTCCGGATCATGGTCGAGCACGGTCACACCGATGCCCTGCGCATAGAGCAGGCGACCGATGATCTGACCATACCGCCCGAAACCCGCGATGATTACCGGGTTGTGCTGCGGCGTGATCACATCGTCGGGCTTCCGCATCAGGATGTGCAGGCGCGGCGCGATCAGCTGATCGAAGACAAGCAACAACAGCGGCGTGGCCACCATCGACAGCGCCACGATCAGGACCAGCAGCGCGTGCATATGCTCGGTCAGCAGGCCAACATTGTCGGCCACCGAAAACACCACGAACGCGAACTCGCCGCCTTGCGAAATCAATAGCCCGAACAGCAACCACTGGCCTCGCGCAATCCCGAACCGGGGCGCGAGCACCGCCAGCACCAGTGTCTTGACCAGTACGAATCCGGCAACCAGCCCAAGTACCTTCCACGGCGCCTGGGCGAGCACGCCGAAGTCGATCGACATGCCGACGGCCATGAAGAACAGGCCGAGCAGCAACCCCTTGAATGGCTCGATGTCGGCTTCCAGCGCGTGTTTGTACTCGGAATCCGCCAGCAGCACGCCGGCGACGAATGTGCCAAGCGCCATCGACACGCCCACCGCTTCCATCATCAGCGCGATGCCAACCACCAGCAGCAGCGCGAAGGCGGTGAACATCTCGCGCATGTCCGTGCGCGCGATGAACCGCAATGCGGGCCGCACCAGGTACCGGCCACCGACCACCACGATGCCGAGTACGGCCACCGCCCTGGCCACCGTTTGCCAGTGAGGCGGGCCGTGGGGTGCGATGTCGGCGGCATCGATCGCCAGCAAGGGCAGCAGCGCGATCATCGGGATCGCAGCGATATCCTGGAACAGCAGAATGCCGAAGCTGGCCGCACCAGCAGGCGTGCCCATCAGGTTCCGCTCGGCCAGGGTAGCAAAGGCAATGGCGGTGGAAGACAGCGCGAGCCCCAGACCTATGACGATCGCAACCTGCCACGACGCACCCAGCAATGCGGCCGCTCCCCCGACTACCAGCGCACACGCCGCCAGCTGGGCCGTGCCGTAGCCAAAGATCGTCTTGCGCAGGTTCTTCAGCTTGCGTGGCTCGAGTTCGAGGCCGATCACGAACATCATCAGGACAACGCCGAACTCCGAGAAATGGAGAATCGACTCGACGTTGGTCACCAGCCTCAGCGCGTAGGGCCCGATTGCCGCACCCGCCAGCAGATATCCGAGCACGGCGCCAAGCCCGAATCGCCGCGCCAGCGGCACGGCCACCACTGCCGCCACCAGGAAGACGACCAGCGCAATCATGAAATCGTGCTGGTTCATGGCGCGTCCTCCCCGCCCAGCTCCGCATCGGTCCACTGTTGCGTTTCAGGGGGTAGCGGTAGCGCCGGCAGATGACGCGCCACATGCTCGATATGGAGCGCCACGGCATCGCTATCGGCGTTGTCGGCGTCATGCAGCACCACCGGCGGGAGCCAGGTCATGCCGCACAACAGCGCGGTCTGTTCGAGCGGCAGCAGGAAATCGGCGATTGGATGGCCATGAGTGCCCTCCGGGCCATAGGCATCGGCATGACCACCGGTGCTGACCACAGCCAGCATCGACTTGCCACGCAGCGCCGTGCCGCCGGGGCCAAAGGCCCAGCCGCTTTCGAGCACATCATCCAGCCACAGCTTGAGAAGCGCGGGCACGCTGTACCAGCGCACGGGAAACTGCAGGACCAGGGTCTCGGCGGTGGACAGCAGGCGTTGCTCGGCGACGACATCGATGTCGTAGTCGACGTAGAGCCGGTACAACTCGCGCACTTCCACATGGGGCAACGCAGCCAGCGCTTCAGCGAGGGGACGGTTAACGCGTGAACGCCTGGGTGACGGATGCGCGAAGATCACAACTACGGGGGGCTCGGTCATGGTGTCTGGGTACGAACGGGTCCAGCGAGTGGCCGGCAGCAGGAGAATGCGGCGTTGCAGCAAATCCACAACACGCCCCCTGGTGACGCCAGGATCGCGCAGCCAAACCGTTGATTTGGCTCAATTTTTCGAAATATCACACTTTTCTGGGTGTGTTGCGGCGCAGGATAGCTTACGCGAGACTGACAATTCCACTACAATAGTTTTCGCGTCGCAGCAACCTAGTGTTTGCCCGGATCCAGTGCATCGTGACACGAAAGTGCACAGGCATCCACCGCGACGATGTTATTTTTATACCGATCACTGAAGAAGGAAACAAAAGTGAACCCGCTCGAACTGAGCAAGGCCGTCGGAGCCGTAACCGACGAAGATCTCCGCCGCGCAGCCGCAGCAAGCCAGGCAGCCCACCGTCACACCGTTCTGGTTCGTGAACTGGCCGCCCATCATCGCTCGCGCCTGCTCAAGCATTTCCTCGCCCTGGGCGAGGAGGATCGCCTGCTCCGTTTTGGCCAGTCGGTGGGTGATCATGTGGTCGAGGCGTACGTCGACAGCATCGACTTCGACCACGACAGCGTGTTCGGCGTCTACGACGAGAGCCTGGAACTGATCGGCGTGGGTCACTTTGCCAACCTGCGCGACAATGCGCAGGGTCGCGTCGCCGAATTTGGCGTGTCGGTCTCCAAGAGCGCGCGTGGCCGCGGTATCGGCAGCGCGCTGTTCGAGCGGGCCGCGATCCACGGACGCAATACCAGCGTGCGTACCCTTTACATGCACTGCCTGTCGCGCAACGCGGCGATGATGCACATCGCCAAGAAGGCCGGCATGAAGGTGCAGTATGCGTACGGTGAAGCCGATGCATACTTGGAATTGACGCCGGCCGACACCGTGAGCCGTCTGACCGAAGCGCTTGACGAGCAAGTTGCCGACCTCGACTACATGATGCGTCGCAATCTGCGCGATGCCCGCCGCTTCGGCCTGCGCTTCTGGCGTTCGCTGGTGCCGCAGAAACATACGGTCTGACACACGCCGCGCTAGCACGCCCAACGTGCTAGCTTGGAAAAGCAAACGGCGCACCCTCGCGGTGCGCCGTTTGCTTTGGTATGGCGTTCAGCCAGCCGATCAGGCGTTGCCAGCTACTGGCAGCGCCGTGGTGTCCTTGATCGATTCGAGTGCGAAGCTCGAACGCACATCGATCACGGAAGGATGCGCAAGCAGTTGCTCCTGCATGAAGCGGGCAAAGTGTTCCATGTCCTCGACATACACCTTGAGCAGCAGGTCCATCTCGCCGGTCATGGCGTGGCAAGCCGCAACTTCGGGCCACGTCTGGATGGCCGCCCGGAAGAGGTCTAGCGGCGCCTTGCCTTTCGGGGTGCCCCCCTGCTTCTCCAGCCTGACGTTGATATAGGCGAGCAGGCCCAGCCCGATCTTGTTGGGCTCCAGCAGCGCTGCATACTGGCGAATGACGCCAATCTCCTCCAGACGACGGATGCGACGCAGACAAGGGCTTGGCGACAGATTCACGCGCTCCGCCACTTCCAGGTTCGTCAGCCTTCCATTGGTCTGCAGGACTTCCAGGATCTTTCGGTCGATCTTGTCCAGCTCCACCTTGCTCACGTTTTGTTGCTCCGCAATATGTTTGTCGGCAATTTTTTTGCGCAAATTTAGCAAGTCGTGCACAAATGCGCAATTTTTTTGATGCGATACCCGCTATCACGGGCCAAATACGCCGATGAAATGCACTGGATTGCACAGGCAAGGATGGTGCCATGATCTTTCGTGAGTCCCGTCCACGAAAAAAAAACGCGACCCGAAGGTCGCGCTCATCTGCCGGTGAAAGTCGGCTTAGTTGCCGCCGCTCGAAGGCGCTGCAGGCGCCGGCGCGGCACCCGGACCGCCAGGGCCGTGGCGCTCCATCCGGTCCATACGTTCCTTGTGCATCTTCTGCATGCTGGCTTCGATCTCAGCCATCGTCACCTTGCCATCGTGATTGGCATCGATCCGATCGAAGCGGTTTGCCATGCGCGGGAAGGCTGCCTTGAACTCGTCGCGGGTCAGCGCACCGTCGTTGTTCTTGTCAGCGGCTTTGAACTTGGCCTCGAAATCAGCCTTCATCTCGGCCCGACGCTGCTCCCACATTGCCTTGTGAAAGGCCGCCAGTTCGGACTTGTCGAGCTTGCCGTCGTGGTTCGTATCGATCTTGTTGAACAGCGCATCAAACTCAGCCTTCGAGATCGCGCCGTCCTTGTCCGTATCGGCCAGCTTCATCAGCCAGTCTCCGCCGCGATGCTCGCCGGGGCCACCCATGCGGTGCATGGGCATGCCTTGCGGGCCGTCGGACGGCGCAGGTGCTGCGGTCTGGGCAAAGGCGCCACCGGCGACCAGGAATACGGCGGAAGCCGCGATGAACTGCTTGAGTGCGTGCGTCTTGTGATTGCGTTGCATGTCTGTGCTCCTTTTCATCACGTTGGGCATGTACGGATTAGAACCCAGACAACCACGCAAGTTTGGCGCTTTTAATACGATGTTACGGGGCTCACAGAACAGACGAGTGCCGTAAACAGACGCAAGATACTCAAACACTGCGCAATATTCTGAAACGTGGGGGCATCCGACAAGCTTAGTCCTTCGCGCCCAGGCTCTCGCCAACCGGGCCTTGCGCAGGCGCATGTTGAGGCGGCGGTGGCACCGGCTGCGCCGGGGATGCGGTGAACTCCTGTGGCTGGGCCGGCGCGTTGACCACCGGCGGCGGGGCGGCCGGGGCCGGCATCGGTGTCGATAGCGGTGCACCGGCACCGGCCGGCGGCGCCGCGCCAAGGTTGCCCGGCCGACCCGCTGTCGGCGTGTTCTGCACCGGCAATGCAATCTCCTGACGCACGCCGTTGCGTTCGATCACGATGTTGCGGCCGTGGATTTCCGTCAAACGAATCTGCGCAGACAGCGATGCGCCGACGCGCACGGCCTTGGGCGGCCCGCCGTCGAGCGACAGAATTGCCGCCGCAGGGCCTACGCCATCCAGATCCGCCACGACGCCGATCAGTTGCACATCGCGAACGCCTGACTGAGCGCTGCCGCCGAATAGCGTCGCCACTGCTCCGGTCTCGACTGGCTCGGTCTGGGCGATACGCGCGGAAGTTGGTACGGGGATCGTCCGCATCGCACTGAATACCAGGACCCAATGGGTCACCAGCGCGCACAGCGCGACAAACAGCGCCAGGCCAGCCAGGCGAGGCATCCAGGCGGCGGACGGGTCGAAACGGAGGGCAGGCCGAAGCAGGGTTGACACAGATCGATACGCCGGGCGGCTCGAATAGGGAGACCGCCTAGCGTACCAGACCCACATGTCACCTGTCGTCTGCCAACTGACGCAATATCAGCAGGCAGATTCGAAGAATGCGACGGCGATCAAAGGATGTCGTCGAGCAGGTCCGGCCCGAACACTTCGCGATGAATATGTCCGACTGGAACGCCCGAGGCGATCAACGCGCGACGCTGTTCCTGCATGAAGCCAAGCGGGCCACACAGATAGAAGCGGGCGTCATTGAAAGCGGCGTTGTCACCAGACTTGAGCAGGGCCTCGACCGGCATCGTGCCGGCGTGGTCGTAGTCGCGCCCCGAGGCATCCACCGACTGCGGCGTTTCATAGCTGACATGGGTACGCAGATTGGGCATCCGCTCGCGCGCCCATGCCAGGTCGCGACGATGCGCGTGCTGACGACCATGACGGGCGGCATGGGCGAACAGCACCGGTCGATGCGGATTTTCGTGTGCGAGCGTGCGCAACACCGAGACCATCGGCGTCACGCCGATGCCTGCCGACATCAGCACGATCGGCTGGCGGCTATCGAGCTCGGGCGCGAAATCGCCCCAAGGGGTGCTCACGTGCAGCGTCGTGCCGACCTGGGCGTTCTCATGCAGCCAGTTCGATACCGTACCCGCCGGCGCGTCGCTTGCGCCATCTTCGCGCTTCACCGAGATACGCCACGTCGGGAGGCCGCGCTCGCCCGAAAGCGAATACTGGCGCAGTTGACGGCGTCCGTCGGCGAACGATGCCTCGACGCTGATGTACTGACCCGGCGCGAAGTCACGCAGCGGCGAGCCGTCTTCGGCGGCCAGCGTCAACGCCACCACCTGATCCCCCTCCTGCTCGCGGTTCACCACGCGCACGCGCAGAAGCTCACCTGCCGCCACGCCATGGCGTTCATAGAGTCGGGCCTCTGCGGCAATCAGTTCGCCGGCCAGCAGCCAGTAGGCTTCGTCCCAGGCGGCCAGCAGCGGCGGCGTGGCGGCGTCGCCCAGCACGGCGGCAATGGCTTCCAGCAGATACTTGCCGACGATCGGATAGTGAGCCGGCGTCAATCCGACCGCCACGTGCTTGTGGACGATGCGCTCGACCACGGGCGCAAGCACGTCGGCACGATCGATGTTGGCCGCATAGGCGAACACTGCCGAGGCCAGCGATTGCTGCTGCGAGCCATTGGCCTGATTGCCCATGTTGAAAATGCGCTTCAGTTCGGGGCGCGCCGCGAACATCTCTCGGTAGAAATGTGTCGTGATCGCAAGACCGTGCTCACGCAGCACGGGGACGCTGGCATCGATATAGGGGCGGGAAGCAGCGGACAACATCAGCAAAACTCCTTGAATCATGCATGTAAAATGCATGTTTTTGCACACAATAAAGCCGGCAGACGACATGGGTCGGGGTGGCCCCCCGAATCCTTATGCCACGTGCCGGCTCAGGAAATCTCGATGCAGGCTGATGATCGATTCGGCCGTGCGGCTACCTGACACATCGGCCAGGGTCACACCATCCAGCGCGCGATAGAACGCCTCTTCGGCGTCATCGAGTGCCCGTTTCAAACGGCAATTGCCATTCAAGGCACATGGCGGATCGGCGCAGTCGATGATGGCCTTGCGGCCTTCGAGCTCGCGCAGGATCGCGCCAACGGACAGTTTCTCCGCTCCCGGGCCGAGTTGCAGACCGCCGTGGCGCCCGCGCGTTGCCGAAATCCAGCCGAGCTTCGACAACCGCGCAGCCACCTTTACGAGGTGGTTATGCGAGATATCGAATTGCTGGCCAACCTCGGCAATCGTGATTGGCCGGCTGCCGTCGCCGCGTGATACATACATCAGCAGGCGCAGCGCGTAGTCGGAGAATCGGGTCAGTTGCATCGTGACTGGAATCATAGATAACGTGCATCGCCAATGCAAGATTTTTGATGCAATGCAGCATTAGGCACAGCCGGATCTGCCTCAGCACATTAAACAGTCATGCGGCGGCGGTTATACTTTCCGATCATATCCGCCGTGCTGCTTGCCTCGGCGCGGCTCTCTCCCGACATACAAGTCCAAGGCACTATTCACGATGCGCAGATTCGCCAGCCAGCCCGACACCCGACTCCCCAGCCAACGCCGCCGCGCGCGCGGCTTCACCCTGATCGAAATCATGGTGGTGATCGTGATCCTGGGGGTGCTCGCGGCCCTGGTGGTGCCGAAAATCATGAGCCGCCCCGATGAGGCACGCATCGTCGCGGCGCGTCAGGACATCTCGTCGGTCATGCAGGCGCTGAAGCTTTACCGTCTCGACAACGGCCGCTACCCGACCACCGAACAGGGTCTGGCGGCGCTGGTGACCAAGCCGACCATCGAGCCCGTTCCCAACAACTGGAAGGGTGGTGGTTACCTGGAAAAGCTGCCGAAGGACCCGTGGGGTCACCCGTACCAGTACCTGAACCCCGGCGTACGCGGTGAGATCGACGTGTTCAGCTTCGGTGCCGATGGCCAGCCCGGCGGCACCGGCAACGACGCCGACATCGGCAACTGGGAATAAGCGCCCTTTCTGATCCATGCGCCCGGCGACACCACGCGGCCTGACCGCATTCGCTCCTTGTCGCCGGACGTGCCGCCGGGTCCCCGGCTTCACCCTGCTCGAACTGCTGGTGGTCATGGTGATCGCCGGCATTGTTATCTCGCTGGTGGCCGTCAATGCTTCGCCCAACGAACGCGGGCGCGTGCTCGACGACGGCCAGCGCATCGCCCGCCTCTTCGAACTCGCCCAGGAAGACGCCCAGCTTGGCGCCCGCCCAATCGCCTGGGAGGGTGATGCCGGGGGCTGGCGCTTTCTCGAATCCACGCCGCAGGGCTGGGTGCCGATGCGGACCGATATCTTCGCGCCTGGTCAATGGCGGGTACGCCTGGACGGCGCCGTCATTGCCGAAGGCGGGCGCCGCCTGGGTACCGGCCCGGTTCGACTGGTCTTTGGGCGCGAGCTGATCGACGAACCGCAGCGCCTGATCCTCACGAGCGGCGCCATTCGCGTCGATGTGACCGGCGATGGCAGCGGCCGCTACGTGGCCACGGTCCTGCAATGAGCGCGCCTCGCCTTCTTCAACATCGCCGCGAAGGCTTCACGCTGATCGAGGTACTGGTCGCGCTGACGATCCTCGCAGTGGCCCTGACCGCCGCCATGCGGGCGATGGGTTCGATGACCGAGTCGAGCATATCGCTCCAGCAGCGCATGCTGGCTGAGTTCAGCGCCGAGAACCACCTCGCCACATTGCGACTTTCGAAGACCTGGCCCGAGCCCGGCACGCGTGGCTATGACTGCCCGCAGGGCGGCGCCACGCTCTGGTGCGAGGAGTCCGTCACGAGCACGCCGAATCCCTCCTTCCGGCGCGTCGAGATCTCCGTCTTCCCTTCGGCCACCAACAAGTCCGTGCGGCTGGCCTGGCTCGTCACGCTGGTTCCGAATGAAACGCGCAATGTCCTCTGACCGCGGCCGCGGCTTCACGCTGCTCGAGATGCTGGTGGCGATCACGCTGCTGGCCGTGATGGCCGTGATCGGATGGCGCGCGCTCGATTCGATGACGCGCACCCGTGAACGTCTGGTCGATCACGACAAGCGGCTCGATACGCTCAAGGTGCTCTATGGCCAATTCCAGTCCGACTGCGAGCACCTGACCCTGCCTGCGCTGCTGCAGGCCAGCCCGGTGGAACTCGCCCAGAATCAGATACTGATGGTGCGCGATCGACGCGATGCCGGCTCGCCGCCGGCCTGGCAGGTCGTGTCCTATCGCCTGGACGGCAACACGGTCGTCCGCGCGGCAAGCCGCCCGGCGATGTCGCGCAACGAGGTACAGAACGCCATTCAGTCGATGCGTCAGACGGCCGCCACGACAGGTGTCCAGCTGCGTCCGCTGCTGCCCAACGCCGAGCAGCTTTCCGCACGGGTCTGGGTGGAGCCGTCCGGTTGGCTGACGGACACCGGGCGCATTCGGGCCGCGCTGCAGCAAGGCAGCGCCGCGGCGGCAGTCGGCGCCAGCGATGCGCAGCCTGGCCTCGATCTTGTGGCGAAGACCGTGGCGATCCGTGCAGTCGAACTGACGGTCCTGGCCCGCATGGGCGACGGCGACGTACCCCGCCAGTTCCAGAAGATCTGCACGACGGGACTGTGACCGTGCGCCATCACCCCCCTCCCTCCTTCATGCGATCCCGCCAGCGTGGCGCCGCTGTCGTCACGGCGCTGCTGATCGTGACGCTGGCCGTGGTGGTGGTCTCCGGCATGCTCTGGCGCCAGCAGGTGCAGATCCGCTCGATCGAGAATCAACGGCTGATGGCGCAGGCCCAGTGGATCGAGCGCGCCGCGGTGGACTGGGCACGCCTGATTCTGCGCGACGACCAGCGCCGCTCGAACGTCGACTACCTCGGCGAGCCGTGGTCGGTCCCGGTGGCCGAAACACGCCTGTCCGATTTTCTCGGCGCCGGGCTTCGCACCGATCAGGCCGGAGAAACGTCGTTCCTCTCCGGACGCATCCTGGATGCCCAGGCACGTTTCAACCTGACCAACCTCTATCAGTCGACGTCCGGCGAATCCGGTCTCACGATCTCGATCGACCCCGCATCGATGCAGGCATTCGGACGCCTGCTTCAAACGCTCGGCATGAACGCTGCGCTGGCGGAGAGCACTGCGCAATATGTCCTGCGCGCAGCCAAGGGTGGATCGGGCGACGGGCAACCCGTGCCGAGGCCGCCAGACAGCGTGCAAAGCCTGCTGGCGATTCCGGGCTTCACCCCGGAGATGATCGACACGCTCGAACCGTTCGTGACGGTGCTGCCCGAACGCACCACGGTCAACGCCAATACCGCGGACGCGGAGGTGCTGGCCGCCGTGATCGACAAGCTGCCGCTGGACCGCGCGCGCGAGCTTGTCCGCCAGCGCGACCGCGCCTATTTCAACAACACTGGCGACATCACGACACAGTTGCAGACGATTGCACCAAAGGCGGTGATCACGGCCAACACGCTCGACGTGAGCTCGCGCTACTTCCTGATCTACGGTCTGGTGCGGCACGATCGGGCGCGCCGCCTCAAGGTATCGCTGGTCGAGCGCCAGAATGTGCAGGGCAGCGGCAATACGACCCGCGTCGTCTGGTCGCGCGATGCCGATGCCATGCCCCCGTCGAACTAACTGGCCGACGCGCATCAGGTTTTGTCCTGCGACAGCGTTAGATTCTGCCGCCTGCAAATTGGGATGGGACGCTATTGACGCGAGTTAGTCACACAGGCAAGGTATGCTGCTGCGCCGAACCTGGGCGGCTGTCTGCCGCTATTCCAGGCTATCCCCCGCAACGATTTGCGTCGCCCGGACGCCCCTGTCGGGCAACTCCCGCGCGACTTTTCCACTGATTACAGGGAAATTTTGAGTACCACCCTCTACGTCCGCCTGCCGCATCGGCCGCACGATCAGCCGCAACCGTGGCAGTTCGGCGCCATGCCATTTGCGCTGGTACGCACGCCCGTAGGGGATAAGAATCGCCGCCAGGCGGCCGAACAGGCACCCGAGCTGTTGCGCGAAGGCCACGCCGTGCCGTCCGAGATGCCGCCGGCAGACCGCCTGGTGCTGATCGTGGCCGCCAGCGATGTCCTGCTGACGGCGGCCATGGTCCCGCCTCTGCCGCCAGTACGGATGCGCCTCGCGCTACCGAACCTCGTGGAGGACGTGCTGGCCACCGACGCCGCGCCATGCCATATCGCCCTGGGGCCGGCATTCGATGGCGCCGGTTCAGCACGTGGCCCGCGCCGCCGCTTGCTGATGGTGACCGACCGCGCCTGGATGCGCGCAGCGCTCGACCAGTTCGCAGAACACAAGCATCGCCGCCGCCATGTGGTGGCCGCCCAGCTTTGCCTGCCGCTCGCGGCCCCAGTCACGGCCCCCGAACCGGCGCCAGAGCCGGAACCGGCGCTGGCCACCGCGGATGGTCCCGTATCTCCGGCCCGCGCCGCTGCGCAGTCGGCGCCAACGGAAGTGGGCACGGTCGATACCAGTCCGGAACAACCCGCCACGCTGGTCGTGGAAGCCGCCACCTCCACACTCGCGCAATCAGCGCTGTTGCTCGACACCGCGGCACCTGCGCCGGGCGAACTGTCGCGCCTGTGGCAATTGACTGTGCGCACCGGCCCGTACGAGGGCTACGGTCTGCTGCTCGATGACCGTGCGCTGTCGACATGGCAGCTCCTGGCGCCGGCCGGTCAATGGCATGGCGACAACGCGGCCCTGGCGAACGCGCCAGTACCGGCGCTACAAGGCAAGCGTCCGCCGATGCACGCATCGCGTGCCTCCGAGACCTGGCGCATCTGGCTGGCTGGTATCGAGGAATGCCTGCAGCAGCCGCAGCTCGATCTGGCGCAGTTCGAATTCGCCCAAGGGCGCATGGACCGCTGGAACGTGCGCGCATGGCGCTGGCCGGCCCTGCTGGTCGTCGCGCTCCTGCTCGTGCAGATCGTCGGCATGAACGTGCAATGGCTGACGCTTCGCAAGGAAGCCAAGCGTCTGGAGGCGGCTCAGGTCGATCTGCTGCACACAGCATTTCCGAACGTGCCGCCGGTAGCCGAGCCCATTCTGCTGATGCGCCGCCAGGTGGAGCAATTGCGCACGGCCAGCGGTCGCAGCACACCCAACGATTTCCTGCCGCTCGCCGACGGCTTTGCGCGCGCCGCGCGCGATCTGCCGCCCGATGCGCTGCTCCAGCTCGAATACCGCGCCGCGACGCTCTACGTGACGCTCAAGCCCGGCACCAACACCTCCGCACTGCAGAACGCCGTGCGCCAGGCCGGTCTGCAGATGGATGAAGACAGAAGCCCGCCCGATGCGGCGAGCCGCAGCGGGGGCGCCCCGGCGCCGACCGGTTCGCACTGGACCGTGAAGGCGGAAGGCGGGACGGCATCATGAGATCAGGCATGTCAACCAACATGGCCACGCGCCTCGCCCGCTTCAAGCCGCGCGTCCCCGATCGGTGGCGCGAGCAGGTCGACGTATTCTGGACCGCACGCAATCCGCGCGAACAGGCCATCCTCGGCGGTGGCGCGGTGGTGCTTGTGCTGGTCTTTGGCTACCTGCTGCTGTGGGAGCCGGCCTCCGTCGAGGGAGCGCGGCTGATGCGCAACCTGCCGGTGCTGCGTGCGGATCTGGCCGAGATGGAAACATTGGCGCAGGAAGCACGCGGCCTGTCGGCCAATCGCGCCCCGTCACTGCGTGGCGACGCGCTGACCCAGGCGCTGCAGGACAGCCTGGTGCAGCACGGCCTGAAGGCCACGCGCCTGATGACGACCGGCGACAACGCCGTCCAGATTCAGTTGGACAAGGTGCCGTTCGGGTCCGTGGCCGGTTGGCTGCAGGACGTGCGGCTACAGCAACGACTGAAGGTCACTGATACACGTATCAGCTATGTGGGCGCCACGGCGTTGGTCAACATGACCGCGACGCTGCAGGGCCCCGGCACCGGCGGCCGGTGATGGCGCGGCTCGAAGCCCTGCGTCTCCCGCGACAGCGCATCCGCGCGTCGCGCGGCTGGCGGCGCGTGCGCTGGACGTTGCTTTGCATCGCCACTGTCGGCGTCACCGTACTGGTATCGATGCCGGCCACGTGGCTGGCCGAACGCATCGCCGGCGAGACGCAACGCCGGGTGCTGCTGGCCGACGCGGCAGGCACGATATGGCACGGCAGCGCCACGCTGGCGCTGTCAGCGGGCACGGGCAGCCAGACCGCCACGGTACTGCCGGGGCGGCTGACCTGGGACGTGGCGTTCTGGCCATTGCTCACGGGCACGGCCCGCGTGACCGTCTCGCACAGCGAGGCGATGAGCACGCCGACGACGGTAGCCGTCACGCCGTCGGGCTGGACCGTGACGCCGGGCAGCATCCGCCTGCCGGCGTCACTGCTAGAGGGCGTCGGTGCGCCTTTCAATACGCTGCGCCCCGACGGCATGATGCGTATCGACTGGTCGGCGCTGCAAGGCAAGTTCGCCGGCAACCAGAAGTACGGGCACCTGTCGATGCAACTCGAGCAGATGTCCGCCGCAGTAAGCCGGTTGCGCCCGTTGGGCAGCTACCGCGCCGAGGTCGAGCTGACCGGCGCGGACGGCACGCTGCAACTGAAAACCACGGCCGGGCCGCTGTACCTGGAGGGCAGCGGCACGATCGGCCGGCAGGCGCGCTTCGATGGCACGGCACGTACCGACCCCGAAGCGGCCACCCAGCTGGCAGGCCTGATGAGCCTGCTGGGACGACATGAGAACAATGTGACCAGGCTGCGCTACTGAGGACCCGTCCTCGGCAGCCCGCCTTGAATCGATGATGAAAACCCGAGCCAACCAACCCGTCTTTCGTACCGCCTGCGCCCGCGCCGTCGTCCTGCTGTGCGGCCTGTCGCTGCTGGCGCCCGCCCCGCTCTGGGCCCAGCCATCCCAGCAGCCACCGCAACCGAACGACATCGGCTCGCGCAGCAATCGCGACCAGGTGGTGCTGAACTTCGTCAACGCCGATCTGGAGTCGGTGGTGAAGGCGGTCGGTCAGGCCACCGGCAAGAACTTCGTGATCGATCCGCGCGTGAAGGGCACCGTGAATCTGGTCACGGAGCAGCCGGTCTCGCGCGCGCAGGCGCTGGAAACGCTCGGTTCCGTGCTGCGGATGCAGGGTTACGCGATGGTCCAGTCCAACGGCTTCACCAAGGTCGTACCCGAAGCCGATGCCAAACTGCAGGGCTCGCCCACGGTTGTCGGTCCCAGCAGCAATCGCGGCGACCAGGTGGTGACGCAGGTCTTCCGCCTGAACTACGAATCGGCCAACAACCTGGTGCCAGTGCTGCGGCCGATGATCGCGCCGAACAACACGATCACCGCTTACCCGGCCAACAACACGCTGGTCATCACCGACTACGCGGACAATCTGCGCCGTCTGGCACGGATCATCGCCGCGGTGGATGCGCCCGCGTCCGGCGAAGTGGAGCTGATTCCGCTCAAGAACGCGATCGCCAGCGATGCAGCAGTGGTCCTGCAGAAACTGCTCGACCCGACCGCCGCCGCAGGTGGAGCCGGCGCTGGCGACGCGAGCCTGCGCACGACCGTCGTGGCGGAACCGCGCAGCAACTCGCTGATGATCCGCGCCTCCAGCCGCGCACGCGTGCAGCAGGCACGCCAGCTCATCGAGAAGATCGACCAGCCGTTCGCGCGCCCTGGCAACATCTGGGTGGTGCCGCTCAGGAATGCCGACGCCGTGAAGCTCGCGGCCACGCTGCGGGCCATCGTTGCGGCAGACAGCAGTTTCTCCAGCTCGACGCAACCCGGCGGCGGCGCGACGGGCGGCGCCGCAATGCAATCCACCTCATTGCCGCAAGGCGGCCAGTACACCGGCGGCAATACCGGCAACTACAACCGCAGCGGCTCCGGCGGCGGCTTCGGCAGCGGCGGCAGCAACGCGTTCTCCGCATCGTTCGCGGTCAACCAGCAGCCAACCACGGGCGGCATCGTCCAGGCCGACCCGTCGACGAACTCGCTGATCATTACCGCCAGCGAGCCGGTGTACCGCAATCTGCGCGGCGTGATCGACGACCTCGACGCGCGGCGCGCGCAGGTCTACATCGAATCGATGATCGTGGAGGTCAGCGGCACGCTGGACAGCCAGCTTGGCATCCAGTGGCAAGGGCTGATCAATTCGGGCGGCAACACCGTCGGCTTCGCGGGGACCAACTTCGGTACCGGCGGCCAGAACATCATCAACCTGACTGCGGCGGCCGCGCTCTACAACCAGAACAAGACCGCCGGCCTGGCGGCCATCAGTGGCCTCGTGCCCGATGTGGGCGGCCTGAATCTTGGGGTGATCAACAAGGCCATCGGCCTGGGCGCGCTGCTCCACGCGCTGGGACAGAACACCAGCGTGAACCTGCTGTCCACGCCGAACCTGATCACACTCGAGAACGAGGAAGCGAAGATCCTCATCGGCCAGAACATTCCGATCACCACGGGATCGTACGCACAGACTGGCAGTTCGACCTCGGTGACGCCGTTCCAGACGTTCGACCGCAAGGATGTCGGCATCACGCTGCGCGTGCGCCCACAGATTTCCGAAGGCGGCTTGGTCAAGATGCAGATCTACCAGGAGTCTTCGCAAGTGGCGCCCGGCACGCTCACCAACCCGCAGGGCCCCACCACGAACGTGCGATCGATCGAAACCAATGTGCTCGTGGACGATGGCCAGATCATCGTGCTGGGCGGCCTGATCGAGGACAACTACGGCGACAACGTCCAGAAAGTGCCGCTGCTCGGAGACATCCCCTACCTCGGCTCGTTGTTCCGCTACGAGAACAAGACCCGCTCGAAGACCAATCTGCTGGTGTTCCTGCGCCCCTACGTGATGCGCACCACCACCGCCACGGATCGTCTGACGCAGGATCGCTACGACTTCATCCGCGGCCAGCAGCAGAACTTCGTCTCGCCGAACATGGTGGTCCGCGAGCTGAACACACCCGTGCTGCCGCCGGCCGATGCGCCGACCGCGCCGTTCGTCGACCCGCGCTACAACGGTCCGGTGCCCGGCCCGGTGCCCCTTGCGCCGGGACAACCGTCCACGTCCGCACCCGCGCCACAGACCGTGCCGCAGCCGGTACAGCGGCCGCTCTCGCAGACCACTTCCGGCCAGGGCGCGTAAGGTCGAACATCATCATGGCAACCGATACGCCAGTGACGGCACCCGCCGCGACAGAAACGCCACTCGAAGCCCCGTCGCCGATGGCGGCGCGGCTGGTCTCGTACACGTTCTCGCGCGAAGCACCGCTGCTGATCGCGCACCAACGCCCCGACGGACTCGAAGTCTGGGTCAGCCGCAAGACCTCTCCGGCCGCGCTGGCCGAGGTGGCGCGCGTGCACGGCGCGTTGCATCTGCGCGTGCTGGAACAGGCCGAACTCGAGGCGGCGATGTCCGACGCCTATAACCGCCAGGACGGCACCGCCGCGCAGGTGGTGGGCGAGGTGGAAGGCGAAGTCGATCTGTCGCGCCTGATGCAGGACATCCCGGCCGTGGAAGACCTGCTCGAGTCCGAGGACGATGCGCCAATCATCCGCATGATCAATGCGCTGCTGACGCAGGCCGCGCGCGAGCAGGCTTCCGATATCCACATCGAGCCGTTCGAATCGGCATCGGTCGTGCGTTTCCGTGTGGATGGCACGCTGCGCGACGTGGTGCGTCCGAAGAAGGCGCTGCATGGTGCCCTGATCTCGCGGATCAAGATCATGGCGCAGCTCGACATTGCCGAGAAACGGTTGCCGCAGGATGGCCGCATCACGCTACGCGTGGGCGGACGGCCGGTGGACGTGCGCGTATCCACGCTGCCGACCGGACACGGCGAGCGCGCGGTGCTGCGTCTGCTCGACAAGGAAGCGGGCCGTCTCGATCTGGCCAAGCTCGGCATGGCGCGCTCGACGCTGGGCAGCTTCGATGATCTGATTCGCCAGCCACACGGCATCGTGCTGGTGACCGGACCCACGGGCTCGGGCAAGACCACGACGTTGTACGCGGCGCTATCGCGGCTGGACTCCCATACGACCAACATCATGACCGTCGAGGACCCGATCGAATACGATCTCGACGGCATCGGACAGACGCAGGTCAACGCGCGCATCGACATGACCTTCGCGAAGGCCCTGCGCGCGATTCTGCGTCAGGACCCGGACGTGGTCATGATCGGCGAAATCCGCGACCTCGAAACCGCGCAGATCGCGGTGCAGGCTTCGCTGACCGGCCACCTCGTGCTGGCCACGCTGCACACCAACGATTCAGCCTCAGCCGTAACTCGGCTGGTCGACATGGGCATCGAGCCGTTCCTGCTTTCCTCGTCGCTGATCGGCGTGCTGGCGCAGCGGCTGGTGCGCCGTCTCTGCCCGCACTGCAAGCGCGAGGAAGTCATCGAAGTCACACCGGGCGAATCCGAGACGCTTCTTGCCGACGGCAAGCCACTGCAGCGCGTATGGCACCCGGTTGGTTGCGACAAGTGCGGAAATTCCGGCTATCAAGGCCGTATGGGTGTGTATGAACTGCTGACTGTCGATGCCGAAATCCAGACGATGATCCACCGCCAGCAGCCCGAGTCCGAGATCAAGCAACGGGCGCTGGCCAAGGGCATGCACACGATGCGCGGTGATGCGCAGCGCTGGATCGACAGCGGCGCCACTTCGCTTGAAGAAGTGCTGCGCGTGTCGCGCGACTAGAGCGAAGGAGCCCGCGCAGTATGCCCGCCTATCGCTATGAAGCCGCCGACGCCGCCGGCCGTGCAGATCGCGGCGTCATCGAGGCCGACAGCCCAAAGCAGGCGCGCGCGCAACTTCGCGCACGCGGACTGACGCCGATCATCGTTGACCCGCTAGCCGGCGCTGGGCTGGCCAAGCGCAGCGGCAGCAGCGCGTTCGTGCGCCGGCTGTCGACGCAGGAGCAGGCGCTGTTCACGCGCCAGCTCGCCAGCCTGATCGTGTCGGGCCTGCCGCTCGACGAAGCCCTGGGCGCGCTTGCCGATCAAGCCGAACGCCAGTACGTGCATGAGCTCCTTGCGGGCATCCGCGCCGAAGTCATGGGCGGCAGCTCGCTCTCCGTGGCGCTGGCCCAGCACCCCAAGGATTTTCCGGACATCTACCGTGCGCTGGTTTCTGCCGGCGAGCATTCGGGCCATCTCGGCATGGTGCTCGAACGGTTGGCCACCTACATCGAGACGCGCAACACGCTGACGTCGAAGATCCGGCTCGCGTTCACGTACCCAGCCATCGTCACGGTGGTGGCGTTCGCGATCGTGATCTTCCTGCTGTCGTATGTGGTGCCGCAGGTGGTCAGCGTGTTTGCCAACACCAAGCAGAAGCTGCCCACGCTGACCGTGATCATGCTGGCGCTGTCAGATTTCGTGCGCAACTGGTGGTGGGCCGCGCTGGGTGTCATCGCCGCGGTCGTGGCAATCATTCGCAGCCTGCTGAAGCAGCCCGACGTTCGTCTGGCATGGCACCGCTGGCTACTGACCGCGCCGCTGGTCGGCAAGCTGATTCGCGGGTACAACACGGCGCGCTTCGCCAGCACGCTGTCGATTCTCGTATCGGCCGGCGTGCCGATCCTGCGCAGCCTGCAAGCCGCCGGAGAAACACTGACCAATCAGGCGCTCAAGGCCAACGTCGAAGACGCCACCACGCGCGTGCGCGAAGGCGCATCGCTGGCGCGCGCGCTGGCTGCCCAGAACCAGTTTCCTCCGGTGTTGGTGCACCTGATCCGGTCCGGCGAGGCCACCGGCAACCTGCCGACGATGCTCGACCGCGCAGCCACCGGCGAAGGCCAGGAACTGGAGCGCCGTACGCTGTTCCTGACCAGCCTGCTTGAGCCACTGCTGATTCTGACGATGGGTGTGGTGGTGCTGATGATCGTGCTGGCCGTGCTAATGCCGATCATCGAGATCAATCAGCTGGTCAGATAGCGCGTCAGTTGTTGAGGCGCTGACTCTCTCCCGCGCAAGGGAGAGAGGAACAAACCGATTGCGTTGAATCTGCACGAGGTTCTCGTCCTCTCCCGCCTGCAGGAGAGGACAGCGACGTCAGACCACGACGGCGCTTACTCCGCTGCAGCCGCCTTCTTCGCCGGCGCCCGCTTGCGCGGTGCGGCCTTCTTTGCCGCAGGCTTCTTCTTCGCCGGCTTCTTGGCTTCCTCCGCAGGCGCTGCCGCCTTCGTCTCCTCGGGCACGTCTACCTGTGCCGACAGCACGGTCGCGCCGGGCGCCGAGAACACCGACTGGTCGATCGGCCACGGGGTATCGCTCAGCGTGACATCGGGACGCTTGCCGCGCTTGCCGCCCGCCTTCGGCCTCTCGGTGGAGACCTCCACGGCCTCCTGAATCAGCGTTGAGGCGGAACCGGCTGCGTCGTCGTCTTCCTCTTCCGTCACCCGAGCGGGCTCGGTTGCCGGTATGACTGCCACGGGTTCGGGCGCGGGCTGCACGGGTCGTGCGGGTGCCGGGGCCGGACGCTGCTGCTGTGGCTGGGCTTGCTGCGATGGCTGCTGCGACTGGGACGGCTGGGACGACTGCCCCTGCTGCTGCGGCTGCTGTTGCTGCTGCGGTTGCGCCGGCTGCGGCTGCCCACCACCCTCACCCTTGTTGCGCTTCTTCAGCCGCACCCAGAGGGTCTTGTTATTGCCGCCATTGCGCGTTTCCACCTCGAACAGGTTCGTCGCCGTCACCAGCTCCGAAAGCTTGCCGTAGCCATAGTTACGCGAATCGAATTCCGGGGCCTGCTTGGCGATGTAGTTGCCGATGCCACCGAGCGTGGACCAGCCATCCTCGTCGGACACGGCTTGCGACGCGCTCTGCAGCAGCCGCACCAGACGCGAATCCTGGCGCAGTTCCTGGGTCGTGCGCTTGCGTGCCGGCGCGCTCCCGGTCTCGGAGTCGGAATCCGAATCGGCGTCCGCGCGCAGCACATCGGAGTAGATGAACTTGTCGCACGCGGTCACGAACGGCTTCGGCGTCTTGCGTTCGCCGAAACCGTAGACGGTCAGGCCCTGTTCGCGGATGCGCGATGCCAGGCGCGTGAAATCGCTATCGCTGGAGACGATGCAGAACCCGTCGAAGCGGCCCGTGTAGAGCAGGTCCATCGCGTCGATGATCATCGCGCTGTCGGTGGCGTTCTTGCCCACGGTGTAGCGGAACTGCTGGATCGGCTGGATCGAGTGCGCCAGCAGGCGGTCCTTCCAGCCCGACAGGTTAGGACGCGTCCAGTCGCCGTAGATACGCTTGACGGCGGCAACGCCGTACTTGGCCACTTCGGCCAGCAGGCCTTCGACGATGGCAGGCGCCGCGTTGTCGGCATCGATCAGCACGGCCAGGGTCGCGCCCTGGCGAGGAGTATTGGTCATGGTCGGAGTTGGATGGGGCGGGTTGCACCACGACAGGATACGCCGTGGTGGCGCGCGGTCTACATCGTGGCTCGCGCGTGCGCCGTTTGGATGCACCGCAGTGTACACGTGTGGCGTATGCGTATACGGGAAATCACGGGGGTCCCGGGCGCGATTTATGCTGCATCGCACGGTACCGCGGCCTGCACGCCGGTGCTACCATGCCGCGCAGAGACACGGTCGTCCAATGGCTCCAAAAGAGACTGCGAACGGCTGCCCACAACTGATGTGTCGGTGATCCCGACAGCATGCCCCTAGAGGAGCACAAATGAATGCCCCACTGACCCCTCCGGTCAGCGACGCCATCCGTCGCGCGCTCGAAAACGTTTCCCTCGAAGACAAGTACACGCTGGAACGCGGCCGCATCTACATCAGCGGCACGCAGGCACTGGTACGTCTTCCGATGCTGCAACAGGAACGCGACCGCGCCTCCGGCCTGAATACCGCAGGCTTCATCTCCGGCTACCGCGGCTCGCCGCTCGGCGCGCTCGACCAGTCACTCTGGAAAGCCAAGAAGCACCTTGCGGCGCACAACGTCGTGTTCCAGGCCGGCCTGAACGAAGACCTTGCCGCCACCTCCGTCTGGGGATCGCAGCAGGTCAACATGTATCCGGACGCCAAGTTCGATGGCGTGTTCGGCATGTGGTACGGCAAGGGTCCGGGTGTCGACCGCACCGGCGACGTCTTCAAGCACGCCAACTCGGCCGGCTCCAGCAGGCACGGCGGCGTACTGGTGCTGGCCGGTGACGATCACTCGGCCAAGTCCTCCACGCTGGCGCACCAGTCGGAACACATCTTCAAGGCCTGCGGCCTGCCCGTGCTCTACCCGTCGAATGTGCAGGAGTACCTGGACTACGGCCTGCATGGCTGGGCGATGAGCCGCTACTCGGGTCTGTGGGTGGCCATGAAGTGCGTGACCGATGTGGTGGAATCTTCGGCATCGGTTGAACTCGACCCGCACCGCGTGCGGATCGTTCTGCCCGATGACTTCGCGCTGCCCCAGGGCGGCCTGAATATCCGCTGGCCGGACCCGCCGCTGGAACAGGAAGCCCGCCTGCTCGACTACAAGTGGTACGCGGGGCTGGCCTATGTGCGCGCCAACAAGATCGACCGCATCGAGATCGATTCGCCGCACGCGCGCTTCGGCATCATGACCGCTGGCAAGGCCTATCTCGACACGCGCCAGGCACTGTCCGACCTGGGGCTGGACGACGAGACCTGCGCCCGCATCGGCATCCGGCTCTACAAGGTGGGCTGCGTGTGGCCGCTCGAAGCGCATGGCGCGCGTGCGTTCGCCGAGGGTCTGCATGAAATCCTGGTCGTCGAAGAAAAGCGCCAGATCATGGAGTACGCGCTCAAGGAAGAGCTGTACAACTGGCGCGACGACGTGCGTCCCAAGGTCTACGGCAAGTTCGACGAGAAGGACAACGCGGGTGGCGAATGGTCGATCCCGCAGAACAACTGGCTGCTGCCGGCGCACTACGAGCTGTCCCCGGCGATCATCGCCAAGGCCATCGCCACGCGGCTCGAGAAGTTCGACCTGCCGAGCGACATCCGCGCGCGCATCGAGGCGCGCCTGGCCCTGATCCAGGCGAAGGAAAAAGCGCTGGCCACGCCGCGCGTCACCGCCGAGCGCAAGCCGTGGTTCTGCTCGGGCTGTCCGCACAACACGTCGACCAACGTGCCCGAGGGTTCGCGCGCGCTGGCCGGCATCGGCTGCCACTACATGACGGTCTGGATGGACCGCAATACCAGCACGTTCAGCCAGATGGGCGGCGAAGGCGTGGCGTGGATCGGCCAGGCGCCGTTTGCCGGCGATAACCACGTGTTCGCCAATCTGGGCGACGGCACGTACTTCCACTCCGGCCTGCTGGCGATCCGCGCGTCGATCTCGGCCGGTGTGAACATCACCTACAAGATCCTCTACAACGACGCGGTGGCAATGACCGGCGGCCAGCCCGTCGACGGTCAGCTTTCGGTGCAGGACATCGCTTTCCAGGTGGCCGCCGAGGGTGCGAGGAAGATCGTCATCGTCACGGACCAGCCCGAGAAGTACAACAGCGCGATCAAGCTGCCCGAGGGTCTGACCGTGCATCCACGCGAGGAACTCGACAACATCCAGCGCGAACTGCGCGAGGTGCCTGGCTGCACGATCCTGATCTACGACCAGACCTGCGCCACGGAGAAGCGTCGCCGCCGCAAGCGCGGCACGTTCCCTGATCCGGCACGCCGCGCGTTCATCAACGACGCCGTGTGCGAAGGCTGCGGCGACTGCTCGGTCAAGTCGAACTGCCTCTCCGTGGAACCGCTGGAGACCGAACTCGGCACCAAGCGCCAGATCAACCAGTCGTCGTGCAACAAGGACTTCTCGTGCGTGAACGGCTTCTGCCCGAGCTTTGTCACGGCCGAAGGCGCGCAGGTGCGCAAGCCTCAGGCCACTGGCATGTCGATGGGAGGACTGCCCGCGCTGCCCGAACCCGTGCTGCCGACGATGCGCCGTTCGTACGGCATCCTCGTGACCGGCGTGGGCGGTACCGGCGTGGTGACGATCGGCGGCCTGCTCGGCATGGCGGCGCACCTGGAGAACAAGGGTGTGACGGTGCTCGACATGGCCGGCCTGGCGCAGAAAGGTGGCGCCGTGCTGTCGCATGTGCAGATCGCGGCCAAGCCGGATGACCTGCACGCCACGCGCATCGCGATGGGCGAGGCCGATCTCGTGATCGGTTGCGACGCCATCGTGTCGGCCACCGATGAGGTCATCTCGAAGACGCAGACGGGCCGCACGCGTGCCGTGGTCAACACGGCACAAACCCCGACCGCCGCGTTCATCAAGGACCCGAAGTGGCAGTTCCCGGGCCTGTCCGCCGAGCAGGACATCCGCAATGCGGTCGGCGAGGCCTGCGACTTCATCAATGCCAGCGCGCTGGCCGTGGCGCTGCTTGGTGACGCGATCTACACGAACCCGCTGGTGCTGGGCTACGCGTGGCAGAAGGGCTGGATTCCGCTGTCGCTCGAAGCGCTCGTGCGTGCGATCGAACTGAACGGTGTCTCGGTCGACAAGAACAAGGCCGCATTCGACTGGGGCCGCCACATGGCGCACGACCCCGATCACGTGCTGTCGCTTACCGGCAAGCTCAAGACGCAGACGGAAGGCGCGGATGTGGTGAAGCTGCCGACGTCGTCGGGCGCGCTGCTGGAGAAGCTGATCACCAATCGCGTCGACCTGCTGACGAAGTACCAGAACGCGGCCTACGCCGAGCAGTATCGCGACGCGGTGAATCGCGTGCGCGCGGCGGAAAGCGCGCTGGTGGGCGCAGGCAAGCCGCTGCCGCTGACGGAAGCCGCGGCACGCAACCTGGCCAAGCTGATGGCGTACAAGGACGAGTACGAAGTGGCGCGCCTGTACACCGACCCCATCTTCCTGGACAAGCTGCGTGCGCAGTTCGAAGGCGAGCCGGGCCGTGACTATCAGCTGAACTTCTGGCTCGCGCCGCCGACCACGGCCAAGCGCGATGACAAGGGTCATCTGGTCAAGCGCCGCTTCGGCCCGTCGACCATGACGCTGTTCCGTATGTTGGCCAAGCTCAAGGGCCTGCGCGGCGGACCGCTCGACATCTTCGGCAAGACCGAAGAGCGTCGCACGGAACGCGCGCTGATCGGCGAGTATCGTTCGCTGCTCGACGAGCTGTCGAAGGGTCTGAGCGCGGCCAACCACGATACGGCGGTGGCGCTGGCGAACGTGCCCGACGATATTCGCGGGTTCGGTCATGTGAAGGAAAACAACCTCAAGGCGGCACGCGGTCGGTGGGAAAAGCTGCTCGCCCAGTTCCGCAATCCGCAGGCGGGGCAGCAGGCAGCCTGATTGCGGCGGAGCAGAACGGCGGCGCGGGAGTGAATCCCGCGCCGTTTTTGCATCTGGGCGCGTCTTGGCGTGTCATAGCCTGGCCGGCGCTACACTGGCAGGCCGACACACTCCCGGCATTCCCATGCAAATCCGCCCCTACAACCCGACCGACGAAGCCGATGTCATCGCCCTGTGGAAAGCCTGCGGGCTGACACGCCCGTGGAACGATCCGCATCGCGACATCGCCCGCAAGATGACCGAGCAGCCGGAGATGTTCCTGATCGGCGATGTGGACGGACATGTGCGCGCGTCGGCCATGGTTGGGTTCGACGGGCATCGCGGTTGGGTCTACTACCTGGCCGTGGACCCCGCCCATCAGGGCCGTGGCTATGGGCGTATGCTGATGGCACACGCCGAGGCGCTGCTGGTCGAGCGCGGCTGCCCGAAGATCAACCTGCTGGTGCGCGAAGGCAACGACGCCGTGCTGGCGTTCTACAACGAACTTGGCTACACCCGTGACGCCGCGGTCAGCCTGGGCAAGCGGCTGATCCCCGATCAATGATTCCCGGTGACCCTCCGGTCAGCGCAACCCGCCATGCTGAAGATCCGCGGTATCGACCATCTGGTGCTGCGCACCGCCGATGTCCCCCGCCTCGTGCGCTTCTACGTTGACGTGCTTGGCTGCACCATCGAGCGCGAGCAGCCCGCCTTCGGCCTGACCCAGTTGCGCGCCGGCGGCGGACTGATCGATCTGGTTTCGCTCGATGGCCCGCTCGGGCAGGCTGGCGGGGCCGGACCCGGCCCGGAGGGCCACAACCTCGATCACTTCTGCCTTCGCATCGACCCGTTCGATGAACAAGCAATTTTTAGGCATCTAAGTATTCATCATGTTGATGCAAGTCCGGTCGAGCAGCGGTTTGGCGCAGAGGGCCGCGGGCCGTCGATCTACGTGAAGGATCCGGACGGCAATACCGTCGAGCTGAAAGGTCCGGCGACGCCGGACTAAGGGATCCCCCCGGAAAGTGGCTTCCCGCTGGCACGGGCGGACCGATACAATCTTCGCTTCATCGATCAAGCTTCGCCACCGGCGCCCCCCCAAATCCGCGTCGGGCGCGCCATGAACGCTCCTTCCGTCCCCCATCCCGCCGGTGGCCCGGCACTGCCACCCCGCCAGATCGTCTGGACGCTCGGCATCACCGAGATCATCAGTTGGGGGACGCTGTACTTCGCGTTCACCGTGTTCATCGAACCGATGCGCCAGTCTCTCGGGTACGGCAAACCGTTCCTGGCGGGCGGATTCTCGCTGGGGCTGCTGGTCTGGGCGATGTGCTCGTTCGCAGTAGGCCGGCTGCTGGACCGCGTGCCGGCACGCAAGGTCATGGGCACGGGCTCGGTGCTGGCCGCCATCGGACTGCTGCTCTGGGCGTGGTGCCCGTCGCCGGCGGTATTCCTGCTGATGTGGATTCCGCTCGGGCTGGCCATGGCGTCGACACTGTACGAGCCGGCGTTCGTGGTGCTGCGTCAGGCCTGGGGGGACGGCTACCAGAAGCCGATCGTCCATGTGACGCTGCTTGCTGGCTTCGCCAGCACGATCTTCATCCCGCTGGCGCAGTGGCTGGTGCTCCATCTGGGCTGGCGCGAGACGCTGGTCGTCTTTGCCGCGCTAAACCTGTTCGTCTGCGCGCCCTTGCACGCGCGGCTGCGCTACGCCGTGCATCCCAGCTACGCCCATGCCGCCACCCACAGCGGCACACCGCTGGCCGGCGCGGCGTCCTCCGGCATCGCCCGCGCGACGCTGCGCCAGCCGGTATTCTGGTGTGTTGTGCTGGCGTTCACAGCCACGGCGGTGATCGCATCGCTACTCGGCGCCCACCTGATTCCGATGCTGACGGAGAAGGGGATGCCCGTCGCGCAGCAATTGATCGTGGCCGCGCTGATCGGGCCCGCGCAAGTGGCCGGACGGCTCGCCATGGCGCGGCTGCCGATCGATCACCCGGTGCGGCTGTCGATGCCGGTCTACATCGTGATGACCATCGGGCTGGCCTGTCTGGCGCTGGGGAACGGCTACTGGCTGATGTTCGCGGCGATCTGCTATGGCTGCGCCAACGGCGTCAACACGATGCTGCGCGCGATGGCCATGCCCGAACTGATCTCGCGTCATCACTATGCAACGCTGAATGGGTTAATGATGACCCCTGTGTTGCTGATGCAGGCCGCCGCGCCGTGGTTCGGCGCCCTGCTCTGGCGTGCCGCCGGCGGCTACTGGCTGATGCTGTGGGTCATGGTGGCGCTATCCATCGGCGCGCTGGCCGCCTTTGCGTTCGCGCTGCATCAGCGTGGCCTGCTGCGTGCCGGCGCGGCCCCCGCGTAGCGACGTCGCAGCGTTATTGCCTCATGTCATGGCTTTGTTGTCTCTTTGTTGTCTCCTTGCTGTCTGGTAGTACCTGATGTCCGAATACTCGATCGAATCACCCGCCCGTACCGAAACCGCTCCACCCCCGTCGCCCTCGGCAGTCTCCCGTGCCACACGCGGCACCATGGCGCTGTTCTTTGCCAACGGCGCCACATTTGCCACCTGGGGCGTCCACATTCCTACGATCAAGGCACGTTTCGGCCTGTCCGATGCCATGCTGTCGTTCGCCATGCTGGCCGTGGCCGCTGGTGCCATCGTCGCCATGGGCCCGGTGGGCCGCTGGGTGGGCCGGCTCGGCAGCGCGCGCGCCTCGATGATCGGCGGCGTCGCCTTCGCGCTGCTCACGCTGGCGATCATCGCCATGCCGAGCTTTGCCCTGCTGCTGCCCACGTTGCTGATATTCGGCATGGCCAACGCCGCGTTTGACGTCGGCATGAACGCGCAGGCCGCGATCGTGGAAGCCAGCCGCACACGTCCGGTGATGTCCGCGCTGCACGGCATGTTCAGCCTGGGTGGGATGATCGGCGCGGCGTTCGGCGGGCTCATGCTGTCGCTTGGCGTGCCGCCGCTGGTGCACGCTGCGCTGATCGCCTCACTGACGGCGGGCGTGGCAATCGGCATGACGCCGGGGCTGCTGGCCGATCATCCGGTGCTGCCCACGGCCGACCATCACCGCGAACACGCGTCGCGCGCGCTATGGCTGCTGGGCCTGATGGCGTTCCTGGGGCTTGTGGGTGAAGGGGCGATGTACGACTGGACCAGCGTCTACATGCGCGACGTGGCCGTGGCACCGCTGGGCTGGATCAGCTTCGGGTATGCGGCGTTCTCGGGAGGCATGGCCTGCGGCCGCTTCGGCGGTGACCGCCTGCGTGCCCGTTTCGGCGACGCGCGGACGCTGACCGGCAGCGCCTGGCTCGGCTTTGCCGGCATCGTGCTGGCCATCGCCGTGCCGTTGCCGCTGGCCGCGTTGATCGGCTTCGGGCTGATGGGGCTCGGCGCCGCGAACATGGTGCCGATCTTCTTCGCCGCCGCGTCGCGCCTGCCCGGCGTGGCCGCGGCGGAGGCAATCGCGCGCGTAGCGCGCTTCGCCTATGTGGGCCTGCTGCTCGGGCCCGTGCTGATCGGCGGCGTCGCGCACCTCTCGGACCTGCGTATCGGCATCACCGTGGTGGCGCTAACGATGGGCTATATCGCCCTGTTCGGCGCGAAGGCGGCACGCCGCTATCTCATCACCTGATTCGACACGCGGCAGGCTCAGGCCGCCTTCGACAGCGGCGCATGACCTGTGCCGATGCCATCGAAGACGAACGTGTCCATCGCCAGCACGCCATAGGTGACCTCATCGGCCACGCGGTCCACCCGCGCTGGCCCTTCGGCCACGGAGGCTGGCCCGATCGCGGCGCCCAGCGCCACGTAGAACGGCAACAGGTGCTCGTCCGTCGGATGCGCGCGACGGGCGAACGGTGCCTGGGCACGATAGTCCGCGATGCGGCTGACGTCGCCGGTGGCCAGCGCCTCGTCCAGCGCGCCGCTCATCCAGTCGCGGAAGGCATCGACGTACGGCTCGGTCGCCGGGCCGTGCTGCGCCTTGCGTTCACCCGCCCCAAACACTTCGCGCAGGTTATGCGTGAAGCTGCCCGAACCGATCACAAGCACGCCTTCCTCGCGCAGCGGCGCCAGTGCGCGGCCGATCTCGATCTGCGTAGCCGGAGGCAGGTACGGGTTGAAAGCGAGCTGGACCACGGGAACGTCGGCATCCGGGAAGAAGTGACGCAGCGGCATCCAGGCTCCGTGATCGAGCGGACGCTCTTCATCCTCGCAAACAAACCCGGCGCCCGGGATCTGAGCCGCCTCGACCAGCGCCTTCACGCGGCCGGCAAGCTCGGGCGAGCCCGGCGCGTCATAGCGCAGCGTGTAGAGCTCGCGCGGAAAGCCGCCGAAGTCGTGCCATGCCTCCTGCTGGCTGCGCGTGCTGACCGCCAGCGTGCTGTAGATCCAGTGCGCGGAAATCACCAGCACGGCCTTGGGCTTGAGCGCGCGCAGGCGGACGCCGAGCGCGTCGAAGGCGGCGCCGGTCGGACCTGGGTCGATCGCGAGCATGGGGGATCCGTGGGACACGTAGAGGACGGGAAGCATGGTGTTCATGGCGAGTTGCCGTTCAGCGAATTTGTGCGATGCCTCAAGTCTGGCAAAGAAAGCTGGCGCTGACGCAGGCCAATTACGGACACCTCGTGCAAAAAACTTCAACAAGACCTGCGCCGACCATCCGCGCACCGCGCGCGAGCGTTGGATAACGCACACAGCACATAGGGGATCCGGCCGCACCGTCGACAGGCGCAAGCCGAATCGGCCTATGATGGGGAACACGATGCCCCTGCGCCCCAGACAACGTGCCGGGCATCGGCTGGAGAACCCCGTGGCCAAGCATTTCGATCCCCTGCACGCCCTGCCCCATGCCTTGTGGTGGCAGCCCGGCGTTTACGGCAGCGTCCCCGCCGTACTGCTCTGGATCGTCGCACGATTGCCCGCCGAAGCGCTCGCCAGTGTCTTCAGCACCCCCTACGCCAGCGCGCTGTTCAACCATGCGGGCGATACGGTATTCGTCACAGGCTGGCTCGCGAGCGCCGTCTGGCTCTGGTTCACACGCAAGAAACCCAATCTTCCGGACCGCAATGTCGCTCCGGCAGGGGATGAGCGCCCCGCCGCCGGGCAACACGCGCCCCATCACGGCCACCGCCCGGGCTGACGGCTTCGCTGGTGTAAGGAATCGCTTAAGATGACGCCTTCGCCACTGCCAGAGCACGCGCTTGCAGTGGCATCCAAAGGTTCTCTCAACATCATCATTCGCGCCATGTCCGTCACTGCTACATCCGCCAATGAGCTGTCCAAGGCCACCCGACGCCGCGCGATCATCGCCGCGACCATCGGCAACGGCCTGGAATGGTTCGACTTCACCGTCTACAGCTTCTTCGCAGTCATCATCGCCAAGCTGTTCTTCCCCACCGGCAATGACATGACGTCATTCCTGCTGACGGTAGCCACGTTCGGCGTGGGCTTCTTCATGCGTCCGGTGGGCGCGATCGTGCTGGGCGTCTACGCCGACCGCGTGGGCCGCAAGGCGGCGCTGACCCTGACCATCCTGATGATGGCGCTGGGCACGGCGATCATCGGCCTGGCGCCGACCTACGACTCGATCGGCCTGTGGGCTCCGGCACTGATCGTGCTGGCGCGCCTGATCCAGGGCTTCTCGGCCGGCGGCGAAGTCGGCGGCGCCACGGCGTTCCTGATCGAGCACGCCCCCGACGAGGAACGTGGCATGTACGCCAGCTGGCAGCAAGCCAGCCAGGGCATCTCGTTCATGCTCGGCGCGGCCATGGGCGCGCTGGTGACCAACGGCCTGGACCAGGCCCAGATCGATGCCTGGGGCTGGCGCATCCCGTTCCTGTTCGGCCTGCTGATCGGCCCGGTGGGCATGTACATCCGCTCGCACCTGGAAGAGCCGCCCGAGTTCGAGGCACGGCAAGCCGAGCGCCGCGCGAGCAATGTGAAGTTCTCGCCGCTGTCGCAGGTGCTGCGCGATCATCCGCGCGAAGTGCTGGCCGGTCTGGGCGTGACGATCCTCTGGACCGTCTGCACCTACGTGCTGGTGTTCTACATGCCGTCCTACGCCAAGCAGCAACTCGGTCTGCCGCTGGGCGCCACGTTCCAGTCCACCGCGATCTGCGGTGCGATCATCCTGGTGCTGTGCCCGCTGATGGGCATGCTGTCGGACCGCGTGGGCCGCAAGCGGATGCTTGGCGTCGTGGCGCTGGCCATCGGCGTGCTGGCCTACCCGCTGTTCCACTGGCTCAACGTTTCGCCGACCACGGCTACCCTGCTCCAGGTGCAGATCGTGCTGGGCATCCTGCTGGCCGCCTTCACGGGCCCGGCGCCCGCCGTGCTGGCCGAGCAGTTCCCGACCGAGGTCCGCTCCACTGGCCTGTCGCTGGCCTATAACTTCGCCGTGACGATCTTCGGCGGCTTCGCGCCGCTGATCGTCACCTGGCTGATCGAATCGACGCACAACAAGCTGGCGCCCGCTTACTACGTGATCGCCGCTGCGGCCATCAGCTTCGTCGCACTCGTGTTCATGCACGACCGTACCGGCAAGAAGCTCGCCTGACCGCTTACGCTTGCGCAAGCAGAAGAAAGCCAACCTCCGGGTTGGCTTTTTTTTCGCCAGCCGGATTCGTCAGGCAGTGATGCAAATCGCATGTCCGAATCCAGCCATGCCGCGCCTTTACCGCGTCGGGTAACAGGCGCAAGATCGCGTGGACGCACGTCCAACCTGCCCGCCAAGGAGCCCCATCGCATGACCAGATCGACATCCGCGCCACAGCCCCGCGAACGCTGCGGCTGGTGCGGCACGCTCGAGGACTACTGCCACTACCACGATCACGAATGGGGCTTCCCTGTCGACGACGACCGGCGGCTGTTCGAGAAACTCTGCCTGGAAGGCTTCCAGTCGGGCCTGAGTTGGCTGACGATCCTCCGCAAGCGCGAGGCGTTCCGCAGCGCATTTGCCAATTTCGAGATCAACAAGGTGGCGCGGTTCACCGAGCACGACGTGGAAAGGCTGCTGGGCGACGCAAGTATCGTCCGCCATCGCGGCAAGATCGAAGCCGCGATCAACAATGCCCAGTGCGCGAAGGAACTGCTGAAGACCGAATCGTCGCTGGCTGCGTACTTCTGGAAGTTCGAGCCCGACCCGAAGAGCCGGCCCAAGACGCTCACGGCTGAGGTGCTGCAGGGCATGACCACCTGCCCGGAGGCGGTGGCGTTGTCGAAGGACCTGAAGAAGCGTGGCTGGAAGTTCGTGGGCGCGACCACGATGTACGCGCTGATGCAGGCAATGGGGCTGGTCAACGACCATCGCGAAGGATGCTGGACTCGCGCCGAAGTACAGCGCGCGCGCAAAGCGTTCAAGGTGCCGAAATAATAGGCAGGGCACGTATACGGGTGTTTACGTATACATGTCTGTTTACATTGTTGTTTACGTATACATAGATAGTAGTAATAGATAAGACTGACCCGTCAGCGTGGATAACCGGCTTATCTCTTGCCGCATCAATGGTTTACGTTTGCCCGAACCCTTAGGGCAAGCGGGTTATGTATACGTGGATACGGGTGGACAAGTTTTCTTTCCGCCTGCGGAAAGCGGTAAGCTTGCCGAGTTGTTCGTATACGTCCCACATGCGACCCCCAGCCGGACCACAGGCTGTTCACCCGGTTGTCCCCAGGTCAACCGCCCATTTGTCCACAGGCCGCGCATGGTGAGGGACCACCGCCAAGGATGCTGCCGATGGATGCCACTACCCTGTTCCTGTACATGATTGCCGTTGGCGCCGTGGTGGTGACGCCCGGCCCGACGATGCTGCTGGCCCTGAGCAACGGAGCCACGCGCGGCATGCGGGTGGCAGCCTGTGGCATCGCCGGCGCGGCACTGGCGGACCTGATCCTGATCGGTGCGGTGGGTTGCGGGCTTGGCGCCGTGCTGCTGGCGTCCGAGCAGATGTTCGCGGTGATCAAGTGGATCGGTGCCGCGTACCTGCTCTATCTGGCGTGGGGGCTGTGGCGGGCGCCGGTGCAGGCGCTGACTGTCTCGTCCGGCGAGGCGTCAGTCAATGGCTGGGCGGCATTCCTGCGCGCATTGTTCGTGGCGCTGTCCAATCCGAAGACGCTGCTGTTCACGTCGGCCTTCGTGCCGCAGTTCATCCACCCGGACAAGCCGGTGGCGCTGCAATACACGATCCTGGCCGTGGTGGCCGCCATCCTGGACATCCTGATGATGATGATCTACGCCTTTGGCGGGCAGCACGCCATGCGGACGATGTCGGCGCGCGCCGTGCGCTGGGTCAACCGGGGCTGCGCCGGGATACTGGCGTTCCTGGCGGTGGGTCTGAGCCTGTACCGCCGCAGCGAGCTACGCTGAGCGGCGGCTCTCGCCGCTCACTCCGGTCACCCTTACCGGGTCCACATGGGTCATCACGTTGAGGACGTCGTTGCGCGCCATGGCACGACGCGCCGCCTCCGTGGCAATCGCGTGGCCTTGCTCGACGGTCAGGTCGGCCTGGATCTCCAGATGGACGTCCACCAGAATCATGTCGCCCATCTTGCGCGTCTTCAGGTCATGCAATCCGAGCACGCCCGGCGTCTCGAGCATGGCCGCGCGTAGCGCTGCCACAGTATCCTCGTCCGCGGCGCGGTCCATCAGGTCGCTCAGCGCGTCCCAGCCGAACTTCAGGCCCGTTCGCGACACCATCAAGCCGACCACGATCGCCGCCACGGGGTCGAGCACGTGATAGCCAAGCAGGTTGCCACCGACACCCAGCGCCACCACCAGTGACGATGCGGCATCGGATCGCGCGTGCCACGCGTTGGCCACGAGCATGCTCGACCGGATCCGTTCGGCCACGCGCAGCATGTAGCGGAACAGCAACTCCTTGGCCACCAGCGCGCCAAGCGCCATCCAGATCGCAATGGTCTGCACCGGTTGTACGCCGTTCGGGTGCTGGATCTTGCCGACGGCCGCCCACAGCATCCCGACACCCACCGCCAGCAGCAATGCGCCGATCGCCAGTGAGGCAGCAGTCTCGAAACGCTGGTGCCCGTACGGGTGATCGGTATCGGCATCCTTGCGGCTATGGTGTCCTGCAAACAACACCACGAAATCGGAAATCAGATCGGAAAGCGAATGGAGTGCATCCGCAACTAGCGCCTGTGAACCCGCAATGATCCCGATCACGGCTTGCGCAATGCTCAGTGCGATATTGACGTAGACACTGACCATCGTGCTGCGTCGGCCTGCCAGATGGCGTGCCCGCGCGGCTTCGTCGTGCTGGGCGACTTCAGGGGCCAGGGAATCGTCAGCGATGGAACTATCGCGCATGGTATTCAGGGAAAACGGGATCGAAATGGGGGTGAGCAATACGTGCATACGGTAGCACTTTTACATCACGGTGACAGTGGTCTGAAATGGTAAGCCATTAATCCAGGATTAATCCCGAAGATGCAAAGTGGATGCAGGTAAACCGCGTCGGGGTGAACGATGACAGCCAGTTGTGGCGCAACGCGCGTATGACGGCAATAATACGTCCACGCCTTTGTTTCAGGCCTGATGCAGTTCACGGTGTGCTCACAAGAATTCCGGTGATGCAGTGATGCTTGGTCGCGTGCGATAAGGGGCAGACATGAGTGCCATCTGGACCGCTGCAGTGGGACAGTTGATGGTGGAGGCCGCCACGGTCTACGCCGTTGTGGCTGCGTGTGTCAGCCGTAAGCGCCCTGCCCAGACCGCCACGCCATCACACCTGGCACCGGTCAGTGTGCTCAAGCCGCTTTGCGGGGCCGAACCCCATCTCTACGAAAACCTGGCCGGCCTGTGCCGGCAGGACTATCCCGACTACCAGCTTGTTTTCGGCGTTTGCGCCTATGACGATCCGGCGATCACGGTCGTGAACCTTCTGCGCACGGCATTCCCGGAACGCGACATCGTGCTGATCGTCGACGCGCGCACGCATGGGCGCAATCCGAAGGTCAGCAACCTGATCAATCTGTACCGCGCGGCGCGTCACGCCCATCTGGTGATCGCGGATAGCGACATCGCCGTGCCGCCCGACTACCTGCGCCGATTGGCAGGACCGCTTAGCGATCCGCATGTCGGTGTCGTCACATGCCTGTATCGGGGCCGCCCAGTCGACGGCATCTGGTCGCGGCTGGGTGCCGCCTTTATCAACGAATGGTTCGCGCCGTCGGTCCGCGTGGCCCACGCGGGCGGGTCGCGGCGCTTTGCCTTTGGCGCGACAATCGCGTTGCGCCGCGACACCCTCAACGCGATCGGCGGGTTTCGGGCGCTGGCGAACCGGCTGGCGGACGACTACTGGCTGGGCGAGCTGACCCGGCAATCGGGATGGAAGACCGTGCTGTCGGATGTCGTGGTGGAAACCGACGTCACCGAGACCAGCCTGCGCGCCCTGTGGCGCCATGAGCTGCGCTGGCTTCGCACGATCCGGTCCCTGAACGCGTCCGGCTTCTTCTTCACGTTCCTGACCTGCACCTGGCCGATGCTGGTGCTCGGCTGCCTGCTCGCGCCGCACCTTCCGGTGCTGGCCATCGCACTCGTCGGCGCGCTCGCGCGCAGCGTGATCGCCGGCAGCATCGGCGCTGCGCTACGCGCGCCACTGCGCGACGCATTGTTGCTGGTGGAATGGGCTGCCGCGCTCGGCGGTGGCCGTGTGCACTGGCGCGGCCACGTGATGACGACTACCGACGCGCCACCTACCCATTCCACAGCGCAGCCGGGCAACCGGCCTGCGTTGCCCAAGCCTCTTTATTCGACCACGCCTCACGCTCAGGATAGCCCCCGATGAAAACGCTCTTTCTTCAGGCCCCTTCGTACGACGGCTTTGACGGTGGCGCAGGATCACGCTACCAGGCCAAACGCGAGATCAAGTCGTTCTGGTATCCGACCTGGCTCGCACAGCCTGCCGCGCTGGTGCCGGACAGCCGTGTGCTCGATGCGCCGGCAGATGGGCTCGGCGTGGAACAGACGCTGAATATCGCGGTGGACTACGACCTTGTCATCATCCACACGAGCACGCCGTCCTTTCCGACCGATGCGCGCTTTGCAGAGCAGCTCAAGGAGCGGCGTCCGGACATCATGATCGGCATGGTCGGCGCCAAGGCTGCGGTGGATCCGGGCGGCACGCTCAGCGCCACCGAGGCGATTGATTTCGTCTGTCGCGAGGAATTCGACTACACGTGCCAGGACGTTGCCGCCGGCAAGCCCCTGGCAGGCATTGCCGGGCTCAGCTATCGCCTGCCCGATGGCACGATCGAACACAACCCGGCGCGTCCGATGATCGAGAACATGGACGAGTTGCCGTTCGTCGCCCCGGTCTACAAGCGCGACCTGAAGATCCAGAATTACTTCATCGGCTACCTGATGCACCCGTACGTGTCGATCTACACGGGGCGCGGATGCCGCTCTCGCTGCACGTTCTGCCTGTGGCCGCAGACGGTCGGCGGCCACCGGTATCGCACGCGATCCGCGCAGAGCGTGATCGACGAGGTGAAATGGATCAAGGAGAACATGCCGGAAGTGCGCGAAATCATGTTCGACGACGACACGTTCACCGACTTCAAGCCGCGTGTGGAAGAGATCGCTCGCGGGCTGGGCGAGATCGGCCTGCCCTGGTCGTGTAACGCCAAGGCCAACGTGCCCTACAACACGCTCAAGATCATGAAGGAGAACGGGCTGCGCCTGCTGCTGGTGGGCTACGAGTCGGGCGACGACCAGATTCTGCTCAACATCAAGAAAGGCCTGCGCACCGACATCGCGCGCCGCTTCACCGAGGATTGCCGCAAGCTCGGCATCCAGATCCACGGCACGTTCATCCTGGGCCTGCCCGGCGAGACGCGCGACACGATCGAGAAGACGATCGAGTACGCCAAGGAAATCAATCCGCACACGATCCAGGTCTCGCTGGCCGCGCCGTATCCCGGCACCACGCTCTACAAGCAGGCCGTGGACAACGGCTGGCTGGAGGAGAACAAGGTCATCCACCTGGTCAACGACAGCGGCGTGCAACTGGCCGCGATCAGCTATCCGCACCTGAGCCGCGAGGAGATCTATCACGGCGTGGAAACGTTCTACAAACGCTTCTATTTCCGGCCCAGCAAGATCTGGGAGATCGTGCGGGAAATGGCGGGTAGCTGGAACATGACCAAGCGCCGGCTGCGCGAAGGTGTGGAGTTCTTCCGCTTCCTCCGCTCGCACGAGGCCTGACCCGCATGACCCACGGCCAGTTGCTGATCGTCACCGCCGATGACTTCGGCCTTCACCACGACATCAACGAGGCCGTGGAGCGCGCGCACTGCCAGGGCATCCTGAACGCCGCCAGCCTGATGGTCAGCTCGCCGGCCGCCGCCGACGCGGTGGAACGCGCACGCCGGCTACCCGGGCTGCGCGTCGGCCTGCATCTGGTGCTGGCCGATGGCGTTGCCACGCTGCCGTACGACCAGATTCCGGATCTGGTTGACGCCAGCGGCCGCTTTGGCAGCGCGATGGTGCGGGACGGCTTCCGTTTCTTCTTCCTGCCGCGTGTGCGCGCGCAACTGGCTGCCGAGATCCGCGCGCAGTTCGAGGCTTTCGCCGCCACCGGCCTGCCGCTCGATCACGTCAACGCACACAAGCATTTCCATCTGCATCCGACCGTGCTGTCGTTGATCCTGAGCATCGGACGCGACTACGGCATGCGCGCCGTGCGACTACCGCGCGAGGCCGGTGGACCGCTGCTGCTGCGCCCCTGGCTCGCGCTGCTGCGCGCGCGCCTGCAACGCGCGGGCATTGCCTACAACGACTATGTGCTTGGGCTGTCCGACACGGGCGCAATGGACGAAGCCACGTTGCTGGCGGCGTTCGAACAACTGCCGCGCGGTGTGGTCGAGATGTATCTGCATCCCGCCGTGACATCGGGTGCCGAAGTGGGCGCATCGATGACCGGCTACCGGCACGCGGATGAACTCGCCGCGCTGCTCTCCCCGCGCGTGCGCGCCGCCGCGGACCGTTTTGCCCCGCGTCGCGGTGGCTTCACTGATCTTCACGCTGGACTTCGATGAAACGCTTCGCCCTGCTGGGTGCACTGGCTGGTTTGCTGATCCTGACGGTTGTCGTGGCCACGGAAGGCATTGCCGAAGTGGCACACATCCTCGAGCAGGCCGGATGGCCGCTGCTGTGGCTGGTGCCGATCCACCTCATCGCGCTCTGGTTTGACGCCTATGGCTGGCGCGTGCTGCTCGCGCCGGCCGATCCCGAGAAACGCGCTGGCACGGGCTTCCTGCTCTGGGTGGCGACGGTGCGCGAAGCCGTGACCCGGCTGCTGCCCACGGCCGGCATCGGCGGCGAACTCGTCGGTATCCGCCTCGCGTGGCGGCGCGTGCCAGATGGTACGGCGGTCTCGGCAAGCATCGTCATCGAGGTGATGGTGACGATGTTCTCGCACTACCTGTTCGCACTAGCCGGGGTGCTGCTGCTGATGTCGATCACGCAGGACAGCGACCACGGCCTGCTGGTGGCCATCGGCCTGCTGCTGTCACTGCCGATCCCCGCACTATTCGCCTACGCACTGCGCCACGGCGCATGGTTCACCCGACTCGAATCGTTCGCGCAGCGGATGCTCGGCGACGACCACAAGCTCGCCGCGCTGATCGACGGCGCCCGCCTCGACGCGCAGATTCGCGCGCTGTGCCGCCACTACGGCGTGCTGGTGCGCACGCTGATCTGGCAGATGACCGGGCTCGTCGTCGGCACGCTCGAAGTCTGGTGGGGACTATCGCTGCTCGGCCACCCGGTGGGCTTCGGCGAGGCATTGGCCATCGAAGCCCTGACACTCGCCGCACGCCAGGTGGCGTTCTTCATCCCGGCGGGGCTGGGGGTGCAGGAGGCGGTGATCGTGCTGCTGGGCACCAGCTTCGGCATCGACCCGCAGACCTCGCTCGCGCTCGCGCTGGTCAAGCGCGCGCGCGAAGTCCTGTTCGGGGTACCGGCGCTGTTGTCTTGGCAGTGGGTGGAGTGGCGGCAGATGCGGCGGCGGGTCGCCGGTTGAATCACCCGGCTGGCCGATGCACTGGGCGTCAATCCAGCGTCAGGCCCGATGTGCGAATCACAAGCCCCCATTTCTCCCGCTCCGCGGCCACGAACGCGGAGAACTTCTCCGGCGACTGTCCGCCCGGAATGCCGCCCATCTGCCGGAACTGGGAGATGAGGTCGGGGTCTCGCATGACCGCCGCCAGGGCCTGTTCGAGCGAAGCGATGACGGCAGGTGGCGCCTTCGCTGGCAGGAAGATGCCGATCCACGCTGTCGACGTGAAATTGGCGAAGCCAGCCTGCTCCATGGTGGGAACATCGGGCAACGACGGCGCTCTCTGCGAGGCAGCCACCGCCAGGGCACGCAGCTTGCCGGCACGGATGTACGGCAGCGCCTGCGTCAGATTGTCGAATTGAAACGTGGTCTCTCCTGCCAGCAACGCCGTGGTGGCCGGTGTCGATCCCTTGTAAGGCACATGGATGGCATCGGTGCTGGTGCGCATCCTGAACAGTTCGCCCACGAGGTGACTGGTCTGACCGATACCGGCAGAGCCGAAGGAGAGCTTGCCGGGATTCCGCTTCAACTGCTCGACCAGATCAGCCACGGTCCTCGCTGGCGACTGGGCGTTGACCACCAGCACGTTAGGAAAGGCAATGATGTCGGTGATCGCCGTCAGGTCCGATGGCTGGTAGGAGAGATGCTTGTACGCGCTGTAGTTGATGGCCTGCGGGCCGACGTTGCCGGCCAGAAGCGTATAGCCATCGGCAGGCGCGCGCAGCGCGGCTTGTGTGCCGATGATGCCGCCGCTGCCCGGACGATTGTCTACGACGATGGCCTGCCCCAGACGCGCGCCAAGCTTTTGCGCCAGCAGGCGAATCGGGATGTCGATCGTGCCGCCCGCCGCACCGGGCACGATGATGGTGACGGGCCGCGATGGCCAGGCGGCATCCGGCGCGCCGAAGCTTGCGGTGGCTGCCAACGCGATCAGACCACCAGCGAGCGCGCGTATCAGACGTCTTGAAGCATGGAATGCCCGCATATTCTTTGTCTCCTCCTGATCCATTGCACTGATGCGTCTCTGATCGGTCTCTGTCAGCGCACCGGCGCTGGCGGAACCGCATCCGCTGCGGCGGCGAAGCGACCCAGATGGGTATCGGCGCTGCCAAGCAGCAAATCGTTGCCGACAAGCCGTTTGCTGTAGTGGCTGATCGGCGTCTCATCCTGCAAGCCAACCGCGCCATGCAATTGCAGGACGTCGAACGCAATGGCGCGGCCAACCACGCCAGACAGGTGCTTCGCCGCGCAGATGCGGCGACGGCGCTCGGCAGGCGGCGCCGCATCCCAATCGGCCAGTACCCGCCTTGCAAGATGACGCGCACCGTTCCAGGCGCGGAAGTGGTCGGCCATGCGGTGTTGAACCACCTGCTGTTCCGCGAGCGTGCGGCCGAACTGCCTGCGCGTGCGCAGGTACTCCGCAGTGATGCCCAGCGCGCGCCGCATGGCGCCGATACTGTCGGCACACAAGGCCAGCGTGGCGAATGTCATGCCTATATCGAGCGCCGTCGCCGCCTGTTCGCCTTGGCCAAGCATGGAGCACGCGCTCAGCCGCACGTTGGTCAGCTGCACTTCCGCCGCGCCGCGGCCGTCATGAAAGCGATAGCCCTGCACGACGACGCCAGAGGCATCGGCCGGCAGATCGAACAGGCCGAGGCTGCCGTCGTCCAGCGTCGCGGCCACGATGAAGTGATGCGCATCGGTGCCGCCCATGACCATTGCATCGTCACCATTGAGCTGCCACTCGTCGCCGACACGCTGCGCGATCACGGTCGGTTGCGGCGTCTTCCCGACGCCTGGTTCCTTCCCGCATAGCACTGCGCAGCGCGCATCACCACCGGCCAATGCGGCCAGGCGCGCATCACGTGACGGGCCGACGGGGAGCGCAAGCAATATCTGCGTACCGAACACCGCGCTCCACGGCACGGGTTCCAGTACCAATGCCTCACCCAGCGTCTCCATCAGTGGGAGCAGATCCGTCATCGGCTGCCCCATGCCCCCTAGCGCCTCCGGTATGGTCAGGCTGGTGATGCCGAGCCCGGCCAGGCCTGACCACGCGGATGCACTGCACCCGCCTGGCGTGTGCATGGCCTGCTGCCTGAACTCGAAGCTGTAATGCTTGCTCAGCCACCGCCTCATCGTGTCGACCATCATGGCCTGTTCGTCGCCAAGATGGTCGTTGCGCGGCACGTCCAGTTCGGTCTGTCCGTCGAAGATCGCCTTGGCGATGATCTGTCGCTGAATTTCCGACGAACCGCCTGCCAACGAACTCCCGCGATAGCGCCACATGTGCAGTGTCTGATTGCCAGCGGACGCGGCATCGTCGGGCACACCAGGCGGCTGGCCATCGAGCGCTTCGGGATAGAGCCGCAGCGAGGCTGTGCCATGTGTATCCATCCGGAACAGATGAAGATCCTGCAGCAGCTGGATGCCCTCGAGCTTCAGCAGCGAAGCTTCAAGATCCGGCCGACCACCTTCGGCCGCCTGCTGGATCGCCGGCCACCACGCGGCTTCGAGCGCGCGCATACGAATTTCCAGTGCGGCATGGCGCCGCGCCGTCAGCGCAAACGCCATCTCCTGTTCGCCGCGCATGGCCGGATCGCCTTCGCCTGGCGGCGGGTGGAGCAGCGCAGCGGCCCTGGCCAGCTCCGCCTTGCACTCCGCCATGCGGGCCACGAACAGGCGTTCGATGACCAACAGGCCCTTGGCGATCGCCCATCCGCCATTGGGCTCGCCAACCAGATTGGCTGCCGGCACGCGCACATCGTCGAAGAACATCTGGACGTGGAAATGCGAGCCGTTGATATACCGGATCGGCCGCACTGTCACGCCGGGGGTGCGCAGGTCCACGAGCAGGATCGAGATGCCATCCTGCTTGCGCGATGCGGCCGGATCGGTACGCACCAGCAACAGCGCCCAGTTGGCCCAGTGGCCGAGGCTTTGCCAGATCTTGCTGCCGTTCACAATCCAGCAATCGCCCTCGCGACGGGCCGTGGTTCGCAGTGCAGCCAGATCCGATCCTGCGTCGGGCTCGGAGTAGCCCTGCGCCCAGAAGTCGTCGAACGACAACATGCCTGGCAGGAACCGCTTGCACTGCTCATCGGTGCCGTGTCGGATCAGCGTCGGGCCGATGGTATCGATGCCGAGGTTCTCGATGTAGGGCGCGTCGCTGGCCGCAAGTTCTTCCCGAAAGATGGCCTGCCGCACCAGCGACCACCCCGTGCCGCCGTGCTCGCGTGGCCAGCCGGGTGCTGCCCAGCCTTGGGCATGCAGGATGCGATGCCAACGCGCCGCCTGTTCCCGCGTGACCAGGCAGTGCGCGCGCGTGGCGGCGCGGATATCCGCCGGCACGGCATTCCTAAGAAAGGAGCGGATCTCGGCGCGGAATGCCTCGTCGCTGTCTTGCGCCCCATCTGATGTTCCAGGATCACGCATCGTCATGGTCTTCACGCTTGCCAGCGTGGCTTGCGTCGCTCCACGAATGCGGCGATGCCTTCCTGCGCGTCCTCGGTAGCAAAGATGTTCCCGAACGTTTCCACCGCGCCTGCCACGCCACGCCGGTAGTCGATGTCGTTAGCCCGCATGAATGCCTGCCGCCCCATCCGCATGATCTCGGGCGATTTCTGGCACAGGGAGCGCGCCAGCGCGCGAGCCTCCTCCATGACGCGCTGTTCTGGCACCACGCGGTTGACCAGCCCCAACGACATGGCTTCCGCCGCATCGAACGAACGCCCCGTGAACAGCAGATCGAAGGCACGATGCCGGCCGATGATGCGCGGCAGATGGGTGTAGTGAATCGCGGGTACCAGCCCGACATCGATCTCCGGATAGCCGAAGGTCGCGGTGTCAGCGGCAACGATCATGTCGCAGTGGATCGCCAGTGTCATGCCACCGCCCCGGGCGGTACCGCCGACGGCGGCGATCGACGGCTTGCCAAGATGGAACTGTGCCTCGCACAGCCCGCTATAGAGCTTCTCCACCAGTGCGTAGCCGCGCGATGGCGGCGCGTCGCGCAGGCTATCGAGTTGCAGCCCGGCACAGAACCGGCGTGGCACGGCGCTGGCCAGTATCACGGCGCGTACCGAGTCGTCCTCGGCTGCTCGGCGCAGCCCTTGCAGCAACGCGTCGATCATCGCCTCGTTCAGCGCGTTGACGGGAGGGCTATCAAGAAGGATCTCCGCGATGTTGTCGCGGACCTCGTAGGAAACGGATGTCATGGGGTTCCACTCATGCAGTGAGAGGGGCCGCGGCCGGCTGGGAATCAGCCTGCGGCAGGTTGGCGGTGGCGATCACGCCTCGCGCCTTGAAATCGGCAATAGCATCGGGGCCGTAGCCAGCCTCGCCGAGTACCTCGTCGGTGTGCTGGCCCAGCAGCGGCGGAGCGCGATGCGCACCACGTGGCGCCTCGCCAAAGCGGATCGGCAAGCCAACGTTGCGAACCTTGCCAAGCACGGGGTGATCGGATTCGACAATCAGTTCGCGTGCCGCAACCTGCTGATGCGCCAATGCGTCGCCGAGCGTGTGAATGGGAGAGCAAGCCACACCCGCCTTGCGCAATGCCTCGATCCAGTGCGCGACTGGCTGCAGCGCAATGCGCGCCTGCACCATCGCCACGGTTTCATCGAAATGCGCGACGCGCGCGGCATTGGTCGCGAACTTGGGTGCGTCGATGACATCGTCGAGTCCGGCGACCGGGCAAAAGCGCCGCCACTGGGCATCATTGCCAACGCCAATCATGATGGGGCCGTCCGATGCCTCGAATACCTGGTATGGCGCCATGGCGGGATGGGCGGTTCCCATTGGGCGCGGCAGCTTCCCGCTGCACCAGTAGTTCTGTGCCAGGTAGCTCATGAACCCCATGGCTGTGTCGAGCAACGACACCTCCAGGAACATGCCTCGCCCGGTCTTCTGTCTCTCGAGCAGGGCCGCCAGGATGCCGCTGAACGCGTGCATGCCCGTCCCCAGGTCTACCGGCGAGAAGCTGGCGCGCGCCAGCTTGCCACCCGCTTCGCCCATGGTGCTGACCATGCCGCTGAACGCCTGCAGCATCACGTCGTAACCAGGTTCCTGGCCTAGCGGGCCCGTTCTTCCGTATCCGGAAATCTCGCAGTAGATCAGCGACGGGTTCATGCCGGACAGCGTCTTGTAGTCCACGCCCAGCCGTGCGGCGGCACCGCTGCCGAAGCCCTGCAGGACCACGTCCGATTTTGCTGCCAACGTCTGCACGATCTGCCTGCCCTCGGCGGTCTTCAGATCGACAGCGAGGCTGCGCTTGTTGTGGTTGACCGCGAGGAAGGTCGCTGACTGGCCTCGGTCCTGCGGCAGCCATGCCCGTGTGTCGTCGCCACGGCCAACCGGTTCAACCTTGATGACTTCTGCGCCAAGCTCCCCCAGGTACTGGCCACACAAAGGACCGGCTAGCACCTTGCTCAGGTCGAGTACGCGGATACCGTTCAATGCAATCATGGATGTATGTCTAATGCTGATGCCGCTTCAAGGACTGCGACTGACCGCCGTCGGGCGGCCCGCGTTGCCGGTGCGCTCTATTCGGGCTTGATGCCTATGGAGCGTGCGAGGTCGGTCCAGCGCGCAGCATCCCGATTGACGAAATCCTGCACACTCGCCGGCGCCATGCGGAATGGCTCCGCGCCACGCGCCACCAGCGCGTCGCCGTAGGTGGCATCCTGCGTGCAGGCCGCCACGGCTTCGCGCAGCGCCTGCAGGACTGGTGCGGGCGTCTTGGCCGAGACCTGCAATGCGAGCCAGAATTTCAGGTCGAGCGCCGGGTAGCCCGACTCCTGTAGCGTCGGCACATCGGGCAGCAATGACGAGCGCGCTGCCGAGGTGATAGCCAGCGCCTTGAGCTTGCCCCCTCGAATCTGCCCGATGCAGGTGGTCATGCTGTCGAAGAGGAAGTCCACATTTCCGGCCATCACGTCGCTGCTTGCTGGCGCGCTTCCCTTGTAGGGCACGGCGACCGCGGTGAACCCCGCTTCCTTCTGGAGCAAGGCGCCATAGATATGCGGGGAGCTACCCGCCCCGTATGTGGCGTAGCTGAGATTGTTCGGACGCTGCCGGCCAAGACGAACCAGATCGGCCAGGTTGCTCACACCGAGCTTGGTGGGATGCACTACCAGCACATTCGGCACGGTGGCGATCACGCCAACCGCCGCCAGATCGCGCCTGGGCTGGAAACGCAGATCGGGGAACATCAGTGGGTTGACCGCGTGCATGCCAACCGTGTTGAGCAGGACCGAATAGCCATCGGCCTCGCTATCGAGCACGGTCTGCGTGCCGAGGTTGCCACCCGCGCCGGGCTTGTTTTCGACCACCACCGGTTGGCCAAGCTTCCGGGACAGTGGCATGGCGATCTGCCGAGCCACGAAATCCCCAGGCCCGCCTGCCGCGAACGGCACCACCAACCGGATCGGCCGCGCGGGCCATGTACTTGCCAGCAATGGCCGCGAAAGCAATGCGATCCCGGTACCCATCAGAAGCTTGCGGCGACTGATACCCATCGTGTCTCCTTTTTGTGGCCGACCCTGTGCTGTCCGGGTAATGCGGCCTGTGTGATGTCGCACTATTGCCCTCGGGCGCATATATGTCCAAGATATCTTTTTGATGTCGGCTATCGTGGCGGCATATACCCCTTGGATCATCGGCCGGACGCATGAGCAGGACGCGCCGGCAAGATCGGAGGACAGGAGACAACTGTGGGAATGCCAGTCGATTTGCGCGCGATGCAGTGTTTTCTTGCCGTGGCAGCGGCGGGATCCATCTCGCGTGCGGCAGAAACCCTTCACATCGCCCAGCCGGCCCTGAGCCTGCAAATCCGGCATCTGGAAGAGGCGCTCGGCGTCACGCTGTTCATGCGCAGCCACAAGGGCGTGGAGCCGACCGTGGCCGGCCAGCGCTTTGAGATCCACGCCCGGGACATCCTGAAGCGCCTCGACATCGCATGTGAGGACGTGCGCGACCTGATGGTCGATCCGGAAGGCAGTGTTGCCATCGGCCTACCGCAATCGATGGCCAAGATCCTGACCGTCCCGATCGTCCGCGAGGTGATCCGGCGATGGCCCAAGGTTCGCCTGCAGGTTATCGAACTCAGCACGGGCTACATCCCCGGCCATCTGCTATCCGGACATATCGACATCGGCCTGACGTTCCGGGCTCATGCCAATTCTGGCCTGCAGTTCGACCAGATCGTCGATGAGGACCTGGTGCTGGTGGGCCCGCCCGGGCAATTCGCCAACGGTCACACGCAGGCGCAGCCCTTGGCCGACACTGTCCGTCTGCGCGACCTGAATCAATACCCAATGATCCTGCCAGCCGGTGAGCACGGCCTACGCGCATTGCTGGATGGCTACCTGAGGACCCAGGGCGTCGACCTGCAGATCCTCGCGGAGGTCAACGCCATCCCGGAACTGATCGCACTGGCGTCTGCCGGCGTGGGATGCACCGTTCTTTCGTATGCGTCGGTGTGCGCCGAAGTGCGAAAGGGCCAACTCTCGGCCGCGCGCATCTGCCAGCCTGCCGTGTCGCGCCCGGTCTATCTATGCCGCTCTGCCACCATGCCCCTGTCTATCGCCGCGTCCGCCGTACTGGACCTGCTGACGGAGACCGTGCGAACCGTGCTTGACGATGGCAGTTGGCCGGCACGTATCGGGGAAGTCGCAGATTGACTCGGTACTGCCTGGCAGGGTGAGCCGTATCGTGTTTTTTCGATGCCGGAAAAAGAAAAAGGGGCTTGGCAATTTGCCAAGCCCCTTTGCATTTGGTGGACCGAAGGAGGATCGAACTCCCGACCTCTGCATTGCGAACGCAGCGCTCTCCCAGCTGAGCTATCGGCCCGTAGCGGATGATTGTAGCTGCCTTCAGGCGGCCTTTCAATCGCATTGGCGCAACCGTTGCGTCGATGTCAGGTGGTCGTTATTCCCGGGTTGCCGCTCATGCCGCGCACGGTCGGCAGGTTCAGTGGGCGAGCGCTGACTTCCTTGTTTGTCCGCAGCCACTGGGCCATCACATCCCAGATTGGCGCCCCACCCGCCTGGCGGGCTTCTTCTGATACCGGCGCCCAGCCGGCCACCTTGTAGGTCTTGCCGGTTTCCAGCGGCTTGCCGCCCAGCCGCATGTCGGTGATCCGCTTGCCGATCGGCTGGTTGGGGTCGATCGTGTATTGCAGCCCGCCCACGCGCACCATGTCGCCGCCCTGCTGGTAGTAGGGATCGGGGTTGAACAGGTTGTCGGCCACGTCCTCGAGGATGGTCTTGATGGTCTCGGCGGTCATCGGCGTCACCGTCGTGTACGGGTACGTGACGGCCGTCTGGTCCATCAGGGCTTCCATCGTGATGTTCTCGCCGGGCAGCAGCGTGGTGCCCCAGCGGAAACCGGGGGAGAACGCGATTTCGGCGTCCTGCACGGCCATCAGGCCGTCCAGGATGAGCTGGTCGAAGGTGCCGTTGAAGTTGCCGCGTCGGTACAGCAGGCCGCGGTTGATCGCCAGTACCTCGCTGAGCCTGGACTCGTACGGGGCACGTACCTTGGTGATCAGTGCCTCCATCGCGGGGTCGGCCGGCAGGTAGTCCGCAAAGACCGGCAGCAGTTTGTAGCGGAAATCGGCCACCTTGCCGTTGCGGACGTCGAAGTCGAGCACGCCGAGGAACTTGCCGTTGGAGCCCGCGTTGGTCACCAGCGTCACACCGCCCGAATTCCTGACCTGCACTGGCTTGGGCACGCCGTCATGCGTGTGGCCGCCGAGGATCGCGTCGAGGCCGCGCACCCGCGAGGCGAGCTTGAGGTCGACGTCCATGCCGTTGTGCGACAGCAGAACCACTACCTCCGCGCCCTTGGAACGCGCATCGTCGATCACCTGTTGGAGGTTTTCTTCCTGGATGCCGAAGGTCCAGTCCGGCACGAAGTAGCGCGGATTGGCGATCGGCGTGTACGGGAAGGCCTGCCCGATGATCGCTACGGCCACGCCGTTCATGTCGCGGATCACGTACGGGTCGAAGACCGGATCGCCGAAGTCGTTGGTCTTGATGTTCTGCGCCAGGAACGAGACGCGGCCCTTGAAGTCGTTGTCGACGATCTGCTTCACGCGCTCGGCGCCGAGCGTCATTTCCCAGTGCGGCGTCATCACGTCAACGCCCAGTTGCAGCGCCGCGTCGACCATGTCCTGGCCCTTGGTCCACAGCGCCGTGGCCGAGCCCTGCCAGGTATCGCCGCCATCGAGCAGCAACGCACCGGGCCGGCTGGCCTTCATGCGCTGGATCAGCGTAGAGAGATGGGAAAACCCGCCCACCTTGCCGTAGCGGCGCGCGGCTTCGGTGAAATCGAGGCTGGTGAACGCGTGCGCTTCGGGGGTGCCGGGGCGGATGCCGTACTCGCGCAGAAAGGCCTTGCCCACCAGATGCGGCGGCTTGCCTGCCCACTCCGCCACGCCGAGGTTCACACTGGGTTCGCGAAAATGCACCGGGCGCAGTTGTGCGTGGCAATCGGTGAAGTGCAGCAGGTGGACGTTGCCGAAGCGCGGCACGTCGTAGAACTGTTGCGCGGCGCGCGCGGCCTGTGCGTCGCCGCCCGGGAAAGCCATGCCGCCGGCGCCGGCCACCGCCAGCACCTGCAGGAACTCGCGTCGATTCATACTGATTTCCGTCCGAGTCGTGCGCGCTCAGCGTTTGCCATAGCGCGCCAGGGCGGCGACGTCATCGTCGAGCATCTCGCCCACTTCCTTCTGCACCACGCGGCCCTGCCCGTCCAGCACGTACAGTTCCGGCAGCCCCTTGCGCTTGCCGAAGGCGTGGCGCAGGGCATCGGAATCCATCGTCGCGGGGAAGGTGTAGCCGCGCTGTTTCAGGTACGCCACTGCTTCATGCGGGTGCTTGTCGATGCTGATCGTCAGCACCTGCAGCGGTGTGCCGCGCGTCTTGTCGTACAGGGCCTGCAGGCGCGGGTTCTGCAGCGCGCAGAACGGACACCACGATGCCCAGATCTCGACGACCAGCGGCTTGCCGGCCCACTGCGAGGCAGGTACGGTGCGGCCGTCGAGCAGCTTCACGTCGGGCAGGTGGATCACGTCGCCGACTTCCGCGGCCTGAGCCAACTGCGCTGCCGCGCCAAACGCCGCGACCAGCGCGAGCATCCATGCGACCACGCCGCGCCGAGCCCGCATCATGCGCCCCTTACTGATTGACCGGCGATGCCGGATCGAGCAACAGCGCCATCACGTCGCGGATCTGCTGCTCGGTCAGGATGCCCTTGTGGCCGAAGCGCGGCATGTTGGAGCAGGCGCTGAACGCGTTCGAATCCCAGATCTTGCCCCACGTGTAGCGAACCACTTCCTGCGAGTTGCCGCGCAGCTTTCCGTACTGGTAGAGCGACGGCCCGATATTGCCGAACGAGATCTCGGCCTTGGTCAGCTGGTGGCAGGCGTAGCAGTTGCCGCCGTTGGTGCCGCCCACCGCGTCGGTGAACTGCATGCCCCGGCCGTTCTGCGCGATCTTCTCGCCTTCCTTCCAGTCGCCGAGCCAGTTGTTGTCAGCGGGATACTTCACCTGCTTCAGCTCGGCGGCTTCCACCTTCTTCGCCACGGCGGCCGGCACCTTGCTGCGATCTGGGTACTGGCTGCACGCCTTCTGCGTGGCGTCCTGGTTCAGCACACCCTCGACCGTGGCGGGTCCCTTGGACGTGAAGGACGATTCGATCATCTGGCGCACGTCGGCGTCGGTGACCTTTGTGGTCGCGCCCTTCGTCGTACCCTTTGCCGCCGTCTGCGCCAGCGCCTGCGTGCCGGCAGCCGAGAGCGCCACCATGGCGACCAGCGCCATCGTATGGAGTTTGTTCATGTCGTGGTCTCCTAGCGCTTCATGTTCGGGCCGTCGTACGTGCCGCCGTTGGCGTTCTTCGCCAGGAACATCGTCAGGGCGGTAATCACGTCGGAACCATAGGCCGGTTCGGGGAAGCGCTGCTGGCGCAGGCAGTCGTAAAGTCGGTGCTGCATCGTGCGGACCTCGCCCTGCGAGACGCGGTAGGCGGGCCACGTGGTGTACGCGGCCTCGGCACCCTTCGACGTCAGCAGGTTCGGGAGGTCTTGCAGGCGGATGCGCTGGCCATCCACGGCATGGCAGGTGGCGCAGGCGAAGTCATATGCGCCGCCGCGATAGAAGAACATCTTCTCGCCCAGCGCGTAGACCCGCTTTTCCTCGGGGTGCGTGAGCTGGACGTTCATCTTCACGCCGCGCGACTCGCCGGTCAGGTAGGCAGCCAGGCGTTCGATGTCGGACGGCTTGCCCTGCGACGAGAACGGGTTCTTCGTCGCTTCTTCCTGTGTCAGGCCCTGCAACGTCACGCGGCAGTAAGCCAGGCGCTGCTCCAGGTCCATGACCTTGTTGGTGTCCTTGAAGTAGCGCGGCAGTTCGGCGTAAGCGCCCTTGGTCACGCCCGGGCCCTTGCCCAGGTCGCACTGTTCGAGCGAGACGTTCTTCGGGCCGGCCGGCTTTTTCCACAGTTCCTCGCCGGCGGCTTCCCATAGTTCCGCGGGATTGCCTTCGGCCAGCATCTGACGGTACTTGGCGAGTTCTTCGGCGGTGCTGCCCTGCGCCAGCGCGGGCGCGGAGAGCGTGGTGGCGATCGCCGTGACGGCGGCGGCCACGGCCAGAACGGCAGGAGCGGCGCGGTAGGTGCGGCGGGGACTGCGGCGGGTATTGCTGCGGGTATTGCGCGGGGAAACCATCGGGGCGTTCTCCTCGCCATCTCGCCACATGGTCGGGCGGCGGACGGCTTGCTATGCGGGTCCGGCCCAGGGGCTCATGGCCGGACTTCCGGAAATCGCGCTCGGCGCTCGCGCTTGCAGCGGCGAACGCCTCGCGGACACATCAGGGCTTGAGGTAAGCGTAGCCTTCGTTGAACTGCAGGCGTGCCACTTCCACCACACCGGCGGGCACCACCTTGGCATCCATCAGCAGGTTCTGCTCGGAAATGTGGCGGGCGGCAAGCGTGTTGTGGCAAACGCGAAACTCCACGCCCGACGACGCCAGCGCAGCCACCGGGGCTTCGAACGTGTTGCCGCGCGAATCCTTGGCGCCTTCCACCAGGAAGTCGATGCCGTAGCCAAACGCTACGACGACGATCTTCGTATCCGGCGCGGCGTTCAGGTGATTGCGCAGATTGGCCATGGCACGCACGGCCTGATCGATGCCCTCTGACAACTGATAGACGACCTTGACGCGGCCCTTGCCCAGGATAGGCATGGACGCCTTCTCCTGTGCCGCTGCCTTGGCGGTGAGGCCGATGGCGGCCAGCGCCGCCGTGGCCCGAAAGAATGCTCGCCGCATGGTGCTTCCTCGCTTCGCCCTGGTCAGGCGATGGTGGCTTCGTCGGTACGCTTGTCGCCGCGGTTGTCGACCCAGGTCACAGTGACCTTGTCGCCCTTGGCACCGCCCTTGAACTTGAAATTCAGGAACGGATCCTTCGATACGGCCGGGCCGAACTGGGCGTGGAACACTTCCTTGCCCTTGCACGTGGCGATCACGGTCTGGATATGCCAGGCCGGAATCGTCTTGCCGGAAGCGTCCTTGCGCTGGCCGGTCTCCATGTCGTGCTTCATCAGAATCTTGACGTCAACCACGCCGCCGTTTTCGGTGGCGCGAACGCGCATCGGGTCTGCCATGTGCTTCTCCTGTCAGCAGTAATCTGGAAATCTGGTCCGTGTTCTCGTCTGAACGATGGGGCGTCAGCCGCCGCAGCCGCCCAGCGTGACCTTGATTTCCTTCGATGCCACGTACCACTTGCCGCCGGCCTTGACCGCGGCGTGGACGACCGAGGTCTGGCCCATCTTCACGCGCGTGGAGACGAACGGCTCGGTGCCGGCCGGAATCGTGAAATCGGCGGCCAGCGTGTTCGGGTTCTTTTCCACCAGGATAGCGATCTGCTCGGTATCGGGGATGTTGCTGGTCACGGCCACCGGCACCACGGCACCGTTCTCGGCGATGTCAGGTGCGATGAAGGTGATGGCCGAGCTCTTCTCGGTACCGCTGCCGCCCAGCGCCTTGATCACGTCGGCCACGCTCTTGCCGTCGAAGGCCGTCTTGTTCCACTCCGCGGCCTGCGCCTCGCTGATCAGGCCGGTGGCGGCCATCAGCGACAGCACAGCGGTCATCCGTAGCACGTCTCGTCGTTTCGCATTCATGTTGCTGTATTTCCTGTACTTGCCTTGCTTACCCGGTTTCCCTGGAAGCCGTTTCAAAATGATTCTGGCGCTCGCTCCACTGTCTGCAGCCGCGTGGCTGGCCAGAACTGCTTCGCTTCATTCTGAAACGACTTCTTGCGAACAGTGCGCCGGCATTGCTTTGGTATTTCGCCGGTCATCACGATGGATGTCCTACCGCCAGAAATGGCACGGGCCGCCGGAACATCGGACGGCCCGCGCGGACGTCGCGGCGCTTACTTGGCCGGGGCGCCAGCCAGCACCCACTCCACGACCGTCTTCAGGTCGGCATCGCTGACAGCGGCGTTAGCCGGCATCGGCACCGGACCCCAGACGCCCGAACCACCGTTCTTGACCTTCGCGGTCAGCTTCGCCAGGGCGGTCTTGTCGCCCTTGTACTTGGCTGCCACGTCCTTGTACGCCGGGCCGACCAGCTTCTTGTCGACCTGGTGGCAGCCCATGCAGGCGTTCTTGTTGGCGATTTCCTGGGCCTTGGCGGCATCCACGGCGTGCGCGGATGCGGCGGCGGCCAGGAGAGCGGCGGCGATGACAAACTGCTTCATGTTGTTGTGCTCCAAACTGATTGAGCCGTGGGGACGGCAAGGACGCGCTTGGGGGGGCGATCCCGCGGCGCGGCACGCGCTGGCCGCCGTTGGGCGGGCCTTCTTTCGGGCCTCTGGGCCTCCGGGCCTCTCGGGTGATCGGTGAGAGCGTCTCGGGCGGGTTGCGGCCAGTCCGCTATTTTGCCTCAAGATGCGGCAACGATACGGATTCGCACGTGATATCCATATGCGCAAAAATGCGGGAACGGCGGCTAAATATACGGGTTAACCCTCGAAATCATCGCCCAGCGAGCATCCGACCGGCCCACAGCCGCCCGCCGAACACGTTGAGTAGCAGTCCGGCCATTACCACCAGGGCGCCAGCCCATTGTGTCAGCGCCAATGCTTCGCCCAGCAGCAGGTGTGCGGAGACCAGGCCGACCACCGGCACCAGCAGCGTCAGCGGCGCCACCTTGCTGGCCGCGTAGCGCGTCAGCAGGCGGCCCCACATCGTGTAGCCGAACAGCGTGGCGCAGAACGCCAGGTAGCAGACCGCGAACACACCCATGCCGGAGATATTGGTCAGCGCCTGCGTCATCCGGGCCGGGCCCTCGAACCAGAGCGACAGCAGCGCGAACGGCACGATCGGGATCAGCGCGCCCCACACCACCAGGCCCAGCAGATCCACCGGCCCAATCTTCTTGCTGACGATGTTGCCCGTGGCCCAGCACAGGGCGGCGCACAGCGTCAGCAGGAAGCCGGCCAGCGTCATGCCGCCCGGGCCGTGAGCGGCGCCGCTGCCGATCAGGGCGAGCCCGCAGGCGGCGATGGCCATGCCAGCGATGTTGTGCCAGCGCACCGGCTCGCCAAGCCAGAACCCGGCGATGGCCACGGTGAAGAACACCTGCGACTGCAGCACCAGCGATGCCAGCCCCGCCGGCATCCCGACGGCCATCGCGTAGAACAGGAACACGAACTGCCCAAGGCTGATGGTGGCGCCGTAGGCCACCAGCATCCGCAGCGGAATGCGTGGCCGAGGGATAAAGAAAACAGCCGGAAACGCCACCAGGCAGAAGCGCAGCGCGCCCAGCAGCATTGGCGGCACGCCGACGAGGCCGACCTTGATGACGACGAAATTGACGCCCCAGACCACGATGATGGCCAGGGCAAGCAGACGGTCTTTGGCTTGCATGATCGAAGAGGGATCGCCGCATCCCTGGGGGCGGGATGACCGGCACGGCTAGCGTATCAGCCCGTGGCGGCGCGGCGTTGCACGATCCTGCGGTTTTGCGGCGTGTAGGGTGAGCGGGGCGTGTGGGGCAGCCGGCACTCTGTCAGTGAGTCAGGCGCCCAGCATGTCGGCCCAGATGCTGTGGGCCCAGGCAAGTCCGTACTCACCTTCCCGCCTGCTTGGCGCGACGGACAGCCCGCCGGACCCCGGCACGGTCAGCATGGTTTTCTCGCCGGCATCGTAGCGATGCACGCTGGCCACGTGGATGGCCTCGTTCGACGACGTGAAGCTGTAGCAGGTGTTGGTGTAGACCGGCTCCGGGTCCGGATCCTGACCGGCCAGCAGCCGCAGGATCGCGGCGGCGGCCACCTTGCCGTGCTGATTGGCCATCGTGCCGGACTTGGGCATCAGCGGCGCGATCTGGACGGCGTCGCCAAGGACGTGGATGTCAGGCGCCACGGTCGACGCCATGGTCAGGAAGTCGACCTCGCACCAGCGGCCGTTGGCCGTCGCCAGACCGCTGGCCACGGCGATGGCGCCGGCGCGCTGCGGTGGCAGCAGGTTGATGACGTCGGCCCGCTCGTCGTCCTGCACGTCAAAGCGGATCGTGCGTGTGGCCGGATCGACATCGACGGTCTCGAACTGCGGCCGGTACTCGATCATCCCCTTGTAGCGTGTCTCCCAGACCTTGCGGAACAACGCGCCCTTCGACGTGATGTCCGGGTTCGCGTCGAGCACGAGCACCTTGCTGCGCGGCTTGTGTTGCTTGAGATAGTCGGCAACCAGGCAGGCCCGCTCGTACGGCCCGGGTGGGCAACGATACGGCGCCAGCGGGATCGTGATCGCGAACGTACCGCCATCGGGCATCGCCGCGAGCTGGCGGCGCAGCACGTCGGTCTGCGGACCGGCCTTCCAGGCGTGCACGATCTGATCCCCGCCAGGACGTGCCAGACCTGGGATCGCGCTGGACTGCATCTCCACGCCGGGGGACAGGATCAGGCGGTCATACGGCAGCGTCCCTCCGCCCGCCACCCGGACAGTGCGTGCCGCCGGGTCGATCGCCGTGACCGTGTCGCGCACGTGCTTCACGCCGTGACGACTCACCAGCGTGTCGTAGGGCAGCGTGATGTCGGCCATCTGGCGATAGCCGGCGACAACGAGATTCGACAGCGGGCAGGACACAAACGCCTCGTCGGGCTCGATCAGCGTGACGTCGACAGCACCGTGACTCCAGGTGCGCAGGTAGCGTGCGGCCGTGGCACCGCCAAAGCCACCGCCGACCACCACGACCTTCGCTGCGGTTGCTGCGCGCGCCTGACGCGGCGTCAACATGCCGAGCGTGGTGGCCGCGACACCGGCCAGGGCGGCCTGTAGGACAGAGCGTCTTTGCATGGGCTATTTCTGGTCGGCGAACCACGCGGCCATCGCGAGGATCTGCGCGTCGCTATAGCCCTTGGCGATTTGCGGCATCACGGTCCCGGAGCGCTTGCCGTTCTTGAAATTGAACATCAGCTCGACGAGATCGGCCTGCTGCCGGCCCGCCAGTCGCGGAATCGGACCGTCCGCGGGCGGCTTGCCGTCCGTGCCGTGGCAGACCGCGCAGGACGCGGCGAGATTGCGCGCCTGCATCGTGCGGGCCGCCTGCGCCTCCACGGTCAGCTTGCCGGCTTCGGCCGGCCCGGCGGGTGCCGAAGCCGGCTGCGCGAGCGCCAGCGACGGCGCCACGCAGAAACCCGCCACGACGCCCCTCAGGTACCGCGGCGCGAGCGTCATGTCGCTTACGGCAGGTTGCGGCCCGGCGGCAGCGCCACCGGCGACGAGACCGGCGCGGCCACAGGGCTCGTGGTCGCGCCACCGGACGTGCCCATCGACGCGGGCGCGTCGGAGTTCACGGGGGCGTTGGGTGCGCTACCCGGCACCGACTGGACCGGCGCCGGCGTACCCACCGCTTCGCTGCCGGTGTTGCCGTTCTGCGAGCTACCCAATGCATCCAGACGGGCGCGCTCGGATTCGCTGATGTAGTCGAACGCCTTGACCACCTTCTGCACGCCGCTGGAGTTGCGGGCCACGTCCGTGGCCTTGTCGCCTTCGGCATTGGTCACGATGCCCAGCAGATAGACCACGCCCTTATCCGTCGTAACCTTGATCGAATTGGCGGGAACGCCCTCGGCGGTCACCATCAGCGTCTTGACCTTGCTGGTCAGGTACGCGTCATTGCTGCGCGTCATGAAGCCCGGCGAGGCCGTGACCTGGAGTTCGTTCACCACGTCACGCGTGTTCTGCAGGCCGCGCACGTACTGTTCGACCTGCTGCTTGACGTCGGCATTGCTGACTTCGCCCACCAGCAGCACCTTGCGGTTGAACACCGCCGCCTCCACGCGGGCCTTGTCGCCGCTGAAGCGCGAGCTCAGCGTGCTGTCGATTTCCATCTGCAGGCCACGGTCGATCGTCTGCGTGCCCGTGGGCCGGCGGTCGGTGGCCATCACCACGCCGGTACCGACCGCGCCGGCCAGCACCGGGAAGCAGCCGGCGAGCTGCGTGGCCGACACGATCAGTGCGGCCACGGTGACGGCCGTGCGTGCGATACGGGCCGGGGAAGTCTTCTTCTGGTTAGTCTTGGTCACGTTCGTCATGCGGTCCTTTGCAGGAAATCAGGTTGCAGCGGTTTGCAGGGCGGTTGCGCGGCTGTGGATATCACTGTGGATGACGCCGCAAAACCTGTGGATACGTTGTGGGCAGGCCTGTGAATAACCCGGGATAACTCGCGGGCGTCCACTGGCGTGGTCCTTATGCCTCACCCAGCAGTGCCTCGTCGATACCGTCGCAGAGGCAATGCAGTGTCAGCAGATGCACTTCCTGGATCCGCGCGGTCCGATCGCTCGGCACGCACAGGTCAATGTCGAATTCGTCCAGCACCGTGGCGATCTTGCCGCCACCCTTGCCGGTCAGCGCCACCACGCTCATGTCGCGCTGGTGCGCGGCGTGGATGGCCGCGATCACGTTGGCCGAATTGCCCGAAGTGGAGAGCGCCAGCAGGATGTCGCCGGGCTGGCCCAGGGCTTCCACCTGCTTGGAGAACACCACCGAAAAATCGTAGTCGTTGCCAATCGCCGTCAGGATCGAACTGTCCGTGGTCAGGGCGATGGCCGCCAGGCCCGGGCGCTCGCGCTCGAACCGGCCAACCAGTTCGGCCGCGAAATGCTGGGCGTCCGCGGCCGAGCCGCCGTTGCCGCAGGCCAGGATCTTGTTGCCGCTGGTCAGGGCCGCGACCATCCGCTCCACGGCGGCGTCAATGTGAGGCGCCATCAGCGTGGCGGCCATCCGCTTGGTCTCGGCACTGTCCAGGAATTGCTGCTCGATACTTTCAATACTCATGGCTTGATGACTTCTGCACAATCCCGCGCATTATGACGCAGGCCCCTCGCCGCCGCCCTCGGAATCCAGCGCCCCGAGGTCGAACGCGTTCCGCAGCCATTCGAGCCGGCCCGGGTCCAGCGCCACCACGTCCACCCGGCATGGCGGCAGCCGGTCCAGCGTGGCAAGGTAATGACTGGCCGCGCGCAGCACGCGCCGCTGCTTGGTCAGCGTAATGCTTGCCGCCGCGCCGCCAAACCCGCGTCCGCCGCGCTTGCGCACCTCGACGAAAACCAGCGTATCGTCAGCAGCGCGCATGATCAGGTCAATCTCGCCGCCTTTGCAGCGATAATTGCGTTCGACCGCCACCAGACCCTGCCGCTGCAGGTAGGCAAGCGCGCGATCCTCGGCCAGCGCGCCTTGCCGCGTCGTGGACGATGCCGGCCGCGCCGGCAACGCGGATGGCGTGGTGGTTTTGAATGAGCGAATCAACGGAAGTTCTCCAAGCATGAGTGACTGGACCCTGCTGGCAAGCGGTCAGACCTACCCACCGGGCACGCTGTACGTGGTGGCCACGCCGATCGGCAACGTCGCCGACCTGTCCCTGCGCGCGCTGCACGTGCTCGGCCTGGCCGACGCAATCGCCTGTGAAGACACGCGCAACACCGGGCAACTGCTGACCCGCGTGGGGCTGCAGCGGCCGCTGGTCGCCGTGCACGAGCACAACGAGCGCGAGGCCGCCGTCCGTATCGTGGAACGCCTGCGGGCCGGGGAACGGATCGCCTATGTGTCCGATGCCGGCACGCCGGGTATTTCTGACCCGGGCGCTCGGCTGGTGGAAGCCGTGCGCGCGGCCGGACTCGGCGTGGTGCCGTTGCCGGGGCCGAGCGCCGCGGTCACGGCGCTGTCCGTCGCAGGCGACATGCTCGAGGCTGGCGAAGGCCGTTTCACGTTTGTCGGATTCCTGCCGGGCAAGCCCAAGGCCCGCGCGGACGAGATCGCCCGGCTGGCTGTGCTCGACCACGCCTGGGTCCTTTACGAAGCACCGCACCGCATTGCCGACACGCTGGCCGCGCTGGCGGCCGCCCTGCCCGGCACGCGCCGCCTGCTGATCGGGCGCGAACTGACCAAGCTGTTCGAGGAGACGCCCGTCCTGACCGTGGCGGAAGCCCCAGCCTGGCTTGCGAGCGAAGCTGCGCGCGGCAAGGGCGAGTTCGTGCTGGTCGTGGAAGGTGTGCGTCGGGCGGAAGCGGGCGATGAAGATGCGCCCGATGCGGAAGCGGTGCGCGTGCTGAAGCTGCTGCTGGCCGAGCTGCCAGCCAAGCGCGCAGCCAAACTGGCGGCCGCGATCACCGGCGCGAAGACGGATGCGCTCTACCAGCTCGCGCTCGCGCAGCGTGCTGAGTGAGAAAAATCTGAATTGGGAGGGGGGCTGCAGGCGGGCGGTTGAGCGGGGAGCGAGAGGATCGATCCGGCCGGCCTGCATCGCGGATCAGGGGCGCTTGCGCTTGACCGTGGACTTCCTGGCCTTCGACTTCGTCGGCACCAGCGCATTGGCGGTATCCGGCATCTCGTCGGCGCCGCTGCCATCGCCGGCCTCGGTGCCACCCGCCTCGATCTCGGGGCCCAGGGCCGCCACTTCGGTGCGGGACAGCCGGCGGATTTCCACCTTGGTCGAGCCACTATTGACGAAGCTCAGGCGCTTGGCTGCCGCGTACGACAGGTCGAGGATCCGGTTGCCATGATAGGGGCCACGGTCGTTGATCCGCACCACGGCCACCTTGTTGTTGCTGAGATTGCGCACCAGCACCCAGCTGTCTAGCGGCAGGGTCGGGTGAGCCGCCGTCATGGCGCGCATGTCGAAGCGTTCGCCATTGGCGGTCTTGCGGCCGTGAAAGCCCTTGCCGTACCAGGATGCCGTGCCACGCTGCTCGAACGTACCCATGTCCGCGCGCAGGCCGTCGATCGACGATTGCGCCGGCGCGCCTTCATCGAGGCCGAACAGGTTCCAGCTACCGCGATCGTCGGACTTGGCCGTCGCCGGCGCGTTCGTGCCGGACTTCGACCGTGCGGACTTGGTCGGGATCGCGCCTTGCGTCGATGCGTTCTCGGTGTCGCCGCCCGGCGGCGTCGCGCACGCGGCCATCACCAACGCCGATACGATGATCGCGCATTGACGAAGGAAGCGTGTGGAGCCGGGCGCTATCGTGCGCACGGACTCCGGGCGGAGTGCGGGCTGGCTAAACATAGGCGCGCAGTCTAACAGAGTCGTATTGAAGCTAGTGCCTTGATTTTGTTACGAAACTTAAGCAAAAGGTGCTTAAACTGGTGTCAATTCCCCGCAATCCACGGCGTGGCAAGGGATTGCGCCGGATACCCCGGGGCGGGTTCTTGATGGAGCGTGCACGGCTTATGCTGCACTTTCTGTGTGGCATCGCACGTATCGGGGTCGATGACCGAGCGATGACGCACGCATGACGCGGCTACAATGACTCACCTGCCGAGGCCGGTGTCCAGCCTCAAAATATGCCGCAACAAGCACAAATGAAAGCCCTCCTGATCCCCGTCACGCCCTTCCAGCAAAACTGTTCGCTACTGATCGACGAGACCACGCAGCGCGCGGCCGTTTGCGATCCCGGTGGCGATCTCGACCGCATCCTCTCGGCGGTCAAGGAGCAAGGCGTCACGCTGGAGAAGATCTTTCTGACGCACGGGCACGTCGATCACTGCGCCGGCGCCGCGACGCTATCGCGCCAGCTCGGCATTCCGATCGAGGGGCCGCAGCAGGAGGAACGCTTCTGGATCGAGCAGCTGCCCGAGCAGACGCGGCGATTCGGCTTTGGGCATCCCGAGGCTTTCGAGCCGGACCGCTGGCTCGAGAACGGCGACACGGTCACGTTTGGCAACGAGACGCTCGAGGTCTATCACTGCCCGGGCCATACGCCGGGCCACGTTGTGTTTTTCTCGCGCCCCAACAAGCTCGCCATCGTCGGCGATGTGTTGTTCGCCGGCTCGATCGGGCGCACCGACTTCCCGCGCGGCAACCACGCGGATCTGATCCGCTCGATCCGCACCCGGCTCTGGCCGTTGGGTGACGACGTGACGTTCGTGCCGGGTCACGGCCCGGTCTCCACGTTCGGCGAGGAGCGTCGCAACAATCCGTTCGTGGCCGATCACCTGATCGACGTGGCCTGACCCATGGCGAAAAAACAGGCGCCGGACACGCGTCCCGAGATCTACGTCAGTACCGACGTGGAGGCCGACGGCCCGATCCCGGGCCCACATTCGATGCTGTCTTTCGCATCGGTGGCGATGCTGGCAGACAAGACTGTTGTCGGCACGTTCTCCGCGAACCTGGAGACCTTGCCCGGCGCGGCCGGTCATCCTGTACAGATGCAATGGTGGAAAACGCAGCCCGAAGCCTGGGCGGCGTGCCGGCGTGACCTGCAGCGTCCCGAGGACGCCATGCCGCGTTACGTCGAATGGGTCGAAAGCCTGCCCGGCAAGCCGGTGTTCGTCGCGTTCCCAGCCGGCTTCGATTTCACATGGGTGTTCTGGTACATGATGCGGTTCGTAGGCCGGTCACCCTTCGGCTGGGCCGCGCTCGACATCAAGACCGTCGGCTTCGCGCTGACCGGGCTGCCCTACCGTAAAGCGGTCAAGGCGGCCTTTCCCGCCCATTGGCACGATCCGCTGCCCCATACGCACGTGGCGCTCGACGACGCGCTCGAGCAAGGGGCGCTGTTCTGCAACATGCTGACCGAACTGCGCGCACGGGAAGCCGCCCTGGCTGCCCTGCCCCCGGCGGCGGACACACCGGAAAGCGATCCCAAACCCGCAGTGTGAATGTTGGATCGCTTTCGGTGCATTTGAGGCCGAACAGGCGCACCGCCTTGGTGCGGCAACCAACACCTGTTCGATCCATGCCGCATCGATAGCATGGCAAACGTCACCTATAGTAGAAGCGTGCAATTGGTGGCGTGAGGTGGCGTGAGCGTTCGCGCCGCCTGTGCCCGCCAGCGATCCCTGACGGTGCGCCGAGGAGGTGTGGCCATGCGATTCCATCCCGATCTTCATCTCAAGGATCTTTCCGGCCGGTTGCACTGGCTGCACCGTCCTGGTGCGCATACCGATATCGTCACGCACTACCATTCCGTCACGGAAGATGCGGAAGTCGCCCAGGCGACGATCTACGTGAGCGCGGTCACGGCGGTCGTGCTGTTGGTCGTCCTGGCAGGAATCTCTTTCGGTCAGGAGGTCATGCACTGGCTGGGCGTCAATTGAACGGCCCCGTCTGAAGCACACTCCCTGTCTGACCGGCCGGCCTCCACCTCTGGTGGGGGCCGGTTCTATTTCAGGGGTGGAAAACTGGCGCTCAACCCAGCAGTTGGGCCACGTTCTCCGGCGGACGCCCGATCGCCGCGCGGCGGTTGCGGACCACCACCGGTCGCTGCAGCAGAATCGGGTTGTCGGCCACGGCGGCCAGCAGTTCGGCGTCGGTCAGGCCGGGATCGGCAAGATCCAGCTCCTTGTAGGCGCTTTCGCCATCGCGGATCATGGCGCGCACCGGCACGCCCAGCATCGTGTGGAGCTGGCGCAGCGTGGCGAGCGACGGCGGCGTCTTGAGGTATTCCACGATCTCCACCGGTTCGCCCAGGCGCTGCGCTGCCGATTCGACCAGCGCGAGCGTTTCGCGCGATTTCGAGCAGCGGGGGTTATGGTAGATCGTGATCATGACGGCTTCCTTCGGCCTGTTCCGGCAGTCTGTGTTGAACTACCCGCACTATATACAACCGCACGCGGCAACGGACAGGCAACGGCCAGGCAACGATTGCTGGCTGGCACGCATCATGCGCGACCCGGCCTATCGCTGAACCATGGCCAGCGACGACGTGCCATGGCAGATTGACCCCTCAGAATCTCCTTCGGAATCCAACGTGTCCGCCCTCCCCACCATCGCGCGCAAGCCTTACCGGCTGCGCGACGCCACCACTGACGACGTCCCGGCGATCCACGCCATCTACGCCCACCACGTGCAACACGGCCGCGCCTCGTTCGAGGAAGTGGCGCCGACCGTCGACGAGATGCGGCACCGGTTCGGCGAGGTCCTCAAGAAGGGCCTGCCGTATATCGTCGCCGAACGCGATGGCGAGATCCTTGGCTATGCCTATGCGTCGAGTTATCGCGCTCGCAGCGCCTACCGCTTCGCCATCGAGGACTCGATCTATATCGACCATCGCCATACCGGCGAAGGGCTGGGCCGCGCGCTGCTGGCCGAACTGATCACGCGCTGCGAGACCGGGCCGTGGCGTCAGATGGTGGCCGTGGTGGCGCTGACCGCGTCCGGTGAGGGCGCCGGTTCCGTGGCCGTGCACGAGCGGCTGGGATTCCGTACCGTCGGGCGGCTGGAATCGGTCGGTCTCAAGCACGGTCAGTGGATCGACACCCTGCTGATGCAGCGCCCGCTTGGCGTCGGAGACGCGACGATCCCCGACTGATTGACTGACCGGTCGCCTTTGCGGCGTCAGTCCACATCAGTCCACCATCGCGGGCACGGCGGCTTCGCACCAGGCGCGAAGGTGGTCAAAGCTGCGCGCCACCGGGTCGGAGCCGCGATTCATGTTCTCCATGCGCAGAACCTCGACGCGCGACAGGCCAATCGTCCCCAGCACGTACTTCAGGTATGGCGTGAAGAAATCCTGCTGACTGCCGGGCCCGTCGTGAAACGCGCCGCCGCAGGCCACCACGGCCAGCACCGGGCGGTCTCGCAGCAGGCCCTGCTTGCCTTGCGGCGTGCTCCGGAAGGTCCGCCCCGGCCGCACGACCACGTCGATCCACGTCTTGAGCGTGGCCGGCACCGTGAAATTGTGGATCGGCGTGGTGATCAGCACCATGTCCGCAGACTCGAGTTCGGCAATCAGGCGCTCGGAGAGCATCAGCGCCGGGGCCTGCTCGTCACCGCCGGCCGCCACGGCAAGATTCGCGTCTGTGAACGCCGCGTCGATGGGCGGCAGCGGCTCGGCACCGAGATCGCGTTCGATCACGGTCAGCGGTCCGCGATGCGCGGCCAGCCGTTCGCGTACGACGGACCCAGCCTGGCGGCTGTGTGATCGCTCGCCGCGCGGGCTGACGTTCAGGTGTAGCAATGTGGTCATGTCTGGAGGCGTATGGTCGGCCCGTGGTTCGGCCCATTAGTTCGGCCCATGAATTCGGCGCCAGTGATCGACTCACTCAGTCGAACACGTAGTTGAACCGTAGCGCCCGGGCCAGCAGGCCGTTGCGGTAGTAGAAGCGGTGGCCGAGCACATTGTCGAGCGGCGTGTCCAGCACCAGCCGCGCGCATCCCTGCGCGTGCGCTTTCGTCTTCAGCCAGTCCATCAGCATCTGGCCGTACCCACCGCTGCGCGCGGCGGCGTCAGTGACCAGATCGTCGACATAGCAGTACGGCCCATAGACGAGGTTTTCCGCGTACCGATAGCCAGCCAGCGCCACCAACGGGCCATCGTTCCACAGACCGACCAGACGGTAGCCGTCGCCGGTCTGCCGCTGCCAACGCGTGACCAGCTCGTCCGCGTCCTGCAGATGCGGGCGCAACTGGTGCATCAGGGGAAACGCCGCAGCCACGTCTCCGGGCGTATCGATGCCGCGGATCTCGATCTGCTCCGCGGTGACGCCGTTCATGGCCGGCCCCCGGGCGAGGCTGGCGGCGGCGCGAAATGCAAGCCGACCGCAATGCGGTTCCAGGCGTTGATCGAGGCAATCGCGGCTGCCAGCAACATCAGTTCCTGCTCGCTGAACACCGTCCGCGCGGTGGCGAAGGCCACATCGCGCGCGGCGGGATCGTTCATGGACGTCAGCGCCTCGGCCCAGCCCAGCGCCGCGGCTTCGCGCGCCGTGTAGATGCCCGCGTCGCGCCAGCCGGCCAGCAGGTCGAACTTGCGCGGGTCGATATCGAGTTTGCGCGCAATGTTCAGATGGAACTGCAGGCAGAACGCGCAGCCGTTGATCTGCGAGACGCGCAGCTTGAGCAGCTCCGTCAGCGCTTTGTCCATCCCCGCCGCTTCCACTGCCTTGCTTACCCCGCTCAGCGCCGCGTAGACGTCGGACGCCGATTTCGTGAAGGTCTGGAAATCCATGACTGGCTCCTTGCGATAAGATGTCAGAGTTCGAAGATTAATGTAAGAGCTCTGACATTATGGGAAAGACCCTGTCATCCAAAGGGAAAAACAAAGGGAAGAAGGCAGACGCGGAGGAAGCGGCTCGGATTCCCGCACCCGGTGAAGGCAAGCGCGGCGAGAGCGGCTATCTGGCGTACCTGCTGCGGCAGGCCAGCGCGGCCAATCGCCTGAACATGGAACGCCTGCTGGCCGATCTTGGTGTGACCCTGCCGCAGTTCTTCGTACTGACGATGCTCGGCGCCTACCCCGGCATTTCCGGTGCCGACGTCGCGCGGCTGGCGATGCTGACCCCGCAGACGGTCAGCGTGATCATGAACAACCTGGAGAAGATGGGCGCGATCGCGCGTCAGCCTCATCCGGTGCACGGCCGCATCCAGACGATCGCGCTGACGGAGAGCGGGCAGGCATTGCTGGCCGAGTGCAAGGTACGCGCGCGGGAGGCCGATAAGCGACTGCGCGCCGGGCTCACCGCCGAAGAAGAGCAGATCGTGCGGCGATGGCTGGTAAGCCTGGCCGTGCCGGACGAAGACGCCGCCGAATGAAAAAAGGCCCGCGGACGAGTGTCTCGCGGGCCATCATCACAACCAAGGGGTACTACAGTTCGCGGGGGCGCGTCTTGTTCAGGCCATCAGGTCCGACAGTGCCAGCGCGACGACCTTGGTGGCACGGTTCAGGTCGTTCAGACGCAGGTTCTCGTCCGAGTTGTGGCCGCGGGCTTCCATCAGCGTGCGCGGGCCGGCGCCGTACAGCACGGTCGGGATGCCACGGCTCGTGTAGTGGCGAGCGTCGGTGTAGAGCGGCACGCCCTGCACCGGAATCTCCACGCCGAAGACCGACTCGGCGCGTTGCTTCAGGGCACCGATCAGCTTCTCCACGCCCGGCAGTTCCGACAGCGGTTCGGCCAGGATGATGCGCTCTACCTTCACCTCGATGCCCGGACGCTCCTTGGCGGCCTTCTCCACGACAGCGCGGAGCTCGCCTTCGGCGTCGAAACCGATCTCTTCCGGAATCATGCGGCGGTCCACGCGGAACGTGACCAGGTCAGGCACCACGTTGGTGTTGATGCCACCCTTGATCAGGCCGACGTTCAGCGTGGCAGTGTCGATGCCGAGCACCTTGCTCTTGCGCGTGGCCAGTTCGGCCCGCAGGCCGTAGATCGCCTGCAGGATGTGCGTGGCGGCCTCGATCGCGTCCACGCCAGTGTGCGGCATGGCGGCGTGGCCCTGCTTGCCCTTGACGGTGACTTCCACGTGCAGACAGCCGTTGTGGGCCGACGTGATGCCGTACGAGAAGCCGGCCGAGATTGCGTAATCGGGCTTGGTCAGGCCTTCGTCGAGCAGGAACTTCGGACCGATGTCGCCACCGGTTTCCTCGTCATAGGTGAACTGCAGTTCGACGGTGCCGTTCAGCTTCGCGCCCTGCTTCTCGGCTTCCTGAAGCGCCAGCACGGCGTAGGCGTAGGTGGCGAAGTCCGACTTCGACACGGCCACGCCACGGCCGAACATCACCGGGCCATGTTCGCTGTCAGCGATCTCGCCGCCGTACGGGTCCTTGGTCCAGCCCAGGCCCGGAGGCACCACGTCACCGTGGGCGTTCATCGCGATGGTCGGTCCACCGTTGCCGAACGTCTTGCGCACCAGCAGGTTGGTCGCGCTGATCATGCCGGCTGCACGGACCTTGTCTTCGGGCACCTTGTGGGCCTCGACCTTGAATCCCAGCCCTTCGAGCAGTTCCTTGGCGCGCTTGCCATGGGCGTCGCAATCGCCGGGGGGGTTGTCCGACGGCACCTTGACCAGCTCGGCCAGGAACGCTTCCTGTTGCGGGCGGTGTTGGTCGATATATTGCGTCAGCGTGGTTTCAACGGGATTCATGTTGTCTCGTGCGGTCATCTTCGTTATCTCTGGAGTTTTCGGGGCGACGCCGATGGCGGCGCTTATTGGGGGCGATGGAAGTGCTCGACGAAATCGGCGAACACACGCGCGGCCGTCTGGGCGTCTTCCGACGTCATGGTTTCGGTGGGGTGATGGCTGATGCCGCCGTTGCCGCAGCGAACGAACAGCATGGCCACATCGGCGATGGCGGCAATGGCCATGGCGTCATGGCCCGCGCCGGAGGGCAGGTGATGCACGGGCACGCCCTGGCGCTCTACTGCCGCGGCCCATTGGGACTGCAGCCACGGCGCGCACGGAACGCTGGCGGCTTCGTGCGTCTTGCGGATCTGCGAGCGGACGTTGCGGCGCGCGCAAACACGTTCGATTTCGGCCAGCACGTCGTTGACGGCGGCCTCGCGCTCGGCGTCATCGCCAGCGCGGATATCGATGGAAAACACCGCGCGGCCCGGAACCACATTGGTGGCGCCGTTCGGCACATTGAACTGGCCGACCGTGCCGACCAGGCCCGGCTTGCCGCCGCAGCGCTTCTCGATGAAGAGGCCGATCTCCGCGCCGGCCATCGCGGCGTCGCGGCGCATGTCCATCGGCACCGTGCCGGCGTGGCCGGCCAGGCCTTCCAGCTCGACGATGAAGCGCGTGGCGCCAGAGATGGCGGTAACCACTCCCACGGGCAGGCCTTCGTTCAGCAGCACCGGACCTTGCTCGATGTGAACCTCGATGAAGGCCAGCACCTGGCTGCGATCGTGCTTCGCGGCGGGCAGTTGCCCGGCATCGAACCCGGCCGCGCGCATCACTTCGCGCATGGTCTTGCCCGAGTCATCGACGTTGTCGAGCACATTGGTATCGAACGTGCCCGCGATGGCGCGGCTGCCCAGCAGCGTGGCCTTGAAGCGCACGCCCTCTTCCTCGGCAAACCCGACCACTTCGAGCGCGAACGGAAAGCGCTTGCCCTGGCGGTTCCACTCGGCCACACAGGCGATCGGCAGGATCACGCCGAGGTTGCCGTCGTAGCGACCCGCGTCGCGCACGGTGTCGAAGTGGGAACCCGTCAGCAGCGCCGGGGCGTTTGGCGTGGTGCCTTCATAGCGGCCGATCACGTTGCCGGCGGCATCGCGGCGCACGGTCATGCCCGCAGCTTCCATCCATTCGGTCAGCAGCGCGGCGGCGCCGTGATGGGCCTCGGTCAGATAGGTGCGGGTAAGGATGCCGGGCTGATCGGTATGAACGGCCAGGGCGTCGGCCCAGGTCATGATGCGCGTGCCGGTTTCAGCGGACAACGGCGTAGGGGTTGCTGCCATGTGTGTGTCTCTCCTGCTGGTGGTGCGTGAGCTCGGTCGAGGAAATCCTGGCGGGAGGGCCAGTCAAGGCAGGCGCCCGGTGCCGTAGCTCTATTCTGTGCGATTCATGTTAGCACAGTGAATTCAAAAATTGCATACAAAAATGATATGCACTATATTGGCCTCCACGCACCAACAATCCGCTGCGGACAATCCGGTCCGGACAAGTGGATTGCGTGGATTCCGCCTCAACAGGGGGGCTTTCCGCGCGGGATATGGCTCTCGGGCCGATTTCCCGTGGTGATGCCAGGCCCGCCGCGCATCCGCCCTCCCGCGCCATGTGACGGCAGGTAGTCCTGAATCAGATCAGGGCCGGCCAGCGACGCAAAGACGTCTCATCTGGACCGCGCCCGGCACGGAGACAACAATGCAGCAAGCCGTACCCTCGCAGCGCGCCGCTGGTGCACGCCTGCACACCCGATTCACCCGCTCCCTGTTCGGTCAGGTGCTGATCGCGCTGGTGATCGGCACCCTGCTCGGGCTGTTTTTCCCCGAGTTCGCCGCCAAGCTCAAGCCGCTGGGCGATGCCTTCATCAAGCTGATCAAGATGCTGATCGGCCCCATCGTGTTCTGCGTGGTCGTGGCGGGCATCTGCGGCGCCGGGGAGCTGAAGAAGGTCGGGCGCGTCGGCATCAAGGCCGTGGTCTATTTCGAGGTGGTCACGACCATCGCGCTGGCGCTGGGCGTGGTGCTGGCCTACGTGTTCCATCCGGGCACCGGCATGAACGTGAATCCGCGTTCGCTGGATATCTCAGCCATGTCGGCCTACATCGAATCCGCCGACAAGGTGAAGAGCGCGGGCATGGTCGATTTCCTGCTCAAGCTGATTCCGAACACGATCATGGGCGCATTCTCCAGTGGAGACGTGCTGCAGGTGCTGCTGGTCTCAATCCTGTTCGGCTGCGCGCTGTCCGTCGTGGGCGAATCCGGCCGGCCGCTGGTCAAGCTGATCGACACGTTCTCGCACACGCTGTTCAAGATGATGGGCTTCATCATCAAGCTGGCGCCGCTGGGCGTGCTGGGCGCGGTGGCGTTCACCGTGGGCAAGTACGGCATCGGCTCGCTCAAGCAGCTCGGGTTCCTGGTGATCCTGTTCTACGGCGCGGTGGTGATCTTCGTGGTCGGCGTGCTGGGGCTGATCATGCGGCTGTGCGGCTTCTCGGTGCTGAAGCTGATTCGTTACCTGCGTGCCGAATTGCTGGTGGTGCTCGGCACAGCGTCGTCCGACAGCGTGCTGCCGCAGGTGATGAAGAAGCTCGAGTACATGGGCATCCGCAAGTCGGTGGTCGGCCTGGTGATTCCCACCGGCTACTCATTCAACCTCGATGCATTCTCGATCTACCTGACGCTTGCCGCGGTGTTCATCGCGCAGGCCACCAACACGCCGCTGGCGCTGGGCGACCTGCTCGGCATCCTGGCCGTGGCACTGGTCACGTCGAAGGGCGCGCATGGCATTCCCGGTTCGGCGATCGTGATCCTGGCCGCGACACTCTCCGCCCATCCGGCGATCCCCGCCATCGGCCTGGTGCTGGTGCTGTCGGTGGATTGGTTCATCGGTATCGCCCGCGCGGTGGGCAACCTGATTGGCAACTGCGTAGCCACGGTAGTGGTGGCCGCCTGGGAGCACGACATCGACCGCGAACGGGCCCACGGCGTGCTCAATGGCACGATCCCGGCAGGTGAGCTGGAGGAAGGGCTGATGGTGCACGATCATGGCTCCGGGGAAGTCCCGGTACCGGCACCGCTGCCGGGGGTGGCCTCGGGGCGCTAGAATCACGCACATCCCACTCACCGCGCTGGCCTGCCAGGCGACGCGCGACACCATGCCCGAGCATATCGATCCAGACATGACCGCCGAGGCGATTGCCGACGATATCGTCGCCGCCATCGTCTCGCACCGCCTGCCGCCCGGCACCAAGCTGCGCGAGGAGGCGCTGGCCAGCGTCTATCGCGTCAGCCGCACCAAGGTTCGCGCCGCGTTGCTGATGCTGTCCAAGGACAAGGTCATCCAGATCGTGCCGGACAAGGGCGCGTTCGTGGCCAAGCCCAGCGCGGAAGAAGCACGCGAGGTGTTCACGGTGCGGCGCATCCTGGAGGCGGCACTGGCGCGCGAGTTCGTCGCCAAGGCCACGCCTGCAGACTACAAGCGCATCGAGAAACACCTGACCGCCGAACGCAAGTCGCTGGGCGGCAATGATGCCCAGACGCGTACCCGGCTGCTGGGCGATTTCCATATCGTGCTGGCCGAGGTGGTGGGCAACAGCGTGATGACCGGCATCATGCGCGAACTGTCGATGCGCAGCGCCGTGATCACGATGCTCTACCAGAGCCGCCGCGATGCGACGTGTTCATCGGACGAGCACCGCGCCTTTATCGACGCCGCGCGCGCGGGCGATGCCGAACTTGCCGTGAAGCTGATGGTCGAGCATCTGGCGCATGTGGAGGCCGCTCTGCACTTTGAGGAAGTACCGGCGGCGGCACGTGGCAAGGACCTGGTGGCCGCGTTGCTGGCCTGACGTTCGGAGCGAATGCGATAGGCTTGATCGGAGTCAAGGACGAAGAAGCGGGAGAGGCGCAATATTCACCTCGCCATGGAGTTGCGGGGGCGCACTTCATGAGCTCTCCCCGTCCTTCGCAAGAGGGACCGCCCGCAGACCGCAATGGCTGCGGGCTTTTTCTTTTGGGGGTTCGGTTTTTGCGGATCTGGTTCCGCGCTGACGGCGCCATAGCACCAACGCTTCAAACCCCTCAGACCCTGCCGCTCCAATACCCCGGCTTTGCAAACGCCTGTTTCAAGTGCTCGATGAAGAAGCGGATCTTGGCCGGCACCGGCCGCTGCTGCGGGTACACCGCGAGGATGTCGTAATCCGGCAGCGCGTACTCGTCGAGTACCGTGATCAGCTCCCCACTTTCCAGTTGCGGCAGGATCTCCCACGTCGAACGCCAGCCCAGTCCCAGGCTCTCGCCAGTCCAGCGATGCAATAGCTCGCCGTCGTTGCAGTCGAGATTGCCGTTCACGCGCACCGTCACGGTCTTACCGTTTTGCTGGAAGTACCAGCCACGCTGCTGCCCGCCTTGCAGGTTGAACGCGAGGCAGTTGTGCTTCTCCAGATCCTCGAGCGTGTGCGGCACGCCGTGCCTGGCAAAGTACGCGGGCGTGCCGCATACCACGCGCTTATTGGTCGCCAGCTTGATCGCCACGAAGTTCGGGTCGATCGCGCCCCCGATGCGGATGCCGACGTCATAGCCCTCGCGCACCAGATCCACCACGCGGTCGGTCAGGTTGAATGAAATCTGCACCTCGGGATTGGCGGCGAGAAAGGCCGGCGCGTGCGGCGCCACGTGCTTGCGCCCGAATGCGGCCGGTGCCGACACGATCAGGTGACCGGTGGCCTTGTGCTTGCCTTCGGCAATCAGCATCTCGGCGCGGTCCAGGTCGGCCAGCGCCTTCTTGCACTGCTCCATGAACGCGGCGCCCTGCTCGGTCACCACAATGCGGCGCGTGGAGCGATGCAGCAGCTTGACGCCGATGCGTGCCTCCAGCGCGTTGATGCGCCGGCCGATCATGACCGGCGTGACGTTCTGCGTCAGCGCGGCGGCGGCCATGCTGCCGTGTTCCACCACGGCGATGAATGCTTCGATCTGTTTGAGTTTGTCCATGCCAGCCCAGCTAAATGTCTCCTGCCGGCACATTGTGAGGCATCGGAGCCATATCGCGCATCCCCGGGGCGCTATGACGCCCATCCGGCCCACCAATCGTCACGCCCCGGAAGCTCCGTGCTGGACGACTGCTACGGCTGACGCTGGCGGTTCACGGCCTCGTTGATTTCCGCTGCTTCACCCAGCACGTGGGCCAGCCGGCGCAGCGGGGCGCTGCATTGCAACTGGGCGAACAACGCCAGGGCGCATCCAGCCACCAACACTGCGCCGTAGATCGCCACGAGCGCCGGGACGCCGCCGGGTGCCATGACCGCCACACCGTCGGCCAGGATCACCGCGGCGGGCCCAATGGCCAGGACCAGCGCCATGGTGCGGGCGCTGGCGTCCCAGAGCCGTGCCTGCAGCACCACGCGACGCTGGCGGGCGCGGAGCTGGAGCGCCGGAATGCGGCCAAGGCGTAGCAGCAGCGCGTTCTCGACCTCGCTTTGGGTATCGAGCCGACGCGTCAGCCAGCGAAGCGGATGCTGCAACGCAGCACGGCGATCGAGCAGCCTGATCACCCATGCGCCGACGTAGAACACCCCGCAAACGGCCAGCAGCACGTGAAAGACCTGCGGAAGCCACGCCGGCGGCACCTGCGCAAGCACCCGGTGCCACCACACCAGCGCGCCGCCGGCGACCAGCATCGGCACCAGCGCCAGGACAAAGCCGGCCCACAACACCGTGGCCAGACGGCTCTCGGCGGCCGGTCCGGCCTGCGGAGAGGCCTGGAGCGCTTCAATCAATTCGTAGGTGGTCGGCAGCCGCGAGTACATGGCAGAGCAAGGGCGATTCCAAACCTCTCATTTTGGCCCGATGGCGGCGCGACCGAAAGCCCGCAACGCCACCAGATTGCGCCGAACCCCTCGCCATGGGGGATCCGGCGAAGGTCTCGAACACATACTGCATCGCTCACATTCGATGCTCGATGCTGCGGCATTGCTAACTGCAGGTATCGAATCAACTGATCTCCCTTCTGTTTATCCACAGGCCGGTGCGGGCATAGCATCAGACCCAGAACAAATCCCACCCATTGTTTTGAATCGTATTGGAGACAGACATGCCGAAGATGAGAGCAGTCGACGCGGCCATCGCCGTACTGGAAAAGGAAGGCATCACCACCGCGTTCGGCGTGCCGGGCGCCGCCATCAACCCGTTCTACTCGGCCATGCGCCGCGCTGGCTCGATCCGCCACCTGCTGGCGCGCCACGTGGAAGGCGCCTCGCACATGGCCGAGGGCTACACCCGTGCCGAGCCGGGCAACATTGGCCTCTGCATCGGCACGTCGGGCCCCGCCGGCACGGACATGATCACGGGCCTTTACTCGGCCTGGGCGGATTCGATCCCCATTCTCTGCATCACCGGCCAGGCCCCGCGCGCCCGTCTGTACAAGGAAGATTTCCAGGCCGTCGATATCGAGTCGATCGCCAAGCCGGTGACCAAGTGGGCCGTGACCGTGCGCGAGCCGGCGCTGGTGCCGCAGGTGTTCCAGCAGGCGTTCCACCTGATGCGTTCGGGCCGCCCGGGTCCGGTGCTGATCGACCTGCCGTTCGACGTGCAGGTGGCCGAGATCGAATTCGATCCCGAAACGTACCAACCGCTGCAACCGTACAAGCCGGCCGCCTCGCGCGCCCAGATCGAGAAGGCCATCTCGATGCTGAACCAGGCCGAGCGTCCGCTGATCGTCTGCGGCGGCGGCGTGATCAACGCTAACGCGTCGGAACTGCTGGTCGAGTTCGCCGAGCTGGTCAATGTGCCCGTGGTGCCCACGCTGATGGGCTGGGGCGTGCTGGCCGACGACCACCCGCTGCAAGCCGGCATGGTGGGCCTGCAGACCTCGCACCGTTACGGCAACGCCACGCTGCTCGCCTCGGATTTCGTGATGGGCATCGGCAACCGCTGGGCCAACCGCCACACCGGCAGCGTCGACGTCTACACCAAGGGCCGCAAGTTCGTGCACGTCGACATCGAGCCCACGCAGATCGGCCGCGTGTTCGGTCCTGACCTCGGCATCGTCTCGGATGCCAAGGCCGCGCTGGAGCAGTTCGTCGAAGTGGCTCGCGAAATGAAGATGGCCGGCCGCCTGCCGTGCCGCAAGGCGTGGGTGGCCGACGTGCAGAAGCGCCGCCGCACGATGAAGCGCAAGAGCGACTTCGACAACGTGCCGGTCAAGCCGCAGCGCGTGTACCGCGAGATGAACCAGTACTTCCCGCGCGACGTGCGCTACGTGACGACGATCGGCCTGTCGCAGATCGCCGCCGCGCAGTTCCTGTCCGTGAACCAGCCGCGCCACTGGATCAACTGCGGCCAGGCAGGCCCGCTGGGCTGGACGATTCCCGCCGCCATCGGCGTGAAGACCGCCTCGCCGAACTCGGACATCGTGGCCATCTCGGGTGACTACGACTTCCAGTTCATGATCGAGGAACTGGCCGTGGCCGCGCAGTTCAAGGTGCCGTACATCCACGTGGTGGTGAACAACTCGTACCTGGGCCTGATCCGTCAGGCGCAGCGCAACTTCGAGATGGACTACTGCGTGCAGCTCGCGTTCGACAACATCAACGCGCCCGAGCTGGAAGGCTATGGCGTGGACCACGTGAAGGTTGTGGAAGGTCTCGGCTGCAAGGCAATCCGCGTGTTCAAGCCCGAAGACATCGCACCGGCCTTTGCCGAAGCGCGCGACCTGATGGCCGAGTTCTCGGTACCGGTAGTGGTCGAGGTGATCCTCGAGCGCGTCACCAACATCGCGATGGGTACCGAGATCGACAACATCAACGAGTTCGAGCCGATCGAGGACCTCGAGGATGCCGTGGACGCCGATTCGGCGATCCTGGTCGAAGAGACCACGGCCTGAGTACCGAGTACCGCTTCCCCGTAGTACGCCACCCTGCCCCGCTCCACCGGGGTGGGTGTGGCGGTTTTTCCCAGACACCGAGAGAGACAAACAATGCCAAAGCTCGCAGCAAACCTGACGATGCTGTTTAACGAAGTCGGCTTCCTGGACCGCTTCGAGGCCGCCGCCCGCGCCGGATTCCGTGGCGTGGAGTTCCTGTTTCCGTACGCGTTTCACGCCGACCAGATCGCTGATCGCCTGAACCGCTTCCAGCTCGACCTCGTGCTGCACAACCTGCCCGCCGGAAAGTGGGAAGCGGGTGAGCGCGGCATCGCCTGCCACCCGGACCGCGTGGGCGAATTCCAGGACGGCGTGGGCGAGGCCATCAAGTACGCGAAGGTACTGGGCGTGCGCCAGTTGAACTGTCTGGTCGGCATCCTGCCGCAGAACGTGAAGCGCGAACAGGCGCAGGAAACGCTGGTGGAAAACCTGCGTTTCGCGGCCAATGCGCTGGCGCAGGAACATATCGATCTGCTGGTTGAACCGATCAACACGTTTGACATCCCGGGCTTCTTCCTGTCGCGCACGCAGCAGGCGATCGACCTGATTGGTCAGGTCAACGCGCCCAACCTCTACGTGCAGTACGACATCTATCACATGCAGCGCATGGAGGGCGAGATCGCCAATACGATCCGCGCCAACCTGCCGAAGATCAAGCACGTGCAGCTTGCCGACAACCCCGGCCGCAACGAGCCCGGCACCGGCGAGATCAATTACCAGTACCTGTTCCGCTTCCTCGACGAGATCGGCTACCAGGGCTGGATCGGCTGCGAATACAAGCCGAAGACGACCACCGAAGCCGGCCTGGGCTGGCGCGCGGCGCACGGCGTTTGAGCCGGCGTTCCGCTGAAATCCGAATCGAATTCTTTCTACTGACTGGAGACAAACATGGCAAACCAACGCAACGTCGGCTTTATCGGCCTGGGCATCATGGGCGCGCCGATGGCGGGTCACCTGCGCGCCGCCGGCCACACGCTGTTCGTGCATGACGTGAACCCGGCACCGCAGTTCCTGGTGGACGCAGGCGTCACCGTCTGCACCAGCGCCGAGGAAGTGGCCAAGCGTGCCGACATCGTGATCGTGATGGTGCCGGACACCCCGCACGTCGAAGCCGTGCTGTTCGGCGAAAAGGGTGTTGCCGCCGCCTTCAAGGCAGCCGGCAAGGAAGCCAGCTACAGCAAGATCGTCGTGGACATGAGCTCGATCTCGCCGATCGCCACGAAGGACTTCGCCGCGCGCATCAACAAGCTCGGCGCCTCGTACCTTGACGCACCGGTGTCGGGTGGTGAAGTGGGTGCCAAGGCCGCAACGCTGACCATCATGGTCGGTGGCCCGGCCGAAGCGTTCGACCAGGTCAAGCCGCTGTTCGAACTGATGGGCAAGAACATCACGCTGGTGGGCGGCAACGGCGACGGCCAAACCACCAAGGTGGCCAACCAGATCATCGTGGCGCTGAACATCCAGGCCGTGTCCGAAGCGCTGCTGTTCGCGTCGAAGGCTGGTGCCGATCCGGCAAAGGTGCGTCAGGCGCTGATGGGTGGCTTCGCGGCTTCGCGCATCCTGGAAGTGCACGGCGAGCGCATGGTCAAGCGCACCTTCGATCCGGGCTTCCGCATCGAACTGCACCAGAAGGACCTGAACCTGGCGCTGCAAGGCGCCAAGGCACTGGGCGTATCGCTGCCGAACACGTCGACGGCGCAGGAGCTGTTCAACGCGTGCGCCGCGAACGGCTTCGGCAAGCTCGATCACTCGGCACTGTGCCGCGCGATCGAAATCATGTCGAACCACGAGATCGCCAAGGGCGCGAAGTAAGCCCTCCCGCGGCTGCCCTGCCTGACGGCGGGCGGCCGCGTTGATTGTTGTCCTTGTTTTTCTGCTTGCGTTTCATTTCAGGACCCACATGTTTGCCACCGACGCCACCGCCGCCCTGCTGTCGCCGCAGCGCCAGGCCGGCACGCCCGACTATCGCGACGCCTCTCAAGCCCGCGCGCTGTTGCGCGATCTGTTCGATACGGCCGTCTCGGCCGTGAGCGCGACGCATTGCCTGCCGCCGCATTTGCCACAACCGCCGAAGGGACGCACCGTTGTGATCGGCGCGGGCAAGGCCGCCGCCGCGATGGCGCAGGCAGTAGAGGCGAACTGGAAGGGCGAACTGTCGGGGCTGGTGGTCACGCGCTATGGCCATGGCGCCGATTGCCAGCGCATCGAAGTCGTCGAGGCCGCGCACCCGGTGCCTGACGCCGCGGGCCAGCAGGCCGCGCAGCGCATGGTGGAACTGGTGCAGGGACTGACTGCCGACGACCTCGTGCTGTGCCTGATCTCCGGTGGCGGCTCCGCCCTGCTCGCCGCACCCGCGTCGGGCATCACGCTGGCGGACAAGCAGGCCGTGAACAAGGCGCTGCTGCGCAGCGGCGCGAGCATCGGCGAGATGAACTGCGTGCGCAAGCACCTGTCCGCGCTCAAGGGTGGCCGCCTGGCTCTGGCCTGCGCACCCGCGCGTGTGGAAACGCTGCTGATTTCCGATATTCCGGGCGATGATCCCACCTTGATCGCCAGCGGCCCGACACTGCCGGACGCCACCACTTGCGCGGATGCGCTCGCGGTCATCGCCAAGTACAACATCGATGTGCCCGCCAACGTGCGCGCGCATCTGGAGAGCGGCGCGGGTGAAACGCCAAAGCCCGGCGACACCCGTTTCGAAGGTCATCGCAACGTGACGCTGGCCAGCGCCCAGCAGTCGCTCGAAGCGGCCGCCGCACGCGCACGCGAACTCGGCCTGACCGCGCACATCCTGTCCGACAGCATCGAAGGCGAAGCGCGCGACGTGGCCGAAGTCCACGCCGCGATCGCGCGCCAGATCGTCGCGCATGGCCAGCCGTTCGAGAAGCCGTGCGTGATCCTGTCCGGCGGCGAGACGACGGTGACGGTGCGAGGCAATGGCCGTGGCGGTCGCAATGCCGAGTTCCTGCTGTCGCTGGCGGTGTCGCTCGACGGCCTGCCCGGTGTGCACGCGATCGCTTGCGACACCGATGGCATCGACGGCTCCGAAGACAATGCCGGCGCGCTGCTTGGCCCCGATTCGCTGACGCGCGCCGTGGCACGCGGCCTGTCTGCCCGCGCGCATCTGGACAACAACGACGGGTACGGATTCTTTGCCGGTATCGACGACCTGATCGTCACCGGCCCGACCCGTACCAACGTGAACGATTTTCGCGCGATCCTGATCATCTGATCGCGCCCTGCAAGGAACGAGGAAGAGAGGAGACACTCATGAGACGCCAGCGCAAAGCCAAGATCGTGGCCACACTGGGCCCGGCCAGCACGGACATCGCGGTCATCCGCCAACTGTTCGATGCCGGGGCCGACGTGTTCCGGCTGAACTTCAGCCACGGCACGCACGAGGACCACCGCGCGCGCTACGACGCCGTGCGTCAGGTGGAAGCCGAGACCGGCCGTCCGATCGCAATCCTGGCCGACCTGCAGGGCCCGAAACTGCGCATCGGCACGTTCGCGGCCGGCAAGGTGGCCGTGAGCGCCGGCGACACGTTCGTCCTCGACAGCGACCCGACGCCGGGCGATGCGAAGCGCGTCTACCTGCCCCACCCCGAGCTGTTCAAGGCCGCCAACGCGGGCCAGTCGCTGCTGATCGACGACGGCAAGGTACGCCTGAACATCGAATCGGTGGCTAGCGGCAGCATCACCACGCGCGTGGCCAACAACGGCACGCTGTCCGACCGCAAGGGTGTGAACGTGCCCGACGCGGTGATCCCGATCCCCGCGCTGACCGAAAAGGATCGCAAGGATCTGGCCTTCGCACTGGAGCTTGGCGCCGACTGGATCGCGCTGTCGTTCGTGCAGCGTCCGTCGGACATCCTCGAAGCGCGCGAACTGATCGGCACGCGTGCCGGCGTGCTGTCGAAGATCGAGAAGCCGGCCGCGTTGCAGCAGCTCGAGGAAATCGTACGGGTGTCGGATGCAGTGATGGTCGCGCGTGGTGACCTCGGCGTGGAACTGCCGCCCGAGCGCGTGCCGGGTGTGCAGAAGCGCATCCTGCGCATCTGCCGCCAGCTGGGCAAACCGATCGTGATCGCCACGCAGATGCTCGAATCGATGATCGACTCGCCGGTGCCGACGCGCGCCGAAGCGTCCGACGTGGCGAGTGCGATCTATGACGGCGCCGATGCCGTGATGCTGTCGGCCGAATCGGCCAATGGCCGTCATCCGGTGGCCGCTGTCTCGATCATGAATCGCATCATCACCGAGGTCGAGAACGATCCGCTCTACCGCAACATGATCGACGCCCAGCACGAGGCACCGCTCTCCACGCGCCAGGACGCGATCTGCGCGGCGCTGCGCGAGGTCACGCAGATCATCGGCGCGAAGGCCACGGTGACGTACACGTCGTCCGGCGCCACCGCGCTGCGCGCGGCACGTGAGCGGCCATGCGCGCCGATCGTCAGCATCACGCCGAACCTGGAGATCGCGCGTCGGCTGGCCATCACCTGGGGGGTGCATTCGACTGTCAGCCCGGACGTGCAGAGCGTCGACGAAATGGTCGAGGCCGCCGCGCGCGCCGCGCTGGTGGAAGGCTATGCCGCACCGGGCGACCAGATCACCATCGCGGCCGGGATGCCATTTGGCCAGGGCGGCACGACCAACCTGCTGCGCGTGGCAGAGGTGGGTACGGAAGTGGCCGGGCTGGACATCGGCAAGGTGCCGGCTGCCGAGGCGGTTTGATGCGCTGAATCGCTCCCCCATCCCGCTTACGTCACGTGGGAAAGGGGTCGGGGGAGCAGGCTGGCGATGCACATTGCCGGCTACGCAGGATTTCCCTTTGGCTACCAGGCTGACCCCCTGCTCGCCGGCCGCCCACGCCCTTATCAGCCCGCTTGTCGCCTGGTGCGCGGGCGGCTTCCCTTTTTCGAGGTAACGAATTCTGAACGGTGCGCTGGGCGTCAGGTGCCGTTGCTATACTCCACCGGCATCGGGCAGCCGAAGCGCGGCTGCCGCCATACATGACCCGACGGAGCCCACATGCGTCTCGATGACGAAGCCGAAAGCCAGAACGTAGAAGATCGCCGCGGCGGTGGCTACGGCGGAGGCGGAGGGTTCGGACTGCCGATCGGCGGCAAGTCGATCGGTATCGGCACGATCGTCATTGCGCTGGCCGCTTCATATTTCTTCGGCATCGACCCCTCGCTGATTTTCCAGGGGGCATCGGTCGTCCAGAACCAGCAGCAACAGGCGCCGCAGTCCCAGGCACATCGCCCGCCCGCCAACGACCAACTGACGGTTTTCACCCGCAAGGTGCTCGGCAATACCGAGCGCACGTGGGAACACATCTTCGAAACCGACCTGAACCGCCGTTACGCGCCACCGAAACTGGTGCTGTTCTCCGGCGCCACGCAAACCGCCTGCGGTACTGGCCAGTCCGCCATGGGTCCGTTCTATTGCCCGGGTGACCAGAAGGTCTATATCGACCTGTCCTTCTATGACGAACTGCGTCAGCGCTTCGGCGCCGGTGGTGATTTCGCGCAGGCATATGTGATCGCGCACGAGATCGGCCACCATGTGCAGAACCTGCTCGGCGTCTCGGAAAAGGTGGATGCGGCACGTCGCCGCATGAACGAGGCGCAGGCCAACCAGCTTTCGGTACGCATGGAATTGCAGGCCGATTGCCTGGCTGGCGTGTGGGCTGCCAACGCGCAGAAGCTGAACCAGCAGTTGCTGGAACCCGGCGATATCGAGCAAGGCCTGAAGGCTGCCGCCGCAATCGGCGACGACCGGCTGCAGCGTCAGGCACAGGGCTACGTGGTGCCTGAAGCCTTCACGCATGGCACGAGCGAGCAGCGTGTGCGCTGGCTGCGTCAGGGCCTGACGACCGGCGATATCCGCAAGTGCGACACATTTGCCGCGCGGCAACTCTAGATCACTTCGGGAAGGACTGCAGACACTGCCGAGGGGGAAAAATCACCTGCGCGACGGAGAGAGATGGAGGAGGTCGGTCGCGCAGGTGGGAGAGAAACTTTTGAGCTGGCGGCCACCGGAGTGGCCGCCACGGTCCATGAGGACCGGATGCGTCAGACGCTGTAGCCGTAGAGCTCGCCGCCGTTGCGCGAGTTGTCGAGCGACGAAGCGGAGATCTCGCCGCTGAATGCGTGGGCGCCTTCGCTGAAGCTATCGAACTTGCCCTGGCGGGTGCCTTCGCTATACGGGTCGAACTTGCTGGCGCGTTGTCCGTCGGTATAGAAGTCGTACTTGCCGATCTTCGCTCCGTCGGAATACACATCGAACTTGCCCACTCGGGCGGCGTCCGCATATACATCGAATTTGCCGGCCTTCTTGGTGGCGGCGGGAGCGGCTATCGCGGCCGAGGCGGCAAATGCAGCCAGCACGAGTGCGCCGCCAAGGATACGTTTGGCGTTCATCTGGGACTCCTTCAACTGATTCACAACTTTCTTATGGATACAGCTGACTTCTGCCCGGATACGCCATCTCTGTGGCGATCGAGCACGGACTGAAGGTTAGTGGCTCGTCGAACCAGGAGAAATACCGCTGCGACGAATGGTGCGTTGCACGCCGTGAAACGCTGAAGATGTGGATGAACGGAAGGGATTGCCTGACCGAACGGTGCTTACCGTTCGGTACTGCCAGGCGGCGCGGCTACCCGCGCGCGCCGCTTCGGGCGCACGGTGGGTAGCTGGCCGGGGGAAGGATCAAAGCGTGAACTGGCCGCTGGCCTCGGGCTGGAACGCGATCTCCACGATGGTCACGCGTTGCGCGCGGCCGTCGGGCAGGCGGTAGTCGACGGTGTCCCCAGAGCGGGCACCCAGCAGTGCCTGGCCAATTGGCGACAGCACCGATAACCGGCCAGTGGCCAGATCGGCATCGTCCGGGTACACCAGGGTCCAGTCACGCGGCTTGGCCTCGCCTTCGAGCGCACAAACCACACGTGAATTCATCGTCACGACATCCTTCGGGATCGCGTCGGGCGACACAATGGCCGCGCGCTCCAGTAGTGCATCCAGCATCTCGTCGAGTTCGGCGGTGCCGGCACGGCTGGCAATTCCCTCGAGGCGCGTGACGTCGAGTTCGGTCAGGTAAAGGGTTGCCGGGCGCGACGGCGCGGCGGTCGTGTTTTTGGTCTTGGCCATGGCAATGCCTCTCACGGAAGTGAAATCCAGAATCGATTGGCCGGCGCAACTTCACGCGCGCCGGACGGACACAGCTTGGTAATGCAGCGAATGCAGCAACTAATTCGGCAGCGGATCACGCGGCAACTGGCGAGGCCTGGTGCTGCGTGTGAATGCGGGGGTACGTGCTGGCTCGGGCCCGGTTCGGCGCCGGGCCTTCTGCTGGTTCAGGAAGGGGATCGGTTAGGCCGGGAACCGGGCAGGATCAAGCGGGGCGTTGATCCAGCGGCTGGCGTCGATGGGCGCCGGCATCACGCGCGCGCGCGCCGGTCGCTGGAAGCGAACCATGACGGAGACGGCGAGCAGTAGATGACGGGACATCGTGGGGAAATCTCTGAGTTACAGGTAAGTCACCGAAGCGACCAGCGGCCATCGTAGCACAGCCAGGCGGCAACGGTTCGATTCGAGGCGAGGGGGCGGAATGCCCCTGTTCCGGCTTGCCGCCCGCCTTGTTGCGAGATGTCGCGAGATCGGCGTGACGATGCCGTCCCGCTGCATCCCTAGTGTCGTGGGTGGCACTCGCAGGCCGCGCCCTCGGCTGCCTGCTGCAGGTTCTGCAGGATGCCGCACTCGCTGGCCGGATGCGGATTTGGGTTCTCGCAGGTATGGCGCAGCGTGCGCAACTGACCTTCCAGCGCTTCCAGCGAAACACGCTGGGCGTGGATCTGCTCGATCTGGCGGTCCAACAGCGTATTGATGTCGTCGCACGCGAGTGACGGATTGCGCTGGAAGTCGCGCAGCTTGCGCACGTCGGCCAGGCTCATGCCCAGCGAGCGGCAGTGGCGCACGAAGTTGAGCTGGACGAGGTGCCCGTCGCCATAGCGGCGATAGCCGTTGTCCTCGCGCTGCGGTGCGTCCAGCAGCCCTTCACGTTCGTAATAGCGGATGGTTTCGATGTCGCAGCCACTGTGGCGGGACAGTTCGCCGATACGCATGGTCAGTGCCTCCACGATGCCAGATCCCTGTAGTAATTACAGGGTTACCGGTGAAGTGTAGCCCAATCAGGCGGACCCTGCAGAGGCGGGGCCACGCGCTGCATCGCGCACATGCCATTGCGCCGGCGCCAGTTCGGCCACGATGGCTTCGATGCCCCGGTGGGGCTGCGCCGCACCGCACATGAAGATATCCACAGCCGCGAAACCATATTCCGGCCAGGTATGGATGCTGATGTGCGATTCCTTGAGCAGCAGCACGCCCGTGACACCGAGACCGGGGCCGAAATGCTGGAACCGCGCATCCACCGGCGTGGCGCCTGACACGCGGGCGGCATCGTAAAGCACGCGCTCGATCAGCACGGCATCGGTGAGCCGTGCGGCGGTCACGCCCTGCATGTCGAGCAGCAGGTGGCGGCCAAGAACCGGTGGGCAGGCAAGCGTCGGTGCATTCATGGCGATCGTCTCACCGGACTACTTGTGACCGGCGCCCGAAGACCAGCCGCCGCCCGAACCGCCGTATCCGCCGGAGCCACTCCAGCCGCGAGCCGACGACGATCCACCGGACGTACTGCCCGCCGACCCCAGCGTGTAGAACGTGACACCGAACAGCACGATCAATCCGTAGACAAGAAACAAAAAGCGCACAGCTCAGTCCCCTCCCCCGATATGCCCCGAAAACGCCTGCACGGTCCAGATCGGCAGCCAGAGCAGCACCGTGCCCAGCAGAAGCCCGGCCATGCCGGCACCGCCGAAGAACGAGATCGGCAGGTTCAGCAACCACATCGCGATAGCGATGCCCCACGCGACCTTGCGGCAGTACGCGAGGTCGCCGGTGGCTGGCGCGGCGGGACGCTTGCGCTCGGGTAGCGCCTTCGCCGCGGCGGCCAGCGCCTTGTTGCCCTTGAACCATTGCGCGACCTGGGTGCGCGACACCGTGGTGGACTGCGTCCAGACGATCTCGGTGTCGCTCGTCTCGCGCGTCAGTCGTCGCGCCGGCGGGCCGAACTCGGTCAGCCGCGTGGTATCGCCGGCCTGCACGCGCCAGTTGAACGTGCCGGCCGCATAGAGCACGCGGCTGACGTATTCGAACCCCTTGCGGTACTCGTTGCCGGCAAGCACGGCCACGCTCGACGACGCCATCGTGCCGGGCCAGACATCCAGCACGCGCACGCGGTCCCAGCCGGCGTCCTGCTCCACGAGCCACAGAAAGCCGGCCGATTCGTTGAACAGCAGGTACTCCATCCAGGTCGAGGTCTCGTCCTCGTCATCATCGGTGCACTGAAGCAGGCCGAGCACGGTGTATGGCTTGCCGTCGATTGTGCCGACCTCGCCCGGCGTCAGGCTGGTCTGCAGTGCCTCGATTTCGGCGTGCTTCTCCAGCACGATGGCTGTCGACGTGGTGCAATCGACTTCGCTATGGCAGCTTGGGCAAATGATGAAATTCGCCACGCCGGCGCGATAGGCGATCGGGCTGCCGCAGTTTGGGCAAGCCAGCGGAATCGCCTTGCCACGATAGCGGTCGGCGGTGCGGTCAATCTCGTCTGCGCTGCGCAGAAGCTGGCACTTGAGCTGGTCGAGCTCGACCATCTGGCCCGTGTAGACCGCGGGCGGGTAACCATCGGCGTAGTCGAGCGTCAGGAAGTTGCCCGCGTTGCGGAAGTCCGCGACCTGAGCGGTCCAGCCCGCGCCGACCTGGAACGGCAACTCGCCCTGCCCACCGGTGCAGCGCGCGGTGCGCACATCACCGGCTTCGTAACGATACTTGTTGAAGAACAGCGGCTCGCCGGGCTTCAGGCCTTCGAACTTCGGCAGCTTGCCGACCGACGCCTTCGCGGCGTCTTCGTCAGGCACCCTGCGCGTGAACATGTACTGGCCCGACGCATCGCCGAGCCAGCCGTCCGTGCCATCGTCGAACAGCACATACCATTCGCTCCAGAGGCCGGCGTCGTACCGCAACTGGAGACGGCCGACCAGCGTGAAGCCCTGCCCCTTGCCGTCATTCGGCCAGATGCCGCTGGTGCCGATCTGCAGCGGCGAGTAGTCCTCGAGCAACGCCGACATCTTGCCGATGTCGCGTACCTGATCGGCCTCGCGCAGCAAGGTGCTGTGGCAGTACTCGCAGACCGCCATGACCGCGGCGGACGACCGAAAGCGGACCTCCGCGCCGCAGCCCGGACAGTTGACCGTTTGCATGGAGCGGAATCAGCCGACGAGTTTCTTGAGAATTTCCGCCTTGGCCGTATCGAACTCCGCCTGCGAGATCAGGCTCTTGTCGAGCAGCTCCTTGAGCTTCTGCAGCCGCGCCGCCGGATCTTCGGCGGCGGGCGTTGCGGGAGCGACGGGCGCTGCAGCGGGTACACCCGCCACCCCGCCGACGAGTCCGCCAGCCATCGCCTGCCCCATGACTGCCCCGGCGGCCAGACCCGCGCCGAGCCCGGCGACACCGCCCTCGTTCTGCGCGGCAAGCGGGATCGAGCTGGCCACCTGGTACTGCGTGTACTTGGCCATGTCGCCCATCATCCCCATCGAGATGCGGGTGTCGATGGCCTTCTGCAGTTCCTCTGGCAAGGAGACATTGGTGACCGCGAAGTTATCGAGCGCTACGCCATAACGCTCGAACTCGGGCGCGAGCTTTTCGTGGATCGTCTGCGACATCAGCGTCTGGTTCGCCGCCATGTCCAGGAACGGTACCGACGACGCGCCAAGCGTGTTCGTCATCGTGGCGATCAGCAGGTTGCGCAGCTGCTCTTCCACTTCGTCGCGCGTGTACTCGGCGCGCGTGCCGCTGATCTCGGTGTAGAACTTCTGCGGATCGCTGATCTTGTACGAATACAGACCGAAGGCGCGCAGCCGCACCATGCCGAAGTCCGCATCGCGGATCGTGATCGGCTGCGCCGTGCCCCACTTGCGGCCAATCTGCAGGCGGGTGCTGAAGAAGTAGACGTCCGACTTGAACGGCGATTCGAACAGCTTGTCCCAGTTCTTCAGGTACGTCAGCACCGGCAGCGTCTGGGTGGTCAGCTTGTACATGCCGGGGCCGAACACGTCGGCGATCTTGCCTTCGTTGACGAAGACCGCCATCTGGGATTCACGCACGGTCAGGCTGCCACCGTACTGGATCTCCATGTCTTCCATCGGATAGCGCCACGCCAGCACGCCGTCCGTGTCCTCCGTCCACTGGAGGATGTCGATGAACTGCTTCCTGATGAACGACCCGATGCTCATGTCAGCTCCTTCTTCCCAAGGAATGATTCACGTCCTGGCCTCAGGACAGGCACGCGGCATTGAGCACGCCGACCGAGACCGACATCGTGCCCATCAGCCCGCCCATGGCCATATTGTTAGATTCGATGGCCGCATCCATATCCGGCAAAGCGCGCGCCAGCGCCGCGTAGACCACTGCCTGCACCACCATCGCCACCAGCGACCACACCAGGAACATCAGAAATGTGTCGTTGTGCTGGAGACTCGACGACAGCGTGAAGCAGAAACCGAGCGTGCTGCCGCCCAGAGAGAGCGCGGCAGCCACATTGCCCTGGCGGATCAGCGCGAACTCGTTGAAGGGCGTGATCCTGGTGTAGACTCCGACGAACACGACCAGCAGCACAAGGCTGGCCAGCAGATGCTCGGCGTAGGCGTAGATGGGTAGCATGGTTCGGGTACGCGGCCTGTCGATGGAGTTGTGGAAATATCCGGTCCTGCGCGATGCGCTTGCCGTGCGGCGATGCCAGCGGCAAACTACGCGGCAAAGTATAGCCGCAGTCCTATTCCTTCCAATATCAATTTGTGACACGCCGGAACGCCAGCCGCGCTCCGGGCGATCTCCTGTTGCTCACCTGTTGCGACCGCCGCCCCATGCGCGACCGTACCCTAGTCCTTTCGGTGTTGATCGTAGCCTCCTGCGGGCTTGGCTACGAACTGATTGCCGGCGCCCTGTCGAGCTATCTGCTCGGCGATTCGATCCTCCAGTTCTCCTCGATCATCGGCTGCTACCTGTTTGCGATGGGTGTCGGCTCGTGGCTCTCGCGCTACGTGAAGGACGAGGACGTCCTGACCCGCTTCATCGACATCGAGATCCTTGTCGGCCTGCTCGGTGGCATCTCGGCGGCGCTGCTGTTCGTGGTATTCGCCTGGCTCTCCGCGCCATTCCGCACCGCGCTGTATGCGCTGGTGTTCGTGATCGGGATGCTGGTCGGCATGGAGATTCCGCTGGTCATGCGCATCCTCAATGCGCGGCGTGCCCAGTTCAGCGATCTGGTGAGCCGCGTGCTCACGTTCGACTATCTCGGCGCGCTGGCAGTGTCGCTGGTATTCCCGCTGGTGCTCGCGCCACGGCTCGGGCTGTCGCGCACGGGATTCCTGTTCGGCATGCTCAACGTCGCGGTGGCGCTGTTCACACTGCGCATCTTCCGCGACGAGGTGTCGCGCACGACGTTGCGCACGCTGCGCGCAGGCATGGTGCTGGCGGTGCTGACAGTCGGCTTCGCCGGTTCGAACTATCTGACGCACTGGGCCGAGCGCGGCCTGTTCGGCGACGAGATCATCCATAGCGAAACCACCCCGTACCAGCGGCTGGTCATCACGCGCTGGAAGGACGATCTCCGCCTCTACATCAACGGCAATCTGCAGTTTTCCTCGCGCGACGAACACCGCTATCACGAAGCGCTAGTGCACCCGGTGCTGCAGGCGCTGCCGTGGGCGCGTCGCGTGCTGGTAATCGGTGGCGGCGATGGGCTGGCGCTGCGCGAGATTCTCAAGTACCGCAATATCGAGCACGTCACGCTGGTCGACCTGGACCCGGCGATGACCACGCTATTCTCGCGCAGCGAACCGCTACGGGCACTGAACCACGGCTCGCTGACCGACCAGCGCGTGACAGTGGTCAACGCCGATGCCGCGCAATGGCTCGAGCAGAACCAGGACAGCTTCGACGCGATCATCGTCGACCTGCCTGACCCGTCCAATTTCGGGCTCGGCAAGCTGTATTCCGTGCCGATGTACCGGCTGATGTCGCGCCATCTGGCCGAGAAGGGCTACGCGGTGGTGCAGTCGACATCGCCCTACTACGCACCGCGCTCGTTCTGGGACATCGACGCCACGCTGCGTGAAGCCGGGCTGCATACGTGGCCGTACCATACCTACGTGCCGTCGTTCGGCGAGTGGGGCTACATCCTGGTCGGCAAGCGCAACGACTACACGCCGCCGACGCGCTACGACGTGCCGATGAAGTTTCTCGACGGGGATACGACTGCGCTGATGTTCCGTTTTCCCGCCGACATGGCGCCGCGCCAGGGCGAGCCGAACCGGCTCAATGAACAAACTCTCGTGCACGACTTCGAGCGTGACTGGCGCAATGTCATCCGCTAAGTCATCCGCCAAGTCATCCGCCAAGTCATCCGCCAAGTCATCCGCAAGTTCGCTTGCCGGAGCGGCTGCTCCAGTACGCCGATGGACCGCCGCCGCTTCCTGATCGCCGCCGCGGGTACCGCGCTGGCCGGCTGTAGCCGCATCGGCGACGAGGCCGACAGCTTCCTGCGCGGCCTGGCCCTGCGCGAACCCACGCCGGTGGTCCTGCGCCCCGGCATGGCGGAGGGGCACGCGCTGCGTGACCAGCGCGGCTGGCCCGAGCCGGGCGGCGAACTGCGCACCGATGTGGCGATCCTGGGTAGCGGCCCGGGCGGGTTGTCGGCCGCATGGCAACTGTCGCGCGCCGGTCATCGCGACTTCATCATGCTCGACGGCCCCGAGTTCGGCGGCAATGCGGCCGGCGGCCAGTTCGGCGAGATCGGTTTCCCGCGCGGCGCGCATTACCTGCCATTGCCTTCGGCGCAATCGACCCACGTGCGCGAGATGCTGGCCGACGTCGGCGTGATTGAGCGCGATCCATTCGATGCGCGCCCACGCTTCGACGAACATGCGTTGGTGCATGCGCCGGACGAGCGGCTGTTCTTCGACGGGAAATGGCAGGACGGCCTGCTGCCCGATCATGACGATCACGATGCGCAGCACACACGCTTCCTCACCCGCATGGATGCGCTGCGCCACGCCACCGGCAGCGATGGCCGCAAGGCATTTGCGATTCCGATCGCCGAATCTTCGCGTGACCCGGCATGGACGGCGCTCGATCGCCAGACCTTCCGGCAATGGCTGAAAGCCGAAGGCTTTACCGCACCGACGCTGCACTGGTACGCCGATTACTGCTGCCGTGACGACTATGGCGCGGGGGCTGATGCCGTTTCCGCGTGGGCGGGCCTGCACTACTTCGCCAGCCGTGGCGGCCATGCCAGCAATGCCGCCGATGGCGCGGTGCTGACATGGCCGGACGGATTGCACGGTATGGTGACGCGGCTGACATCGAAGATCGATGCGCGGATGAATGCCGGCCAGCCATGGCGGCGCGCGGGCATGGCGGTGCGTATCGACGAAACGTCTGATGGCGTCAGCGTGCTGTGCGCGCACTGGCCCGATGGTGTTACACGGCCGCCCGCGCTTTTTCGCATTCGGGCGCGGCGCGTTATCTGCGCGATGCCGCTGCATGTCGCCGCCCACGTTTTGCCGCTGAAGCCGCTCGGCTTCGACCCGGCGCAACATCTGCAATATCACGCGCCCTGGCTGGTTTCGTCGTTCCACCTGCGGGGGTTTCCGCAGGAGGCCGCCGGGGTGCCGCTGGCGTGGGACAACGTCGTGCATGGCTCGCGCGGCCTCGGCTACGTCGTGGCCACGCACCAGTGGATCCGCCAGGCACGTCCGGCGCACACCGCGTTCACGGCCTACTGTCCGCTCGACGCCGAATCCGGTGCGCCTGCCGGGGGATCGCCAGATGCCGTCAGGCGATGGCTGGCGGATGCCGACCCGGCCGCGCTGATGGACCTGGCCGTGTCCGATCTTCGCGCGGTCTATGGCCGCGAATTCTGGCGCCATGCGGACGCCGTCGAGATCACGGCACGCGGCCACGCGATGGCCACGCCGGTGCCGGGCTTTCTGGGCAACGCGGGCATCCGTGCGTTGCGTGAGACCGACGGCCGCATCCTGTTTGCCCACGCCGACCTGAGCGGACTCTCCGTGTTCGAGGAAGCGGCATGGTGGGGCACACGCGCCGCGCTGAGAATCGTCGGATAGTGACGCCGGGGTGGGGACGACCGTCTGCGCCGGCCCCTGCCATCCTGTAGAATCGACGCCAGTCTTTTTGTCTTTTGCGTCACCCGCGCCCCGACTCCTCGTGCAACCGTTCCGGTTACTGCTGATGATTGTGCTGCTTGCCTTCCTGCCGTTGCAGGCATGGGCAGGTCTCGGCACGTCCGCGGCAGGCGTCGGCATGGTGCAGGTGCCTCAGACGGCCGATGTCTCCGACGTCGCTCGGGCCACGCTCGCCGTGGCGACCGATGCTTCCGCTATCGCCGATGTTGGCGATCCCGGTGATATGCCGGCGCCCACGACTCAAGAGTCCTCCCACCCTGCCGATAATGCGGAACCGTCGTCACCGGGCGCGGATTTCGCCGAGCAGTTGTTGCCCGCGCCGCTTCCGCGCATGGCAACCGCAACCGGCCGTGGCGCGGTGCCGCAGTACGCCCGCATCGCCCTGCCGGACCCCGACCTGCCTCTGCTGCCGCGCCCGCCGCGCGGCTGATCCCGCTTTCGCGCGAAGGTTGCTTCGCGCGCACCTTTATCGCGCAGTTCGCATCCAGCGGGCCGCGCGCTTGCGGCCCGTCCGCGTTCTTCCTAGTCTCGCCCCACATCCATGAAACGTATCTTTCTGTTCCTGGCGACCAACCTCGCCGTCATGCTTGTCCTCAGTGTCACGGCCAGCCTGCTGGGCGTGAATCGCTTCCTGACCTCGAACGGCCTCAACCTCGGAATGTTGCTGGCATTCGCGGCGTTGATGGGCTTCGGTGGCTCGTTCATCTCGTTGCTGATGTCCAAGACCATCGCCAAGTGGTCGACCGGCGCCCAGGTCATCACCCACCCGAGCACCAGCACGGAGCTCTGGCTCGTGCAGACCGTCGAGAAGCTGGCCACGCGCGCCGGCCTGCCGATGCCAGAGGTGGCGATCTACGATGGCGAGCCCAACGCATTCGCTACCGGCGCGTCGAAGAGCAGCTCGCTGGTGGCTGTGTCCACGGGCCTGCTGCAGTCGATGTCGCACGACGAGGTCGAGGCCGTGCTCGCGCACGAAGTGGCCCACATCGCCAATGGCGACATGGTCACGCTGACGTTGATTCAAGGCGTGGTGAACACGTTCGTGATCTTCATGGCACGCGTGGTCGGCTACTTCGTCGATTCGTGGCTGCGCCGCAATGACGAGGAGTCGAGCGGCCCCGGTATCGGCTACATGGTCACCGTGGTGGTCTGCGAGATCGTCTTCGGCATCCTGGCCAGCGTCATCGTCGCCACGTTCTCGCGTCATCGCGAATATCGTGCCGACGCCGGCGCGGCGAAGCTGCTCGGCACGCCGAGCCCGATGGTGGCGGCATTGCGCCGCCTGGGTGGTCTGGACGCCGACGGCCTGCCGCAGAACATGCAGGCGATGGGTATCTCGGGCGGCAAGTCGTGGCTGGCGCTGTTTGCAAGCCACCCGCCGATCGAATCGCGCATCGCGGCCCTGCAAGGCACCCGCTAAGCCCCGCAGAGCGCTGGTGGCTACGCAGCCGCCAGCGCCACTGCCTGCCCTTCCCCGCGGAATGCCGCCCGGTATCGCTCGGGCGTCGTCTGCACATGGCGCTGGAATGCCTGACGCATGACATCGGCATTACCGAATCCGGTGACATGCGCGATGGCTTCCAGCCGCCGATCGCCCCCTTCCAGCAGACGCCGCACCGCTTCCACGCGAAGCCGCTCGACATAGCGCGCTGGCGTGTCTCCCACCTGCTTCACGAAGACCCGCGCAAAATTGCGCGGACTCATCGCCACCTGCTCCGCCAGCACGCCGACCGACAGGTCCCGGCCGAGGTTATCGGCAATCCATGTCTGCAACGCTCGCAGTTCAGGGCTTTGCGCCGCTTGCGCCCGCAGCACCGTCGAAAACTGCGCCTGATTGCCCGGACGCCGGAGGAACAGCACCAGATCCCGCGCGACGTCCAGCGACACCGTGTGGCCCAGGTCTTCCTCGACCAGTGCGAGCGACAGGTCCATGCCAGCCGAGACGCCGGCCGAGGTATAAAAGCGACCCGCGCGAATCCAGATCGGATCGGCATCGACGTCCAGTTCCGGGTGCCGATGGGCCAGCCGCTCGGCATGACGCCAGTGAGTGGTCACGCGCTGCGCGTCGAGCAGCCCCGTACCGGCCAGCACGAACGCCCCGGTGCAAACCGCGCCCATCCGCCGCACCTGCGTCGCCTGCGTGCGTAGCCAGCCGATCAGCTGCTCGTCCTCGGCGGCCCGTGCATGGCCCGAGCCGCCCGAGATCAGCAGCGTGTCGATCGGTCTGCCCACCTGCTCGACGATGCGGTGGTACGGCGCGTCCGCCAATATGCGCAGACCGCTCTCCGTACGCACGATGGCATCGTCGCTGACGCTGACCACGTGCAGGTCGTAGGGCGGCGACTCACGGCCGCACAGCTTGTTGGCGGCACCGAACACGGCGGTCGGCCCGGTGACGTCGAGTTCCTGCGCAGGATCGGGCGCGACGATGACGACAACGCGCGGCGGTTCGGGGGCTGGGTGCATGGCTGGGCAAGTGATTGGGCGCGGATGCGCCGATCATACGCCCGCCGCCGACGGCGCCAGCCGCTCCTGACGCTGCCACGCCAGCGTCACGGCAAGAGCCACCGCCAATGCCGGCAGCACCGCCAGGTTCACGCCCTGCCAACCCCACTGGTTCAACACCTGCCCCGCCGCCAGTGTGGCCAGCGCGGTCAGCGCGGCTGCGGAAAACTCGCTGGCCGCCTGCGTCCGTGCCCGCTCCGCCGGGCGGTAGCTGCTGGTCAGCAGCGTCGTGCCGCCGACGAACATGAAGTTCCACCCCACGCCCAGACAAAGCAGGGCGAGATAGAAGGCCGGCAGCGTGGTCGAGCACAGCGCGACGATGGCCGCGAGCGCCGACAACGCGATGCCGCTCACCAGCATCACCGGATTGCCGAAGCGCTGCAGCAGCCAGCCGGAGAAGAACGATGGCGCATACATGCCGACCAGGTGCCATTCGATGATCTGGGCGCCCTGCTTGATCGTGTGCTGGCACGCCACGGCCGCGATCGGCGTGGCCGTCATCATGAACATCATCACGGCGTTGCCGATACCGTTGTTCGCAAACGATGCCAGGAACACAGGCTGGCGAAAGATCTCGCCGAGCGGCCGGGCCGGAAGGTTATCCACAGCCGCCGCAGCGTGCGCCGTTGCCGGTGGTTCCCGATAGGCCAGCGCCAGCACGGCCACGGATAGCGCGCCGAACACGGCAACTACCGCGTAGGAGCCGGCAAACGGCAGCGGCTGCATCATGTCAGCGCTCCAGGCCGCGATCGCGGGGCCACACACCGCCGCCACTACCCCACCGGTCAGCACGGCCGATATCGCACGCGGCTTCTCGGCAAGCGGCGCGGCATCGGCAGCGGCCAGGCGATAGAAGCGCGCGAATGCCTGGAACACTCCGACCAGCGCCGTACCGAGACAAAACAACACGAAGTCGTGCCGCCAGATCGCCAGCACCGAAACCAGACCACCGGCCATGCAGGCCAGTCCGCCGAGGCAGAACGCCGGGCGTCGGCCAAGTCGCTCGATCAGGAAAGCCGCGGCGATGGCGGTCAGCGCCGATGCCACGGTAATCAGCGCGAATGGCAGCGTGGCCAGCGCCTTGTTCGGCGCGAGGGTGTAGCCGACCAGCCCCGTCAGCGTCAGGTCGACGGACAGCGCCGAGGTATAGAGTGCCTGGCACAGCGCCAACACGCGCGCCTGCCGCAATGCGTGGGAAGCCATCGCGTCTCCGATGTGGAAATGGGGATGGCACCCAGCGTACGGGTCGGCATGGCCGTCCGACTGACAACGTTCAGCGGATTTCTGCCAATCGGGAACTCAGCGGCTCAGTTGAAGACATCCTGCCGATAGCGGCCCTGCGCGACGAGACCGCCAAACCAGTCGGACGCCGCCTTATCGGTCATGCCACCCTGCGCCATGCCGATCTCGATCAGTGTCTGGCGTACCGCTGGCGCCATGCGGCGGCCATCGCCGCAGACGTAGATCGTCGCGCCGTCCCGTACCTGCGCCCAGACCTGCTCGCGCCGCTGCCAGAGCAGATCCTGCACATAGCGCGGTGCATCCGGCACGACTGAGTACGCCGGGTGAACCTCCACCACACCCTGCCCGGCCCAGCGTTCGATGTCCTCGCGATAGAGCCAGTCATGTTGCGGATGGCGGCAGCCGAAGTAGAGCTGCGCCGGCGTCACCGCATTGCCCGCCATCTTCCGCAACGCGCGTTCCTCCAGGAATCCGCGGAACGGCGCGATGCCGGTGCCCGGACCGATCAGCAGCATTGGCGCCGCCGGGTCGGGGTCCGGGGCGAACGGCGGATTCGGCGTGCGAATCGACGCGGATACCCGCGCGCCGGGCGGCAGATGCTGGAGCCACGTCGACGCCACGCCACGGAACTGCCCGCGCCCGGACAACGCCGGCGCGCAGACGGTGCCGACCAGTAGCGTCGCCACATCGGGCGATACCAGCGGCGACGATGCAATCGAGTAAAGGCGCGGCCGCATCGGCACAGTACACGCCAGCAGTTCCTGAAGCGTCAGCGCGATCGCCGGATGTTCGACCAGCACATCGAGGATGCCCAGCCGCCGCGCGACCACCTTCGTGGCGTACCCATGCTCCGCGTCGTCCGAAGCAAGTTGTTCGATCGACTGCTTTGTGAAAGGGCAGCGCGTGGCCTGCGCCAACGCACGCAGCGTCTGTCTCGAGACCACGTCCTGCAGCTCAATGAAGTGCGTCAGCAGTTGCCGCACCGGCAACGCCTGGTCGATTGGCAGGCCACGCCCCATGCCGTGTGGTGCGGAGATCGTGGCCTGCGCATCGGGATCGAGATCGAGCCGCTCGCACAACTCGGAAACGAGTTGCGCATCGTTCTGCGGCCACACCGCGATGTGATCGCCGGTGCGATACGTGATGCCCGGAGGCAGTTGCAGCCGGATATCGCGCGTCGACGTGCGCGGCGCCTCGATCGAGAAATCCCACAGGCCGCTCGGGTCGCCTACCAGTTCGTCGTTTGACAGCACCGTGAACGCCTGCGTGCCGGCTGGCAGCGTTTCAGCGCGGATTGCCGCCATGCTGCGCACCTGCACGTCCACGCCGAGGCCACCGGTGCCCGCGCCGTCGGCCTGCAGCGCCTGCCAGAGTTGCGCGAGCCAGCGCTCGGCCGCCTGATCGAAGTCGCCATTGCCATCGGCTTCGCCACGCGGCAGCAGCGGCACCGCACCCGCGGTAATAAAGAAATCGAACACGCGACGTGGGAACGCCTGGTACGTCGCCCACTGCGAATTGCCGCAGCCGAGCAGCGCCAGCCGCATTCCATTCGCGCGGTAGCCACTGGCATCGTCCGCGTCGAGCATCGCTTCGAATTTGCGAGCCGAATCGGGCGCGCGGCCGTTGTAGGTAGCGGCCACGACGACGACCAGGCCCGAAGTGGGCAAGACGCCTACGGCGTCGTCGAGGTCGGCCAGCTTCGCGTCGAAGCCCGCCGCAATGGCGCCGGCATGGATCTGCTCAGCCAGTTCGCGAGCCGTGCCGAGACTCGATGCGCACAGCACGGTCATCGCCTGCCCATGGCCGCGAACGTCTGTCTGCGCCGCGTCGGCAACGGCCTGCGATGCCTGCCGGGTCACGAACCGCTCGTGTGGCCTGCGTCGCCGCACGCGCAGCACGAACTGATCGGGCTTGATCGTCAACGTTTCCTTGAGCCGGAACTGGTAGTCGTGCGGGTCCTGGAACGCAAAGTTGCGCAACATCAGCGCCAGCGCGAGCTTGGCTTCGGTCAGCGCGAACTGGCGGCCGATGCACGCGCGCTCGCCCTGTCCAAATGGCATATAGGCATGGGCGGGAAGCTTCGCCTCGTTCTCGGGCAGGAAGCGGTCGATATCGAAACGCTCGGGGTTCGCCCAGACCTTCGGATCGCGATGCAGCGCGGTCAGCACCACCGAGATGCGACGGTCCTTGCGCAGCCGGTAGCGGCCGCCCAGCACCACGTCATCGAACGGCGCCACCGCGAAGGCGGGTGCGGTCGGCCACAACCGCAGCGTTTCCTTCAGCACGCGGTCGAGCACGGGCATACGCGCCAGATCGGCATAGACCGGCAGCGCATCGCCGGGCAGCACTGTGTCGACTTCGGCATACGCCTGCGCCAGCACGCCCGGATTGCGCAGCAGTTCATAGAGCGCGAACGTGAGCAAGCCGCTGGTGGTTTCGTGGCCGGCAATCAGGAACGTGATGACCTGATTGCGGATGTTGGCGTCGTCGAGCCGCCGGTCGGTCTCGGGATCGCGCGCTTCGAGCATCAGGTTCAGCAGATCCATGCCCGACGTTGGCGACACGCGCCGCTGGCGAATCACGTCATCGACCAGATTGCGCATGTATGCGATGTCCTCGGCGGCCTGGCGATGCGCGCGGCCCATGAAGCGATCCTGGATCGGCAGGCGCGTGAGCTTCTGCATCGCCTCCCCCAGCGCGCCGACCATCGCCATCACGAACGGATCGAGTTCGTCACTCGCAAACGATGCGAAGTCGTACCCGAAGCCCGCCAGCGCGATGGTGTCGAGCGTCAGGCGCGTCATGTCGTCCGCCACGGCGATATCGGCGTCCGGGCCCTGTCGGTCCCATTTGTCCACCAGCCGGTTAGCCACACGCAGCATCACGTCGAAGTAGGCTTTCATCGCCCGCTGGCTGAACGCCGGCATCAGAATGCGGTGCGCGCAGCCCCAGTTCGGCTCGTCGCTGTGCGCGGTGAACAGGCCGTCGCCGGCCATGTCGCGCAGGTAGGACAGCGGTGGCCCGATGATCTTGCGAAAGCGCGTGGCGTCGCACAACTCGCTGGCCAGCGCGACCGACGACACGAACGGCACGCGCTTGCCGGCGAAGTCGAGTTCGAAGATGCCATCGTGGTGGCGGCTACGCGCCAGCAAATGCTGGCCGACCTCGCCCGGCGTGATCTGGAACAGGTTGCCGAAGATCGGCCAGCCCGGATCGCGGGGAATCGGCTCGAGGGCAGCGGCAGGTGTTGCAGTGGACATGGGGGAAGCGCCTTGTCGCGCGTGGACGTCATCAGGAAGGCTGCCGTCGACGATCGCCAGATTCGACGGCGAAGTCAACGCACTGGCACCGAGGATGCCTTCCAATCGGCACTTCTGTCCGCTCTGCCCCGTCCGTTTGAAATGTTTGTTCGAATCCCGGGCGCGGGCACCGAACCGACTACCGGATCGAATGCGCGATCGACTGCCTAATCAAGCACCTTGCCGCGCAGGGCCTTGACCTGGCCGCGCTGGGTCTTGGCCTCGATCCGGCGCTTGCGCGACGCCAGCGTCGGCCGCGTGGCCCGCCGCACGCGCGGCGGCTCCGCCACGCTGCGCACCAGTTCGTGCAGCCGCCGGATTGCCTCTTCCCGGTTCAACTCCAGGCTGCGATGCTGCTGGGCCTTGATGACCACCACGCCGTCGCGCGTGATGCGATGGTCGTGCAGCGCCAGCAGCCGCTCCTTGTGATCGGGCTCCAGCGACGACGCACGCACGTCATAGCGCAGATGCACGGCGTTCGACACCTTGTTGATGTTCTGCCCGCCCGCGCCCTGGGCGCGGATCGCGGTGATGTCGTACTCCTGATGTGGGATGAAAAAATCGTCGGCCATGCGCCGCATCATAGCAACGCTGTGGCCGACGATGTGGAGCAATCGGTATCAGGACGCCGGCGCGATGTTCTGATTCGTGGAGAACAGGTTCTGCGGATCGTAGGTGCGCTTGATCTGCGCCAGGCGGGCGTAGTTCGGGCCATAGGCCGCGCCGATGCGCGCGGTTTCATCGTCGGTCAGGAAGTTCACGTAGACGCCGCCAGTGGCGAACGTCTCTGTGGCGCGGAAAAAGTCGCGCGCCCAGGCGATACAGGCGGCGTCCTCGTCGGGACGCTCCCACCGCGCGTGAACGTTCAGCACATAGCGGGCGTCGCGATGGTGATACGCGGTGGCATCGGGCGCCACGCGATTGGCCACGCCGCCCACCTGCCCGACGAAGATGTCCGCCAGCGGCGACGGTAGCCGCAGTGCGAAGTCCGTCATGGCGTCGATCGCCCCATCCTCGAGCCGAGTGAAATTGTGCGACTTCCAGTAGTTGCGGGCACCCGGACCAAGCAACGCGTCGAAGGCCTGTTGCCACGCGGTGTAAGGCATCTGTCCGACGTGTTCGCCCACGGTCTCCCCGAACTTGCGCAGCGGTTCGATCGCCTTCTCCGCGGCGGCCGGATCGCCGTCGTGGAACACCGCCAGCACCACCACATCCTTGCCATGCGCGGAGGCCGGCAGGAAGGGCAGCGGCGGCGCTTTACGCAGCACGACCCAGACGTTGAGATCCTCGGGCATCGTCGATTCCACATAGGCGCGGTATTGGCGGAGCACTGCCTTCGCCTCGACCGCCGGGAAGACCAGCAGGCCCGCCGTGATCATCGGCCCCACGGGATGCAGTCGGAACTGGAAGAGCGTCACCACGCCGAAGTTGCCGCCACCGCCGCGCAACGCCCAGAACAGCTCAGGCTCATGTCGCGAATCGGTCCAGTGACGCGTGCCGTCAGCGGTGACGATCTCGCAGCCGAGCAGGTTATCCACAGTCATGCCGTACTTGCGCGTGAGCCAGCCGAAGCCTCCACCAAGTGTCAGTCCAGCTACGCCGGTGGTCGAATTGATCCCGAGCGGCGTGGCCAGACCCTGCGCCTGCGCCTCATGGTCGAAATCGGCGAGCGTGGCGCCGGGACTCACCCACGCTACGCGTTCGAGTGGGTCCACGTGGACGGTACGCAGTTGCGACAGGTCGATGACGAGACCGCCGTTGCAGATCGCGCTGCCAGCGATGTTGTGCCCGCCGCCCCGCACCGCGAGCACCAGGCCACGGTCGCGCGCGAAGCCGACGGCCTGCATCACGTCGGCCGTGCCCGAACACTGGACGATGATCGCCGGACGCCTGTCGACGGTGGCATTCCAGACCGTACGTGCTGTTTCGTATCCTGCATCGGCGGGGAGCAGCACCTTGCCGCGCACGGCGTGGCGCAGCATGTCGATATGATCAGTGGTCAGGTTGGGCATGGCGGTACCTCCACAAACATGCCCGGGGCTTCGGAATTCGCACCCGGAGGAGATATCCATGCAAGGCACGCGCCAATGGGCGGAAAGCCGCATTGGCGCTGGATTGTCTCAATGTACGGGGTAGCAACGCCGAGGCGAGTTGGCCCGACCTGTTGCAAAGTTGGGACGGCGTGAAAGGGACATCCGCGCGCCCGGCACGGTCACGCTGGCAGACAGACTTTATCGCTGCCAGCGAGGGGGGCGCTTCTGCAGGAACGCATCGATGCCCTCGCCCGCATCCTCCTCCATCATGTTCCGCGCCATGACGTCGCCCGCGAATGCATAGGCATCGCCCAGCTCCATCAGGCGCTGGCGATAGAACATCGCCTTGCCGTAGCGAATCGCTGCCGGGCTCTTGGACAGAATCGCCTCCGCCTTGCGCGCCACGGCGGCGTCAAGCTCCTGCTCGGGCACGGCCTCGTTGATCAGGCCCCAATCCGCTGCCGTCTCGGCATCGATGAAGCGGCCGGTTACGAGCAGGTCGAACGCGCGTTTGGTCGAGACATTGCGCGACAACGCCACCGATGGCGTGGAGCAGAACAAGCCGACGTTGATGCCGGACACCGCGAACTTCGCCGCAACCGACGCAATAGCCAGGTCGCAACTCGCCACGAGCTGGCAGCCGGCGGCCGTGGCAATGCCGTGCACCCGCGCGATGACCGGCACCGGCAATGCCTGGATCGCCTGCATGACCACGCTGCATTGCGCGAACAGCGTGCGGTAGTAAGCCAGGTCCGGGCGACCGCGCATCTCGCGCAGATCGTGCCCGGCGCAGAACGCCTTGCCTTCGGCGGCCAGCACGACGCAACGTACCGAGTCGTCCCGGGCGACATCCTCGAAGGCCACGCGCAGCGCTTCGAGCATGGCTTCGGACAGCGCGTTGAACTGCTGCGGCCGGTTCAGCCGTAGCGTCACCACGCCATCATGGGTCTCTCGTAACACGAAGGGGTCAACAGCCTTGCCGCCGGATTCCATTTCCACGTCTGCGCTCCGTCAAGGGGTGAGTGTCCAGGTTCGGACCTGCAGGAATGTCCGGTCAACTCGGGCAGATATCCGGCCGGCGAACCATCCAGACCCTATTCGACACCAGAACAAAGCTGGAATCCACTGATTGGTCTGGCACAACTTGCGTCTTTTTGCGCACTTTAACCCGTGCGCAGTGACCTGGCAGACACCGGAACAGCGACTAATATGGTGTTACGCACCAGCCCCGTGCGGTATCTACAACAGCGGAGGGAAATTGCAATGGCAAGAAGACTGAGCTGGCTCGCAGCAACGGCAACGGCATGTGTCGTGATGACGATGGGCCAAAGCGCCCTGGCCCAGGAAATTCCACTGGTCACCGGCAAGCAATGGACACAATCGACCGAACAGATGAAGAAGGCCTATCTGGTGGGCATCGCCAATCTGGCCCAGGTGGAATCGGCTTACTACGCCGACAAGCCGCCCGGCGACACCCAGAGCATCATGCCCCGTCTGTCGAAGGGGCTCAGGGGCCATACGCTCGATACCGTGCGTCAACGTGTGGATAACTGGTATGCGGCGCACCCCGACCAGCTTGCGCGGCCGGTGATCGAGACGATCTGGTTCGACATGGTCATTCCCGGCCTGCAACCCCAAAAGTGAGGTGATGCCATGAAACGATTTCAACAGATTGGTGTGGTGCTGGCCATCGTCGGCGCCGCTGGGTGTACGAACATGACGCCGCAGCAGCAAGGCACGGTATCCGGCGCGGCAATCGGTGCCGCGGCAGGCGCGGGTATCGCGGCGATTGCCGGCGGCAGCGGCTGGACCGGCGCCGCCATCGGCGCCGTCGCTGGCGGGGTGGCGGGAAACATCAAGGGCAACAAGCAGCAGAGCTGGTACTGATCGTCCCTTGTCCCTGTAAATCGCCCTTGCGGCGATCGGCGCGGATTTGGGTACGCATGGCATTGGCCCGTGCGTATCGGGTCCGCGCCTTTGACTTCTGGCATCGGGCGACGGAAATCCAGCTATGGCCGGTGCGCAGCCTGAGTTGAAATCACTTCGGGAAAGTCTTGCTGGGATTGGCGCGCCCGGCTGGGATCGAACCAGCAACCCCTGCCTTCGGAGGGCAGTACTCTATCCATTGAGCTACGGGCGCGATGTGGGCTTTGCTGACAACGGGCGAGTGCCGCCGTCGGAAAGTCGCATAGGATACTCCGTTTGACCCAGCCCGTCCATGCGGGTTGCGCCGGTTAGTGCGATTACGGGTCTCCACGGGTCTCCCAGCCGCCGCTTTTGGCCCCCGGAGGCCATGTCTTGCGTCTATAATCGGCTCCTATTTGCGTCGCCAGAGAGACGTACCCGGGACCTGAGACAACCCGGACGCAAAAACGACAGATTCATCCCCGAAAACAGGGACGCTATCCAGACGAGGCCAGGCCGAAACGGCCAGGCGCGTGGACGTGGGCAGTTGAAGCCGCGCTGCGACGCCAGAGTCGTCCGGATAGCGTCTCCAAGGGCCAGACAAAGCAAGCCGCCCCCAACGTGCTGTGCAATAGGTTTCCCGCAAAATCGAGAGTTCTGTATGAGTGACGTCCACCAAGAAAACGACCACCACGAGTCGCCAATCAAGACCCCCAAGCAGCTGATCGTCGTCGTGATCGCAGCGTTCCTGATCCCGATCCTCGTCATCATCCTGCTGGTCAACTTTGTCGGACACGGCACCCGCGAAGGCGCCGGCTCAACCCAGTCTGCCGAGGCAATCAACGACCGCATCAAGCCCGTGGCCTCGCTCGAAATCAAGGACCCCAACGCACCGCGCGTCCTGAAGACCGGCGAAGAGGTCTACAAGGCCGTCTGCGCAGCCTGCCATGCCAGCGGTGCCGCTGGTGCGCCGAAGTACGGCGTGGCGGGTGACTGGGCGGGCCGCATCGGCCAGGGCTTCGACGGCCTGATGAAGTCGGTGCTCAACGGCAAGAACGCGATGCCTGCTCGTGCCGGCACCACCCCGGACGACCTGAGCGACTACGAACTGGCCCGTGCCGTGGTGTACATGGCCGACGCCGGTGGCGCCAAGTTCCCTGAGCCGGCAGCCCCGGCCGCTGGCGCACCGGCCCAGGCCGCCGCTCCGGCAGCCGACGCACCCGCCGCCGCCCCTGCTGCTGCAGCGCCTGCCGCCGCCGCGGCTCCAGCCCCTGCTGCTGCCGCTGCTGCACCGGCCGCCGCTTCGGCTGAAACAGGCAAGAAGGTATATGAACAAGTCTGTGCGGCTTGCCATGCCTCTGGCGTGGCTGGCGCGCCGAAGTTCGGCGACAAGGCCGCCTGGGCACCGCGCCTGAAGGAAGGCATGGACGCAGTCCACAATTACGCGCTGAAGGGCAAGGGCGTGATGCCGCCGAAGGGCGGCTATGCCGGTCCGGACGCCGACGTGATCGCCGCTTCGAACTACATGGCAGAGGCCGGCAAGTAAGAGCGAATGACAGTGACGCCCGGGGGCAACCCCGGAAGTCACCCCGGCTCCACAAAAAAAGCCCGCGAATATCTCGCGGGCTTTTTTTATTGGCTCATTTGCTGAGCATCAAAATTTCTTTAAACGACGCGTGAGTAGCGCACCAGCGGGATGACCTTCGCGTCGTTGGCCGCCGGCGCTGCCGGCTTGGGACGCAGCGCGTCTTCACGCAGATAGTGATCGAACACCATCGCGATGCGACGCACCAGCAGTCGACCCAGCGGCGTGATCTCGATCCGGTTCCGTGTGCGCCGAAGCAGATGGTCCAGGGCCAGCTTGTCGAGGTCGACCAGTTCGGCGGCGAATTTCTGCGCGAAATTGATGCTGTACGAGGCTTCCACGGCAGGAATATCGAGCGTGCCGTTGCACATCAGTTCGCCGATGATGAACTTGCGCAGGCGGTCGTCTTCCGAGGTCTCGAACCCGCGCACGATCGGCAGTTGGCCTTTGTCGAGCGCGGCGTAGTACTCGTCCGTGGTGCGCGCGTTCTGCGCGTAGTGGCCCGCCACAGCGCCGATCGCCGAGACGCCGAAGCCAAGCTGGTCGTAGCCCGCGTGGGTGGCATAGCCCTGGAAATTGCGTTGCAGCCGACCTTCGCGCTGGGCGATGGCCAGATCGTCATTCGGCAACGCGAAATGGTCCATGCCGATATAGACATAGCCAGCAGCGGTCAGGCGCTCGATCGTCGAAACGAGGATGTCGAGTTTTTCCGCGGCAGGTGGCAATGCGGCGGGATCGATGCGGCGTTGCGGTTTGAACACATGCGGGAGGTGCGCGTAGCTGTAGACCGACAGGCGGTCCGGGCGCATTTCCAGCACGCGGTCGATGGTTGCCGAGAAGCGTTGCGTGGTCTGGTGCGGCAGTCCGTAGATCAGGTCCATGCTGATCGAACGGAACCCGAGGCGTCGCGCGGCCCGCACCACGCCGTTGGTTTCCTCATATGACTGCACCCGGTGGATGGCCTGCTGCACTTCGGGATCGAAGTCCTGCACGCCAAGGCTGATCCGGTTGAAGCCAAGTTCGCCGAGCAGTTCCATGCGATCGTCGCCCACACGGCGCGGGTCGATCTCGATCGCGTGCTCTCCCTCAGGCAGCAGCTCGAAATGCTTATGCAACGCCGACATCACGTGGCGCATTTCAACAGGATCGAGGAACGTCGGCGTGCCGCCGCCCCAATGCGACTGCATGACCGCGCGGCGCTCGCCAAGCTGCTCGGCGGCCATGGCCATTTCGCGTGCCAGATAGTCGACGTAACGCGCGCTGCGGGTGTGATCCTTGGTGATGATCTTGTTGCAGCCGCAGTAGTAGCAGATGTTCTCGCAGAACGGGATGTGGACGTACAGCGACAGCGGTGCCGGTACGTTCGCACGGCAGGCATCCAGGGCGCGCCGGTAGGCGGCGTCGCCGACTTCACCGTGAAAGCGATCGGCGGTGGGATACGACGTGTAGCGCGGGCCGTTGCCATCGATGCGGCCGGCAAGTTCGCGGAAGTCGGCGAGTGCGGTGCGGTCGAAGGCGGTAGACGAGGATGCGAGGCCGGAAGGAATAGCGGTATCGGGGGTGTCGGACATGGGGGCGGACATGATTGTGGTGCTTTCTAGGCGGAAGTACGTCCGATCCTATGCCTCGCCCGGGAACGCCATCTTGATAAGCATCAAGGCCACGTCATGCGTGCGCCCGCCAGCCCCGCCGACGTGGGGAGCCAAGTCGCGTGCAAGTCACGGGAGCGTCATGAAGCGCCGATAGTCTCGGCCCGGTCTCGCAGCCCTGTGCTGCGCGGCGTCCTTTCTTCGCTCACACCGCTTCCGAACCACTGCCATGCGCCAAGCCCCACCGCAGTCGAAATCGTCATGCGCGCCCGCGTCTGCAGGGCGTCGGCGCACACTTGGCGCACTGGGTTCGCTCGGCGCGTTGTCATCACTGGCTGTAATCGCGCCGCAGACCGCGTTCGCGCAGCCCGCGCCATCGGGCGCGCGCCGCCAGCTTGTCGTCGGCCAACTGGTCGATCGCACCGGCCCGCAGGCCGATCTTTCGCGCGACTACCTGGCCGGCGCGAAGGTGCTGTTCGACGCGTACAACGCGTCCAACGGCAGCCTGCGTATCGTCCACGTCGTGCGCGATGCCGATACGAATCCGCGTGGCGCCACGGCCCAGGCAGTGGCACTGGCCGACAGCGAACATGCCGAAGTGCTGTTCGGGCCCGGCGATGCATTGCTGCCCGCGCTCGCGGCTTCCACCGAACTGTCGCGCCGTGGCGTGCAGATCGTGGCACCGCTGTCGGGGCTCTCGCTGAATGCCGAGAACGTCTGGTTCACGCGCGCCGACTATCAATCCGAACTGGACGCGGCAGTACGTCAGCTACGCGGCTTCGGACTGACCGCGGTAACGCTGGCGGTCTCTCCCGATTTCGCGGCGGGCACGCTCGCTGCAGGCACGCCCTGGCTGTCGCGGCTGGAGAAAGCCATGTCGGTACAGACGGTGCCGCTCACGGGCAACTTCGACGAGAGCGCGCGCCGCATTGCGGCGGGCCGTCCGGGCGCGGTGATCGTCGGCGGCGACACGCTCGCCTACGGCAGCCTGGGTCGCGCGCTGGCTGCGCAGAACTGGTACGGATTCCTGGTGGGGTTGTCGGCTGTCAGCCCGGTGTCGGCGCGTGAAATCCTCGGCACCGGCTATGCGGGCGGAATGGTCGTGACGCAGATCGCGCCGGGGCCGCAGGAATCGACGCTGCGTGTGGTGAAAGAGCATGTAGCGCGCATGAAGCAGTACCTCGACGAACCGCCCTCGCCCGCCACGCTGGCCGGCTACATTGGCGCCGCGTGGCTGGTGCGCGCGGCCAGCGGCATCAAGGCGCCCGGACCGGTAGAGTTGCGTCGCGCGCTGCAGACGCGTGTCGACGTTGGCGATTTCATGCTCGACTTCACGCGCGGACTACGCGGTTCGCAGTACGTGCAATTGGCGCCGATCAACAAGAGCGGTTTGCCCCAACGCGCCTGAGCCACCGATGGGCCGATGCCCCGTCAGGCGCGCGGCAGCACAATGCGCACGCGCAGGCCGCCCTCGGTACGGTTGCTCAGCGTGAGTTCCCCGCCGTGTCGCGCCACGATATCGGCGGCGATCGCCAACCCCATTCCCACACCGCCTGTGGCACGGCTGCGCGACGACTCCACGCGATAGAACGGCTCCAGCACGCGCTGGAGTTCCGCGGGCGGAATACCCGGGCCGTTATCGGACACGTCGATGATCACGCGCTCGGCGCTGTCGGTCAGCACGATATGGGCGGCGCCGCCGTACCGGTGCGCGTTCTCCACCAGATTGACTACCGCGCGGCGCAGTTCGGCCGGGTACGCCAGCAGCGGCACGGCGGTGCCGGAAAGCCGCACGTCCTGGCCCATTTCCTGGGCATCGTCGACGATCGCCTGCAGCAGTGCCAGCACGTCCACGCGCTGGCGCGGGCCGGCGGCATCGTCTCGCTCGCGCAGGTAGTACAGCGTGGCGTCGATCAGTCCGTTCATCTCGGCCAGATCCTGGCGCAGACGGTAGCGCACGTTGTTGTCCTCGATGCGCTCGATGCGCAGGCTCATGCGCGTCAGCGGCGTGCGCAGATCGTGCGACACCGCCGCCAGGAAGCGTGATTGCTGCGCCAGCTGGGTGCGGATGCGCTGCTGCATCAGGTTCAGTGCCCGGGTAGCGTCACGCGCTTCGGCTGGGCCCATCTCCTCCTCCAGCGGCGGCGCGTGGACGTCCTGCGCCAGCCGGTTCGCGCCACTGGCCAGTTGCTGCACGGGCCGCGCCAGCAGACGCGCGCCAACCCACGATGCAATCAGGATGGCCACGAGCTGGAACAACATGCCCAAGTGCGGCGGCCAGAGACCTCGAATATGGAAACCGGACGGTGGCCCAGGTGGCCCAGGTGGTCCGGGCGGCATGAGTACGCCGCCTTTCTGCATGCGGAATGCGTCGGGATGCAGCGGGGGCCCGTCGTTGTCGCCGTCGTCATCGTCATCATTGGGCGGTGGTGGCGGCCCGTGCGGATGGCTGAGCGATGCTAACGCGCCCGGCAGTGGTGCAGGCAATGAGTGGCCGGCCGCCTCGGCTTCCGAGGCGGCGCGGCGCATCCGTTCCATGTAGCGCTCCGAACCCGGGCGCGGGAAGAACCCCTCGATCACGGTCACGCCCAGCACGTGAACAGCAAGCATGATCGCGGCCATCACGAAGAACAGCCGCACGAACATCGAATCGAAGCGCCTTCGGGGCGTCTCCGATGCGCTGGAACGCAATTCGGGCCGCACGATCGGTGGATCGTCCGCCGATGGCGGCATCTGCGCGGCCATGCCGTCAGTGCTCCACGGTGCCCGTGAAGACGTACCCTTCGCCACGCACGGTGCGGATCAGTGCCGAGTCGCGCGGATCGTCACGCAGCTTCTGGCGCAGACGGGACACCAGCAGGTCGATGCTGCGATCGAACACGTCCAGATCGCGTCCACGCGCGGTGTTGATCAGCATCTCGCGATCGAGCACGCGATTGGGATGCTCGATGAATGTCAGCAGCAGCCGGAATTCCGCGTTGGAAAGCGGCACCACCGTGTCCTCGGCATCCACCAGCTGGCGCAGCGTGGTGTTCAGTCGCCATGCCGCGAACCGGACTTCATGCCCGGGCGCAGCCGGCGCCGGACGTCGCACGTCGGCACGGCTGCGACGCAGCACGGTATGGATGCGCGCCACCAGCTCGCGCATCTCGAACGGCTTGGTCACGTAGTCGTCCGCGCCCACCTCGAGTCCCACCACGCGATCGGCCAGTTCCGCGCGGGCGGTCAGCATGATCACAGGCAGGTTGCTGGACTCCCGGATTTCGCGGCACAACGTCAGGCCGTTCTCGCCGGGCAGCGAGAGATCCAGGATGACGAGGTCGTATTCCTGCTTCGACATCGCCGCACGCATGGCAGTGCCGCCTTCGGCACCTTCGGCCTCCATGCCGAATGTGGCGAGGTATTCGGCCAGCATGGCCCGGATTTGTGGGTCGTCGTCGACGATCAGCAGGCGGATTGGCAGAGCGGGGGACAGGTCCATGGCGAGCTTGCGGATGGGAACGGCCGCGGAACCGCGGCCGGATGGAGCACCCAATGTACCAGCTTGCCCATTACAAGCGATGCCGGTTTTGTATCAAACTTGATACGTGCGCAAAACGCCACAAGTAGCGAGAGGCGGAAAAAAACGCCCCCGGTGCTGCCGCATCCGGGAGCGCTCAACAGGGAAGAAGCCGGGCTCGCATGCGCCCAGCACACACCGCAAACCGAAGGGTAGGCGCAGTGTGTCGCGACAGACGTCGAGACGAAAGCGCGCATTCCAATCGTAGAGAGCCGGTCATCGCGAAGCTTGTCCGGCTTGTATCAATCATTCCGCCGCAGGCTTGCCGAGCAGCGCCTTGAGCCCGGCCAGACGATCCTTCGGGCTCATGGCCGGAGTCTCGTCCTTCGGGGCGGGACTGTCCTCGAGCTTCATCTCGGCGATGAAACGCGACGGCTCGCACGCATACGTATCGCGGGCGCGCTTGCGCTTCCTGCACCAGCTGATCTGCAGACTGCGCTGCGCGCGCGTGATGCCCACATACATCAGGCGGCGCTCCTCCTCGATCTTCTCGTCGCCCATTTCCTCGTCCTCGCGCGAGTGAGGCAGGATGCCCTCCTCCACGCCGACCAGGAACACGTGCGGATACTCGAGCCCTTTCGACGCGTGCAGCGTCGACAGTCGCACCGCATCGGGATCTTCCTCGCGGCCTTCCAGCATGCTCATCAGCGCCACGGTCTGCGTAAGCTCGAGCAGGTTCTTGCCTTCGTCGCCGAAACCATCGGCGGTGTCGAATCCGGTGGCTTCGCCCTCGCCTTCCGGCTCGGGACGCGTGCCCTTGCGTTTGAGCCAGTCGAGGAATTCGAGCGTGTTGGTCCAGCGCGATTGCGCTTGCCGTTCGTCGAAGGTGTCGTAGAGGTAGGCCTCGTAGTGGATGCCTTCCATGAGATCGTCGAGCACCACCGTGGCCGGGTCTGTCTTCGCACGATCGGCCAGCCGTACCATCGACTCGCAGAACGTGCGCAGCGGCTCAAGCTGGCGCGGCTGCAGCTTCGCCTCGATGCCACCCATCATGGCCGCCTCGAACAGCGATACCTTGGCCTGGCCCGCGAACGTGCCGAGCACTTCGAGCGTGGTGTTGCCCACGCCACGACGCGGCGTGGTGATCGCGCGGATGAATGCGGGATCGTCGTCGGGGTTGGCGATCAGGCGCAGGTACGCGCAGATGTCCTTGATCTCGGCCTTGTCGAAGAAGCTCTGACCGCCCGAGAGCACATACGGAATGCGCTCGCGGCGCAGGATCTGTTCGAACAGCCGGGCCTGGTGATTGCCGCGATAAAGGATTGCGTAGTCACGGAACTGCGCGCGCCGCTCGAACTTGTGCGCGGACAGCCGGAATACCACTGACTCTGCCTCGTGCTCCTCGTCGTTCATCGGGTGGATCGCGATCGGATCGCCCATGCCGTGTTCCGACCACAGCTTCTTGTCGAACAGCTTCGGGTTGTTGGCGATCACCGCGTTGGCGGCTTCCAGAATCCGCACGGTCGAACGGTAGTTCTGTTCGAGCTTGACCACCTTCAGACTCGGAAAATCGGTCTGCAGCAGGCGCAGGTTGTCGAGCGTGGCGCCACGCCAACCATAGATCGCCTGATCGTCATCACCCACTGCGGTGAACGCCGGCGCGCGCAGATGCGAGCCACCGGCCAGCAGCTTGAGCAACTGGTACTGGCACGCGTTGGTGTCCTGGTATTCGTCGACGAGGAAGTAGCGCAGGCGGTTCTGCCACTTCAATTGCACGGCTTCGTCGCGCGCGAACAATTCGGCGGGCAGGCGGATCAGGTCGTCGAAGTCCACCGCCTGGTACGCGTGCAGCGTGGCCACGTAATTGCGATACACCATCGCGGCCTGGTGCTCGTCGGCATCGCTCGCCTGCGCGAGCGCCGTCTCCGGATCGATCATGCCGTTCTTCCACAGCGAGATCGTGCCCTGCACGCTGCGGATCAGCTTCTTGTCCGTGGTGCCAAGCTGCTCCTGCACCAGGCCGAAGCAGTCATCGGAATCCATGATCGAGAACTGCGGCTTCAGGCCAAGGTGCTCGGCTTCCATGCGCAGGATCTGCACGCCGAGCGAATGGAACGTGCAGACCGTGAGCTGCTTGAGCGGAATCCGCTTGCCCTCGCGCGTGGTCTTGCCCTCCATCAGCTTGCCGATGCGCTCCTGCATCTCCTTGGCCGCCTTGTTGGTGAACGTGACGGCGGCGATGTGGCGCGGCTCGAACCCCTTGTCCTCGATCAGGTGCGCGATCTTCTGCGTGATCACGCGCGTCTTGCCCGATCCGGCACCCGCCAGGACGAGGCATGGCCCGTCGAGATAGCGAACGGCTTCGGATTGCGCGGAATTGAGCCCGTGGGACATGTGATCTTTGATGAGGATTGGCCTGGATCGGCCGAAAAGGCGCGGATGAAGCACACCGGAGCCGGTGCGCCAAAGCTGGCGATGTTAACACGCGCCTCGTGTCACGCGCGTCGTGTCTGGTCGCACCCTGCACGTGTGTCGGAGACCGTCCTACGGCAAGCGTTTCGAGCCCGTAACAATCGTAAGCCGCAGGCACCCGGGGCACGGCATCGGCCTCTCACTTATCACAGCGTGCCGGTATGGCTGGCGCGCGTGGCAGTACTGCATGTCGACAACAAAGCACTGGAGGCCATATGACTACGTTCCGCACGATTTCGAAGCTCACACTGATTGGTGTCACGCTTGCTGCCTTTGGCGGCTGCGCCGACATGACGCCGAAGCAGCGCAACACGGCGATCGGCGCGGGCGTCGGTGCCGTGGGTGGCGCCGTACTGACCGAAGGCAGCGCGCTGGGCACGCTCGGCGGCGCCGCCGTGGGTGGCGTGATCGGTAACGTCACGACCAAGGGTCACTAAGGGTTGTCCCAGGGCCGCTCATCAAGGGCCTGTTACCGGGCGCGATGACGGCCACTGACAGGTTGGCGAGGGCCGCCCGCAACGGGCGACCACGCACGGGACCGGGCCTGCCGCACGAGGTTTGACAAAGGCAGAACGGTCCCGTACATTCACGCGCATCCGGCCGGGAGAGCGCGCAGCGATTGCGCCGCCGAAGGGGTATCACCCGAAAACTCTCAGGCACCATGGACTGGCTGGATCGGCATGCAACATGCACACAATGCATGCCGCACTCTGGAGAGCGACATCCGCTATTGCAAGGCAATGGTGAGCATGTCCACCGAAGGGGCGCACGAAGCACCACGCTTCGTAATCTCTCAGGTATCGAGGACAGAGGGGTCATCCGCGGCAGCGGACTGGTAGCGCATTGGCGCGACCGGACGCTGCGGCGGATGACCCTTTTTTCGTTTTCGAACCACGGTTTTCGAACCGAGCGCCCCCAAGGACATCCATGACGCTCCAGGCCACGCCCCTCAACGCCATCCACCGCGCCCTCGGCGCCCGCATGGTCGACTTCGGCGGTTGGGACATGCCCGTCAACTACGGCTCCCAGATCGAGGAACACAACGCGGTACGCGCCGACGCCGGCATGTTTGACGTCTCCCACATGTGCGTGGTGGACCTGAGCGGCATCCACGCGCGCGCCTTCCTGCGCGGTCTGCTGGCCAACAACATCGACAAGCTGCAAACGCCGGGCAAGGCGCTCTATTCGTGCATGCTCGATGAGAAAGGCGGCGTCATCGACGACCTGATCGTCTACTTCTTTGCCGAGGACCGGTTCCGCCTGGTGGTCAACGCCAGCACTGCCGTCGGCGACATCGAATGGATCCAGTCCCGCAACACGGCCACCGGCAGCGGCGTGACGATCACCCCGCGCCGTGGCGACCTGGCCCCGGCCTGCGTGAGCAAGCTGGCGATTGTTGCAGTGCAGGGCCCGAACGCGCGCCAGAAGGTGTACGACGCATTCCCGTCGACCCAGCCCGCCGACACGCTCAAGCCGTTCAACGCGGTGGTGGTGCACGACGCCGAGATGGGTGAACTGATGGTGGCCCGTACCGGCTACACCGGCGAAGACGGCTTCGAACTCGTTGTGCCGGCGGAGAACGTCGCGGGCATCTGGGAAAAGCTGTCCGCCTCGGGTGTGCGTCCCGCCGGACTCGGCGCGCGCGACACGCTGCGGCTGGAAGCCGGCATGAACCTGTACGGCCAGGACATGGATATCCACACTTCACCGCTCGATGCAGGACTGTCGTGGACCGTCGACCTGCAAAGCGAGCGCGACTTCATCGGCAAGTCGGCGCTGCTGGCCAGCGGCCAGCAAAAGACCTTCGCCGGCCTGATCCTGCGAGACAAGGGTGGCGTGCTGCGCGCGCACCAGAAGGTCATCACTCCGGCCGGCGACGGCGAAATCACCAGCGGCACATTCAGCCCGTCGCTGTCGCAGTCGATCGCCTTTGCCCGCCTTCCCCGCGACATTGCCCCCGGCACCGAGGTGCAGGTGGAGATTCGCGACCGCAAACTGACCGCGACTGTGGTTAAACTGCCGTTTGTGCGCAATGGCAAGGCACTCGTGAGCTGAGGCATCGCCCGGCTTCACACCAACGGTCGCCCTTACATCCCCCCGGCGGGCTAGCCAGGGGGATGCCTGAAACAAGAAACACACTGCATTCCGGAGAACCTCAATGAATTTCCCCGCTGACCTGAAGTACACCGAGTCGCACGAATGGGTGCGCGTCGAGTCCGACGGCACGCTGACGATCGGCATCACCGATCACGCGCAGGACGCGCTCGGCGACATCGTCTTCCTGGAACTGCCCGAAGTGGGCAAGTCGGTCGGCGCCGGCGACGCGCTTGCCGTGGTGGAATCGGTAAAGGCCGCCTCCGACATCTACGCCCCGGTGGCTGGCGAAGTGATCGCCGTGAACGAAGCCGCCTCGGCCTCGCCGGAATCGGTCAACGCCAATGCGTTCGACGCCTGGCTGTTCAAGCTGAAGCCGGCCAACAGCGACGACGTGAACGGCCTGATGAGTGCCGACGCCTACAAGGCCAGCGTCGGCGCCTGAGCCCCGACACCCCAACTGATTCGATGCCGCAAACGCGGCGGCCAGGCTGACCACCTGCCGCCGCGCCCCCACGAGATTCCTTGCCATGAACGCCCCGCTCCCCATGAACGCTGCCGCCCAAGGTGCCCGGCCCACGCTGGCCGAACTGGAGGCGCGCGACGCCTTCGCCGCCCGTCATATCGGCCCCGATTCCGCCGAACAGCAACACATGCTCAAGGTGCTCGGCTTCGAGAGCCGCGCCGCGCTGATCGACGCCGTGGTGCCCGCCGCGATCCGCCGCCGTGACGGCATGTCGCTGGGCGAATTCACCGCACCGCTGACCGAGGAGGCCGCGCTCGGCCGCCTGCGCGCGCTGGCGGGCAAGAACCGCGTGCTCAAGAGCTTCATTGGCCAGGGCTACTACAACACGCTCACGCCGGGCGTCATCCTGCGCAACATCTTCGAGAACCCGGCGTGGTACACCGCGTACACGCCGTACCAGCCCGAAATCTCGCAAGGTCGTCTGGAAGCGATGCTGAACTTCCAGCAGATGATCACTGACCTGACCGGCCTGGATATCGCCAACGCGTCGATGCTCGACGAAGGCACCGCTGCCGCCGAGGCGATGACGCTGCTGCAGCGCGTGAACAAGCACGCCTCGAACACGTTCTACGTGGCTGAAGACGTCCTGCCGCAAACGCTGGAAGTGGTTCGCACGCGCGCCCTGCCGCTCGGCATCGAGGTCAAGGTCGGCCCCGCCGCCGACGCCGCGCAGGCCCATGCCTTTGGCGTGCTCCTGCAGTACCCGGGCGTCAATGGCGATGTGGCCGACTACCGCGCGATTGCCGAAGCCGTGCACGCCTCCGGTGGCCGCGTCGTGGCCGCTGCCGACCTGCTGGCGCTGACGCTGATCGCCGCGCCGGGCGAATGGGGCGCCGACGTGACCGTGGGCAACTCGCAGCGCTTTGGCGTGCCGCTCGGCTTCGGTGGCCCGCACGCGGGCTACATGGCCGTGAAAGATGAATTCAAGCGCTCGATGCCGGGCCGTCTGGTCGGCGTGACGATCGACGCGCAAGGCAACAAGGCCTATCGTCTGGCGCTGCAGACGCGCGAACAGCACATCCGCCGCGAGAAGGCCACGTCGAACATCTGCACGGCGCAGGTCTTGCTGGCCGTGATGGCGTCGATGTACGCGGTCTACCATGGTCCACAGGGCCTCAAGCGCATCGCCCAGCGCGTGCATCGCCTGACCGCCACGCTGGCCGCCGGCCTGAAGACGCTGGGGCATACGCCGCTGAACGCTACGTTCTTCGACACGCTGACGCTGGAGACCGGCTTCAACACCGACGCGTTCCACGCATCGGCCACGGCCCGTGGCATCAACCTGCGCCACGTGGACGCCACCCGCATCGGCATTTCGTTCGATGAAACCGCATCGCGCGACGACGTGATCGCGCTGTGGGAAATCTTCGCGCACGGCAAGGCCGTGCCCGACTTCGACACGATCGAAGCCTCGGTGCAGGACGGCTTCCCGGCGACGCTGGCGCGCCAGAGCGCGTACCTCACGCACCCGGTGTTCAACACGCACCACGCCGAACACGAGATGTTGCGCTACCTGCGTGCGCTGGCCGACAAGGACCTCGCGCTCGACCGCACGATGATCCCGCTGGGCTCCTGCACCATGAAGCTCAACGCCACCAGCGAGATGATCCCGGTGACGTGGCCCGAGTTCAGCAACATCCACCCGTTCGCGCCGCTCGACCAGACCGTCGGCTATCGCGAAATGATCGACCAGCTTGAGGCGATGCTGTGCGCCGCCACCGGCTACGCCGCGGTGAGCCTGCAGCCGAACGCCGGTTCGCAGGGCGAGTACGCGGGCCTGCTGATTATCCATGCCTATCACGCGAGCCGTGGCGAAAGCCATCGCGATATCTGCCTGATCCCGTCGTCCGCGCACGGCACCAACCCGGCGTCGGCGCAGATGGCCGGCATGAAGGTGGTGGTGGTGGCCTGCGACGAGAACGGCAACGTCGATCTGGCGGATCTGGCCAAGAAGGCCGAGCAGCACAGCAAGAACCTGGCCGCGATCATGATCACCTACCCGTCCACGCACGGCGTGTTCGAGCAGGGCGTGCAGCAGATCTGCGACATCGTGCACAAGCACGGCGGGCAGGTCTACGTTGACGGCGCGAACATGAACGCGATGGTCGGCGTGGCCGCGCCGGGCCAGTTCGGTGGCGACGTGTCCCACCTGAATCTGCACAAGACGTTCTGCATTCCGCACGGCGGTGGCGGCCCGGGCGTCGGCCCGGTGGCGGTGGGCGCGCATCTGGCGGACTTCCTGCCGAACCAGGACAGCGTCGGCTATCGTCGCGACGAGAACGGCATCGGCGGTGTCTCGGCCGCGCCGTTCGGCTCGGCCAGCATCCTGCCGATTTCGTGGATGTATATCGCGATGATGGGCTCGGCCGGCCTGACCGCCGCCACCGAGAACGCGATCCTGACGGCCAACTACGTGGCCCGGCGTCTGTCGCCGCACTTCCCGGTGCTCTACACGGGCCAGCACGGCCTGGTGGCGCACGAGTGCATTCTGGATCTGCGCCCGCTGCAGAAGGCCACTGGCATCAGCAACGAGGACGTGGCCAAGCGCTTGATGGACTACGGCTTCCACGCGCCGACCATGAGCTTCCCGGTGCCGGGCACGCTGATGATCGAGCCGACCGAGAGCGAGGCACTGCACGAGCTCGACCGCTTCATCGACGCGATGATCGCCATCCGTGGCGAGATCGCGCGTGTCGAGGACGGCAGCTTCGATCGCGAAGACAACCCGCTCAAGCACGCGCCGCACACAGCAGCCGTGGTGGTCAGCGACAAGTGGAACCACAAGTACACGCGCGAGGAAGCCGCCTACCCGGTGGCATCGCTGCGCACGCAGAAGTACTGGCCGCCGGTTGGCCGCGCGGACAACGTGTACGGCGACCGCAATCTGTTCTGCTCGTGCGTACCGCTAAGCGAGTACGCTGAAGACTGAGGCACCTGCCTCTGCCTTAGCACGCGGCGGCGTCGGGGGACACTCCGGCGTCGCCGGCCGGAACCTGTGCCGGCGCCCCCTATTGGCGGCGCATTACCGGAGTCAGCCGTGGCAGTCAGCGTCTTCGATCTGTTCAAGGTGGGCATTGGCCCGTCCAGTTCGCACACCGTCGGCCCGATGCGCGCCGCCCTGATGTTTGCCCACGGGCTGGAGCGTGACGGGCTGCTGCCGCAGGTGGCAAGTGTGCGCGTGGAGTTGTATGGCTCGCTGGGTGCGACGGGCAAGGGACACGGCACCGACAAGGGCGTGATCCTGGGCCTGATGGGGGAAGCGCCGGACACGGTCGACCCGAACACCATCGACGCCAAGCTCGCCGCGCTACGCGCGAGCCGCCAGCTCTCGCTGCTCGGCACGCATACGGTGCCATTCGTAGAACGCGAACACATCGCGTTCTATCGTCGCGAGGCGATGGCCGAGCATCCCAACGGGATGAAATTCCACGCCTACGATACGGACGGCACCTCACTACGCGAGGCCCGCTATCTGTCCGTGGGTGGTGGCTTCATCGTCACGGCGGGCTCACCTAACACGCAGTTGCAAGCGGCCGAGCGCCAGTTGCCGCATCCGTTCCGCAGCGGACGCGCGATGCTCGACATGGCTCACGCCAGCGGCAAGTCGATTGCCCGGCTCATGCTGGAGAACGAACTCACGTGGCGCTCCGAGCAGGAGGTCATGGACGGCCTGCTCCACATCTGGGACGTGATGCAGCAATGCGTGGCACGCGGGTGCCGCACCGATGGCGAACTGCCCGGGCCATTCAAGGTGCGCCGCCGCGCGCCCGAGCTGTATCGCAACCTGACGGAGCGCGCCGAGCGCACCCTTTCCGATCCGCTTTCGGTCATGGACTGGGTCAACCTGTACGCAATCGCCGTCAACGAAGAAAACGCGGCGGGTGGCCGCGTGGTCACGGCGCCCACCAATGGCGCGGCCGGCATCATTCCGGCGGTGCTGCACTACTACGACCGCTTCATTCCGGGCGCGAACCCACAGGGCGCAGTGGACTTCCTGCTGACGGCAGGCGCGATCGGTCTGCTCTACAAGCTCAACGCGTCGATCTCCGGCGCGGAGGTCGGATGCCAGGGTGAAGTCGGCGTGGCCTGTTCGATGGCGGCCGGTGCGCTGGCGGCCGTGCTCGGGGGCACGCCCGAGCAGGTGGAAAACGCCGCCGAGATCGGCATGGAGCACAACCTCGGCCTGACCTGCGACCCCGTGGGCGGACTGGTGCAGATTCCCTGCATCGAGCGCAATGCCATGGCGGCGGTCAAGGCGGTCAATGCGGCGCGCATGGCCCTGCGCGGCGACGGCACGCACTACGTCTCGCTCGACTCGGTCATCAAGACCATGCGCGAAACTGGCGCGGACATGAAGACCAAGTACAAGGAAACCGCGCGAGGCGGCCTGGCGGTCAATATCGTGGAGTGCTGATTCCGGGTGCCTCCAGTTACCCACGCAGGTTGCAGGCACCGATGGCCGACGTATGATTGAGGCACCTTCGGTTTGCCAAAAACAACACGGCCATGCAGACCTTCCATCAGCTTTTCGACGAAACGTCGTCCACCTACACATATCTGCTGATCGACGCGGACACCCATGAGGCGGTGCTGATCGATCCCGTGGACCGCCAGTACGAGCGTGACCTCGGCGTGCTTGCAGACACCGGCGCCAAGTTGGCCTGGGTGGTGGAAACACATGCCCATGCCGACCACATCACCTCGGCGGGGCATCTGGCACAGCAGACCGGCGCCCACACGGCGGCGCCGTCGGGCTGCGACATCAAGCCCGCGCAGAAGCAACTCATCGACGGCGACACGCTCCGCTTCGGCAATCAGGTGCTACGGGCCATCCACACGCCCGGACATACCGCCGGCAGCATGAGCTATCTGTGGGAGGAGCCCACCACCGATGGCGTGGTGCGCCGCATCTTCACCGGCGATGCGCTGCTGATCGACGGCTGTGGCCGCACCGATTTCCAGTCCGGCGATGCGGGCACGCTGTTCGACAGCCTGACGCAAAAACTCTTCCGCCTGCCCGACGACACGCGTGTCTATCCGGCGCATGACTACAAGGGCCGCACCGAGTCCACGATCGGTCAGGAGCGCGCCACCAACAGCCGGGTGGCGGGACGTACACGCGACGAGTTCATCGTGATGATGCGCGGCCTGAACCTGCCCCGGCCAAAGCTGATCGACGTGGCCGTGCCGGCCAACCAGCAACTCGGTCTGATCACCGGCCGCGACGGGGAAAGTGTGCCGCACGGCGCGTGAGTTGAGCGCTGCGCAGCGTCGGCGCAGCGCCTTGCCTCAGCCGCCCCCCCACTGTTCGCAGGTCTGTCGCACCATATCGCGCAGGCTGTGCGCATCGCGATTGGCGGCGCGCACCCAATGCGCGTCGTTGCTGCGGCTCGCCGCCAGCGCGCGGATATTCGATAGCGCCTCCAGCGAGCCCAGTGCTTCCGCATGTGGCTCGAGCGCATCGCAGATCGACAGGATATGGTCGGCAATCGGCATCCGAGTCAGTTCATTCGGATGCACATACTCGCCCTCCAGCCCGAAGCGACACGCCTGGAAGCGGTTGAATGTGTAGACCAGATAGTCGTCTTCCTGCGGCATGAATGGCCGTGACAACAGCAGGTAACGCGCCAGCGCCTGGATATAGGCCGCGATGTCGCACGCGCGCTGCACGGTCAGTGGCGTGTCCATGACGCGAACTTCGATCGTGCCGAATTCCGGCTTGGGACGAATGTCCCAATAGAAGTCCTTCATGCTCTCGATCACACCGGTGGCGCGCATCTTGTCGAAGTACGCCTTGAAGGCGTCCCAAGTCAGCACGAACGGCGCGCGCCCGCTCATCGGGAATGCCGCCACCGAATTCAGACGGGCCGAAGCGAAACCGGTATCCACACCCTGCACATAGGGCGACGACGCGGCCAGCGCAATGAAGTGCGGGACGTAGCGCCCGATGGCGTGCAGCAGGAACAGCGACTCGTCGGGGCTCGGACACCCGATATGGACGTGCTGCCCAAACACCGTGAACTGCTTGGCCAGATAGCCGTAGAGTTCGGAGATGTACTGGTAGCGGGGCGAGTCGGAAATCGTGCGATCGGACCACACCTGGAACGGGTGCGTGCCGCCGCCGCAGATGCCGAGGTTCAAGCCGCGTGACGCATTGACCATCAGGTCCCGCATGACGCTCAGCTCCTCGAGCGCCTGCGCGTAGTCGTGGCAGATCCCCGTGCTGATCTCGATCATCGACGGACTGATCTCCGGCTTGATGTCGCCGGCATGTTGCGTGCCCCTGAGCGCCCGGAGCAGGTCCGGCGCGAACGGCGCGAGGTCATAGTCATGACGATTGACGAGCTGCAGTTCCAGTTCGACACCAAACGTCAGGGCTTCGGAATGCTTGAAGGGTTCGAGCGACATCAGCGCCCTCCGTTGTCACGCGCTTCGCTGACATAATGCAGCGCCCACGCCGCGATGACGGGTCCGAGCAACTGCTCGATCGCCAGCGCACACAGAATGATCGAAGCCAGCGGCGAGCCGGTTCCCGGATACAGCAAGGCGACGTCGTTCATCAAAAGATAGGCGAGTCCCGACATCGGAGCCAGCGCCAGCCCGAGCGCCGTGCACTGGCGCAGACTCAGGCCCGAGAACGACCCCAGCGATATCACGCCAACGAGCTTGGCAACGTGACGCATCACGACCAGCGCGATGGCCAGCATGCCACCCACCGCCCAGTCATGTGCCGTCAGCGGCAGGCCGAGCGAGACGATCATCACGATAATTAGCAGGCTACCCGCGCTGCCGAAGTGCGTGGGCCACACATGCGGCTGTCGGTCCTGATGCTTGAAGACCACGCCAGCCAGCATCAGCGAGAGCGGCATCGACAACTTCAGCACGCGCGTCAGCGCCAGCGCGAACAGGACCAGGCCAACCAGCACCAGGAAGCTGTAGTGATCGTCAGCGGACATGCGGGCGTAAATGGCATGGCCAACCTTGCCGACCACCCACGCCAGCAGGCACGAGCCAGTCAGCAGGTAGAGCGGATGCAGCAGCGCAGCGCCGATGTTGCCGTACTCGGAGTGCAGCCAGCCGGTGGCCACCTGCACGATGACGGCGGCGTAGATGCTGTTCAGGGCCGCCATGGCCATCAGCCGCTCGGTCACCTGGCCTTCGGCGCGCAACTCGTTCTTGAGCTGGAGCACGATGGTCGGCGACGTGCTGACCGCAATACCGCCCGCCAGAATCGCCACGGCCGGCGATGCGCCGAGCCACTGCAATACCGTGGACACCAGTCCCCAGGTCAGCAGGCTTTCCGCCCCGCTCGTGAACAGCAGCCAGCGGTTCGCGCGCAGCCAGGAAAACGACAGTCGATGGCCAAGCTCGAACAGCGCCAGCGCGAGCGCCATGTCGATCAGGATGCGCGTCTGCGCGATCATGTTCTCGTCGACGATGCTGCGTCCGAGCGTGCCCGCGAACAACCCCGCGGCCGCATAACCGACGATGCGTGGGAAGCCGAGCCAGCGGCGGCAGAGCTCGCCGGCCAGTCCCGCGCCAACCAGCGCGAGCCCGACCCAGAACAATCCGCTCGGGGCCAGTGGCAGGGATGGGAAAAGTTGGCTTAGTCCGTTCATGGCCGACATGGTAACGGAAGCACATGAACTTTCGTGTCGGGTGTTGTCCGACGCTTCTTTTAATACGCTTGCAACTTTCGGCTTCTGCCATTAAAAAACGCCATCTTCGCAGATGGCGTTTCCCCGGGGTTGGCAAATTCAGAATGGGCTCACACGCCCCAGACCTTCCATTTGGGACGCGTCGACTTCAGGCCGGCTTCCACCTGCGCGAAAAGACCCCGGGTGACACCCTTGTCACCCTCGAGCGCACGAGCCTTTTCGAACCAGGCAAGCGCCGTTTCGCGCTGCGCCATGCCTACGGCGGCCCGTACCGCCGTCAGCCAGGTTCTGGCATCCCAGTCATCCCGCGCGGCGAACGCAAGCTGAAAATCGGTCAGCGCTTCGGGAAAGCGCGCCAGGTCGACTAGCAACGCGGCCCGCTGCACGCGTGCCTGAGCCTGGCCCCGGCCATCGCGCTCGCCAAGCTGCACGGCTTGCTCCAGCAGCGGCAGCGCGCGGTCGTTGTCGCCAAGGTCACGCCAGATCTGGCCGAATCGACTGCATAGCCACGCGTCTTCGACCAGCATCGAGCGGCGCTCCAGCGCTTCGAGTTCGGCGCGCGCATCAGCACGGTCATGCTCGTCCATCGCCGCCATACCGGACTGGAGCAGCCCGGCATAGTGGGCGCGCGCGTGCGCCATGGCATGGGCGCCCTCGCTGCGCGCTTCCACCGGCAGTGCGTCGAGACGCGCATCCATATGCGAGATGGCCGCGCTGGCAGACTCGGTAGCCTCGCGGCCGCCAATCGCCGCCAAGGCCGCCACCAGACGGCTGAACACCCAGCTCACGTTGCCGGGATTGCGTTCCACCGGGTAGCGGTTCATGACTTCGCCGGCCAGGTCGACCACTTGCTGATGCTGGCCTGCCGCCGCGTGCGTGTCGAGCAGGTCGATCCAGTGGTCGATGAAATCGCTCGCCGCCATACCCTTGCGGTGCAACGCCAGCTTTTCCTCCAGATGCGCCTCGTCGGCAGGCAGCAGACGCGCCAGCAGACGGCACAGCAGCGAATAGAGATGAGGATCGGCATTGCCGCCGTGGCCGCGTGGGTCGCCTTCGCCTGTGGAAAAGTACGACTCAAAGCAAGCCAGGCCCTTGCGGCAGGCGGCCTCTAGCAGCGGCCTGAGCGTGGCCTGCGACGCCGGCACCTCGTCGATGAAGGCACCGAGTGCGCTGGCCGCATGGAAATACAGCGCGCCGTCGTCGGCGTCGGCCGTCAGCGCGAAGCCGGTCCATGCGGGTTGCGGCGCAGGCGCATTGGCCGGTGCGGCCGCGTTGAGCTGGTTGCGCAAGGTCAACACGCGTACCTGTGTCAGCGGATCGGCCTCCTGACGCAGATAGGTATCCATGTCATCGAGCGCACCCGCCGGATCACTGCCCAGACGCAGTGGCGCGCGCAAACGGCGTGCCTCGGGGTGGTCGGCTTGCTCGGCCAGCACTCGTTCGGCCTGCATGGCAGCGAGCGCATCGCCCTCGGGCGGTGTCAGATCGAGCAGTTCGGGGGAATCCAGCGCGATACGTCCCAGGCAAACGCGCAGCAGCGGCTCGCCCAGTTGCCCGGCGGCATCGCAACGCGCCACGTAGTCCTGCACCAGCGGGAGAATGTCACCCGCGCCCAGGTCCGGCGCGCGATAGAGCAGATCGTGCCAATAGCGGCCCGCCAGGGCGAAGTCATTGAGGCGGAGCGCGACGAAGCCGGCATAGAAATGCGCCGCCCATTCGCCTGTGGCCAGCCCGTTGCGGCGCGCCGCTTCATGCATCCACGGCTGCGCCTCGGTATCACGCCCTTCGCGCATCAGCAGCGTGCCGTAGATATGGGCCAGCGCGCCACGTGACGCCCAGCGGTGCACTGGCGCCAGCGACAGCGAAGGCAGGCGTTCCATCGCCTCGTCCAGCGCGGCCAGCGCGCCAGGCACATCGTCGCGATCGGCATGCAGTTGCGCGCGCAGCGCTGCATAGTCCACCACCTCAGGGTGTGCCTCCCAGAGCTGGTCGGCCACCTGCAGCGCCTCGTCGTGGCGCCCGGCATTGGCTAGCGCGATCGCGTGCTCGTAACGGACATCCTGCACGGTCGGTTCCTTCTCAAGAATTCAGCAAAAGCGGAATTATGCGCTAACCGCGGGAATCACCCGGGAAAGAACAGCGGGGATTTCGGGCCGGTTCCCGCCGCCCAACAAAAAACGCCACCACGGGCCGGGCCCGGGTGGCGTCTGGTATCGCGCGGCGCGCTGGGCGGAGGAAAGCCGTCCGGCGCGCCGATGCGGGCTGGCTTACTTGCCGCCCACGGTCTGCAGCACGGTCCACTTGCCGTCAGCCACCTTGTAGACGGTGATGCCGCCGTCCTTCAGGTCGCCGCGGGCATCGTAGGCCAGCGTCTTGGTGGTCACGCCCTGCATGTTGGTCGCAGCCAGCACCGGCAGGTAGCGCGCCGGATCGGCCGAGCCGGCCTTGATCATGGCCGTCATCATCGCGGTGGCGCCGTCATAGGCATACGGCGAGTAGGTCTGCACCTTCGAGCCGAAGCGCTTCTCGTACTTCTTCTCATAGGCCACGCCACCCGGCATCTGGTCCAGCGGCAGGCCGGCCAGCGACACCACGGTGCCATCGGCTGCCGGGCCGGCCAGCTTCAGGAAGTTGTCGGTCTTGGACATTTCGCCCGACACCAGCGGCGCCTTCATGCCCAGTTCCTTCACCTGCTTGGCCATCGGGGCCGACTGCGTCTCGGCGCCGCCGTAGAAGATGATGTCCGGGTTGGCGCGCTTGATGTTGGTCAGCACGGCCTTGAAGTCCACGGCCTTGTCGTTCGTGAACTCACGGCGGACGATCTTGCCGCCAGCGGCCTTGGCCGCCTTCTCGAACTCGTCGGCCAGACCCTGGCCGTAGGCCGTGCGGTCATCGACGATGGCGATGTTCTTGGCGCCGAGCTTCTTCACCACGAAGGCGCCGATCACCGAACCCTGCTGGGTGTCGGACGTCATCATGCGGAACGTGGTCTTGAAGCCCTGGCGGGTGTACTCAGGCGCCGTGGCCATGGCGATCTGCGGAATGCCGGCGCGGTTGTAGACCATCGACGCCGGGATGCTGGTGCCCGAGTTGAAGTGGCCGAGCATGCCCTGGATGCCCGCGTCCACGAGCTTCTGCGCCACTACGGAACCGGTCTTCGGGTCGGCTTGGTCGTCCTCGGAGACCAGCACGAACTTGACGTCCTTGCCGCCAATCTTGGGCTTGGTGGCGTTCATGTCCTCGATGGCGAGGACGATACCGTTCTGCATGTCCTTGCCATACTGCGCCTGGCCACCGGTCATCGGGCCGGCAAAGCCCAGCTTGATTTCCTGCGCCTGGGCAAATGCGGCCGAGGCGGCGGTCAGGCCGGCTACGGCCATGGCAACGGTCATCGCCGTCTTGCGGAATGTCGAGCTCATCAGTTCTCCTTGGGTCCCATAGGGTGCCATATGGTGCCGGTGTCGGCATGTTCGCGGACCGGCGTTGGCAGCACCGCTCCGTTCCTGGGTTGCGACGGGGTCGGGATCACCGGCCCCCGCCGCGCACTGCGACGCGCCACGGTCGAGGCCTGCCTCAGCCGATCGTCATCAAACTTGCATTGCCGCCCGCGGCCGCCGTATTGACGGACAGCGAACGTTCGATCAACAAACGCTCCAGAGCGATATTCGGTTCACCGTGCGCAAGGCCCTGCACGCCGACGATCGGACCAGTGCGGGTGGCCACCTGCTCGCAAACCGTGCGAAGCTGGTCGGAATCGCCGTGGTGCAGCACGGCATCGAATGCCGTATCCGTCGACGTCCAGTCGGAAACCATGCGGACGCGCGATTGTACTGCGGCGGGAAGCCTTTCAGACAGGGCCCTGGTCTGCGCTGTGTCAACGCACAACGCCTCGCTGCCGACGGCCAGCACGGCGGCCAGTTGCAGCACCAGATCGGACTCCTGCTGGGCGAGGCAAAGCACACGCTCGCGCGGCAGCAGCGAGTAGGTGTTGCGCTCGCCGGTAGGACCCGGCAGCGTCACACCGAGCCCCGACGGCGATGCCGCGGCCAGGCGATCGCAGGCCTCGGCCACCTCGGGCAGCGACGCCTGCGCCCAGGCCTTCAGCGCGGCCAGTTCGGGCGACACCGGCGCGGCGGCCACGCCACCAGTCGCATCCGACGCACGCACGGCGCGCGCCACGGCATCCTGCGGGCAGACCGACAGCAGCCGGTGCAGATAGAGTGGCCCTCCCGCCTTCGGCCCCGTGCCGGACAGCCCTTCGCCACCGAATGGCTGCACGCCCACCACGGCGCCGACGACATTCCGGTTCACATAGAGATTGCCCACATCCGCGCGGTCGACGATGTGCGCGATCGTCTCGTCGATCCGCGTGTGGACGCCGAGCGTCAGGCCATACCCAGTGCCATTGATCTGGTCGATCAGCTTGTCCAGCGCGGTTCGCGGGAAGCGCACCACATGCAACACCGGACCGAACACCTCCCGCTTCAGCTCCGCGATCGAATCGAGTTCGATCAGCGTCGGCGGCACGAACGTGCCATGGCGGCAGGCCGGCGTGTCCGCCGCGCCCGGGTCGGCCTGGTGCACACGACGGCCCTTGGCCCGCATCGCTTCGATATGGCGCAGGATATTGCCGCGCGCTTCCTCGTCGATCACAGGACCAACGTCAGTGGAGAGGCGATCCGGGTTGCCCAGCGTCAACTCACCCATCGCACCCTTGAGCATTTCCAGGATGCGGTCGGCCACGTCTTCCTGCAGGCACAGCACGCGCAGCGCCGAACAGCGCTGGCCGGCCGAATCGAAGGCCGAAGTCACCACGTCGCCCACCACCTGCTCGGCCAGCGCCGAGGAATCGACGATCATCGCGTTCTGCCCGCCCGTCTCGGCGATCAGCGGAATCGGACGGCCCGCGGCATCGAGACGGCTCGCCACGTTGCGTTGCAGGAGGCGGGCAACTTCGGTCGAGCCGGTGAACATCACGCCCTTGACCCGGGCGTCGCCTACCAGCGCCGCGCCGACGGTCTCGCCCCGGCCCGGCAGCAATTGCACCGCGGCTGCGGGCACACCGGCGTCGCGCAGCAGACGCACGGCGGCGGCGGCGATCAGCGGCGTCTGTTCGGCCGGCTTGGCCAGCACCGGATTCCCGGCTGCCAGCGCGGCGGCCACCTGGCCGGTGAAGATCGCCAGCGGGAAATTCCACGGGCTGATGCAGACCACCGGACCAAGGGGGCGATGGGTATCGTTCGAGAACGACGCGCGGACCTGCACCGCGTAGTAGCGCAGGAAGTCGACCGCCTCGCGCACTTCGGCGATGGCGTTCGAAAACGTCTTGCCGGCCTCGCGCATGATGATGCCCATCAGCGACTGCATCTGGGCTTCCATCAGATCGGCGGCGCGTTCCAGCGCGGCGGCACGCACTTCGGGCGGCGTGGCCTGCCAGATCGGCGCCACGTTGACGGCGGCCACAAGCGCGGCTTCGGTCTCAGCCGGCGTTGCCTCGCTGACCTGCCCCACTACGTCGCGACGATCCGCCGGATTCAGTACCGGCTCGGACGTGGCATCCGTGCCCGCCACTGCGGCGCCGAGCAGCGGTTCCGCGCGCGGCGTCTCGCTGGTGCCGGCCAGCAGTGCGGACGACAGCGACGCCAACCGATGTTCATTCGACAGGTCGATGCCGGCCGAATTGGCGCGCGATTTGCCATACAGCGCGCGCGGCTGCGGGATACGCGGATGCGGCAGGCCAAGCACGCCCTCTGTCTTGTGCATGGTTTCGACCACGGCCACCGGGTCAGCGACGAGATCGTCGAGCGCGATCGTCTCGTCGGCGATCCGGTTCACGAACGAGGTGTTGGCGCCGTTCTCGAGCAGGCGGCGCACCAGGTATGCCAGCAGCGTTTCGTGGGTGCCGACCGGCGCGTAGATCCGGCACGGCCGGTTGAATTTGCCATCCGCCACCGGGCCGACCACCTGGTCGTACAGCGGCTCGCCCATGCCATGCAGGCACTGGAATTCGTACTGGCCGGGGTAATAGTTCTGGCCGGCGATCTGGTAGATGGCTGCCAGCGTGTGGGCGTTGTGGGTGGCGAACTGTGGATAAATCGCGTCGGGCACCGACAGCAGCTTGCGGGCGCAGGCCACATACGACACATCGGTGTAGACCTTGCGCGTGTAGACCGGGTAGCCCTCCAGGCCGTCGACCTGGGCGCGCTTGATCTCGCTGTCCCAGTACGCACCCTTGACCAGGCGGATCATCAGGCGATGCCGGCTACGGCGCGCCAGGTCGATCAGATAATCGATCACGAACGGGCAGCGCTTCTGATAGCCCTGCACCACGAAGCCGATGCCGTTCCAACCGGCCAGCTCCGGCTCGAAGCAGAGCCGCTCAAGCAGGTCGAGCGAGATTTCCAGGCGGTCCGCTTCCTCGGCGTCGATGTTGATACCGATGTCGTACTGGCGGGCCAGCATCGTCAGGCTCTTCAGGCGACCGTAGAGTTCGGTGATCACGCGCTCGTGCTGCGCGCGGCTGTAGCGCGGGTGCAGCGCGGATAGCTTGATCGAGATGCCTGGGCCTTCGTAGATGCCACGGCCGCGCGAAGCCTGCCCGATCGCGTGGATCGCCTGCTCGTAGGACGCCAGGTAGCGCTGGGCATCGGCCTCGGTCATCGCCGCTTCGCCGAGCATGTCATACGAGTAACGGAAGCCCTCTTCCTCGTACTTGCGCGCGTTGGCCAGCGCCTCGGAGATTGTTTCGCCAGTCACGAACTGCTCGCCCATCAGGCGCATCGCCATGTCCACGCCCTTGCGGATCAACGGCTCGCCGCCCTTGCCGATGATGCGCGTCAGCGCCTTCGACAGTCCGGCTTCGGTGTGCGTGGCCACCAGCCGGCCGGTCAGCAGCAGGCCCCAGGTGGCAGCGTTGACGAACAGCGACGGGCTCTGGCCCAGATGTGATTGCCAGTTGGCGCCGCTGATCTTGTCGCGGATCAGCGCATCGCGCGTGGCCTTGTCGGGGATGCGCAGCAGCGCTTCGGCCAGGCACATCAGCGCCACGCCTTCCTGCGACGACAACGAGAACTCCTGGATCAGCCCCTGCACCAGCCCCTCGCGTCCGCTGCCTACTTTCTGCTCACGCAGCCGGGCCGCCAGGGCTCGCGCCATCTTGATGGCGGCATCGGCCTGCGCCTGCGGCAGGCGCGCCTGCTCCAGCAGCACCGGCACACATTCGGTTTCCGGACGGCGGTAGGCGGACGTGATGGCCGCGCGCAGTACCGACTGAGGCTGGACGCTCTGCGCGAATTCGAGGAAAGGTTGCGGCGCGGCATCGGCCTGCGTCGCGTCGCCAGCATCGGCGCCATCGGTATCTGCAGTCGCGCCGGCACCAGCTTCATGGGGCAGATGGCCGCGTTCCACCTGTTCCAGGTACGTGAAGATGGCCTGCTTGATCAGCCAGTGCGGGGTGCGGTCGATGGACTGGGCAACGCGCTTCAGGCGTTCGCGCGATGCGTCGTCGAGCTTGACGCCGAGGGTGGTGGTGGCCATGTGATCGGTTCTCCAGCGAATCTTGGAATATCGGTTGGCTGCACCGGCGATACGCACGTGTGCGTACCCGCCAGATAGCCGGACTGGCGCGATCTTACTCTCGGAGAATTACGGGGTGCAACCTAGTGCAACCCCTAAGCTCACTTGCGGACAAAAGGTTGCACTTTCGCAACTTCCCGGCGTGGCGACTGCTCCGCTCAAATGCGTAGCGGATCGATTTCCAATTGCCAACGCACCCCTTTGACACGTGTCGCGGCATCATCGAAAGTCCGTACCCACTCACTGACAAACCGTTGCAATAACGGACGGGAGCCGGCTTCGACGAGCATCTGGGCGCGCTCTTTGTTGAACAGGCGCACCATCGACATCGGCACCGGGTCATGCAGTTGCACTTCGGCTGCCATCGGACTGGCATCCGCGCACGCGCGAGCGGCCTGCAGGAAGGCAAGCGCGCGCTCGAGCTGCGCGTGCTCGGCCGTCACCAGCACCTGGTAGGCATATGGGGGCAACCCGGCCTGCCGGCGCTCTCGCAACTGGCTGGCTGCGAATCCATCATAGTCATGGCGAACCAAAGCCTGCAATGCGGGGGCATCTGGATAGCGGGTCTGGATCAACACTTCGCCGCCCAGCCCTGCCCTGCCGGCGCGGCCAGACACCTGCATCAGCGACGCGAACAGGTGCTCGGCCGCGCGGAAATCGTGACTGAACATGGCGGCATCAGGGTGGACGATGCCCACCAGCGTGACACGCTGGAAGTCGTGTCCCTTGGCCACCATCTGCGTGCCCACCAGGATGTCGACCTCGCCGGCATGGACCTCGTCGAGCATGGCCTGCGCACTGCCCTTGCGCCGCGTGGAATCCGCGTCGATCCGGGCGATGCGTGCCTGTGGAAAACGTGCGGCCAGCGCTTCCTCGATCCGCTGCGTGCCCCGGCCAAGCGGTGCGATGTCGACATTGCCGCAGTCGGGGCAATGATGCGGCACGGGCGCCTCAAGCCCGCAATGGTGGCAGCGCAACCGCCGCTCCGGGCGATGCAGCACCAGGTACGCCGAGCATCGCGGGCAGCCCGAGAGCCAGCCGCAACTGTCGCAGGCCAGGACTGGCGCGTAGCCCCGCCGGTTCAGGAACAACAGGCTCTGCTGACCCCGATCCAGCCGCTGCTGGATGGCATCGAGCAGCGGCACCGACAGCCCTTCATAGAGCGTGCGCTGACGCTGGCGTTCATGGTTCAGGTCGATCAGCCTGACCGTGGGCAGTGCGGCATCCGCCTGGGCGCGATCCCGCAGCACCAGCTTGCGATAGGCGCCCTGCTCCGCCCGGTACCAGGACTCCATGGACGGTGTGGCCGAGCCAAGCACTACCGGGATGCCTAACTGGTTGGCTCGCCACACGGCCAGATCGCGTGCCGAGTACCGCAGGCCTTCCTGCTGCTTGTAGGAGGTGTCGTGCTCTTCATCGACCACGATCAGTTTCAGGTTCGGCACGGATGCCATGACGGCCATGCGTGTGCCGAGCACGATACGCGCCTCGCCGCGATGCGCTGCCAGCCACTGGAGGCTGCGCTCCTGATCGGCCAGTCCACTATGCAGGACGGCCAGTGGCTGGTCAGGAAAGCGCTCGGCGATACGCGCCTGCAGTTGGGGCGTGAGGTTGATCTCGGGGACCAGCATCAATACCTGGGCGGCTGGGTCCTCGTCCAATCGCGCGGCGATGGCGTGGAGATAGACTTCCGTCTTGCCGCTGCCGGTCACCCCGTGGAGCAGGAAGGCGGCATAGCCTTCGGCGGCGGTGATGGCATCCACGGCCGCACGCTGCTCGTCATGGAGCGTCGGGGCGACAGATGGTACCTGCGTGGGGGCTTTATCGAGCAGCGGACGGTCTGCATGGGTGCTTTGGATACAACCAGCGGCCTCCCACTCGGCCAGGCGTGCCGGGGCCGCCGTGCAAAGCTCGCGGGCTTCTGCAAGGCGCAACCCATCAGGCGCCGCAATCAACGCTTCAGCCAGCGCCCGCACGGTTCGTGCGCGCGACGGCGCTGCCGCCAGCAAGGCTTCTGACTGCGCCGGGCGTACCCGGTACTGCGTGGTTCGGGCGCGTTGTTCCAGCCGTTCCCACGTCTGCGGATCGCGCAGCGACGGCGGCAGCGCGGGCAGCATCACTTCGCCCAGACAGCGGTGGTAGTAGCGCGCGGCAAAACGGGCAAGGCCGATCCACGCGGCGTTGAGCGGTGGCATCCACGTCAGATGGCCCGTCACCGGCCTCAGGCGGTCTGCGGGTACCTCGGTGTTGTCGGGTCGATCGAGCACGACCCCCATGACATGGCGCTTGCCAAATGGCACGACCACGAGCTCGCCCGGCATCACCGCGGCATCCGCCAGATAGTCGAAGTAGTCGTCAGCGGGGGTATCCAATGCGACGCGCACGAGGCCCGCCGCAGCCTCAGCGGATGCGGGCTGTAACGCAGTATCCACAGGCGCCGCCGCCGATGTCATTGACCAGCTCCAGCGTGGTGCAGTCCGGCTGCGCGATGGTTGTGCATGGCTGGCGTAACAGGATTTTCCGAACGGGTCTGTGTGCGGCGCAACATCAACTTAAAGTAAAACCTGAAATGTGACCCTAAGTCGATGATCCTTGGTGGCTTTTCCAAGGTATCTGTCACGCCTGTGGATAACTTTGTTGAAAAGTCGCGCCGAGTTCCCCGCAAGGCCCATGAATCAAGGCTTTCATCGACCTTACACGGTTCTTAAAGAAAGATTCAAAGCCTTATGAATCAATGGGTTGCAAACACCCCCCAACTGAGTTAAGGGGTTACCCCGTCTTGCGGTGCGGCAAACCTATCGGTGTGCATAAGTCAAGCCTTGACAGCAACCGCCCAGCACCTTTTTGGCGAAATAACGCAAATAGTTTACTTGACAGCTTATCGATAGCGACGACTGCGACACAGCGGCGCAGTCGGGTCGACGAATCGCTGCGCCGCGGGGAAAACGCCTGTTTCAGACGGCCGCTGCAACCTGCCCGGCGCGCAGCTTGCGGCTATGGTTGTGCACTTCGTCAACCAGGACCGAAACGTTCTCGGGCGGCGTGAACTGCGAAATGCCGTGGCCGAGGTTGAAGACGTGTCCATCGCTGCCACCGGCGGATGCGTAAGAGTCGAGCACGCCCCGTACCTGTTCGCGGATGGCCGATTCGGACGCGAACAGCACGGTCGGGTCGATATTGCCTTGCAGTGCCACGCGGCCTTCGGTCCGACGGCGAGCTTTCGCCAGGTTCACGGTCCAGTCGAGCCCGATCGCATCCGGGCCGATCCCGGCGATTTCCTCGAGCCAGATGCCGCCGCCCTTGGTGAATACGATCACTGGGATCTGCTGGCCGTCGTGCTCGCGCTTGAGGCCCTGAAGTACCTTGCGCATGTACGCTAGCGAGAAGGCCTGATACATGCCATCCGCCAGCGCGCCGCCCCAGGTGTCGAAAACCATCACGGCCTGGGCCCCGGCTTCGATCTGCGCGTTGAGGTACGCGGACACGGCGGTAGCATTGATGTCGAGAATGCGATGCATCAGGTCGGGCCGGGCGTACATCATCGCCTTGACGGTGCGGAAGTCGTCCGAGCCACCACCTTCGACCATATAGCAGGCCAGCGTCCACGGGCTGCCCGAGAAACCGATCAGCGGCACACGCTGACGGCCGTCCTGCACCAGCGCCTTGCGGATTTCGCTGACCGCATCGAACACGTATTGCAGCGACGCCATGTCCGGCACCGCGAGCTTGGCCACGTCGGCTTCCGTGCGCAACGGATGCGCAAAACGCGGGCCCTCGCCCTGCGCGAACGACAGGCCGAGGCCCATCGCATCGGGTACGGTGAGGATGTCCGAGAAGAGGATCGCGGCGTCGAGCGGGTAGCGGTCGAGCGGCTGCAGCGTCACCTCGGTGGCGTAGGCCGGGTTCTTGGCCAGGCCGAGGAAGCTGCCGGCGCGCGCGCGCGTGGCGTTGTACTCGGGCAGGTAGCGACCCGCCTGGCGCATGAGCCAGAGGGGTGTGTATTCAGTGGGTTGCCGGCGCAGCGCCCGCAGGAAGGTGTCGTTCTGCAATGCGGTCATGGTCATCCTCGTGAGACCGACATTCTAAGGGATGCCCGCACCCGCAAGCCCTATGGCGAGTGATATCCACACGAATGCTTGCGCTGGATCGGGCCTCAGCGGTCCTCGGCGGTCCTCAGAGGTCGTCGAACACACCTGTGAACGCCTCGGCGGCGCGGCGCATCCACTCCCGTGCGCGTGGTGCGTCCGGTTGCAGACGCGCAAAGCCATGTGTCATACCTGACGCCTCGATCGTGATCACCGGTGCATCGTGGCGCACGAGGAAGTTGGCGTAGGCCAGGCCGTCATCACGCAGCACGTCATTGGCCGCCACAAGCACGACGCTGGCGGGGGGCAACATGGCGGGCGGCGATGCCATCAGATGGATCCGGGGATCGTCCTGCTCGGCGCCCTTGGCCAGTTCTTCGGCGCCGATGAACTGCGTCCAGTACCACGCCATTTCGTCTCGGGTGAGACCAGGCCCGTTCGCGAACGCCCGATAGCTCTCGGTCGTGAGCAATGGCGCAGCCACGGGGTAGATCAGCAACTGCGCCTGGACGATATGCGCACGGCGCTGTTCGTTGACGACGCGGGCCGCTGCCGCAGCCAGATGCGCGCCTGCGCTGTCGCCAGCCACGGCGAGAAAATCTGGATGCACGCCAAGCGACTCGCGCGATGCAGCGAGCCATTGCACGGCTGCCACCGCATCGTCGCAAGGGGTTGGAAACGCGTATTCCGGGGCCAGCCTGTAGTCGACACTGGCAACGACGCACTGTGTGTCGGCTGCCAGCAGCGCCGCCACCGTGTGATGCGTTTCCGGCGAGCCGACGACCCAGCCACCACCGTGGAAATAGACAATCAGTCGAGGCTGCTCAACATTGGCGGGCCTGAACAAGCGCACCGTCAACGCCGCGCCGTCCACGGGGATCGCGAGATCGGTGACGGAGATCTCCTCGGTGTCCGGCTGTCGCGAGCGCGCGGCCACATCCTCGAAGCGCGAGCGCCGCGCTGCGGCATCCTCGGGAATGGGTTCGTTGGCGTACAGGTCCGCCATCTGGCGGTAGTAGCTGAGTAGCTGGGGGTCGATGGCCATCGGAAACTTCGAAAATCGCTTTGCTAACCGTTTCGAATCGTAACGCTGAATGCGCTGCCGAACACAAAATCAGAAACCCGATTTTTCTTATCCCCCGAATGTGGGGAACACGGCGTATTAATGGGCAGAAAACGTAATGCATTCAAGACACTAGCAAGTCTTCATTTTTGCACTTCCTGGCGCACATTATGACGGAACACGCGATGAAAACGCTTTCAAGCACGCCGCAAAGTGTTTAGAACGACGTATCCATACGCGGTCGCCTTTCAACTACTTGCAAAACGATACATTTTGTTACTGCCATGGCCAGAAGTTTCCCCCACAATGCATTGACAGACCGATGCTTGGTGTGAGGAGCCCCCCGCCGCTAAAGCATTGAAAAATATGGGGCGCTGAAGAAAGCCCCTCAGGTAGTGACCAGATTTATCCGGACCAACCCAGCAGACGTTGCAGGTTGATCCGGAAAACCAGGAAGACCGGCGCGCAAGTTGCGGAGAGAACACTCCGATGCGCGTGTAAGAGTAGCCTGGACCGAACCCGTTCCTTCGAATTGACCCCTCGAAGGGATTTTCCCGTCCGCGCGGAGCCTCCCCGGCCCGCGCGCTTTTTTTTGTGGTCCAGGCCACGAAATATAGCGCCCGTCAGATAAAAAAGGCAGCCCGCGGGCTGCCTTTTTTAGTGCCGCGCCAAAAATACAACAGCGCGGCAGTACGACTTAAATGCTTACTTCTTACGACGCAGGCGGGCGATTGCAGCAAGCTGCGCAGCGGCCACGGCCAGTTCGCTCTGGGCGCGCGCCAGATCCAGATCGCTGCTCTGATTCTGCAGCATTTCCTCGGCCGCGCGCTTGGCTTCGCTAGCCTTGGCTTCATCCAGATCCGTACCGCGAATCGCGGTATCGGCCAGCACAGTAACGTGCTGGGGCTGCACTTCAAGAATGCCGCCGGCAACGAACACGAACTCTTCGCCGCCGTCTTCCTTCTCGATGCGCACCGCGCCCGGCTGGATGCGGGTAATCAGCGGCGTGTGACCCGGCAGGATACCCAGTTCACCCGACTCGCCCGGCAGCGCCACGAACTTCGCCTGACCGGAGAAGATCGACGCTTCCGCGCTGACGACGTCTACAAGAATGGTTGCCATATTTGATCCTTTCTTCAGAAAGCGTTGGCTTCCCGAAATCAGGAAGCATGTGTCTCGCCCTCATGCTCGCGGCTGCCACGTACACCGGCTGACTTCGCCAGGACAGCCGCAACGGCGCATGAAGGCGAAAGACGCCGCTTACTGAAGCTTCTTGGCCTTCTCGAAGGCTTCGTCGATCGAGCCAACCATGTAGAACGCCTGCTCGGGCAGGTGATCGCACTCGCCATCCACCAGCATCTTGAAACCACGGATGGTTTCCTTCAGCGGCACGTACTTGCCCGGCGAACCCGTGAACACTTCGGCCACGTGGAACGGCTGGGACAGGAAACGCTGGATCTTACGCGCACGCGACACGGCGAGCTTGTCTTCCGGCGACAGTTCGTCCATGCCCAGAATCGCGATGATGTCGCGCAGTTCCTTGTAGCGCTGCAGGGTCTGCTGAACGCGGCGGGCCACTTCATAGTGTTCCGTACCCACGACTTGCGGATCCAGCTGGCGCGAGGTCGAGTCGAGCGGGTCGACGGCGGGGTAGATACCCAGCGCGGCGATGTCACGCGACAGCACGACGGTCGAGTCCAGGTGCAGGAAGGTGGTAGCCGGCGACGGGTCGGTCAAGTCATCCGCAGGCACGTACACGGCCTGGATCGACGTGATCGAGCCAGTCTTGGTCGACGTAATACGCTCCTGCAGCTTGCCCATTTCTTCAGCCAGCGTCGGCTGATAGCCCACGGCGGAAGGCATACGGCCCAGCAGTGCCGACACTTCGGTACCGGCCAGCGTGTAGCGGTAGATGTTGTCGACGAAGAACAGGATGTCGCGGCCTTCGTCACGGAAGCGCTCGGCCATCGTCAGGCCGGTCAGCGCCACGCGCAGACGGTTGCCCGGCGGCTCGTTCATCTGGCCGAACACCATGGCCACCTTGTCGAGCACGTTCGAGTCCTTCATTTCGTGGTAGAAGTCGTTCCCTTCACGGGTACGCTCGCCCACGCCGGCAAACACCGACAGACCGCTGTGCTGCTTGGCGATGTTGTTGATGAGTTCCATCATGTTCACGGTCTTGCCCACACCGGCGCCACCGAACAGACCCACCTTACCGCCCTTCGCGAACGGGCACACCAGGTCGATAACCTTGATGCCCGTTTCCAGCAGGTCAACCGATGGCGACAGTTCGTCGAACTTCGGTGCCTTCTGGTGAATCGCGCGCTTTTCGTCAGCTTCGATCGGACCAGCTTCGTCGATCGGGCGACCCAGCACGTCCATGATGCGGCCCAGCGTGCCGTGGCCCACCGGCACGGAGATGGGGGCGCCGGTGCTCATCACCGACATGCCACGGCGCAGGCCGTCCGACGAGCCCAGGGCAATGGTACGCACCACGCCGTCGCCGAGCTGTTGCTGCACTTCGAAGGTCAGACCCTTCTCGGCGAACGACTTGTCGTTGCCCTCTTCGAGCACGAGTGCGTCGTACACCTTCGGCATTGCGTCGCGCGGGAACTCGATGTCCACCACGGCGCCAATGCACTGCACAATATTTCCGATACTCATTTCGTATCTCCGATAGCTTGAATTCTTGACGCCTTAGACCGCAGCGGCACCGCTGACGATTTCCGACAGTTCCTTCGTAATCGCTGCCTGACGGGTCTTGTTGTAGACCAGTTGCAGTTCGCCGATCACGTTCTTGGCGTTGTCGGATGCAGCCTTCATGGCCACCATACGCGCGGATTGCTCCGACGCCATGTTCTCGGCCACGGCCTGGTACACCAGCGCTTCGACGTAGCGGACGAGCAGCTCTTCCACAACGGTCTGGGCGTCGGGCTCGTAGATGTAATCCCACGAGTAGGCGCGCTTTTCATCTTCGGTCTGGCTCAGCTTGTCCGCTGCCAGCGGCAGCAGTTGCTCGACCATCGGCTCCTGCTTCATCGTGTTGATGAACTTGGTATATGCCAAGTACACCGCGTCGACTTCGCCGTTGGTATAGGCGTCCAGCTGAACCTTGATCGCGCCGATCAGCTTTTCCAGATGCGGGGTGTCACCCAGCTGCACCACATGCGAGACCACCTTGGCGCCGATGCGGCCCAGGAACTGCATGCCCTTGGTACCGATGGCGGTCGCTTGCACGTTCACGCCCTGGCCCTGCAGGTCCTTCAGTTCGTTGGTCACCGCGCGCAGCACGTTGGTGTTCAGGCCACCGCACAGACCCTTGTCGGTCGTCACCACGATCATGCCGGCACGCTTGACGTCGCGTGCCACCATGAACGGATGCTTGAACTCGGGGTTGGCAGAGGCCAGGTGCGCCGCGATATTCCGCACTTTCTCGGCGTAGGGGCGGGCGTTGCGCATCCGTTCCTGCGCCTTGCGCATCTTGGATGCGGCGACCATCTCCATCGCCTTGGTGATCTTGCGCGTGTTTTGCACGCTCTTGATCTTGGTTCGAATCTCTTTCGTTCCGGCCATATCTTCCTCTCCACTCGTGCCGCGCCGCGCGCCTTACGGCGCGCCCGGCGCAACACATGGAATCACGCGGTTAGAACGCGGCGGACTTCCTGAAATCCTCGATCGCTGCACGCAGGGCGGCTTCGTCTTCCTTCGACAGATCCTTGGTATCTTCGATGCGGTTGACGAGGTCGGCGAACTTGGTCTTCAGGTGGTCGTGCAGGCCCTTCTCGAACGGCAGAATGTCCTTCACGTCGACGTTGTCGAGGAAGCCGTTGTTGGCGGCATACAGCGACGCGGCGAGTTGCCACACCTGCAGCGGCTGGTATTGCGGCTGCTTGAGCAGTTCGGTCACGCGGCGGCCGCGCTCGAGCTGCTTGCGGGTAGCGTCGTCCAGGTCCGAAGCAAACTGCGCGAACGCAGCCAGTTCACGGTACTGGGCCAGGTCGGTACGGATACCACCGGAGAGCTTCTTGATGACCTTGGTCTGCGCTGCACCACCCACACGCGACACCGAAATACCGGCGTTGATAGCGGGGCGGATACCGGCGTTGAACAGGTCGGTTTCCAGGAAGATCTGACCGTCGGTAATCGAGATCACGTTGGTCGGCACGAATGCGGACACGTCACCGGCCTGCGTTTCGATCACGGGCAGCGCGGTCAGCGAACCGGTCTTGCCGGTAACGGCGCCGTTCGTGAACTTGGCCACGTAGTCTTCGTTCACGCGGGCAGCGCGCTCGAGCAGACGCGAGTGCAGGTAGAACACGTCGCCAGGGTAGGCTTCGCGGCCCGGCGGGCGGCGCAGCAGCAGCGACACCTGACGGTAGGCCCAGGCCTGCTTGGTCAGATCGTCATAAACGATCAGCGCGTCTTCACCGCGGTCGCGGAAGTATTCGCCCATCGTGCAGCCGGCGTAGGCAGCCAGGTACTGCATGGCGGCCGAGTCCGAAGCCGTTGCGGCCACGACGATCGTGTACTCCATGGCGCCGTGCTCTTCCAGCTTGCGCACCACGTTGGAGATCGTCGAAGCCTTCTGGCCGATTGCCACGTACACGCAGAAGACGCCCTTGCCCTTCTGGTTGATGATCGAGTCAACGGCCACGGCGGTCTTGCCCGTCTGGCGGTCGCCAATGATCAGCTCACGCTGGCCACGGCCAATCGGCACCATCGCGTCGATCGACTTCAGACCGGTCTGCACCGGCTGGCTCACCGACTGACGCGCAATCACGCCCGGAGCGACCTTCTCGATCACGTCCGTTTCCTTGGCGTTGATCGGGCCCTTGCCGTCGATCGGCTGACCCAGCGTGTTCACCACGCGGCCCAGCAGTTCCTTGCCAACCGGCACTTCCAGAATGCGGCCGGTGCACTTGACCGTATCGCCTTCCGAAATGTGTTCGTACTCACCCAGAACCACGGCACCCACCGAGTCGCGCTCGAGGTTCAGTGCCAGGCCGTAGGTGTTACCCGGGAATTCCAGCATCTCGCCCTGCATCACGCCAGACAGGCCGTGCACGCGGCAGATACCATCGGTCACGGAAATTACCGTGCCGGTGTTGCGCACTTCAGCGTCGGCGCCAAGACCCGAGATGCGGGACTTGATCAGCTCGCTGATTTCTGAGGGGTTCAGTTGCATCACAATGCTCCTAATTCTTCAATCCGTCGGCCGTTGCGGTCAGGCGGTCAGCGCGGCTTGCATGGCAGCCAGACGCGAGCGCACGGAGGTGTCGAGCACTTCGTCACCGACCTTGACGCTTACGCCACCGATCAGCGACGGGTCCACCGCCACCTTTGCGTACAGCTTGCGGCCGAACTTGCGTTCGAGTGCGGCGACCAGTTCGTTCGTCTGCGAGGCGTCCAGCGGGAATGCACTGGTGATCTCGACGTCGGACGAGCCCTCGCGGGCGTTCTTGAGCGCATGGAACTGTTCGGCAATTTCCGGCAACGCTGTCAGGCGGCTGTTTTCCACCAGCAGCTTCACGAAGCGGCGAGCTTCGTCGTTGACCGGGCTCTTAAGCACCGACAGGAACACTTCCTCGAGCTTGTCGCCGGAAATGTTCGGGTCGGTGGCGAGCGCCTGCATGTCGGGATTGGCGGCAACCTGCCCCATTTCCGACACCAGCTCGGACCATGCACCCAGGTTGCCTGCACCGGCTTCACTGGCGACGCGGAAGAGCGCCTCCGCGTAGGGACGGGCAATGGTTGCGGTTTCAGCCATGATTAGAGCTCAGCCTTGAGTTGATTGAGCAGGTCTGCGTGGACCTGCGCGTTCACTTCACGCTTGAGGATCTGCTCTGCACCCTTCACGGCCAGCACGGCGACCTGGTCGCGCAGCGATTCACGCGCGCGGGTCACTTGCTGTTCTGCTTCGGCCTTGGCCTGAGCGATGATGCGTGCGGCTTCTGCCTGGGCGTTCTGCTTGATCTCGTCGGCGGTCAACTGGGCACGCTTTTCAGCGTCGGCCACACGTTGGGCGCCTTCGGTGCGGGCTTCGGCCATAGCCTGGTCCACACGCTTGTTGGCGAGTTCAAGCTCCGCCTTGCCTTTTTCGGCAGCGGCGAGGCCATCGGCGATCTTCTTTGCGCGTTCGTCGAGCGCCTTCACCAGCGGCGGCCAAATGAATTTGGCAACAACCCACCACAGGATGAAGAACACGACCATCTGCGCAAAAAACGTTGCGTTCAGATTCATGGTGTGTTCCTTTCGGTAATCAAACTACAGATAAATGCACAAGGGCGGCCAGGCCATCGGACTGAGGCCCACGCCGCCCGTCAGCATCATGCAGACCGAAAAGACTTACTGAATGACGGACAGCAGCGGGTTGGCGAAGGCGAACAGCATTGCAACACCCACACCGATCAGGAATGCAGCGTCGATCAGGCCAGCCAGCAGGAACATCTTGGTTTGCAGCGGGTTCATCAGCTCAGGCTGACGTGCGCACGCTTCGATGTACTTGCCACCCATCAGGGCGATACCCAGGCAGGCGCCGATAGCGCCCAGACCGATGATGATGCCGATACCGATAGCGGTCAGACCCTGGATGTTGGCGAGATATGCTTGCATGATGACTCCTTTAATTTAGAGAGACTTAGAACCAAAAAACCAAAAAACCAAAAACCGAAAATCAGTGGTGATCGTGAGCCTGGCCGATGTACACCAGCGTCAGCATCATGAAAATGAATGCCTGCAGCAGAACGATCAGGATGTGGAAGATGGCCCAGACGGTACCGGCAACCACATGTCCGACGAAGCCCAGCGCGCTCAGGTCAGCACTGAACGTCCAGATGGAACCCAGCAGCGCGATCAGCAGGAACACGAGTTCGCCGGCGTACATGTTGCCGAACAACCGCATGCCGAGCGAAACGGCCTTGGCCAGGAATTCGATGATGTTCAGGACCAGGTTGAACGGGGCCAGGTACCACTTGGCGCCGAACGGGGCCGAGAACAGTTCGTGCATGAAACCGCCCGCGCCCTTGATCTTGAAGCTGTAGTAGATCATCAGCACCAGGACCGAGCACGACATGCCCAGCGTGCCGTTCAGGTCGGCCGTGGCCACTGCGCGGTGGTGCGGAAGATGAATGTGGAAGATGCCCAGCAGACCGTTCAGGCCCGTGACCCAATCCACAGGAATCAAGTCGATCGCGTTCATCATGGTGATCCAGCAGAACACCATCAGCGCCAGCGGAGCGATCCACGAGCGGTCGCCGTGAATGATTCCCTTGGCCTGGTCGTCCACCATCTCGACGATCATTTCCACGAAGGCCTGGAAACGGCCCGGCACGCCGGCCGTCACACGGCGAGCGGCCATGTAGAGGAACAGGATGGCGATCACGCCGCACAGCACCGACCAGAACACAGTGTCGTAGTTCAGGACACTGAAATCGACCACGGAATGCTGCTTGCCGCCGACCGAATTAAAGTTCTGCAAGTGCTCGGCGATATAGCCTGAGGGTGTGAGCACGTGCTCCGCGCCTTGAGTAGCTTCAGCTGACATGTCGAAACGAACCGTATATTGCGAAATCTGACATCGGAAACCCGCCTTCGGCCGATTCCCGGTACACGTCTTGCTTAGCCTTCGGTCACATGACCGGTCACCGCTTGGAGCAAGTACGCCTTGTTATTCTTGGCAAACCTTAGTCACGCGACACGGCACCGTTGTGACGCATCGCGTTTGAAACCTCTTGATTTCCCTGGGGGCTGCCTCATCTGCATCCAGTGCCCGCACCGCCTAGCGAATCGCGAGCGCCACCCAGTAAGTCTTCAACACCAGCAAGAACGTGACGAGCATCGGTATCCAGCGCAGATCGCGGTACAACACCACCACAAGCACGAACAGTGCGACGGTGCTGAACACCTTGATTGCCTCGCCGGCCACCAGGCCGCCAACCGTCGGCTGCCTGCGCGACATCCACAGGCGCAGCGCAAAGAAGCCACTGGGAACAACACACACCATGCCGCCGAACAAGGCCGACCAGCCCGACGGCGCATGCTCATGCGCGAATATCGCCCAAGCAAGCGCCGACAACAGCGTCACAGCGACCTGTGCCAGTACCACTTTGCCGGGCGTCATGCGCGATGGGCGCAATGCACGTTCGCCAAGCAGCTTCACCGCTTCAGCATGTGACAGCGGATCGACAGCTACTTCCTCGCGCTCGGCGCTATCATCCCAATCGTCGTCACGCCACACATCTTGCTGGCGCTCATCTCGACGATCGTTTCCGGACGCCTTGCCGGCTTGCGAACGGTCCTGCTGACGGTCTCGAACCACCACCTGCCCTGCCTCATTCCAGGCCGGAACTTTTCAGGCCCGGCCAGAATTCAAACCGCACGATTCTATTAGGAATCGCTAACATCAGTCAATCTGCTTTCAGATTGCTTGCAGTGAATTTCGCACAACGGCTGCTATCACGCCTTCATGATGGCTGGCCGGATATTGCGCCGCAACGATCTGAAACGTAATTGGATTGCGCCAGCACTGGCGCGCATGATGTCGGATCCGTCAGCGACTGCACGACGGTCATTCCCGTCGACGGCGTTCGGTAATCGCGCAGATCAGCGGGTCGCTGTATACGTGTCGCGTGAGACCGACAACCTTCCGGCAACCGCAAGGAATAGGTTGCCGGAATGTATGGAACAGGTTAGGCGCTGGCTTGCGGTTCGCGCAGGCGCGTGAGCACGCCGTCCAGTGCGTCGTTGCTGGCGAAGTGAATCGTGAGCTGGCCCTTGCCACGCGCGCCGAGCTTGATCTGCACAGACAGGCCCAGCGTATCGGAAAGCTCTTCTTCGAGCCGCGCCACATCGCGCGTGCCATTGCCCGATTTCTGCTTGAGGGACTTCAGATCGAACGGCTTGAGCGTCGATGCCACCAGCTTCTCGGTCTCGCGCACGGACAGCCGCTTGTTGACGATCTGGTTGGCCAGCGTGATCTGATTCGCGCCGTCGACTGCCAGCAACGCGCGCGCGTGCCCCATGTCGAGATCGCCGGCCATCAGCATGGTCTGGACGGGCGCGGCAAGATTGAGCAGACGCAGCAGATTCGATACCGCACTGCGCGAGCGGCCTACGGATTCGGCAGCCTGCTCGTGCGTAAAACGGAATTCGCGGATCAGGCGCATGATGCCTTGCGCCTCTTCCAGCGGGTTCAGGTCTTCACGCTGGATGTTCTCGATCAGCGCCATCGCGGCCGCAGCCTCGTCGGCGACGTCCTTCACGAGCACCGGCACCTTGTCGAGACCCGCAAGCTTCGAAGCGCGGTAACGGCGCTCACCGGCGATGATCTCGTAGCGATCGGGCTCGGCCACGCGACGCACCAGAATCGGCTGCATCAGCCCCTGAGCGCGAATGCTCGCGGCCAGTTCCTGGAGCGCGCCTTCGTCCATGCGCGTGCGCGGCTGGTACTTGCCAGGCTGAAGCTGATCGACGCGCAGCACAGACGGCGCGCCCTCCTGCTTCGAGGTTTCAACGATCTCTGCAGGGCCGCCGAGCAGTGCTTCCAGCCCCCGACCCAGTCCCTTCTTCTTTGCGGTACTCATCGTCGCCATCCTTGCTGTCCCTTCCCTGCTGTTTCAGTGACGTGCTCAGCCGAGCTGTCGCACGCGCGCGATCATCTCCGCGCCGAAATCGAGATACGCCTTCGCGCCCTTGGACGAGGCATCGAACGCCACGCCCGGCATGCCATAGGAAGGCGCTTCGGCCAGACGCACATTACGCGGAATCACAGTCTTGAATACCTTGTCGCCGAAATGGGCCTCGAGCTGGGCCGACACCTGCTGCTGCAGCGTCACGCGCGGATCGAACATGACGCGCAGCAACCCGATCACCTTGAGGTCGCGATTCAGGTTCGCATGTACCTGCTTGATCGTGTTGACGAGGTCCGACAGTCCTTCGAGCGCGAAGTACTCGCACTGCATCGGCACGATCACACCGTGCGCCGCGCACAGGCCGTTCAGCGTCAGCAGCGACAGCGACGGCGGGCAATCGATCAGCACGAAGTCGTACTCCTCGTCGACTTCGGCCAGCGCCTGCTTGAGCCGACGTTCGCGCTGGTCGAGCTCGACCAGCTCCACTTCGGCACCAGCCAGTTCACGGTTGGCGGGCAGCACGTCATAGCGCCCCGATTCGGATCGCTGGCGCGCCTCGGGCACGGTGGCGAGCCCCACCAGTACCTGGTACACGCTGTGCTGCAGCGCCTGCTTGTCGATGCCCGACCCCATCGAGGCATTGCCCTGCGGATCGAGGTCGACCAGCAAGACGCGCTGGTCCTGCGCTGCCAGGCCGGCGGCCAGGTTCACCGTGGTGGTGGTTTTGCCGACGCCGCCCTTCTGGTTTGCGATCACGAATACCTTGGCCATATGCGCTTGCAGCTCCTCAGTGCACAATTCCGCCATGCGGAACACGTGCTCAATAAATTACCCAACCGATTTCAACGCCGGGACAGCACCACAAGGTGCCGTTCCACATCGAGCTCAGGTACTACCAGTTTCGGTACCGCTTCGACCTGCCAGTCAGCCATCAGACCGGCCGCTTCCATTCGATCGATCTCCGCCTGTGGATAAACTCCCTTCATGGCGATCAGCTTTCCGCCCGGCGCCAGCAGGTGGCCGGACAACGTCACGAAGTCGGTCAATTCTGCGAATGCGCGCGAGGTGATCACGGCATAGCCCTGCTCGTCGTCGATCTTTTCCACAGGCCCCCAGTGGGCAGCCGCATTGGTCAGGTGCAGCTGGGCACGGCACTGCGTCAGGAATGCGGTCTTTTTCTGCACGATGTCGACCATCAGCACCGACACATCCGGGCACGAGATCGCCAGCGGCATGCCCGGCATCCCACCGCCCGAGCCGACGTCGAGCACCCTGCCCCGCGCGCCCCGCGCCACGTTTGCGGAGCGAGCGGCTTCGGCCAACGCCGGGACAGCCGTCAGCGAATCGAGCAGATGATGCGTGAGCATTTCGTCAGGATGACGAATCGCGGTTAGGTTGTAGACGCCATTCCATTTGCGGAGCAGCGTCAGGTACGCGAGAAGCGTATCGATCTGGGCTGGCGTCAGTGCCAGCCCGATCGCGTCCAGTCCGGCTTCGAGCCGGCGGCGTTGCGCGGCATCGTCGACCGCGAAATGTCGGGAACCACCCACTCAGGCAGCCTCCTGTCCATTGCCGGCCACCGGGGTTGCCGATGTCTGGGTCGCGGTGCGCCCCATGCCCTTCTTCTTCAGGTGTACCAACAGCAGCGAGATAGCCGCAGGCGTCACGCCGGAGATACGCGAAGCCTGACCCAGCGTTTCCGGGCGATGCTGGTTCAGCTTCTGGCTCACCTCGAAGCCCAGGCCACGCACCTCGGTATAGTCGAAGTTCGGCGGCAACTTGGTCGACTCGTTGGCTTCGAGTTTGTCTACTTCGGCAGCCTGGCGTGCGATATAGCCGTGGTACTTGATACCGATCTCGATCTGCTCGCGAATCTGCTCGGCAAGCATCGTGTCATCGGCGAGCGGCGTCTCTGGTGCAAAACGGCCATCCTGCAGCGCGACAAGCGCCTCATAACGGACTTCGGGACGACGCAGCAGATCTGCGAGCGAGTATTCGCGCTCGATGCCCTTACCGAGCAGCGGAACGGCATCTGCTTCAGGCAACAAGGTCGGATTGACCCAGGTGCTCTTGAGTCGCTCTGTTTCACGTGAAACAGCGTCGCGCTTCCGATTGAAAGCATCCCAGCGCACATCGTCGACCACACCGAGTTCACGACCGATTTCGGTCAGACGCATGTCCGCGTTGTCCTCGCGCAGGCTCAGGCGGAACTCCGCGCGGCTGGTGAACATGCGGTACGGCTCGGTCACGCCTCGCGTGATCAGGTCATCGACCAGCACACCGAGATATGCCTGGTCGCGGCGCGGCGTCCAGGCGTCGCGTTCGCGTACGTAGCAACCGGCGTTGATCCCGGCCAGCAGACCCTGTGCTGCCGCTTCCTCATAGCCGGTCGTGCCATTAATCTGGCCGGCGAAGAACAAGCCCTCAATTGCCTTGCTCTCCAGCGACGACTTCAGCCCGCGCGGGTCGAAGTAGTCATACTCAATCGCATAGCCCGGGCGCAGGATATGCGCGTTCTCCAGTCCGCGAATCGAGTGGACAAGCTCAAGCTGTACGTCGAAAGGCAGGCTCGTCGAGATGCCGTTCGGATAGAACTCGTTGGTCGTCAGCCCTTCGGGCTCCAGGAAGATCTGATGGCTTTCCTTGCTGGCAAAGCGATGGATCTTGTCCTCGATGCTCGGGCAGTAGCGCGGCCCTACTCCTTCGATCACACCGGTGTACATCGGCGAGCGATCGAGCCCGCCGCGGATGACGTCGTGGGTACGGCTATTGGTATGGGTGATCCAGCACGGCAGTTGCTGCGGATGTTGCTCCGGACGGCCCAGGAACGAAAACACCGGCACCGGGTCCAGGTCGCCGGGCTGCTCTTCCATCACCGAAAAATCGATCGTGCGGCCGTCAATGCGCGGCGGTGTACCGGTCTTCAGGCGACCTTGCGGCAGCTTCAGTTCCTTGAGACGCGCCGACAACGACACGGCTGCAGGGTCGCCCGCACGACCGCCCGTGTAGTTATCGAGTCCGACGTGGATCTTGCCGTCCAGGAAGGTACCAGCCGTCAGCACCACCGCGCGCGCGCGGAAATCGATGCCAACCTGGGTACGAGCACCGACCACGCGGTCACCCTCCACCATCAGATCATCCACGGCCTGCTGGAATAGCATCAGGTTTGGCTGGTTCTCCAGCCGCGTCCGGATGGCCTTGCGATACAGCACTCGGTCCGCTTGGGCACGGGTCGCCCGAACGGCCGGGCCCTTGCTGGAGTTCAGGATGCGGAACTGGATGCCCGCCTCGTCCGTGGCGGCTGCCATCGCGCCGCCCATGGCGTCCACTTCCTTGACGAGATGACCCTTGCCGATGCCACCGATCGACGGATTGCAGCTCATCTGCCCCAACGTTTCGATGTTGTGGCTCAGAAGCAGCGTCTGGCAGCCCATGCGCGCGGCGGCGAGGGCTGCTTCGGTGCCGGCGTGACCACCGCCGACGACTATGACGTCGAATTCTTTCGGGTAAAGCATGGGACACCTCCTCCGGGAGGCTGGGCGGGAAAAATCGGGATGTCGAATTATAGCGGCAATCGATTCCCCGCCTTCGGTCGGACATGATGTTTCACGTGAAACATGGCGTGTGCGGTACCTGGCGAGGCAAAGTGTGTTTCACGTGAAACACTCCCGAGCCAAAAGAAGAAGGCCCCGCTTCCGCGGGGCCTTCCCTCTGCTCTTCTCTGCCTCACATGTTTCACGTGAAACGTGGTCTCAGATCTGGCTCCGGATGTACGTCGCCACCTTCTCGCTCAGCATACCCAGGTCTCGTTGCAGGGTTTCGAAACCAGCATTCGGCACCTTGCTGGCTTCATCCATGTAAAGCGGCCGCCGGATCTCAATCTGCAGGCTATTGCGCCGCTCGGCCGGGCGGCCAATCTGCGCGATCAGCTGCACGCCCTTGTACGGGTCATTACGTGCCACGGTGTAGCCCATTCCCCTCAACTCCCGCTCGACCAGATCGACGATGCCGGGCTCGCAGGTGGTCCCGTCACGGTCTCCGAGCACGAAGTCAGCCAACGGATGCGGGCTCTGGATCTTCAGGCGCTCATAGGCATTGTTCGGCATCGAATGCAGGTTCAGATGCCAAACCGCACCGAAGCGCGCGTACGCAGACTCCACCGCTGTCGACAGCGCAGCATGGTACGGACGGTAATAGCGATCGATCCGGTTCCGCACCTCGTCCACTGTCAGCTTACGATCGTAGATCGGGGTGGCAGCATCGATATTGCGCCAGACCAGACCGTAGCCGAGCTTGGTCTTCTCCCCTGGCGACAGGGGTGTCGGCCACGATGTTGCCAGCAACTCCGGATCCAGATCGTCGAGCATCCGGTTCGGATCGATATAAACGCGCGGAAAGGTCGCCCCGATCAGCGTGCCGCCGACCTTCGGGATGGCGGACCACAAGGCATCGATATGCGTATCTTCCCCGCCACGCAGCCGCTGCAGAGGCACGGCCGCACCGAAGTCCGTCGGGTAGTGGGTGCCGCTATGTGGCGAGTCACAGACCAGCGGCAACGCCGCGCCTTCGGGCGCAAACAAGAGGAACGGCCCCACCGGCGCGTCGCCCCGCACTGCTTCAAACGTCGTCATGGCTTAGTCCAGCTTGATGTTGGCGGCCTTGACCACACGCGCGTAGCGGGCGATCGATTGCTGGATCTGTGCCTTGAACTGATCAGGCGTCGTCGGCACCAACGTGCCACCCGACTCCTCCACCTTCCGCTTGAATTCGGGGTTCTGCATGGCCTTGTGGATCGCGGCATTCAGCTTGTCGATCACCGGCTGGGGCGTGCCGGCCGGCGCAACGATGCCGAACCAGCCGCCCTCGCCCATGTCCTTGAAACCGAGTTCGGCATAGGTCGGCACATTGGGCAACTGTGCCGAACGCTGCGTGCCGAGCACCGCCAGCGCACGCAGTCGGCCCGCTTTCACGTGGGGCAGCGTCGACGACAGGTTGTCCGTGATCGCATTGACCTGCCCCGCCACCGCATCGTTGAGCGCCAGACCCGCGCCCTTGTACGGCACATGCAGCAGATCGATCTTGGCCAGCATCATGAAGTTCTCGATGTTCACGTGACCCAGCGACCCCGCGCCCGGCGATGCGAACGTGTACTTGCCCGGGTGCGCCTTCGCCAGGGCGATGAACTCCTGCATCGTCTTGGCGGGCACGCTCGGATGCACGGCGAACACACTCGGAATCGCTACCACGTTGGTCACCGGGGCGAAGTCCTTGATCGGGTCATAGCCGAGCTTCGGATAGACCGCCGGGTTGGACCCGTGCGTGCTGACCGTGGCCATGCCGATCGTGTAGCCGTCCGGCGTGGCACGAGCCACCTGCTCCATGCCGATCGAACCACCCGCCCCGCCCTTGTTGTCGACGACGATGGTCTGCCCCAGCTCACGCCCTGCGAACTCCGCTACCAGGCGCGCCGACAGATCCGTCGAGCCACCCGCGGCGAATGGCACAACCAAGCGGATCGGCTTGTTTGGATAGTTGGATTGCGCGAAAGCCGACGCCGTCAAACCAACCGTGGCGAGCGTACCCACTGCAGCGGACACGGCGGTGGAAAGCAGGAAATGCCGGCGCGTGCTGGCAGCATTGCGGACTCGGGTCATCTGATCAAACTCCTCTTCTCGTTCTCGAATTTCGGGGTACCGAGCAGCGAGTGTCGGGAGTTTACCGGCCCTGCACAAACGACTATATTGCACGCTTCCATTACCAAAGTTCATCCTAGGCGGTCCGGTCATGCGCATCCGTTCCCCGTCGATGTCAGAGCTGCACGCATTCGCCACGGCGGCCCGGTTGGGCAGTTTCACGCGTGCGGCCGAGACACTGTGCGTCACCCAGGGCGCCATCAGCCGGGCGATCTCTCGCCTGGAATCCCACTTCGGCCAACCGCTGATCCATCGCAACGCCCATCGTCTGACCCTGACCGACGCCGGCCGCAGCTATCTGGAGGCGATCGCGGTGCACTTGGCAGCCATTGAGACCGCCAGCGCATCCATGCTTGCGACGGATCGCCGCCATCATCTGATCCTGTCCGCCGTCCCCACGCTCGCCAGTGTGTGGCTCGTTCCGCGCCTGCCGGACTTCCACCGTCGCCACCCAGAGATTCACCTGGACTTCGTCCCCTATCGGCGCGACGAGGATTTCTCAGGCGCCCGGCCGGATGCCGCGATCCTGGCGGGCGAAGCGGGCCAGTGGCCGGGCTGGCAGGCCGATTATGTGATCGGACGTGAAATGGTGCCGGTCTGCCACCCTGCCCGCGCCGAGACGCGGCAGTGGCAATCGCCGGACGAGTTGCTCGACGAACCCTTGCTCTACCACACCACTGCACCCGCGAACTGGCAGAACTGGCTGCGCGCGGCCGGCGTACCCAGTGCCGCGCCCACACTTGCCAGGGGCTTCGACCAGGTCTCGATCCTGCTCGAGGCCGTGAAGGCCGACATGGGCGTGGCGGTCTTGCAGAGATGCCTGGTACGCGATGCACTACAGGCTGGCCAGGTCATCGCGCCTTTCGATCTGCCGATCCGGCTCAATCGCGGTTACTTCCTGTGCGCGCCACGTGAAAGACGTGACCATCCTGCCCTGACTGCCTTTCGAGATTGGCTGCTCTCAGCCGCAGCAATAGATATTGGCTCGAAGTAAAACCAATTACACATCCATCGTACGAATGATCATCAATTTATTATATGCTCAACAAATAAAAACGACGCCATTATGGCGTCGTCAATCAAACACAAGAATATAAAAGCAGGTCAGGCCGCTTTCTTCGTCAGCCCCAGGTACGTCTCGATCACCTTTGGATTGCTCGCCAACGCCGACGCTTCGCCTTCCATAGCCATGTCGCCGGTCTCGATCACATACCCGTAGTCAGCCACCTGCAACGCCGCCCGAGCGTTCTGTTCGATCAGCAGCGTCGCCACGCCGGTTTGCCGAAGGTTGTGGATGATGTGGAAGATCTCCTTAACGATCAGCGGCGCGAGACCAAGGCTCGGCTCATCGAGCATCAGCAACTGCGGCTTGGCCATCAGCGCGCGCCCCACGGCGAGCATCTGGCGCTCGCCACCGGACAGCGTGCCCGCCTCCTGCTTCGCACGCTCCCGCAGACGCGGGAACAGGTCGTACACCACATCCTTCTGGTCCAGATAGTTGCGCTCCCCAGCGCGCTTGCGCCGGAATGCGCCGAGCAGCAGGTTGTCCTCGACGGTCATCGACGCGAACAGTTCACGCTTCTCCGGCACCAGACACATCCCGCGCGCCACGCGCCCCTCCACCGGAATCCCCGCCATGTCATGGCCGAGGAACCGAACCGATCCGGTCGATGACCCGCTGACGGGCAGCGCGCCCATCACGGCATTCAGCATCGTCGACTTGCCGGCCCCGTTCGGCCCGATCACGGTCACGATCTTGCCTGCCTCAACCTTGAGGTTCGCGCCATGCACCGCCTCGACCTTCCCGTAGCGGACATGCAAGTCCTTCACTTCCAGAATCAGACTCATCTCATATCCTCAATCAATGCCGCCCAGATAGGCTTCCAGCACTGCCGGATTCTTCTGGACCTCCTCCGGCACACCTTCGGCGATGCGCGTGCCGAATTCCATCACCACGAGCCGGTCGGTCAGGTTCATCACGAAATCCATGTCATGCTCGACAAGCAGCACGCTCATGCCCTCGCCCTTCAGCTTGCGCAACAGGTCCGCCAGCGCCTGCTTCTCCTTGTAGCGCAGCCCCGCGGCAGGCTCGTCGAGCAGCAGCAGCGCGGGATCGCAACACAATGCGCGCGCGATCTCCAGGATGCGTTGCTGACCCAGCGCGAGGCTGCCAGCCTCGAGGTACATGCAGTCGGCCAGTCCAACACGCTCCAGCTGCCGCTTCGCCTCGAACAGCAGCTTCTGCTCTTCCATCTTGTTCATGCGCAGGATCGCCGCCGACACACCGCCCTGCGCACGGAAATCGCCGCGCAGATGGGCGCCGATGGCAACGTTCTCGAGCACCGTCATCGTCGGCAACAGATGCACGTGCTGGAAGGTCCGGCCCACGCCACGCCTGACGATCTCGCGCGACGGCAAACCGGAGATCACGTCGCCCCGATAGCGCACTTCGCCCGATGTCAGCGGCAGCACGCCGGTCACCAGGTTGAACGTCGTCGACTTGCCCGCGCCATTCGGGCCGATCAGGCCAATGATCTCGCCGGCCCGCACCTGGAAGCTCACGTCGTTCACCGCCACAAGCCCACCGAACTGCTTGCGCACCGCGCGCACGTCCAGAATCAGCTCACCGGTCTCGGGCTTCTGCCGTACCGGCAACGGCGGCGCAGTATCGGGGGCCAGCACCGGCGGCCCGGCCGGCATCAGCTTGCGCACGAACGGCCAGATGCCATCGCGCGCGTACTGCAGCAGCAGCACAAGCAGCACGCCGAAGACGATGATCTCGAAGTTGCCGTCGGAGCCAAGCAGCTTCGGCAGCAGCCCTTGCAGCACATCCTTGAGGATCGTCAGCACGCCAGCGCCCAACACCGCTCCCCAGACATGTCCCACCCCGCCGACCACGGCCATGAACAGGTACTCGATGCCGTAGTTGAGACCGAACGGCGTCGGGTTCACGGCGCGTTGCAGATGCGCATACAGGAAGCCCGACACACAGGCCAGCATCGCCGCGACGACGAAGATCACCACCTTCATCCAAGCGGTGTTCACGCCCATCGCCTCGGCCATCGTGCCACCGCCCTTGAGTGCGCGAATGGCACGACCCGGGCGCGAGTTCAGCAGGTTGTGCATCGCCACCACGGAGAGCAACACCACCCCCCAGATCAGATAGAACATCGAGCGGCCCGATTGCAGCTCGATGCCGAACAGCGACAGCACGGGGATACCGTTCAGGCCATCGTACTTGCCAAGGAAATCGAGATTGCCGAACAGGAAGAACAGCGACAGTCCCCACGCGATTGTGGCCAGCGGCAGGTAGTGCCCGGACATGCGCATCGTGATCAATCCGATGACATAGGCGCACAGCACGGTGATGATCAGACCCACGACCAGACCGATCCACGGCGAGAGGCCGAACTGCGTCGTCAGGTATGCCGTGCTGTACGCACCGAGCCCGACGAACGCGGCCTGCCCGAACGACGTCATGCCGCCAACGCCCGTCAGCAGCACCAGCCCGATCGCCACGATGCTGTACAGGCCAATGTAGTTGCCGAGCGTGATCCAGAACTCCGGCGTCGGCAGTACCGGCAGCAACGCCAGCACGATGACGAATGCCAGCGTCGCAATGCGATTGCGCAATGCGCCCGTGCCGCGAACTGCCGGCGCTTCACGCGAACCCATGTCCTTCTCCATCTGCTTGTCGGTGAGCATCGTCATGGCTTACTCCTCTTCCTCGACATGCCGGCTCGTGAGCGAGCGCCACAACAGCACCGGAAGGATCAGCGTGAAGACGATCACCTCCTTGAACGCGCTGGCCCAGAACGACGAATACGATTCAAGCAGCCCCACCAGCAGCGCGCCAAGCGCGGCCACCGGATAGCTGACAAGACCGCCGACGATCGCTCCAACGAAGCCCTTGAGACCAACCAGGAATCCGGACTCGTAGTAGATCGTCGTCAGCGGCGCGATCAGGATGCCGCACAGCGCGCCCATCGCCGCAGCCAGCGTGAACGACAGGCGGCCCGCCTGCGTGGTACCTATGCCGACCAGACGCGCGCCAAGCCGGTTCACCGCCGTGGCACGCAATGCCTTGCCCTGCAGCGTGCGATCGAAATAGAACCAGAGCGCGCCAATCAGCAATGCCGACACCGCCACAACCCAGAGGCTTTGCCCCGATATGGTGAGACTGCCAACTTCGAAGCGCGCATCGGAGAACGCCGTCGTGCGCGACCCTTCCGCGCCGAACATCACGAGCCCCAAGCCCACCAGTGCGAAATGCACCCCAACGGATACGATCAGCAGCACCAGCGTGCTCGCCTCCGCCAAGGGCTGGTACGCGAGCCGATACAGCATCGGTCCGAGCGGAATCACAACGAGCAGCGTCAGCGCGATCTGCGCGAGCATCGGCAAGGGTTGACCCCCGTACTGCTGCACCACCAGATGCACGGCACCCGGAAACAGCAGGTACTTGCCCGCGAGAATCGCCAACCTCCGCGGCGCGGTACTGCGCAACTCGGGGCTGCGCATCACGGTCACGCACTCATAGAGAAATGTCAGCACGCCCATCGTGAGCAACAGCCACGTCGTCTTGGGTGCATGGCCGGCCTGCATCGCTGCAAGCGTCAGCGCGCCGTATGCAACAAACTCGCCCTGGGGGATGAAGATGACGCGCGTCACCGAGAACACCAGCACCAGCGCCAGTGCCAGCAGCGCGTAGATCGCGCCGGAGGTGATGCCGTCCTGCGCCAGAATGGCCGCAATCGATAGGTCCATTGTCTACTCGTGTCTACTCGTTGTCATGGATGAAGCAAGGCAACGCGATTCCCTCTGCTGCCTCCACTGCCGTCAAACGTGGCCGCCCGGATGCGGAGGTAAAAAAAGGGCGCATGGCAAACTCCATGCGCCCTTCCGTACCACGCTTACCCCGCGCGACTTATCTCCCGCTTACTTCTGCAGCTTCCACTTGCCGTCGACGATCTGCACCATCACGCGCGCGCGCTGGTCCATGCCGAGGTGGTCGGTGGGGGTCATGTTGATGATGCCGTGCGACACCGGCAGGTTCGTGGTCTTCTCGAGCGCATCGCGCAGCGCCTTGCGGAACTCCTTCGTGCCGGGCTGACCCTTCTTGAGCGCTTCAGGAATCGCGTTCTGCAGCAGCAGGCCCGCGTCCCAGGCATGGCCGCCGAACGTCGACACCTGACCGCCGAAGGCCTTCTCGTAAGCCGTCTTGTACGTCAGGGCCGGCTTCTTGACCGGATTGCTGTCAGGCAGTTGCTCGGCCACCAGCAGCGGGCCGGCAGGCAGGAACGTGCCTTCGCAGTCCTTGCCGCACACGCGCAGGAAGTCGGGGTTGGCCACACCGTGCGTCTGGTAGATCTTGCCCTTGTAGCCGCGCTCCTTGAGCGCCTTCTCCGGCAGCGCGGCCGGCGTACCCGAACCAGCGATCAGCACCGCATCCGGATTGGCGCCCATCATCTTCAGCACCTGCCCGGTCACAGAGTTATCGGTGCGCGCAAACCGTTCGTTGGCGACCACCTTGATCTTGCGCATCTCGGCGACCTTGGCGAACTCCTGACCCCAGCTATCGCCATAGGCATCCGCGAAGCCGATGAACGCCACCGTCTTCACGTTGTTGTTGGTCATGTGCTCGGCGATGGCGGTGGCCATGTGCGAGTCGTTCTGCGGCGTCTTGAAGATCCACGCGCGCTTGGCATCCATCGGTTCGATAATGCGCGCCGACGCGGCCATCGAGATCATCGGCGTTTCACTCTCGGCGGCAACGTCCACCATCGCCAGCGAGTTCGGCGTGACGGTGGAGCCCACCACCACGTCTACCTTGTCCTCGCTGATCAGCTTGCGCGTGTTCTTGACCGCCGTGGTCGTGTCGGTGGCGTCGTCGAGCACGATGTACTCGATCTTCTTGCCCGCGATCTCCTTCGGCAGCAGCGTGAACGTATTCTTCTCGGGAATGCCGAGCGATGCGGCAGGGCCCGTGGCCGATACCGTGACTCCAACCTTCACCTGGGCGTTGGCTGCGCCGGCGAACAGGCTGGCGGCGGCAAGAGCCAGCAAGCTGGCACGCTTGAATGTCATTGCGTCTCCTTCGGTTCCAAAAACGGAAAAAGGCATCCGCCGGCTTCCGGCCGGCGGATGCCTCCAGTTTTTTGTTGCGGCCCGTTGTTCGGGCTCTCTGGCAGATGCAGCGCCGGCATCCGCGTCACTATCGGGAACGTCGAAGATCGCCCCGTTTTTTCCCGTCCTGCGCTTTTTACCCCCGGTTGCGCAGCTGCATTTCCCGACCGCGCGGTCGGGAATGCGAATTGAGTCTAACACAGCGATCTTGTAGCGAAAGCGGGATTAACCCGCAGCCGCGCGAGCGCAACAGTCGAGGGTTGTTGCTCCCCTGTTGCCCCACGCCGACCACCATGCTCAACGCAGGAACGCGTCGTAGGCCGTCTTCAGGATCAGCGCGCTCACCACGGCGATGAACACCTTGCGCACGAAGGCGCTGCCATGGCGCAGCGCAAGCTTGCTGCCCACCTGGCTGCCGGCAACGTTTGCCGCGGCCATGATCAGGCCAAGCTGCCACCAGATATGTCCCTTGGATGCCAGCAGCAGCAGCGCCGCAAGATTGGTGGCCAGGTTGACGACCTTGGCCGACGCCGACGCGTGCAGGAAGTCGTAACCAAACACCCGTACGAAAACGATCATCAGGAAGCTGCCGGTACCCGGACCGAAGGCACCGTCATAGAAGCCAATCACCGCGCCCGCGAGCAAGGCGGCCACGCGCTCACGCGTCCCCGTCAGGGTTGGCGCGTGCTCTGCACCCAGGTTCTTCTTGGCTACGGTGTAGATCAGCAGCACCAGCAACACCAGCGGCAGTGCCTTGCGTAGCGGCTCAGCCGGAATCTTGGTCAGGGTCCAGGCCCCGGCCATCGCCATCACGAATGCGGCAAGCATTGCCGGCGCCGTGGCGCCCCAGTAAATCCGCACCTTGCGCGCATAGCGTGTCGCGGCGTTGGCGGTGCCCGCCAGCGACGCCACCTTGGTGGTGCCGATCAGCGTGGCGGGCGACATATTGGGATAAGTGGAAAACAGGGCCGGTACCTGCACCAGCCCGCCGCCGCCAGCGACAGCATCGATCACTCCGGCCAGAAAGGCGGCCGCGGCCAGAAAGACAAACTCCATGGATGAACAATCAGGAAGGGTTCGGAAGCGCCTGTCAGCCCAGATGCTTGGCTGTCGGTACGAGGTTGCCGCGCCAGAGGCCTTCGGCCCCCCGCACGAAGCCGGCTGGCGCGCGCGCGGCATCGGCGATCAGTCCGGGTGCCAGCATGGCGTGACGGATGCCGTGAGCCCGGCACCACTCGGCCAGCACGATGCAGCACTCGGCCAGCCAGTCGTCGGCATCGCCGGATTCCGGCGGCCACCACTCGGTCACCATTGCCACCCTCCCACCTGTGGACAAGCTGTGGACAAGCACCACGGGCAATAGCGCGCGCACCGCGTCGGTGCCTGCGATCAGGCAGATGCCGTGTCCGCCCTGCTCCAGCAAGGCGTCCAGCGCCAGCCGCCGCCCGCGCGCCTCGGGCACCGCCAATGGCGCGCGCGCCATCAGCCAGGCGTCCAGGACGGGCGCGTCGGCTGCCACGCCTGGGCGTACCCAGCGCTGCGTTTCAATGGGAATCGGGGAGTCGGGATGGACGGACATGACCGGGCCTTGGAAGCTGGCCGGCATTGTCGCATGGGGCTTTGCGGGCGGTCATGCCGAAGTTGCATCACCCGCACTTCCCATCGACATGAACGCTGGAGAAGTGACTGAAAGTTGATATTCAGGCGCCAGAAATGAAAAAGGCGTTGCTGGGGATCACCCGGCAACGCCCTTTTATCGTATTGGCTGCTGCTACCCGACACCGGGTGCGCGCCTGTCGTCTCCTCGCTTCCGCCTCCAAGTAACCTGCGAAAACCGTATATGGAATGTAACGAAGCGGTGCGTATGAAACAAGTCAGCAATAACCCTAGCCCCAAAATCGGGCATGTCGACCCGTCTTCACACCCTTGCTATTTCTTCCGGCTCGTGAGTGCGATCAGCTCGCCCATGATCCCGCGGCGGAACGTCAGCACGCAGATCACGAAGATCACGCCCGTCACCATCGTCACCGATTCGCCCAGCGAATTGAACCAGTCGAGGCCGGTCACCGAGGCCAGGAACGTGCCGATATCGCCCAGCTTGTTCTCGAGCGCCACCACCACGAACGCACCGACGATCGGGCCGGACAGTGTGCCCAGGCCGCCCACCAGCGTCATCAGGATCACCGAGCCCGACATCGACCAGTGCACGTCCGTCAGCGTCTCGAAGCCGAGCACCAGCGCCTTGATCGAGCCCGCCAGACCGGAGAGCGCTGCCGAAAGCACGAAGGCCAGCAGCTTGAAGCGGTCGACATCGTAACCCAGAGAAATGGCACGCGGCTCGTTCTCGCGGATGGCCTTCAAGATTTGGCCGAACGGCGAGTGCACCGTGCGCACGATCAGCGCGAACGCCGCCACGATGATGACCAGGGCCACGTAGTAGAGGGTCAGGTCGTCGGAAAGCGGCAGCACGCCAAGCAGCTTGCCGCGCGGAATGCCCTGCAGCCCGTCCTCACCACCCGTCAACGGCACCTGCAGGCAGAAGAAGAACAGCATCTGCGCCAGCGCCAGCGTGATCATCGAGAAGTAGATGCCCTGGCGGCGAATCGCCAGCGAGCCCACCACGTAGCCGATCGCCGCGCCGCTCAGCGTGCCGAAGATCAGGCCGAGCTCGGGTGTCACGCCCCAGACCTTCATCGCGTGCCCTGCCGCATAGCCCGCGCCGCCGAAGAACGCCGCGTGGCCGAACGACAGCAGGCCCGTGAAGCCGATCAGCAGGTTGAAGGCGCACGCGAACAGCGCGAAGCACAGCACCTTGAGCACGAACACCGGGTAGGCGCCGGCCAGCGGCGCCGCGATCAGGCCCAGCAACAGCAGGCCATACAACACTTTCTTCTGCACGCCCGTTCCTTCCTTGAAGCCCTTGGCCTCCACGGCCGCAGTCGTTTGTCCGGTCGGTCCACTCATCACTTTTCCCTCCCGAACAGCCCTGCCGGGCGCAGCATCAGCACGATCACCATGATGAAGAACACCACAGTCGACGATGCTTCAGGGTAGAACACCTTGGTCAGGCCTTCGATCACACCGAGCCCCAGGCCCGTGATGATCGATCCCATGATCGAGCCCATGCCGCCGATCACGACCACCGCGAACACGATGATGATCAGGTTCTGGCCCATCAACGGCGACACCTGGATGACCGGTGCCGCCAGCACGCCGGCAAACGCTGCCAGCGCCACGCCGAAGCCGTAGGTCAGCGTGACCATCAGCGGCACGTTGATACCGAACGCCTCGACGATCTTGGGGTTCTCGGTGCCGGCGCGAAGGTACGCGCCGAGCTTGGTCTTCTCGATCACGAACCAAGTGGCCAGACACACCACGATCGAAGCGGCCACCACCCATGCGCGATAGTTCGGCAGGATCATGAATCCGAGATCGGTGGCGCCCTGCAGCGCATCGGGCGCCGAGTACGGCAGCCCCGACACCCCGTAGATCGAGCGGAACACGCCTTCGATCACCAGCGTGATGCCCAGCGTGAGCAGCAGGCCGTAGATGTGATCGAGCTTGTAGATCCAGCGCAGCATCGTCTTCTCGATGATGACGCCCAGCACGCCGACCACGAGCGGCGAGAGGATCAACATCACCCAGTAATTGAGTCCGACGTACTCCATGCCCGCCCATGCCAGCACGGCACCGAGCATGAAGAGCGCGCCGTGCGCGAAGTTGATCACGTTGAGCAGGCCGAAGATCACGGCCAGCCCAAGGCTCAGCATCGCGTAGAAGGCGCCGTTGACCAGGCCCAGCAGCAGCTGGGACAGCATGGCGGGTAGCGGTATTCCGAAAATATCCATGGCTTAAGTTGCCTTCTGGGTCTCCCCTCTCCCACAAGTGGGAGAGAGGTCGGGGGAAAGCGTCTGGCGGACCAATTTGCCGCCCTCGCGTACTGATACGCTGACCCTCTCCCCCTGCCCCTCACCCGCACGCGGGAGAGGGGAGCAAACCATCTCGGGTTCGCCTGCTTCGCTTACTTCTTCAACAGCGCGCACTTCGACTCGGCCGGCGTCGTGAACGCCTGGTCGCCCGGGATCGTCGTTACGATCTTCAGGTAGTCCCACGGCTTCTTCGAATCGGCCGGCGCCTTCACCTGCATCAGGTACATGTCGTGGATGTTGCGGCCATCGGCACGGATGTAGCTCTTGTTGTAGAAGTCGCTGATCTTCATCTTCTTCAGCTCGGCCATGACCTTGTCCGGGTCATCGGTCTTGGCGGCTTCCACGGCCTTCAGGTACGTGCTGATCGCGGAGTAGTCGGCTGCCTGCAGGCTGCTCGGCATCTTCTTCATCTTGCCGAAGAAGCGGTTCGCGAACTTGCGTGTGTCGTCATTCATGTCCCAGTACCAGCTGTCGGTCATCAGCAGGCCTTCGGTGTTCTTCAGACCCAGCGAGTGAATGTCGTTGATGAACATCAGCAGGCCAGCGATCTTCATGTTCTTCGTGATGCCGAATTCCTTGGCCGCCTTGATTGCGTTGATCGTGTCGCCACCGGCGTTGGCCAGGCCCAGGATGTCAGCCTTTGACGACTGCGCCTGCAGCAGGAACGACGAGAAGTCCGATGCCGACAGCGGGTGGCGCACCGAACCCACCACCGTGCCGCCGTTGGCCTTCACCACGGCTGCCGTGTCGTTCTCGAGCGAATGACCGAATGCGTAGTCGGCAGTCAGGAAGAACCACTTCTTGCCGCCCTGCTTGACCACCGCGCTGCCGGTGCCCTTGGCAAGCGCCACCGTGTCATAGGCGTAGTGCACCGTGTACGGCGAGCACTCTTCGTTCGTCAGTCTGGCAGTGCCCGCGCCCACGTTGAAGTAGACGCGCTTCTTCTCTTGCGCCACCTTGTTCATGGCCAGGCCGGTAGCCGAGTTGGTGCCGCCCAGCAGCATGTCCAGACCCTGCTGGTCCATCCACTCGCGCGCCTTCGAGGCGGCGATGTCGGCCTTGTTCTGGTGATCGGCCGAAACCAGTTCGATCGGCTTGCCCAGCACCTTGCCACCGTGATCCTCGATGGCCATCTTCACCGCTTCCAGGCCGCCCGGGCCGTCGATGTCGGCATACAGGCCCGACATGTCGGTGATGTAGCCGATCTTTACCGTGTCACCCGAAACCTGCGCCGAAGCGCCGCCTGCAAACGCACCAAGGACAGTCGCCGCCACTGCGACGGCCAGTCGAGTCATCTTCATTTGTTGTCTCCTGAGTTGCGGCAGCGCAGTCACGCCGCCCGTTCCTGCCACCAATGCGAGTTAAATGCGACCACGGCACCACAGGCGCGGCGCCGTCGATCAGACCCCAAGCAGTTCGTTGAGCACGGGCATCTTGGCCTGCAGCTCGTTCGCGGCGAAGCGTTCGACGATCGCGCCGTGCTCCATCACGTAGAAGCGGTCAGCCAGCGGAGCGGCGAAGCGGAAGTTCTGCTCCACCATCACCACCGTGTAGCCCTTCTTCTTGAGCATCAGGATCATGCGGGCCAGCGCCTGCACGATGACCGGCGCCAGGCCTTCGGAAATCTCGTCGAGCAGCAGCAGGTTCGCACCAGTGCGCAAGATGCGGCCCACCGCCAACATCTGCTGCTCGCCGCCCGAGAGGCGCGTGCCCTGGCTCTGGCGCCGCTCCTTGAGGTTCGGGAACATCTCGTAGATCTCGGCCTCGCTCATGCCCTTGCCTGCGTTGGCGCCCTTGAGCATCGGCGGCAGCAGCAGGTTTTCCTCGCACGACAGGCTCGAGAAGATCGCCCGCTCTTCCGGGCAGTAGCCGATACCGAAGTGCGCGATCTTGTGTGTGGGCAGCCCGATCGTCTCGTGTCCGTTGACCTTGATCGATCCCTTGCGCGCGCCGGTCAGACCCATGATCGCGCGCATGGTCGTGGTGCGGCCGGCGCCGTTACGGCCCAGCAGCGTGACCACTTCGCCGCGGTTCACGGTCAGGTCCACGCCATGCAGGATGTGCGACTCGCCGTACCAGGCGTGCAGGTCCTTGATCTCTAGCGCGGGAGTGTTCTCGTTCGCCATGGTCCGTCTCCCTTAGTGCGCGCCCTGCAGCTCGGCGTCGGCCGTGCCCATGTACGCTTCCATCACGCGCGGGTCCTTCGACACCTCCGCGTACGGGCCTTCGGCCAGGATTGCGCCGCGCTGCAACACCGTGATCTTGTCGGCGATCGACGACACCACGCTCATGTTGTGCTCGACCATCAGAATCGTGCGGCCGGCGGATACTTTCTTGATCAACTGCGTCACACGGTCCACGTCTTCATGGCCCATGCCCTGCGTGGGCTCGTCGAGCAGCATCAGCTCCGGCTCCATCGCCAGCGTCGTGGCGATCTCCAGTGCGCGCTTGCGGCCATAGGGAAGATTGACGGTGACGGTCTCGGCGTACTCGGTCAGGCCCACCTGATCGAGCAGCTCCATCGCGCGCCCGTTGAGCACATCGAGCGAACGCTCGCTACGCCAGAACTGGAACGCGGTGCCAAGCTGGCGCTGCAGGCCGATGCGCACGTTCTCGCGCACGGTCAGGTGCGGGAACACTGCCGAAATCTGGAACGAACGGATCACGCCACGCCGTGCGATCTGCGCCGGCTTCTCGCGCGTGATGTCGATGCCGTTGAACAGGATCGTGCCGGTCGTCGGCTCCAGGAATTTCGTGAGCAGATTGAAGCAGGTGGTCTTGCCCGCGCCGTTCGGCCCGATCAATGCGTGAATCGAACCGCGCCGCACCCGCAGGTTGACGTCGCTTACCGCGGTGAACCCTTTGAATTCCTTCGTCAGGTTCTTCGTTTCCAGGATAGTTTCCTGAGTCATAGTCTCCTGCCCGCCCTCTTGCTGCGATGCCGGATTTTGGCCGGCAACTGACAATGGTTCGAACTCCGGCGCTGTGTCGCCATGGTTGCCGCTTTGTAGGTGTGATTCGGCGCGGCTGCCGGACTGGCGCGGTGGCGCAGCACCAAGTGGAGCCTGCGGCACCGATATGCCGGCGACTATTGTGTGCGCCTGCTGCGTCGCAAAACATCGGGGTTTGCACTAGGCATAATACATGCACGATATGTCACCCACGCGACAGACGTGCGAGCGCGTACCGACGTCTGCGAGAGACGTCGAAACTGCGTGAAGATGATGTAATCAGCAGGTCTTCATGCGGTGCGTGTCGCACCGCATACTGACTATGCAGTGACTGCTGGTGACGGCGCCGTGACGATGTCCGGATTACCAGCGCTTGCCTTGCGATCCGCGCGGATCATATCGCTGGCGCGCTCGGCAATCATGATCGTCGGCGAGTTCGTATTGCCGGACGTGATCAACGGCATCACCGACGCATCGACCACGCGCAGACCACTGATGCCCCGCACGCGAAGGCGGTTGTCGACGACGGCGTCGGCATCGTCCGCGCCACCCATGCGGCAAGTGCCGACGGGATGGAAAATTGTCGTGCCGATCGCGCCAGCAGCTTCCGCCAGTTCCTCGTCGGTCTGGAATGTTGCGCCGGGCAGATACTCCTGCGGCTTGTAGCGCGCCAATGCCGGCGAAGACACGATGCGCCGCGTCAGGCGGATCGAATCGGCGGCGACCTTGCGGTCTTCCTCGGTGGACAGATAGTTCGGCGCGATCAATGGCGCGCGACGGAAATCGGTGTCTTCGATATGCACGCTGCCGCGCGACGTGGGGCGCAGATTGCAGGCGCTCGCCGTGAAGGCATTGAAGCTGTGCAATGGATCGCCGAACTTGTCCAGCGACAGCGGCTGCACGTGGTATTCGATATTGGCGCGAGGCTGCTCCGGATCGCTGCGCGCGAACGCGCCGAGTTGCGACGGCGCCATGCTCATCGGCCCGCTCTGGTTGAAGGCGTATTGCAGGCCGATGCCAAGCTTGCCCCACCAATGCGCCGCCTGCGTGTTGAGCGTGCGCACGCCCTGGACCTTGACCACCGAACGCAACTGCAGGTGATCCTGCAGATTCTCGCCCACACCGCGCAGCGCGTGGCGCACGCGGATGCCCAGCGCCTGCAGCCGGTCTGGCTGGCCGATGCCCGCGAGCTCCAGCAACTGCGGCGAGCCAATCGCGCCGGCAGCAAGTATCACCTCCTGCTTCGCGCGCGCCTCGTGGGGCTGGCCACCGCCCAGGTATTGCACGCCGGTGCAGCGCAGGCCGTCCGGGCTATCGAACGTCAACGCGCTGACCTGCGCGCCGGTGACGATGGTCAGGTTGGGCCGTTCCGCCGCACGGCGCAGGAACGCCTTCGACGTATTCCATCGAATGCCGCGACGCTGGTTGACCTCGAAATATCCCACGCCGAAGTTGTCGCCACGATTGAAATCGTCGGTACGGGGAATGCCAGCCTGCTCGGCGGCCTCGATGAAGCACTCGAGGATTTCCCAGCGCAGCCGCTGCGCTTCCACGCGCCATTCGCCGCCGGCCCCGTGGAACTCGTTCGCGCCACGGTGATGGTCCTCGCTGCGTTTGAAGAACGGCAGCACGTTGTCCCAGCGCCAGCCGTCATCGCCAGTGATGCGTGCCCAGTCGTCGTAGTCCTCGCGTTGGCCACGCATGTAGATCATGCCGTTGATCGACGATGACCCGCCCAGCACACGGCCACGCGGATAGCCGAGCGAGCGGCCGTTCAGGCCGGCTTCGGCCACGGTGCGATAGAGCCAGTCGGTGCGCGGATTGCCGATGCAATAGAGATAGCCGACTGGAATATGAATCCAGTGATAGTCGTCCTTGCCGCCCGCTTCGAGCAGCAGCACGTTGACATCGCTGTCCTGCGTCAGCCGGTTGGCCAGCACACAACCCGCCGAACCCGCACCCACGATGATGTAGTCGAACGTCTCCATTTCCCTGCGATCCTATTCAGACACCGGCAGTTACTGCTGGAATGCCCGAAATCATCGCACGACTCGGGGTGCTTCCGCCGTCAGTGCTTTGCCGGAGTCTCCAGGCGCTGCCGCAGCCAGCCGGTCAGTGCCGCAAACACCTCGCCGCGCAACGGCTCAGCTTCATTGAATATCTCGTGATAGCCAGTGTCGAACCAGACCATCTCGCGCAGATCCTCTGGCGCGCTCTCGAAGAAGATGCGGCTGCCCTCCGGATCGACGATGCGGTCCGCGCCACCCACGAGCATCAGCATGGGCGCTTCCAGCCGCGGCGCATCAGCCAGGGCCTGCGGCATTCCCCGGATGAATGTCTCCAGCACGCTGGCGCTGATCGTCCCCTGCACCAGCGGATCGGTGCGATATGCGCGCCCCACTTCGACATCGTGGGACAACAGCCGGGCATCAATGGGATTCGGCACACGAATACGAGGCATCAAAGCAAGTAGCACTCGATGCATCGTAAGCATAGAATTGGACAGACGAAGCGCCAGCGCGGGCGACGACAGCACCAGCGCGCGGATCGGCCGCACGCGCGCGGTGGCAAAGCGCGCAGCAATGAGTCCGCCCATGCTGTGCCCGAGCACGATCGGCAATTCGTTCCATTGCCGCATTGCACCATCGTAGATTTCGGCCAGATCGTCGAGATAGCTGTCCGGCGTGGGCGCCACCATGCGCGGCCCGCCACTCGCGCCGTGGCCGCGATGGTCGTAGGCCCGCACGCGCAGGCCGAGCGCGCAAAGCGCTGCAGCAACGTGGCCATAGCGCCCGCTATGCTCGGCCAGCCCATGTACCAGCAGCACCGTGCCAAGCGGCTCGGCAAAGCGTTGGGGATCAGGCAGCCAGGTGCGCAGCAGCAGTTCGGTGCCATCGCGCATTCGTTGGCGTGTTTCGGTGGGTACGGCTCCGGTTACGGCGGATTCGCGCGCGCCTGGAAGGCCAGCGGCGGTCACAGGTTCATTCATCCCACACGTCTCCTCGTCGGGTACGCCTGCTTGTTGTTAGTGATCTGGATCTGGATCCTTCAGTCCCGCTGACGCCTGCGCTCCCCCGGCCCCGGGCCGCCAGCACTTAGTGATGGCAGGCCGGGCGATCCTCGCTGTCGGCACGGGCCATATCCGACAGGATCGGGCAGTCGGGCCGGTCATCCCCCGTGCACGCTTCGGCCAGCGACCGCAGTGTGTCGCGCATCGCAGCGAGTTCGGCGATGCGGACCTCCAGGTCGGCCACGTGCTTGAGCGTCAGCGCCTTCACATCCGCGCTGGCGCGCGCCCGGTCATGCCAGAGCGACAACAGACCGCGAATCTCGTCGAGCGAGAATCCGAGATTACGGGCCCGTCGCACGAAGCGCAAGGTGTGCACCGCGCGTTCGTCATACCGCCGATACCCGCCCTCGCTGCGCGGCGGCGCATCGACCAGTCCGATCGACTCGTAGTGGCGAATCATCTTTGCGGAAACGCCCGAGGCTTCCGCGGCTTCTCCGATGTTCATTGCGTTACCTCCTTATGGCCACTGCCTGCGAGCGGATGCCAGCGGCGCAGCAGCAGTGCGTTGCTGACCACGCTGACACTTGAAAATGCCATGGCGGCGCCCGCCACGACCGGATTGAGCAGACCGGCCGCCGCGAGCGGAATGCCGATCACGTTGTAGATGAAGGCCCAGAACAGGTTCTGGCGAATCTTGCGCACCGTGCGATGCGACACGGCCAGCGCATCGGCAACCAGCGCCGGGTCGCCACGCATCAGCGTGATGCCGGCCGCGTGCATCGCCACGTCCGTGCCAGTGGACATGGCGATGCCGACATCGGCCGCCGCCAGCGCGGGGGCATCGTTGATGCCGTCGCCCACCATCGCCACCACGGCCTCTCCACCGCGCTTGAGTGCGACGACGCGCGCCGCCTTGTCTTCCGGCATCACCTCGGCCTGTACTTCGTCGAGCCCCAGTTGCTTGCCCACACGCGCCGCGGCGCCTGCGTTGTCGCCCGTCAGCATCACCGTGCGGATGCCGGCCTCACGCAGGCGTGCGATCGCGGCAGCGGCGCCCGGCTTGAGCGCGTCGCCGAATGCCACCAGCCCCAGCACGCGGCGCTGGTCTGTATCGATCAGCCAGGAGACGGTGCGGCCTTCGCCACGCAGCCGCTCGGCTTCGGTCTGCAGCGCCCCCGCATCGGCCTGCAACGAGGCACGCAGGCCATCGCTGCCGAGTTGCAGCGCCTGCCATGCAACGATGCCAGCGATACCGCGTCCTGGCAGCGCGCGCACGTCAGTGACCGCTGGCACGGTGATGCCACGTTCCGTGGCAAGCGTCGTCACCGCGCGTGCCAGCGGATGCTCGCTGCCGGCCTGGAGTGCGGCCAGCTTCGCCAGCAATGCGGGCTCGTCGCCATCGGCGGCATGCAACGCCACCACCTCGGGCTTGCCCACGGTCAGCGTCCCGGTCTTGTCGAAAGCCACTACCGATACGCGATGCGCCACCTCGAGCGCCTCCGCGTCCTTGATCAGGATGCCCGCGCGGGCGCCCGCGCCAGTGCCCGCCATGATCGCGGTCGGCGTGGCCAGACCCAGCGCGCACGGGCAGGCGATCACGAGCACCGCCACGGCGTTGAGCAATGCGGTGGTCCAGTCGCCCACGACCAAGCCCCAGCCAAGCAGCGTCGCCAGCGCGATCACCAGTACGATTGGTACGAATACCGCGCTGACCTGGTCAACCATGCGCTGAATCGGCGCCTTCGCGGCCTGGGCATGTTCGACCATGCGGATGATCTTCGCCAGTACGGTCTCGGCGCCGACGGCCGCCGTGCGTGCCACCAGCAACCCGTCGTAGTTGATGGAGCCACCGGTCAACCTGTCGCCGGGCTGCTTGGGCACGGGTACCGATTCCCCGGTCAGCATCGATTCGTCGGCATGGCTGCTGCCTTCCACGACATCGGCGTCTACCGGAATCCGCTCGCCGGGACGCACCACGATCTCATCGCCAACACGCACGCTGGCCAGCGGCACGGTCTGCTCCACGCCGTTGCGGCGTACCTGTGCGGTATCGGGGCGCAAGGCAGCCAGCGCGCGGATCGCGTCGGCCGTCTGGCGCTTGGCCCGTGTCTCGAGCCATTTGCCCAGCCGCACCAGCGTGATCACCACGGCCGCGCTTTCAAAATAGAGATGTGGCATGGCATCGCCAGCCTCGGCCATCTGCCAGATCGACAGAAAGTACGCCGCCGAGGTGCCGAGCGCGACCAGCAGGTCCATATTGCCGGCACCGGCGCGCACCGCCTTCCAGCCCGCCTTGTAGAAGCGCCAGCCGAACACGAACTGCACCGGCGTGGCCAGCGCCCATTGCACCCAGCCCGGCAGCATCGCGTGAATGCCGAACCATTCGAACACCATCGGCATCACCAGCGGCAACGACAGCGCTGCCGAGATCACCACCGGCCACGGGCCGGCCCAGAAACCGGGACCGGCCTCGGCCGTACCCACCGCTGCGGCAGCGGCTTCGACCACCGGCGTGGCGCCGTACCCGGCACGCTCCACGGCGGCGGCCAGCGTCGCCACATCGGCCGCGCCGCGCAGCACGGTGACCGTGGCACGCTCAGTGGCCAGGTTCACCTGCGCGTCCACCACGCCCGGCACGGCGCGCAACGCACGCTCGACACGGCCCACGCATGACGCGCAGGTCATATCGGCGATATTGAGTTCGATCTCGGCGCGCGGCACGTCGTAGCCGGCATCGGCCACGGCCTTGGCAGCCGCGTTCAGCACTTCGGGGCTATCCGCTTGCAGCGTGGCCTGCTCGGTGGCCAGATTGACCGCGACGTCATGCACGCCGGGCACCTTGGCCAGCGCCGTTTCCACGCGGCGCACGCACGAAGCACACGTCATACCCTCAACAGGTAGACGCCATTCGGATGGTTGGAGAGATGCGGCAGGATGGGTCATCGGAGTCGTGGAATCTGAGCGACGGAGCGCGACAACTGCACTGTGAACCTTACCACCATTGGAAGGTCAAGGATTTGTTGAGTCGCACGCGACACTTGCGCTTCCCATGGTGGGAAGGTTCACACTTCAGCCTGTCGTCGAGATTCATTGCTCACCGATCCAACCCAACAGGAGTCATCACCATGATCCAGTTCCAAGTCGAAGGCATGTCCTGCAACCACTGTGTCGGTTCCATCACGCGCGCCGTGCAAGCCGTGGACCCGGCTGCTCGCGTATCGGCCGATGTGCCAACCCAATCGGTCAAGGTCGAGTCGGCTGCGGACCGCCAGGCGCTGCAGCAGGCCATCGAAGGTGCCGGCTACCCGGTCAAGTCGGCAAGCTGATCGTCGCCGCCAAACAAGAAAGGGCACCCGAGGGTGCCCTTTTTCACGTCCGCGCCGGAAAGGCTCAGAAGCGATAGCCGACGTTCAGGTACGTCACGACCGGATCGATCTTGATCTTCGTGTGCGATTGGACCTGCGCGCCGTTGGCCAGCGTCGTCGTGAAATTGGCCGTGGTGGTGACCGGCACGTACGACACCGAGAAGCCGACGAACCAGTTGTCGGTCACGGCATAGCTGGCGCCGACGTTGAACACCGGGTTCCACGACGACTTGGCGCTAGCGGTCATGTGCGAGCCCGGACCGAATTCACCTTGCACGAACGACTGGTTGGTCACGGATTCCCCCGTGAACCAGGTGTAGTTCACACCAAGACCCACGTACGGGCGGAACTTGGTCTTGGCGTCAAAGAAGTGCCACTTGGCCACGATGGCCGGGCTCCACTGGCGCACTTCGCCCAGCTTGCCGTACTTTTCGTAGCCGCGGTCACCGCTCACGTTGTGCTTCGGCGGCACGCCGAGCACGAATTCCGCCGAGATATTGTCGGTAAAGAAGTGGGCGAAGGTCAGGCCGAGCGTATCGGCCGAATCGATCGTCGCGCCCGTGTTCGGCTTCTGCGCACCGACCGGGAAGCCAGCAATCGAATCAATGGTCAGAAATTCCGAGTGGCCCGTCGGCATGATTCGCATCCAGCCAAAACTGACCATATTGCTGCCTGCCGATTGAGCGTGTGCAACACCAGCCAGTGCCATGGCGGCGCCTGCCACCAGCATCTTCTTATAGATCGTCTTCATTGTTCCTCTTACTCCGTCCTTTGGTTACAACGCACTGCTAGGGGCGCATTATCCTGCGCGCCGGGCCCCGACTGTTTCAAACAGGTTACCCAACGGTAGAAGATTTGCCCTAAAGACAGGGTTAACCCAAAGTCTGAGTAGGAATTTTCGGATTTTTGCCTACGCACCGACGCTTCCGCGCAACGGTTCTGTTTCAAGCATGAAAGACCATTTCGGAAAAATGGCCCTTCCGGCGTCATCAGCCCGCCCTCAAACACCCGTTCGGGTATTGTGCGGAGGCACTTTGTGTCACTTTTTGCTGGCCAGCGCGCAGGCTGCGAGATCCCAGAGCGCGTAGCCCACGCTCTTGAACACGAGGGGACTCCCGGTCCGCGCACGCAATGCGTCAGCCTCCAGGATCGCCGTCTCGAATGGCTGCACGGTCTGCCAGTCGATGCCGGCCTGCAGCAGATCTCCCGCTTCGTCCTCGATTCCGAAAAGCGTGTCCGCCAGCAGACGTCCACTGGCCGCCGCCGCATGGCAAAGCCGCGGGGGCAATTCGCACATTTCCGGTCGGAATGCGCCAACTGCAGCAATGAAATGGCGGTCGGTCCACAGGCCGCTGTCGAGATCGGGCAGGACCGGCGTGCGGCTCGATGTCACCGTCACCACCATCGACACACGCGGCAGCACCTCCGCCACATCGTCGATCACCGTGGCCGAGACGCCCAGGCGCCCGGCGTGCTCCGCCAGCGCCTCGGCCTTGTCTCGTGTGCGCGAATGCAGCCAGACCTTGCGAACGGGTAAGCCAGCCACGAACGCCTCCAGATGCGTCTGCGCCTGCACGCCTGCTCCGACGATCAGAAGCTCGCCATCCGGCACCGGCGCGAACGACTGGGCCGCGAGCAGCGACACGGCAGCCGTGCGGCGGCCCGTGACGGTCGGGCCATCGAGCAATGCGATCCGTTCGCCAGTGTGTGCGTTGGCGACAACCACCTCGCCGAGGATATTGGGCAGCCCACGCTGCGGATTGTCGGGATGCACCGTGATGTTCTTGGTCATCACGATGTCGCGGTTGCGTGCCGGCATGACCAGCAGCGTGCCATGCCCGCGCTCGGTGTCACCGACCGGCAGCGCGATGCGCGGCGGCGCCATGGCGGTCCCGTCGCGCAACTCGGCCAGCATGGCCGCGATGGCCTGGGCCAGTTCCGGATAAGGCAGGCGTGCCGCCGTGGCGGCGGCATCCAGGGGGACGAACGAAGCGGCGGGAGCGGTCATCGGCAACAAGGCGGTTTGGCAAACGAGACCGCCATTGTCGCCGAGAGTCGCCGGAAGTACGCCGCGCCGATGACTCGGTTCCGATCAGCGCGACAGGAACGGCATCATCGCTGCCGCATAGCGCGTACCCGCCGCTGCGCCCAGCGGGAAGATCGCGTCGATCCGGGCCAGATCCTGCGCGCTCAACGTCACGTCCAGCGTCCCCAGGTTGTCGTCGAGATTGACCACGCGCCGCGTGCCGGGAATCGGCACCACGTGCTCGCCGCGCGTCAGCACCCAGGCCAGCGCCAGTTGCGCCGGCGAGCATCCCTTCTCGCTCGCCAACGCTCGCACGGCGTCGACCAGTTGCAGGTTGCGCGCGAAGTTCTCGCCCATGAAGCGCGGATTGGTACGTCGATAGTCGTCCGCGTCGAAATCGTCGGGCGTGCGGATCGCGCCGGTCAGGAACCCACGGCCCAGCGGGCTATACGGCACGAAGCCGATGCCAAGCCGCTCGCAGGTAGCCATGATGCCGTTCTCGTCGACGTCACGCGTCCAGAGCGAATACTCGGTCTGTAGCGCCGTGACCGGATGCACCGCGTGCGCCCGCTCGATTGTCTCGACGCCGGCCTCAGAAAGGCCGATCCACCGCACCTTGCCCGCCTTGACCAGATCGGCCATTGCGCCAACGGTGTCCTCGATCGGCGTATCGGGATCGATGCGGTGCTGGTAGTACAGATCGATATGGTCGACACCGAGCCGCTTCAAACTCGCATCGCAGGCGGCGCGCACATATTCAGGACGACCATTGACGCCGCGCGCCGTCGGATTCGACGGATCGCGCACGATGCCGAACTTGGTCGCCAGCACCACTTTGTCACGCCGGCCACCGGCAAGCGCGCGCCCCACGAGTTGCTCGTTCGTGTGCGGACCATAGATGTCGGCGGTGTCGAGCAGATTCACGCCGTGGTCGAGCGCATGGTGAATCGTGCGGATAGATTCGGCATCGTCATGCGCGCCATAGAACTCGCTCATGCCCATGCAGCCCAGACCGATGGGAAATACCTCGGGGCCGTTACGGCCCAGCTTGCGCGGTGTGGTCATCTGGAAGCTCCTCAGGATAGGTACTTCAGCGAACCCCGGGATGATACGCGCGTCGTGCGGCTATTGCCGGACTGGCCCCGCAGGCGTCTTCCGTGGCGCGGCCGTCTCACGGACGCCCGCGCCGCGCACCTCGATGCCGATCTCGTGTACCACCTTCCCCGCCGCATCGACCAGTTGCACGCGATGCCGGCCCGGCCATGGCAACCAGGCAACCTGCCCGCCCTTGCCGAGCGGCTTGCCGTCCATGCGCCAGCTCACCGCGCGCGCGGTCTGACCCGTCAGCCCATCGGCATGAAACCAGATCCGCTGCGCGGCCGGAGGAATATCGGGATCGAGCGCGAAGATCGTGCCGTCGGCCGGGCTGGCGATAGCCGGCATCGTGTTGCCCTGCTCCGTCGTGCCCACACTGACGCGCCGCATCCCGGTGCCGCTCAGGAATACCTCCTGCCGTGCTGGCTCGAGTTCGTCGTCGAACGTCAATGCCACACGTTCGACGCCTGATGGCATCGCCGGCGCGCGGCTCGGCGTGCGCTGATGCAGCGCTTCCATGACCTCGTGCCATACGGGCGCCGCGCCAGACACTCCCGATACGTCGTGCATGCTCGCGCCGCTGGCATTGCCGACCCACACGCCCACTGTGTAGCGCTCCGACCAGCCGACGCACCAGTTGTCGCGCATGTCCTTGCTCGTGCCGGTTTTCACTGCCGTCCAGAAACGCGTGGTCAGCGGACTGTCGAGCCCGAACGTACGCGCCCGCGCGTGGCGATCAGACAGCACATCCCCGATCACGAACGTCGCCGCCGGCATCATCACGTTCTGCTTCGACGGCACGGCGGCATTCAGCGTCATCCGCGATGGCGCATACGCGCCCTGGTTGGCGAAGCTGCGATAGGCATTGGTCAGCGACAGCAGCGACACATCCGCACTGCCCAACGCAAGGCTATAGCCGTAGTAATCGCCTGATTGCGTCAGCGGCAGGCCGAGCGCCACCAGCCGTTGATGAAAGCGGTGCGGCGTCACCATCACCAGCGTGCGCACCGCCGGCACGTTCAGTGACGAACCCAGCGCGGCGCGCAGACTGACCCAGCCTGCGTAGCGATGGTCATAGTTCTGCGGAATGTAGAGGCCACCGCCAGTGGGAAGATTCACCGGACGATCGTCAAGCAGCGATGCCGCGGTCAGCCTGCGTTCCTCGATGGCCTGCTCATAGAGGAATGGCTTCAGCGTCGAACCGGCCTGCCGCAGCGCCGCCGCGTGATCGACCTGTGACGCCGCGGACAGGATGCCTGAAGAGCCGACATAGGCCAGCACGTCACCGCTGGCGTTGTCGATCACCACCACGGCGCCGTCCTCGACATTGCGCCCCGCCAGCTCGCGCAGATGGCGATCGAGGCTGGTCACTGCCACGCGTTGCAGCCCGGCATCGAGGGTGGAAGTGATGCGCGGTGGCACCGGCTTGCCGGACCCTCGCGCCTGCGCGATAACGGCACGAGCCAGATGCGACGCGAGATTGGCGTTGCGGGCCTGCGGGCCGGTCTGCGCACTGGCTGACTTCACCAGCACCAGCGCGGTGAAACCGTCGAGCCCCTCGCATTCGCGCGGCTGGCCCATGTCGCGCAGAATGCCGCACGCACGCTTGGACACCTGCGCGGCCGAGGCATTGGGCGCGCGCACGAGCGCGACGGCCACTGCCGACTCACGCGCGTCGAGCCCGCTCGGCACCTTGCCGAACAGCGTCTGCGACATCGCGGAGAGCCCCACCAGTTCGCCACGGAACGGCACCAGATTCAGGTATGCCTCGAGGATCTGGTCCTTGCTCCAGCCACGCTCGAGTGACGCCGCGCTGACCGCCTGCTCGACTTTCTGCCCGATGCTGCGACCACGGCCCGCGCGCAAATCCTCGTCGAGCAAGCCGGCGAGCTGCATCGTCAGCGTCGAAGCGCCACGTGTGCGGGTGTTCCACAGATTGGCCCATGCGGCAGCCGCCACGCCCTGCCAGTCGACGCCGCTATGCGCGTAGAAGCGCTTGTCCTCGGATAGCACGATGGCGGTGCGCAAGGCCGGCGACGTATCGGTCAGCGTCACCCAGTCGCCACGCCGCGCGCGGAAATCGTCACGCACGCGGGCCACGGTTTCGCCATGGCGATCCACCACCACGATATCGGCGCTGCGCCAGTTGGCGCGAACCTCTCGAAACGTGGGCACGGCCTGCGCGGCGCCCGCGAATAACAGCAGCGCCACAGCAACATGAATCCCACCACGCTTCATCACGAACCCCAACCTCTCACGCGTCCCGCTCGGCCACCACGCCCGCCACCAGCAGCACCTGTGCGATGGCGTAGGTCCACCAGATGCCGAGTTGGTACGTGTCGAACAACGACAGGAATTTCGCGATACCGATCATCGCGTCCGACGCCACGAAAAACAGGGCGCCGATTGCCGCCAGCGCCGTCGGCAGCGATGCCAGCATCGTCGTGCAGGCCATCGCCGCCAGCACGCAGATGTAGACCGTGACCGGCCACATCAGATCGCCGAGATTCGGCCAGAAGCGCCCAAGCAATGCGCCCGCCGCGCCGATGATCAGACCACAGCCGATCAGCCGATGCGGCCGCAGGTCTCCCATCATCGGCACAAACAAGCGTAGATAGGCCAGGTGCGCCATCAGGAACGCCCCGAGCCCGCCGATGAATGAGATCTTCAGACCGGGCAGCGCCAGCAACAGATCTCCCAGCGCGGAGAAGAGCAGCGCGGTCACGAGCCAGCGCCGCTCTCCTAGCGGGCGATGGAACCACGCCGCGCGCGCGAGCATGACCGCCATCGCGGTTTTCCAGATCGGCTGATAGGCGATCTGGCCCGTCAACGGCGTGCCGGGAGGCAAGTACGCGGACACCTGGATCAGCATCACGCCGTATGTCACGCCGGCCAGCACGCCGGCAATCCACCATTCGCGCACGCGTGGGGGCATCCGCATGGCGATCCAGCTCACGGTTTGGCCCCCACCGTCATCTTGGCGTTCGGCGTCTCACCGAACACATCGGGCGCGTACAGCGCTTCAACGCGCGTGGGTGGCAGCGTGAACTCGCCGGCGTTGTTCAGGCGCACCGTGTACTCGACCGACAACGCCCCCTTCGGCACATAGCCGAAGTACTCGCGATAGACCGCAGGTGTGCGTTCCGTGAAGGCAGACCACGACTTCTTTTCGTCACGCGTTGCGATTTCCGAATCGCGGCCCAGGCCGCTGCCGAGAATCGTCGCCCCGGTTGGCACCGGATCGCTGACCACCACCCAAGTCATGTCGGCCTGCGCGTCGATGTCGAGCTTCACCCGATAGGTATCGCCACGCGACCACTTGCCTGCCACCGCCTGATCCACCGGCGTCACGGTACGGCGCACGCGATAGCCCGCAGACACCGGTTCGGTCAGCGGTACCGCCGCCAGCGCGCGCACAGTGGCCCACGGACGACCCGAGCCCTGCTGTTCAACCTGCAGCGTAGCCGGTGCCGTCGATGTCTTGGCCGGCCACGGCAATTCGACCATGCCGCTGGCCACGCCATCCTTCTGCGTGGCCTTCGACCATTCGAACGTGCGTGACGCATCGCCCAGCGCAACGCGCGCCGCGCCTGCCACCGGCGTCTTCTCGTACACCTGCGCATAGCGCTGGATCGCCAGCACGCCCCAGGCGTTGGCCGTGGTCGTCATCCACGCGCCACGCGTCTGCCGGCCGAGCAGCCCCGTCACCAGTTCGGGCACATCGCCCTTCCAGTCCGGTAACTGTGTCGCCAGCGCGAGCAGCTTCGCGGCGTTCACATCGCCACCAGACATCAGCCACCACCAGTTGTCGGTGCGCTCGGTGGAGAACACCAGTCGCGTGCCCTGGACCGTCAGGCGACTGCGCAGCAACTGCGTGGCTTCGGCCATGCGCTTGTCACGCTGCGGGATATCCTGCACGCGCGACAGGATGCCGAGCCAGTCGATCAGCGCCGACGTCGGCCACTGCTCGGGCAGGATCTGGATTGACCCGAGCATCCGCGCCTGCGCATGGCCGGTGCGCGACAACGCATCCAGCGCGGCAAGCTTGCGCACGTCGAGATCCATCGTCGCCGAAGACGGCGCCCAGCGCGGAGGCGTGATGCGGCCTTCGACAAAGGCAGTCAGTCCGCGCTCCATCTGATCGCGCAGCGCGTCCGGCACGCGCATCGGCAGGCCAGCACGCGCAGCCTCGTCGGAGATCGAGAGCAGATAGGCCGTCAGCACTTCGCTGCCGTAGCTTCCATCGCTACGCAGCGGGAAGTACGCGGCCAACCCGTTACTGTCCAGGTAGGACGGCAACTGCACCATCAATGCATCCCACGCGGCGGCATCGCCAAGGCCGAGCGCCTTCGACGAGCGTTGCTCGAGGCACGTGAACGGATAGTTGCGGAACCATTCGCGCACCCCGGGCATGCCGCCAGCCAGCGACGACTGCAACGACACCTGCATCCCGCCCCGCACCTGGCCCTTTGGATCCGCCAGCGCGCCAGCCGGTGCCTGCACTGGCATCGACGCGTTCGGCGTCAATTGCGCCAGCACTGCCTGCTGCACCGTCACCGGGATGGCAGGAACGATCTGTTGCGAGACCTTGAGCTTGTCGCTGGCAGTGCCGGTGCCCTTCTCTGTCGCGCCCACTTCCCAAAGGATCGACCCGCCGCGGCTGAACGCCAGCAGTGCCGGCGCGGTGATGTCCCAGCCGATTTCTCGCGCTTCACCGGCAGGAATCTGCACGGTCTGCGCGGGCAGCGTCTGCGCGTCGACCAGCGTCGCGCGCGCGGTGGCTTCCACGGTCATCGCACGCTGCGTGGTATTGCGCAGCGTGAACATTGCGCGGTACTTGTCATCCTCGCGCACCAGCAGTGGCAGGCCGGCAATCATCTGCAGGTCTTGCGTCGCGGCGATCGACGCGCTGCCGCTGCCGAAGCGGCCCGCGCCAAGATCGGCCACGGCGACGATGCGGAAGCTGGTCAGCGAATCGTTGAGTGGCACGTCGAGTGCGGCTTTGCCTTCCGCATCGAGCTGCACGCGCGGATTCCACAGCAACAGCGTGTCGAACAGCTCGCGCGTCGGGCTCTTGCCGCCACCACCGCCCGCGGCCACGGCCTTGCGGCCATAGTGGCGGCGGCCAATGATCTCCATCTGCGCGGTCGAGGTCTCCACCCCATAACTGCGCCGCTGCAGCATCGCATCGAGCAGGTTCCAGCTTGTGTTCGGCATCAGTTCGAGCAGCGACTGATCGACCGCCGCCAGCGCGACCTCGCCATTCGCCGCCGGCTTGCCGTCGGGCAGCTTCACCTGCACCACCACATGCGCCTTGCCGCGCACCGGATACGTGGCCTTGTCAGGTGTGACAGTCACGTCGAGCCGGTGTGCTTCGTTGCCGACGCGGATTTCCGCCAGACCGAGCCGGAACGCCGGCTTCGACAGATCGACCAGCGGCGACGGCGCCACGTATTCCTTGCCCTCGCTGCGGAACGCGTGCCACCAGTCCAGCGGCTGACGCCATCCCCACGTAAAGAACGAGTACCAGGGCACCTCGCGCAGACGTCCGCGAATGCTGAGCACCGAGACATACACGTTCGGGCCCCACTCCGGCTTGACCTTGAGCTTGATGGTCGGATCGGTGCCGTTCAGCTCGACCACTTCGGTGTCCAGGATGCCTTCGCGCTCGATTGCGACCAGCGCCGTCGCGCGGCGGAACGGCATCCGTACCTGAAACACCGCGGTGTCGCCCGGCGCGTAGGCCTTCTTCTCCGGCAGCACGTCCATGCGGTCGTGGTTCTCGCCGCCGAACCAGAGTTCGCCCTGGCGCGTGACCCAGACGGTCGTCGCGGCCTGTGTCACGCGTCCATCGCCATCGCGCGCGTTGGCTACCAGTTCCACTTCACCCGCCTGCGACAACGCCACCTCGCAACGCGCGCGGCCCTGTGCGTCGGTACGCGTCTCGCACACCACGCCGAGGTCTTTCGTTTCGCTGCGGTTGTCGTAGCGATATAAGCCACCCACCACGCGCTTGCGCGCTGACGTGGTGATCCGCGCGCTCGCCTTGACCTGTACCGGCGTATCGGCAATCGGCTTGCCCTGCGTGTCGAGCACCACGCCGTACACGGCCAGCTTCTGTGACACCGATACCCAGTTCGCGGCGCGAATGCCCGCCACCACGGCCGACGGCCACACCGGCACGGTCTGCCGCAGCGTCTGGATCTCGCCGTTCGGATCGGCAAAGCCCGCTTCGAGCACGAGGTCGCCCGGCACGTTCACCTTCGGCAGCTTCTTGATCGTGACCTTGCCATTGCCGTCCTTGTCGAGCGTCAACGGCAGCTTGTCGGCAACGAGCTTCTCCGCTTCGTCACGCGAGCTCTCGCCTTCCTGGTCTTCCTCCTCGTCACCGCTGGCGCTCTGCTGCTGCTGCGGCCGTGGCGCGTTGAACGAGAAATCGTCGTAGTCGGCAAAGTTCACGTACTTGTTGCGCATCAGTGCCGACACGCTCACCGGCAGCCCGGCTGCGCCACCACCGTTCGTGTAGTGGATCTCCACGCCAACCGGTACCTCGGCGGGCGCTACAAGGGCATTGCCCTTCGCCTTCGGATCCTTGGTCACCGACAGCGTGCCAGCCAGCACCGGCAGTCGGAACGCTTCCACGCGGAAGCTGCCGCTGCTCAGCGTGCGCCCATCGCCATAGACCAGCGCCACATCGTAGACGCCAAGCTTGGCCGCCTGAGGCACCTGGAAGGCGTTCTCGGCACTGCGGCCACCCGTAGCCGTGTTGCGCCACGCCAGCGGCAGTTCATAGGTCTGGCCACTACCTTCGTGCGTGATGACCACCTTGTCCGGCATCGCGGCAGGCAGCGCGAATCCCTGTGCGGTCTCCGTGCGGATCAGGTGCTTCATCGACACCGTTTCGCCCACGCGCAGCAGCGTGCGATCGAAGATCGTATGCGCGCGCACGGTCTGGTTCGGGCTCAGGTCGGTCGGCACGTTGAAGCGCCACGTTTCGATGCCACGATTCCAGTCGGACATCACGAACGCCATATCGGCCTTGCCGCGCGCTTGTGGATGGTCCGCCGCAATGCGCGCGGAGACGAAGTAGCCGTCCATGCCGTTCGCGCAATCCTTGTAGCGGCGATCGGGCAGCTTTGCGAAGCGAACGACGCCGGTGGCATCGGTCGCGCCTTCGCCCAACAACTCACCATCGCAGCTACGCACGGCCACCTTCGCATTGGCCACGGGCTTGCCGTCATCCAGCGATGTGACCCACGCCAGACCGCTCATGTCGCCATCGGCCAGGCCACGCGCGAGCTTGAAATGCACACCGAGGTTGGTCACCAGTACCGCCGTGCGCACATACATCGGCACCTTCCGGCCGAGCAGTGCTTCGCCCAGCATTGGCGAAGCGATCTCAACCACATGGAAGCCAGGTTCCGGCAGCGGGATACCGACCACTTCGAACGGCCGAGGCGAGGTGTCGTTCGATTTCGGAATCGCCAGCGTCTTCGCGCCGGATACGCCTTCGAGCAACGATACCGAGCGGGTCTCGATAGATGGCGCGTTGCGCGGGCTGCGTGCTTCCGACGGCGATTTGCCTGCGCGGATCGCATCCAGCTCCTGACGCGTCCACGAGTTCTCGTGCATACGCTTGACCATGCCGAACCAGCGCAGGATCGCGCCGTCGTCATCGACCTTGAGTCGTGCGACCGTACCGGCTTCGGCCCGCGCCGACAGCGCCGGCAGATCAGCCTCGACGTTGCGCAGCGTGACTGGCAGCAGTGGCGGATAGTCAGCCGGCGACTTGCCGCGCGGCACATCGGCAAAACGTTCGACCACTCCAAACGGCGCGGCGGCGAACTTGGCCAGCGGCGGCAGCGCGGCGGTGGTCAGCTTGATGGGAAACAGGTCGGCATTAGACAGCGAGCGACCGCTCTCGTCCTTCAGATCCTTCGGCGCCTCGATAGTGAGGCTGGCCTTCTCCGGGAAGGGGCCGGGGAACGTGACCGACGACACCGGAGCGTCCCTGGCGTCGTCGCTATCGAACTTCGGCGCACGCGGGCCGGACGGCGTCTTGAGCACGATGTGCTCGGCCAGCTTGCGCGGTACCGGTGCGGTGAAGGTGACGACCAGCGGCCGCAGCGGCGTGCATGGGGCTTCGGCACGTTCGCGCTCGCAGGTGAAGCCCGCGGCAAACGGTTCGCGTACCTGATAGTCGAAACGGCGCGGCGCGGTAGTGGCCAGCCCGGACGGGGTGGAGATGCCGGCATCGAGCACGAGCTGCATGCGCGCGCCAGCGGGCAGACGCTGCTGGCAGGCCAGCAGGTGCACGGCTTCGGGGTTTTGCTTGACGATGTCGTTCCAGCGCACCGCTTCGATGACGCCATCCCGCTCCTTGCCCGTCAGCAGCCTGACCGGGATCCGCTCGCCGAGGCCTTCGGCCTGGCACCACGCATGTTCACGAATCGATCCCGCCGTTGCCGCGCCGTTGAAGCGCAGCACGAACACCTGGTCTTCCTCGATCTGTCCACCCGACGGGCGCGCCGAGATCACGAATGGGCCGCCGGTCTCGAACCTGTATTCCGGTTTGCCGGCGTAGGTCTTGCCAGCCACACTCTTGAGGCCTGCCGACATCCGCACCGAGCATCGCACGCCCGGGGGCAGGTCACGCTCGAAGTCGTAGACCCAGTTGGTAGCGTTGACCCATCGCCCGCTGCCGCCAACGCTGCCACCGGTACAGGACACAGCCGCTGGCGGTGCAGCCTTGAGATCGCCCATCGGCACCATCGCCTCGTCGAAGCGGATCGCCACCTGCCGTACCTGCGGGACCACCCCTTCGGGTGAAAAGCGCGTGATCTGCGCGGCCGACGCCATCGGCGCCCACAGCACTGCCCCCAGCACAAGACCTGCGGCGGCGGTTCCAACCGCCGTGACGATCTTCGACATCATCTTGCCCTTTCCGGATTTGCCACCGGGCGAGGGTGACATGCGCGGATGGCAAGCGCAAGCCTCTGCACATTTTGTTCAGATCGCGTGACCGTTTCAGCGCAAATGTGAAAGTGGCAGCGGTCCTTCGCGCTTGAGCGCGGTCAGCACAATGTTCGACCGGATGCTCTCCACACCGGGTACGCGCATCAGGCGTTTCATCGTGAATTCGGCCAGCGTGGGCAGATCCGCCACCACTACGCGGATCAGGTAATCGGCCTCGCCCGCCACCGAGTAGCACTCCTGCACTTCCTCCAGCAGCAGGATTTCCTCGGCGAAGCGCTCGATGATCGTGTCGCCATGGTGCGCCAGCTTGACGCTGATGAAGACCAGCACCCCCAGGCCCAGGGCTTGTGGCGACAGGTTTACGCGATAGCCAGTGATCACCCCGTCGGCTTCGAGCCGCGCCAGACGCCGGCCGACCTGGCTCGGCGACAGGTGCACGCGCTCGGCCAGTTGCTGATGGGTGGATCTGCCATCGGCTTGCAGCGCCGCCAGCAAGGCCAGGTCGAAGGGGTCCAGGTCGGCGTGGTTCATGGTTCGCATCAATCCCGCACTGAATGTTAAATATGCGCAGATTATATGCATTAAGAACCGGAATATGGCCAATTTTGCGGCCTGAATGCAGCATCCGATCGCTAGACTATGCAGAAATTCCGCATACAGGAGACATAGATGATCGCCACGGCCGCCCCGCAGGAAATCGACACCGCCTTTGCCGGCACGATGACCGCCAAGCTCAAGGAACAGTTCGACGAGGGCCTGCTATCGGGCCAGGAACTGCGCCCGGACTTCACCATCGCCCAGCCGGTGCACCGCTATACGGATACCGACCATGCGATCTGGCGCAAGCTGTACGACCGCCAGGCTTCGATGCTCCAGGGCCGCGTGTGCGACGAATTTCTCCAGGGACTGGCCACGCTGGGCATGGAACGCAACCGCGTGCCCGAATTCGACCAGCTCAACGAAACGCTGATGCGCGCCACCGGCTGGCAGGTCGTGGCCGTGCCGGGCCTGGTGCCGGACGAGGTGTTCTTCGACCACCTGGCCAACCGCCGCTTCCCGGCAAGCTGGTGGATGCGCAAGCCGGAGCAGCTTGATTACCTGCAGGAACCGGACTGCTTCCACGACGTGTTCGGCCACGTGCCGCTGCTGATCAACCCGATCTTCGCCGACTACATGGAGGCGTACGGCAAGGGCGGCCTCAAGGCGGCCAAGCTCGGCGCGCTCGACATGCTGGCGCGCCTGTACTGGTACACCGTGGAATTCGGCCTGATCCGCACGCCCGCGGGCCTGCGCATCTTCGGCGCCGGCATCCTGTCCAGCCAGGGCGAGTCGATCTACAGCCTGGATTCGGCCAGCCCGAACCGCATCGGCTTCGACCTGCACCGGATCATGCGCACGCGCTACCGCATCGACACGTTCCAGAAGACCTACTTCGTGATCGACAGCTTTGAACAGCTGTTCGACGCCACCCGCCCCGATTTCACCGCGCTGTACCCGGAACTGCGCGCCCTGCCGACGCTGGGCGCCGGCGATATTGTCGAGAGCGATCGCGTGATCAACGTCGGCACCCGCGAAGGCTGGGCCGACAGCGACGACATCTGAGCGGCACGCATCCCGCCAGCCGCTTTGTGAAACAATGCCGGCAAGCCCGGCCGCTCGCGGCCCGGGCGGGCCGGCCTTCGTCTTACCCTACTATTCAGATCGAGCCCCCATCATGACTCCTCTCTCCCAAGAGGCCCGCGCGAGCCTGCTCGCCGGCCTGCCTGGCTGGACCCCGGTCCAGGACCGTGACGCCATCCAGAAATCGTTCCGTTTCGCCGATTTCAACGCGGCGTTCGGCTTCATGACGCGCGTCGCGCTGCAAGCCGACAAGGTGGACCATCACCCCGAGTGGTTCAACGTGTACAACCGCGTGGACATCACACTGTCCACCCACGATGCCAACGGGCTGACCCAGCGCGACATCGACCTGGCCACGTTCATCGAGAAAGCCGCCGCCGGTCTGGCGCGCTAACACGCCAGGGAAGGCGCTGTAGGGCAACTGAAAGGCAGACAACGGGGCGTCCCTGTACAATCAGCGGCATCCCTCCTACGAGTCTCGTTGTCTTGCTCCCATGCGTATCCTGCTGATCGAGGACGACCGTCAAATCGCCAGCGGCGTGGAGGCCGGTTTGTCCCGCGCCGGCCATCAGGTACGCGTGGTGCACGACGGTGTCTACGCCACCGACCATCTGCTGCGCGAGCAGCACGATCTCGTCATCCTCGACCTGGGCCTGCCCGGCATCGACGGCATGACGCTGCTGGCCCGCTACCGCGCCCGTAACCGCACCACCCCCGTCATCATCCTGACCGCCCGGGATGAACTCGAGGACAAGCTTTCCGGCCTGAACGCCGGCGCCGACGACTATCTGGTCAAGCCCTTCGCACTGCCCGAGCTGGAAGCACGCGTGCGTGTGCTGCTGCGCCGCAGCCAGCACGGCGAGGCCGCGCCGGAGCGCGATGTGCGCCTGGGCAGGCTCCGCCTGTCCGGCAACGACCGCCGCATGTTCGTCGATGGCCGCCCGCTGGAACTGTCGCCCCGCGAATTCGCCGTGCTCGAACTGCTGCTGCAGCGGCAGGGCCGCGTGGTCAGCAAGGCACAATTGCAGGACCATCTGGCCACGTTCGCGCACCCGGCCGGTGAAGGCGGCGACACCGTGGGCGACACCGCCATCGAGGTCTACGTGCACCGCGTCCGCAAGAAGCTCGAAGATGGCGACGTCGAGATCGTCACCGTGCGCGGCTTCGGATACCTGCTCCAGATTCGTGCCGGCCACTGAGGGAAGCAAATTCCCCGGGATGCCCTGAATCGCCATGTGGCCGCGCTCGTCTTCCTCCTCGGCGCAAGCCGGTGACACGCCCGCAACGACCGCGACCGGCAAACGCCTGCGCGGCGGCGGCAATCCCAAACCGACGTCGAACCCGAGCCTGCGCGTTCACCTGCTGCGCGCGCTGGCCACGCCGCTGTTCGCCCTCGTTCTGACCAGCGGTTCGCTGTCGTACTGGCTGGCGGCTCACTACACCACTCAGGTATTCGACCGCGCGCTGTATGGCGTGGCGAACAATATCGCCCAGCAGATCCGCATCGCCGGCCCACGCCTGGAGCAGGACATCCCGATGATCGCCCAGACCCTGGTGGAAGCCGAAGGCTCCGACCGGATCTACTGGCGCATCCACGGGCCCGACGGGCTGATCGGTGGGATGGATACCTGGCTCGGCTACGGCACGGGCCAGACCACGCTGCATGACGCCCGGCTGTTCTATGCCTGGTTCAGCGGTCGGCAGGTGCGCGCGGTACGGCTGCCGGTCAACCTGCCGCCGCCCAGCCCCGATGAAGCGGGTACAGGCGGTGAGACCAGCACGATGCGCGGGCCGATCGTCATCGAAGTGGCCGAACTCCTCGACCGGCGGGAAACTGCAGCCAACGAGATCCTGCTGTCGGTGTCGGTGCCGCTGATCCTGCTGCTGTTGGTAGGTAGCCTGATCCTGTCGCACGTGCTCAAGGAAGAGCTCGTGCCGCTGCAGATCCTGACCGACAGGCTCAACCGCCAGACCGCGCGCTCGCTGGCGGCGCTGGACGAATCCCAGATGCCCGCCGAAGTCGAACCGCTGATTCGCGCGCTGAACGCGTTGCTCTCCCGGCTGCGCGACGCGCTCGACGCCCAGCGCAAGTTCATCGCCGATGCCGCCCACCAGCTCCGCACCCCGCTGACCGCCGTCAAGCTCCATGCCGACCGCGCGGTGGATGCTGATTCGCTCGAAGTGGCCCGCCAGGCCCTGCGGGAGGTACAGACCGCTGCGGATCGCGCCGTGCGCCTGTCTAACCAGTTGCTGTCGCTGGCCCGCGCCGAACCAGGGTTGTCGCTCGAACGGCTAGGACCGGTCGAGCATTTCGATCTGGCCGAGATGGCCTTCGAGATCGGTGCCGAATGGGTGCCGCAGGCGCTGGCAAGGCGTGTGGATCTTGGATTCGAGGTGCTGCCCGGCCCCACCTTCACCGGCGGCGCGCCGGCCGTGGTGCGTGGCAACCGTCTGCTGATGCGCGAGGCGCTGTCGAACCTGATCGACAACGCGGTGAAGTATGTGCCTGCCGGCGGGCGGATCACGGTGCGCGCCGGCGGCGAGACCTTGGGTCATCGCGGCATGGCCGTGGTGATGATCGAAGACAACGGGCCCGGCATTCCTGCGACACGGCGCGAGGAAGTGTTCAAGCGCTTCTTCCGTGGCGATCACACGCCGGGCGCGCAGCCGGCCCAGGCCGCGCCGAGCGGGGCTGGCCTTGGGCTGGCCATCGTGCATGAAATCGTGACCCTGCACCAGGGCACGATCCGCATCGAGGATGTGCCGGCGCCTGCCGGGTCGCGGGCGGCACTGGCAGTCGGATCCGAAAAGATCGATGAGGAGAGCGGCGAGGCAATGGGCGAGCAGCCGGAGCGCCCGCCGACCATGCGTTTCGTGATCCGGATTCCGTGCGAAGCCCCCGGCACCGCAGCCTGATGTGTCACTCGGGGCCCTTGCGCCCCGATTGCCTTACTTCTTGTCCTTCGGCGCCAGCATCGTGCCACGGCACTTGGGGCTGCCGCAGCGGCACTCGTATTCCTGCTTGAGCTTCTTTGTGTAGCGCGCGTCGATCACCAGACCGTAGTCGTAGAACAGTTCCTCGCCCGGCTCGATATCGCGCAGTGCGTGGATGAACACGCGCCCCTTCTTCTCGCGCGCCTCGCAGTTCGGATCGCAGGCGTGATTGATCCAGCGCGCGCGGTTTCCGCCGAACTTGGCGTCGATCACGTCGCCGTCGTCCAGACTGAAATAGAAAGTGTGATTCGGGTCGTTCGGATCGTGCGGATGGCGCTTGAGCGCTTCCTTCCAGGAGATGTGCTCGCCCTTGTACTCGATCACGCGCTCACCCTCGGCGATTTGGCCGATCGCGTAGACGCCCTTGCCATGCACGCCCGACTGGCGCACCTCGATGCGATCACTGGCGGTCTTCTTCTTTCCCGCCTTCTTCTCTTTATCTTTGGTGTCCGTGCCCTTGTCCGACATGTGCTGATTCCCGTGGCGATGGCGGCCGGCCCAGTCCGGCGCGAACCGGATGATACCCGTGCTGCCCACTCAGGTATACGCACGACGGACGTATACCTCGCCGCCACCAATGTGGATAACCAAGGCTATTTCTGTGGATAAGCGCGCGCGTTTGGTGTGGGTTTACTGGGGCTGACATGGGGACGGCGCAGGAACAAGTCGACACGTATACGCGCACTGCCTCATGCGAATGGCTGAGTCATCCACGCCGCCCAGCCGTTCATCCCTGTGGTTTTGGTATACGTAAACGCTTGATTCACTTGACGTATACGCGGTTATCCACAGAAACGGGCGCCGTTTACCTACTACTACTATCTGTATACATGAAAAGAAGATGTAAACCATACGCATGAGACGCGCCGTCGAGGCGTATACCTCTGGGCATCGCAACCCATCGACTCGAATCCGGAATTCAGAAGGCCGATCAAAAAACAGGCAGGGGTGCCCAGCAAGCGCCTGAGCCTCTACCCGCTCCGCTGCACCTCCCAGGCAACGTATACGCCCCAGGAGGCGCTCACAGGGCCGTATACGTCCCTGACAGCCTCCAGAGGGGGCCAGGAGCCTCTGTGGCCGTATTTGCCGTATACGCGCTCACAGGGCTTCCAGAACGTCTCCAATCCCCGCCATCCCTTTGCTGACGCGGCCGTGCAAACGTAACCGGTAACAATCTTGTTTCCGGTGCACTTTGCCCGACACGGTATGATGTGGCCCGCGGCGTCTTTGCCAGAGCGGCTTCCAGGGTGAAGTCTCCGGGCTGGACGCTGGTGTTTTTTCAACTCGATACGGAGTGAAGCATGACGAAAACTGAACTGATCGACGCAATTGCAGCAGGCGTGGACGGTCTGACCAAGGCGAAGGCCGAGCAAGCCCTTAACGTGACCCTGGGCGCCATCATGGACGCCGTGGCCAAGGGTGAGACCCTGAGCCTGATCGGCTTCGGCACCTTCAGCAAGGGCGAACGTGGTGAGCGCATGGCGCGTAACCCGCGTACCGGTGAAGAGATCAAGGTGGAAGCTGCAAAGACCGTGAAGTTCAAGGCCGGTCAGAAGTTCAAGGACGCAGTCAACCAGTAATGCCTGCGGGCGTCTCCAGCCCGTATCGCATGACCCCGCCGTGCCGCCGCCAGACGCCAGAACTGGCGCAGGTGCGCGCCAGGCGGGGGACGTTATCCACAAAGGATTTCCCGCGACGCCGCGGGTAGAATCTCACAGTCGGCATCGCCACTTTCGTGATGGCCGAGAATCCCTGAATAATGCCATCCAGCCTTGTCTGATCAAGGCATTGCGGGATGTCGCGACGCATGGACCCGACATGCTGCCCCGCTTGCTGCCGCGCAGATTTCCACAGCGTTATTCACAGCGCTTTCCACATAAGGCTCCACAGTCTTCTCCACAGGCGCTGGCGCAGAGACTGACGGCGGTAATTGCCCTTGCCGTGCTTTGCGGCTGTACCACGACGCCCCCGAGAACGGCTCGCCCGCAGGCCGTGCCGCTCCCCGACTATCAACAGGTGACCACGCCGCCTGGCGCTACGCCGCGCGAGCGCATTGTCGATATCGCCATGCAGGAATGGCGCAAATGGGGGCAGCAGGTCGTGCATATCGGGCGCGACGATAGCGCCTGCGTCACACAGAGTCCGCTGCCCGCTCCGATGACTGCCGGACCTGAAAAGGCATCGGACGGCGGTGACGTCAGCAGCCAGGCGTCTGCGGATACCGAAAATGACGAGAACGGCCGGGAAGCGGACTGCGTGCGCTTTCCCGATGGCACCGGTATGGAAGCCACGCCCCGGGGCTGCCGGATGGCACAGGGGTACTGGGGCATCGTCGGTGAGGCGCCGGATTGCCGTCAGATCACCCAGGGCGCCTGGGCGTGGTCGGCCGTGTTCATTTCGTGGGTGATGCGCAAGGCGGGACTCGACAATGACCAGTTCCTGACCGGCCAGTCACATTCGATGTATGTGGTGGACGCACGCGATGGCATCCTGCCCCGCCCTGCCTTCCATATCGAGCCGATGCCGGCAGTACCGAGACCAGGCGACGTCGTTTGCGCCGCCCGCGGGCGCGACAAGTACATCTCCAACGTGGCCGAGATCGGTTTCGGCACCACGCCGATGCATTGCGACATCGTGGTCGAAGTGGATCCCGCCGCGCGCGTGGTCAAGGCGATTGGCGGCAACGTCCAGCAGTCGGTGTCGATGGACGTGATCGACATGAACGATGCTGGCCAGCTCGACGGCTTCACGAACTCGCACATGCCGTGGCTGCTCCTGATGCGCAACAACCTGCAGTAGTGATCTTCAATAACTCAGATGGATGGGTGCCGATGAATTTAATTATCGATCATTCGTTCTGGAAATAGTTATACGGCTAATGCTTGCGATCTATTAGCCCGTATGGCTTTTATTTATAAATGTGATGGATGTGTTTTGCTGCTGATTACGTGATCTCATTTCTTGTGGGAATAGTTTGAGGCCTGCCATTCAGGCCTGCCATTCGATACCGGCAGTTCGTTCACTACATCCCGGCGCGGCATTGACGGGGTTTGCTCCCGCGCGGAACACTGCGCGGTCGCAGTTCCCCCACGATTCAGCCCGCGCCATGCCAGACACCACCCCCACGATGCGTACCCCGACGACCGCCCGCCGGCTCGTTGCCGAAGGACTGGGTACGGCCTTGCTGATTGCGATCGTAGTGGGGTCCGGCATTCGTGCCGAGCGGCTTGCCGCTGGAGATACCGCGCTCGCCCTGCTCTGCAACGCCCTGGCCACTGGTGCCGGGCTCGTAGCGCTGCTGGTGTCGCTTGGCCCCGTGTCAGGCGGTCATTTCAATCCGGTGGTCACTCTGTCGAACCTGATCCAGGGCAATCTGTCGCCGCGCGAAGCGCTTGGTTATGTGCTGGCGCAGTTGTCCGGCGCGGTGTTCGGCGTGATGGCCGCGCACGCCATGTTCGGTCTGCCGCTGCTGGCCGCGGCCACGCAGGCGCGCACCGGTCCGCCCATGTGGTGGAGCGAATTCCTGGCGACGTTCGGGCTGATCGGTCTGGGTCTGGCCACCAGCCGCCATCGGCCGGGACTCGTGCCATTTGTCGTGGCGGGCTATATCACGGCGGGATACTGGTTCACATCGTCCACGTCATTCGCCAATCCGGCGCTGACAATCGCCTGCGCGCTGACCGACACCTTCACAGGTATTCGTGCGATTGATGCTTCGATGTTTATTCTGGCGCAGATATTTGGTTCCGCGAATGCTGCGTTGCTGTTCCAGTGGCTCTGCCCTGCCCCCATGGCAGCGGCCTCAAGCCCGCCAGCCCAACGCTGGCAAGGCCGCACGGAGCTTACCAGCGCCGATTGAGCTGAACGCCGAAGATCGAGCCGGATGTCTGGGATGCCCAGGCATCGGCTGGCGAGGCGAAGGTGATGCCATCCACATCATTGGCACGGCTGTAGGTATAGAACGCACGCAGGTTGGCGTTGCCGGCCGATTTGCCGAGCGTCAGTGTCGGCGCCACGGTGAACGCCGTGCGCTGACCGCCAACGCCAAACCCAGACGAGATCTGGTCGTGCGCGACCTCGAACGTCAGCCGGAACTGGTCGTTGGCAACGAACGCCGGTCGGACGCGCGTGGCGGCCCATTGCAGCGTGCCGATGCCCGAATGATCGAGCTGCAGGCTGGACTCCACCGAACCCGCCAGGCCTGTCCGGCTCTTCCATTCCACCGAATCCGATACCCGAACGCGTGACAGATCGTTGCCCATGCCCGAATAGCCGGTCATGGCCACGCGCGATCCCTGTCCATACTGCAGGCCAAGCCGGTTGGTGCCATAGAGCACGCCCTTCTGCTCGTGCATGGCCGATGCCCACCATGCGCCGCCCGAGTTCTCGATTTCCTGCATGGCTTCCACGCGGGTGAAGCCTACCTGGACCGAACCCTTGTCATTGGTGCCGATCGGCGCCGATCGGACTGTGTGATAGCTGGGCAGCTTGGCGCCATTTAGTTCGTTACGTGCAGTGTATTGATAACTCAGCCCGAAATCGCCCACTTTGGCGTTGTCGACGCCGAAACGCATCGATGGCGAACTCGGCGGCAGCAGGCCCGACGACATCAGGAATGGATTGCTGTCGCGGCGGCCAGCCCAGACGCTGGCTTCCTGCAGCATGGGTGTTCCCGAGAGGCCGCTGACGGAGGTATAGAAGTTCTGCACCAGCGCGTAAGGGTCCACCGCCGCGGCATTGCCGTTGACCGATGTCGTATCGGTGCCCTTGGCCTGCGCGACGAGCTGGACCTGCGTGCCGCCTCCCATATCCATCAGAGACTCGCGAATCTTGACCTCGCCCGAGCTGGTGCAGGCAAGCCCCCTGCCAAAGCCGGCCGAAGGCGTGCCACCGCCGGCGCAGGCGTGTTGCAGGCCTGACCGGTCCTCTACGGCCGCACGGCCGCTATAGCCGAGTTGCCAAACGGAATCCCCGGCCAGATTGTCTGCCGGCAATTGCGAGCGCAGGACCGGCGGCACGTCGGAAGGGGTTGGCGCGGATGCGGGGTCGCCGGTCCCTTCGCCTTGCGGCGCAGCGGCCTGCGCGGGGAACTCTCCCAGGCGGCGCGGGAACAGGACGAGTGGCGGAGGTGGTGGCGGCGGCGGCGCCAGCGAGTCGGGCGGGCCGACGAAATCCGGATCGACGGCATTTGTCGCTTCGACGGGCTTCGAGCTATCCGGGGGCGTTGCTGCTTCCGGGGAAGTTGTCGCGTTAACGGGCGGCGAGGCCTCGGGCGGACTGGCCGCCTCGGCGGGCTTGGCAGCTGCATCCGTCGGCGCAGACGACAGAATCAGGTCGCCAAGCGGATCGGCCGAGACTGCTGGTGCGGCAACTGGTTCAGGAACTGCCGCCGCAGGCTCCAGGGACGCCATCACCGAGGCCTTGGGCGACACCGTGCTCTCCGCGATGAACGGTGGCGGGGCGACGGAACTGCCGGTATGCGCGCACGCACCCAGTCCCCACGCGGCCAGTACGGCAAACGTGAGGCGACGACGGGCAAGCAGACGATGGGGGCGCAAAGCAGATAGCAGCATGACAACGGCGAAACCGGCTTGGCACGAACACCGGAACAAGGGCTCAGGTTTTATCAGGTGAACTGTTGGACTACAAGGCGGGTTACAAAATCCGCCGAAATGCTCGACTTCCCACATTGCGAAAGGCCGCGGGCCGGTCCGGCCATGCCCTGCGCACCGTTTCCGAACATGCCGGTTATCCGTTGCAGAAGTGCGAATTCCTAGCGAAAACCCCCATTCTGATGGGGCTCCGTGCCCAAAACGCCACCGCTATAATCGACCGGCCTGTCTTTCCGACAACACATCCGGATTCCCGACAGTTCTGCATACATACATATCAATAACGAGGAGATGTCCATGGAACGTCGTTCCTTCCTGTTGAAAGCGTCCGCCGTGGCCGCCACCGGAGCGCTCGCCGCTTGCGGCAAGGAAGAAAAGCCCGCCGCGCCGGCAGCATCGGCCAGCGCCCCAGCCGCCCCTGCTGTCATCGGCAGCAACCCGGCAGTGGAATGGCGGATGGCGTCGAGCTTTCCGAAGTCGCTGGACACTATCTATGGCGGTGGCGAACTGCTGGCGCAACGTGTGAAGGAACTGACGGACGGCAAGTTCAATATCAAGGTATTTGCCGCAGGTGAAATCGTGCCGGGCCTGCAGGTGCTGGACGCCGTGCAGAACCAGACCGTGCAGATCGGCCATACCGCCGGCTATTACTACTTCGGCAAGAACCCGACGCTGTGCTTCGACACGACGATTCCGTTCGGCCTGACCGCGCGCCAGCAGAACGCCTGGATGCTGCAGGGTAACGGCATGAAACTGATGCGCGAGTTCTTTAAGGAATACAACGTCGTCAACTTCCTCGGCGGCAACACCAATGCGCAGATGGGTGGCTGGTTCCGCAAGGAAATCAAGAGCGTGGCGGATCTGCAGGGTTTGAAGTACCGCATCGCCGGGTTTGCTGGCGTGGTGCTGTCGCGCCTGGGCGTGGTGCCGCAGCAGATCGCCGGTGGCGATATCTACCCGGCGCTGGAAAAGGGCACGATCGACGCAGCCGAATGGGTGGGCCCGTACGACGACGAGAAGCTCGGCTTCTACAAGGTGGCGCCGTACTACTACTACCCGGGATGGTGGGAAGGCAGCGCTCAGCTCTCGTTCTATGCGTCGGCACCCGAGTTCGAGAAGCTGCCCGCGCTGTACAAGCGCGCGCTGGAAACGGCCACCATCGAGGCCCACACGAACATGATGGCGAAGTACGACACCGTGAACCCGCAGGCGCTGGCCCGTCTGCTGGAAAACGGCGTGAAGCTGCGTCCGTTCTCGAAGGAAATCATGGAAGCCTGCTTCAAGGCCACCCAGGAAGCCTACGCGGACGAAAGCGCCAAGAACCCGTCGTTCAAGAAGATCTTCGACGACTGGCGCGTGTTCCGTAACAACGAAGCCGCGTGGTTCAACGTGGCCGAGCAGGCATTCTCGCAGTTCAGCTTCGCCCGCAAGCTGTAAGCCACAAACGCCCCTCTCCCGCGAGGAGAGGGGCGAGTGGAGAGGGCCGGCACTTTATCCGCTTGCCACGCCCGAAAGGCGCTCACACGCGCTTTCTCCCGCCCCGGTAGAATCCGCCCACAACCGGACATCTACCCGGGACATTTCCCCATGCAACTCGGCATCTTCTACGCGCTGCTCGCGTACATCATCTGGGGCCTGCTGCCCCTCTACATCAAATCCCTGCACGGCGTTGCGCCGCTGGAAATCCTGCTGCATCGCATGGTGTGGTCGCTCGTGTTTCTCGGAGCGATCCTGCTGTGGCGCCGGCATTTCGGCTGGCTTCGCGAGGTGGCGGCCAATCCACGCCTGGCGCTCAATTTCGGAGCCAGTGCGGCCCTGCTCTGCTGCAACTGGTTCCTTTATATCTGGGCCGTTTCCGCCGATCGGGTGGTCGACGCCAGCCTGGGCTACTTCATCAATCCCCTGTTCAGCGTGCTGCTTGGCGTGTTGCTGCTGCACGAGCGGCTGCGCCCCGTGCAATGGCTATCGATCGCGATTGCCGCGGCCGGGGTGATCTGGCTCACGGTGACGGCTGGGCAGTTGCCGTGGATCGCGCTCGGTCTGGCGGCATCGTTCGGCGGGTATGGACTGTTGCGCAAGACCGGTGCCCTGGGGGCGCTGGAAGGGTTGTCACTGGAAACACTACTGCTGTTTCCGTTTGCCGCCGCCGCGCTCGCCTTTCTGTTTCTGACGGGTCAGGACACCACGCGCGCCGCAGCACCGGGTACGCAGGTGCTGCTGGTGATGGCCGGTCCGATTACCGCCGTGCCACTGCTGTTCTTCGCGGCAGGCGCACGGCGCATTCCGCTGTCGCTGCTCGGGCTGCTGCAGTACGCCGGCCCGACACTGCAACTGGCGCTCGGCATCTGGCTGTACCACGAGCCGTTTCCGCCGCAAAAGCAGATTGGCTATGCGCTGATCTGGGTATCTCTGGCTATCTACGCTGCTGAAGGCCTACTTGTCAGCAAACTGCTGCAGCGGAAAACTATTAGTATTAAGAATGAAATCAGCGAAAGAACATAAAGATCAATCTATTAAGTAAATAATTTGCGAGAGAGCCAGCTGACAGGCCCTCCGCAAAATCCGGGCGCGGCACTATACTGTACGTTTATACAGTACACGATTTTCCCCTTCGTCCATGTCCTCATCCGCACGGCGCATCGCCCATCTCGACATGGATGCCTTCTATGCGTCCGTCGAACTGTTGCGCTACCCGGATCTGCGCGGCCAGGCCGTCGTGATCGGGGGTGGTCGCAACGCCGTGCCCGAGGTCCTGCCCGATGGCACGCGCCGTTATGCGCGTCTGCGCGATTACGCCGGACGCGGCGTCGTGACCACATCCACCTACGAGGCCCGCGCGCTTGGCGTGTTTTCCGCCATGGGGATGATGAAGGCTGCCAAGCTGGCACCCGACGCGATCCTGTTGCCGACGGACTTCGACGCCTACCGGCGTTACTCCGGGTTGTTCAAGGCTGCAGTCAGATCATTCACGGAACAAATAGAAGATCGCGGAATCGATGAGATATATATCGATCTGACTGATATCGATGGTGAGGCGCGCGATGTGGCGGCCCGTATCAAGGCCGCCGTGAACGCCGCCACCGGGCTGACCTGTTCGATCTGCGTGGCGCCAAACAAGCTGCTGGCCAAGATCGGTTCCGAACTCGACAAGCCCGATGGCCTGACGATCCTGACACCGGCCGATATCCCGACACGAATCTGGCCGCTGGCAGCCCGCAAGGTCAATGGCATCGGCCCCAAGGCGGCGGAGAAGCTGGCGGCTATCGGCATCGAGACCGTGGGGCAACTGGCGGAGGCCGACACCGCGCTGCTGCAGGCCCATTTCGGCCGCAATTACGCAAGCTGGCTGGCCGAAGTGGCGAATGGGCGCGACGAGCGGCAGGTCGTGGTCAGCTCCGAACCCAAGTCGATGAGCCGCGAAACCACGTTCGAGCGTGATCTGCATCCGCGCGGCGATCGTCCGGTACTGTCCGAGCAATTCACCCGGCTTTGCATGCGCGTGGCCGAAGATCTGCGGCGCAAGGGCTACGTGGGGCGCACCGTCGGCATCAAGCTGCGTTTCGACGACTTCCACACCGTTACGCGCGACCTGACGCTGACCGCCCACACCGCGGACGGCGCGACGATCCGGCATGGCGCCACCGAGTGCCTCAAGCGTATCCCGCTGGAACGACGCATCCGGCTGCTCGGCGTACGCGTCAGCGCGCTGATCCCGGCCGCCGATCAGGGCGATGACCCCGCGCCGGTCCAGGAGGAATTGCGCTTCGATGCCGAGCCGGATTCCCCGGTTTTCCGTTGAAGCGGGTTTGAATCCCCTGTGTCATACGGGCCTATCTATGTCCCGGTAGAATCGGCGGCCATGACATCCGCCACCGCCCAACGCGCCGACGCCCCTGCCGCCTGGATCACTCCCCTCCTGGCCACCGCGTGCGGCATGATTGTCGCCAACCTCTACTACGCCCAGCCACTGGTCGGTCCGATCGCGCGGGCGCTCGAGCTTTCTCCCGAGATCGCCGGCCTGATCGTCACGCTGATCCAGATCGGCTATTGCGTGGGCCTGCTGCTGCTGGTGCCCTTGGGCGATATCGTCGAGAACCGCAAGCTTGTACTGGCGCTGATCGCCGGCTGTGCGGTGGCATTGGTCGCGGCAGCGCTGGCTACCCACGCGAGCGTCTTCCTGATCGCTGGATGCGCGATAGGCCTGTGCTCGGTGGCGGTGCAGGTACTGGTGCCGTTCGCGGCACACCTCGCGCCCGAACATGCGCGCGGCCGCGCCGTCGGCAACGTGACCAGCGGCCTGCTGATGGGCATCATGCTGGCGCGCCCGGTATCGAGCCTGGTGGCGGACCTGTTCGGCTGGCATACGATCTTCGCCGCGTCGGCCGTGGCCATGGTGCTGCTTGGCGTGGTGCTGTCGCGCAAGCTGCCGCAGCGCCAGCCGGTGCCCGGCGTGAACTATGTCGAGATGCTTGGTTCGATGGGGCACCTGTTGCGCACGCAGCCGGTGCTGCGGCGGCGCGCGATGTACCAGGCGAGCATGTTCGGCGTATTCAGCCTGTTCTGGACCACCACGCCGCTGTACCTGGCCGGGCCCGCCTTCCATATGTCCCAGACCGGCATCGCCGTGTTCGCGCTCGTGGGCGTGGCCGGCGCGATTGCCGCGCCGATGGCCGGCCGCTATGCCGATCGTGGCCACAGCCGCCAGATGACTGCCATCGCACTGGCGCTGGGCGCAGGCTCCTTCCTGCTGAGCCGCATCGGCGTCGAAGGTTCGCTCATGTCACTGGCGGCCTTGACCGTCGCGGCCGTCGTGCTCGACTTTGCCGTGTCGGCCAACCTGGTGATCGGGCAGCGCGCGATCTTCTCTTTGTCCGCGGAACATCGCAGCCGCCTGAATGGGCTCTACATGGCCATCTTCTTCGTTGGCGGTGCGATCGGCTCGTCGGTTGGCGCATGGGCCTATGCGCGTGCCGGCTGGCCGCTGGCGAGCTGGATCGGCTTCGCCTTGCCGGCCATCGCCCTGCTCTATTTCCGAACCGAGCCTGCAAGCACCTGACAGCGGTTGAATCAGGCGCAAGACGTTCGTCTCCCGTGCACCAGACGTCGTCGTGTGCTCTACACTGTGCCAGCATATCGGTACCATCATTCCTGAATCCGTCGTCGCAGTACCCGCAAGATGCGGGCTTGCCGGAGACGTCCAATGGCATGGCACAAACTGCTTCCGCGGCCGCGCTGGCTGCCGCGCGCGGCACTGATATATCCGCAGCGCGTGGTGGTGGTGGGATTTGGCCTGGCGATGCTGCTGATGCTTGTCGTGGCGATGCGCGACCTTTACCTGCTGCGCGAGCGCGTCCTGATCCTGCATCAACACGATCTGGTGCTGCGCGCACTTGGCGCGGAAGCGGTTATCAATGCGGAACGGTTCAAGCTATCGTTCGTGCGCGATTACGCGCAGCAGCTTCTCGAACTCCAGCAGGGTACGAAAGCGTCCACTGACGCCGATATCGAACGTGCCTATGCGGCACGCAATGAACCTGTCTGGGAATTGCAGGTACCACTTGGCGACGCGCCGATCGTGGGGGTGTCGCCCCAGATCCTGAAAGGACTGCAAGGTTTCGAACGCCGCGACGAGGACCTGCGGGCGGATCTGCTGGCCGCGCGTCAGCTCAGCCATGTGCTGGGCGTCAGCCAGCGCAGCGACCGTCCCGATGGCACGGTGACGTTCATCTCGAGCAACGGCTTTTACGTGACATATCCCGCGTTGCCACCGGACAGGGCTCCTGCCCTGATCAAACGCTTCAGCGGGATCGACTATTACCGCAGCCTGCTTCCCGATCGCGACCCCAGCCACGAGATGCGCTGGGCGCAGGTCTACACGCAATTCGAAAGCACGCAGCTGCGCACGACACTGAGCGTGCCGGTCTACGTCGCGCAACGCTTCCGCGGCGTGGTGGCCGTGGACCTGGAGATTCGCCGTCTGCGTGACCTGATTGGCTTGCCGGAGATCCTGGGGTCTCATCGCTACCTGCTGGACCGCAACGGCAATGTCATCGTCTCGAGTCAGACCGGAGGCAAGACCAATCTGCGCTGGCCCGACGATTTCGCCGGGGACCTGCGCAATACACCCGTGTCGGACCTCATCTCGCAAGGCACGGGCATGCGGCACGTCAACGGCCAGTATGTGTACTTCCAGCGCGTGGGCAATGCCGGCAACTGGCTAATGGTGGACACGCTCGACGAATACGATGTCTATGCGACAGTGGCCCGGCGCCTCAGCTTGCCATTGCTGACGATCTGGTTCCTGCTGCCTGTGCTGATGTATGTCACGCTGCGTGTGGTGACGCTGCTGTTTGACCACTATCTGGCCGCCGGCAGGAAACTCCAGCAGATGGCTGAAACCGATCCCTTGACGCAACTGGCCAACCGGCGCCGCTTTAGCGAACAGTTCAAAAATGAAACGGCCCGCCGGCAGCGCGATGGCACGCCGCTGGCCATGCTGATGCTCGACATTGACTACTTCAAGCGCGTGAACGACAAATGGGGCCACGCCAGCGGCGATTGCGTGCTCATGGCGATGGCGGACCTGATGCGCAAGCACTTGCGCGAGATTGACTTTCCCGCCCGCCTTGGCGGCGAGGAATTCGCGGTACTGCTCCCGGGCGCGTCGTCGGATGAAGCCGTGGCGGCGGCCGAGCGCCTGCGCCTGGCCGTGGAAGCCGCGTCCGTCGAGGCGGCACCCGACGCGCCGCAGCCCGACGCGGGCGACGGACGCATCCGCTTCACCGTGTCTATTGGTGTTGCAGAAGCCGGGACCGACGGATGCCAGACACTCGACGCCATGCTGGCAGTGGCCGACCGCCGGCTCTATGTCGCCAAGGAAGCGGGGCGTAATCGGGTATGCGCGACGGATGCGCCGGTCGGAAGTGCAGCGGTGCCATCGATGCAGCGACAAGGCAATGCATGACCAGCTCCTTGCGCGGGGATACGGCAAGTGCGCCCCGCGCAAATCCATTGCGCATTTCAACTCAGCGCACGAGAAATGCGATGTCGTCGGCGGTGATGACCGACACCGGAATACCCTTGCGACGCTGAAACAGGATGTGTTGCTGAACGCGGCTGCGTTGCTCGGCGAAGACTGCGGGTTCGATCGCCAGGCCGCTGCGCGCGTAGTGCTGCACCAGCAGCTTGTAGGCGCGATGGCGGATCTGGAGCGTCTCGTTGTCCGCCCGCAGGCGCTGCCATTCGTCGGGGCTCAGGTCGAGCGTGTGATTGAGTTCGTCGACCGTGCGGGAATGCAAATCGCGATAGAGATCGCGTTCGGCTTCCATGCGGTGCAGTTCGTCACGCAGCGCGGTGATCTTGCGCTGGAGCTTGAGCGACTGGCTGACGGCCGCCTGCATGCCCTTGGCGGCTTCCAGTGCCTGGTTGGCCGCAGCCATGGTGCTTTTCCACAGGCCGCGATCGCTTGCCGCGCCGAGTTCCGGCACCCAGCCGTCCGACGCCTTGATTATCGTATCCATCTTGACCCCAGTGACACCCATTGAAACTTCTGTTTTGTTGGCCGATTCGCATCGCCGTGCGTCGGTCCGGATCGTTCTTGTCATTGCTCCGTCCGTGCGGCAGGCAACTGAAATCCATCGTAGTGAGATGTATGTCGGCCGCCAAGTCAAAGATGTTTAGATCAGATTTCCCCCCCAGCCGGCGATGCCGAAATGCGACAGCGGCAATGACCTGCGACGGCAGACAAAGCAAACAACACCACGTAAACCCCAACACATTTGCTGACGTTTTGACAGGCATTTGACAGTTTCGGCCATCTAGAATTCGGGCCATGATCGCCGATGTCCATGCCTTCGGCAGTCTGGCCAAATACATCGTGGCCGTTCTCTCAGTACAACCACAACATTCCAATAAAGACAGGAGACAGCATTGATGAATCGCTCGTTCGCCCGTTTCACGCACGCCTTCGTCGCCTCCGCGACGCTGGCCGCCGCCGTGGTGGCCGCTCCGGCCTACGCTGTGGACTCCCTCAAGGTCATGATCGGCGCCAACCCCGGCGGCGGTTTCGACCAGACCGGCCGCACCATCGGCGCGGCAATGGTGGCAGCTGGCGCGGCCAAGAGCGCCTCCTATGACAACAAGGGCGGCGCGGGCGGCACCATCGGCCTGACCCAGTTCGTCAACACCGACAAGGGCAACCCGAACGCGCTGATCGTGACCGGCGCCGTGATGGTCGGCGCGATCGAGACGAACCACCCGCCGGTGACCCTGAAGAACGCCACGCCGATCGCGCGCCTGTTCGCGGACACGATGGTGCTGACGGTGCCGGCCAGCTCGCCGATCAAGTCGATCAAGGACCTGACCACGCAGCTGAAGGCCAATCCGGGCAGCGTGAGCTGGGGCGGCGGTTCGAAGGGTTCGATCGACCACATCCTGGCTGGCCTGATCGCCAAGGAAGCTGGCGTGGACCCGAAGAAGATCAACTATGTGCCGTTCCAGGGCGGTGGTGAAGCCTCGGCATCGATCCTGGGCGGCCACGTGACCGTCGGTATCGCTGGCGTGTCCGAGTTCCTGCCGTTCATCAAGACCGGCAAGATGCGCGCGCTGGCCGTGACGTCGAAGGATCGCACCGCCGATATCCCGACGCTCAAGGAGCAAGGCATCAACGTCGAGATCTACAACTGGCGCGGTGTTTATGGCGCGCCTGGCATCTCGGCCGAACAGCGCAAGGCGATGATCGACGCCGTGGTCAAGGGCACCGAGAACCCGGTCTGGAAGGACGCGCTCCAGAAGAACGACTGGACGCCGTTCCTGCTGACCGGCGACGAGTTCGGCAAGTTCGTCGACGCGGAATCCGCCCGCCTGGGTGGCACGCTGCGCGAACTCGGCGTCGCCAAGTAAGACCGCTCCACAGGGGCCCGGCGCGCAAGCCGCGGTCCCCGACGACCAGCAAGCACGCGGAAGTTCGTTTCACCCTGTCGTTCCCGCCCGGCCGCCGACCGTCATGTCCGGCGGCGCGGAGAGCGGCACGGGGCCCGGTGCCGCCACCTGCGATGCACCAAAAACAAACCATATCGTCACCGGGCCCCGTGACCGTGCGGGTGGCAGGACCATCCGAGAGCCCCATCATGAAACCATCCCACGTCTCCATCGGCGTCGCCATCCTGGCGGTGTCCGCCTTCTTCTTTGCCGGATTGCCGGGTATTTCCGGCGATGAAGGCTATGCCGGCCTGTCGCCGCGCTTCGTCCCCACGCTGGTGGCCATCGGCCTGGCGGTGTGCGGCGCGCTGCTGACGTGGCAAGGCGTGCGCGGCGGCTTCCGCAACATGCCCGAAGAGGATGCCGAACTGCCGTCGGCGCCGCACAACTTCAAGGGCTTCCTGTGGGTGGCGTTGGGGCTGGTGGCCAACATGGCGCTGATCGGCACGCTGGGCTTTGTGTTTTCGTCGACGCTGATGATGGTGTGCGTCGCGCGTGGCTATGGCAGCCGCCGCATCGTGCGTGATGCGCTGATCGGCCTGCTCATCACGGTGCCGATGTGGGCGCTGTTCGAATTCTTGCTCGGCATCAACCTGCCGCTGCTGCCGGTAGCGGGCTTCTGAGCCCGCACCCCAACGGGAGGAACGAAACATGGATACCCTGAACCAGTTGATGCACGGCTTTGCCGTGGCCATCACGCCGCTTAACCTGATGTGGGCCCTGGTGGGCTGCTTCCTGGGCACCGCGATCGGCGTGCTGCCGGGCATCGGCCCGGCGCTGACCGTGGCAATGCTGCTGCCTCTGACCGCGAAGGTGGAACCGACCGCCGCGCTGATCATGTTCGCCGGCATCTACTACGGCGCGATGTACGGCGGCTCGACGACCTCGATCCTGATGAACACGCCGGGCGAGTCGTCGACAATGGTCACCGCGATGGAAGGCAACCTGATGGCCAAGAACGGCCGTGCCGGCCCGGCGCTGGCCACGGCCGCGATCGGTTCCTTCGTAGCGGGCACGATCGCCACGGTGCTGCTGTCGATGTTCGCGCCGGTGGCTGCCGACGTGGCGCTGCAGTTTGGCCCGGGCGAGTACTTCATGATCATGCTGCTGGCCTTCACGACCGTTTCGGCCGTGCTCGGTTCGTCGCTGCTGCGCGGCATGACCAGCCTGTTCCTGGGTCTTGGTATCGGCCTGATCGGCATGGATTCGCTGTCCGGCCAGACACGCTATTCGATGGACGTGCAGGAACTCTACGACGGTATCGACATTGTCGTGGTGGCCGTGGGCCTGTTCGCGGTGGGCGAGGCGCTGTTCAACGCCTTCTTCCCGCAGCCCGAAGGCACGTTCAACAAACTGAGCTCGGTCCACATGAACAAGTCGGACTGGAAGCGCTCGGTGCCGGCCTGGATTCGCGGCACGGTTATCGGCTTCCCGTTCGGCCTGATTCCGGCCGGCGGCGCGGAGATTCCGACGTTCCTGTCGTATGCCACTGAGAAGAAGCTGTCCGACCACAAGGACGAGTTCGGCCGCGTTGGCGCGATCGAAGGCGTGGCTGGCCCCGAGGCCGCCAACAACGCCGCGGTGACCGCCACGCTGGCCCCGCTGCTGACGCTGGGCATCCCGACTTCGAACACCACGGCAATCTTGCTGGCGGCGTTCCAGAACTACAACCTGCAACCGGGTCCGATGCTGTTCCAGACCTCGGGCGATCTGGTGTGGGGTCTGCTCGCTTCGCTGTATATCGGCAACGTGATGCTGCTGGTGCTGAACCTGCCGGCAATCGGCCTGTGGGTGCGCATGCTGCGCGTGCCGACGCCGCTGCTGTACGGTGGCATTCTGATCTTCGCAGGCCTGGGCGCGTACGGCATCCGCCAGTCGTGGTTCGATCTGCTGCTGCTGTTCGTGATCGGCCTGCTCGGCATGGCGATGCGCCGCTTCGATTTCCCGACCGCGCCAGTCATCGTCGGCCTGATTCTGGGGCCGATGGCCGAGAAGCAGCTTCGCAATGCGCTGTCGATCGGTCAGGGCGACTGGAGCCTGTTCATCAAGCAGCCGATCTCGGCAACCATCCTGGCCATGACCGTGGCGGTGGTGGTGCTCCCGCGTCTGCTGCGCTGGCACGCCAGCCGTACAACCGCGCGCGCGGAAGCGGACAACGCGGCATAAATCCCAGGTACCGCCCTTCGGGGCGGCCCGGCGGGTTTGGGCAGGGGGCTTCGGCCCCCTGTATCATTGGCGCAAACAACATCGTGCGCCGAGGAGACACGGATCGTGCCCGAATCCACTTTCACGCTAGCCGACATCGACGCCACGCTCGAACGCGTGCTGGCCCCCTGGGTGCGTGAGCTTGGCCTGCGTGCCGAAGCCGTCGATGCCGATGGCGTGACACTGCGTCTGCCTTTCAGCGAAAGCCTTCGCCACGCCGGCGGCGTGGTGTGCGGGCAGGTGCTGATGTCCGCGGCGGACACGGCGATGATCGTCGCCATCGCGAACGCCCTGGGCAATTTCCGCCCGATGACGACCGTCAGCCTCACCACCAACTTCATGCGTCCCGTGATCGACGGCGATGTGCTTGTGCGCGCCAACGTGTTGCGGCTCGGCAAGACCGTGGTGTTCGGCGAGATCGAACTCACTGGCAAGGACGGCAAGCTCGCCGTGCAGGCCACTACCACCTACGCGCTGCTTTGAACGCCGGCATGTCGACCTCCACTTCCCTCCCTTCGACAAGTGCGCAGCCGTTCGACCAGATCGTTTTCGCTGGTGGTGGCAACCGCTGCTGGTGGCAGGCCGGATGGTGGGACACCGTGGAGCCAGAGCTGAAACTGAGGCCGCGCGTGATCGCCGGCATCTCGGCGGGCGCGGCGACGGCGTGCATGGTCTACGCGAATGATTCGAAGCAGACCATGGCCTACTACCGCGAGGTGCTGGCCAACAATTCGCGCAATGCGTACTGGGGCAACCTGCTGCGGCGCGAACGCGTATTTCCGCACTACGGCATCTATCGCAACGCATTGCTTTCGCTGTTTGGCGACAGCCGTCTGGAGCGATTGCAGGAAGCGCCGGAGATTCGCATCGGCGTCGCGCATATCCCGCGCTGGAGCGGCCCGCGTCTGGCCGTAGCGGCCGGACTGCTCGCGTACAACATCGACAAGCACCTGCTCAAGACACTGCATCCGAGACTGGGCCGCAAGCTCGGCTTTCATCCGGAGTTCGTGCGCGCGCAGGATTGCCGGTCGCCCGAGGATCTGGCCGATCTGCTGCTGCAATCGGCATCGACGCCACCGTTCACGCCAGTACTTCGCCGGGATGGCCGCGCGGTGCTCGACGGCGGACTGGTCGACAACGTCCCCGTCGATGCGCTCGATGCCACGCCGGGCAATGTGCTGGTGCTGGTGACCAGGCTGTATCCACGCCCGCGCCGCTTCGTGCTCGAGGTGGACGGCCAGCGTCGCCTGTATCTGCAACCGTCGATGCGTGTGCCGATTTCGAGCTGGGACTACACCCGGCCCGAGGCGATGACGCATGCGTACGACCTGGGCTGCCGCGATGCGGAAACATTTCTGCGCGAGTGGCCCGAGATAAGAGAGGAACTGTTGCCGGCGTCTTGAGTGGTATGCGCCAGATTGGCGCCGGTCGATCGTGTGTGCAATGTGCAATGCGGCCAAGGGCTGCCAGGCAAGGAGGCATGAATGACTAAGCGTCAGGCATCAACGGCGACCACCACGAAGACAACGGCAAAAGCCCGGCGCCGCGCCAGTGAGGTTAGCGCGGAGCCGGTTGTCGAGCGTGTGCCGCGCCGCAAGCGTTCCGTGCGGCCCACCACGCGTGAAGCGGATTTCGTCGTGATCGGCGCAGGCTCCGGTGGCGTGGCCGCGGCGCGTCGCGCGGCATCGCATGGCGCACGCGTGATACTGGTCGAGCGCGACGCCATTGGCGGTACCTGCGTGAATCGCGGGTGCGTGCCAAAGAAGATGCTCTCCTATGGCGCGAACTGGGCGTCGATCCTCTCGACGTGCCTGTCACATACCGGCGGCAAGGAAGACTGGCGCGATGCCAGCGTGCGCGTGAATGCCGAAGTGGCGCGGCTCAATGCGTCGTACGCGCAACGGCTCAATGAGGCCGGCGTCGAGATCCTGCATGGCGATGCGCGGCTCAGTGGAGCGGACGAGGTGGTGGTCGGTAACGAGATCATCCGCACGCGCAAGACGCTGATCGCCACTGGCGCGCATCCCCTCGCCCTGCCCGTTCCGGGCGGCGAGCTGGCGAGTTCGTCCGATGACGTGTTCACCTGGCAGACCGTGCCTGCATCCATCGCGGTGATCGGCGGCGGCTACATTGCCGTGGAGATGGCGTCGATTCTCTCGCGCTATGGCGTGAAAGTGGACCTGCTGGTGCGCGGGGATCGCCTGCTGCCGAAGTTCGATCACGATATCGCCGCCGCGCTGGCCGAGGCGCTCGCGGCAAAGGGCGTGCGACTCCATTTCCGGGCCGACGTGACGATGCTGTCGCAGGCCAACGGCGCGACCGAAGTCTGCTACACGCAGCAGAACAATCCTGGCCGCACGCAGACCGTGCGCGCGCAGGCGGTACTCGCGGCGATCGGGCGTCGGCCCAGCATCGCCGAACTTGGGCTCGATGCGCTTGGCGTGCAGCTTGGCGAGCGCGGCGGCATTTGCGTCGATCGGCAGTTCCGCACCACGGTGCGCTCGATCCATGCGATCGGCGACTGCATGGATCGGAATCTGCATCTGACGCCGGTAGCCATCGCGCAGGGGCGCTGGCTTGCAGATCGGTTGTTCGGCAAACGTGGTGATATTGCCGATTTCGATTTCGTGCCGACCGCCGTGTTCAGCGAACCCGCGATCGGAGCGGTGGGATTGACTGAGGCACAGGCGATCGAAGCCGCCGGCGGCAGAGCCGATCGCGTGCGCACCGAGATCAAGCGGTTTGTGTCGCTGGAGAACCGCTTCGGCGGCGTGGCGCAGCCCTCGGTGTTCAAGCTGGTGTTCAACGCGCGCAGCGGACGGGTGCTGGGTGCGCACCTGATGGACAACGCCGCGCCGGAGATCATCCAGACCTTTGCCGTCGCACTGCGCCTCGGCGTGAAGGATGCGCATCTGAAGACGACGATGCCACTGCATCCCACGGTGGCGGAGGAACTGTTCGGCTAGGGATGCGAACTAGTCCAGCGCCGGATTCACGCGCGACAGTGCCTCGCGAAACAGGTTCGAGAATCGCGTGGCGGCCAGCGAGAGCGGGTTGTCGCGCAGCGTCACAATGCCGAGCGTCAGGGGCCGCAGCGGTACGTCCACGGGGATGCGCGTGAGCTGCTCGGACTGGGGACCCACCTTCAGGATGCTGCTCGGGATCGTCGACACCGCATCGGTGCTGACCAGCAGACTCGACGTCACGCCGAACGTATTGGTCTTGATGATGCGCCGGGGAAGTGGCAGGCCGAGTTGCTGCAACTGATCGAGCAGGAAGGTGTGCTGGCTGCCTGGCGATAGCTGCATCAGCCAGTCGCACTCCACCAGTTCTTCCCAGCGCGTGGCGTTGGCCAGCGGGTGTCCACGGCGGCCCGCGATCATGACGTCGAGCGTCTTCAACGGCTCGAAATCGAACTCGCTGCCCAGCGTTTCCGGAATCAGCGCGGCAATCGCGAAGTCGACCGTGCCGGCGCGCAGCGCGGGCAATACCGCGGGCATCAGGCCCTCTTCGAGCGTCAGGTCGGCCAGCGGCATGCTGCGCCTGAAATCTCGCAGGACATCGGGGAGCACGCTCAGGAACACCATCGGCGTCACCGCGACCGACACGCGGGCTTTTTCGCCGCCCATCAACTGACGGATGTCCTGGCGCGCGAGCGTAAGCTGGTTCTGCGACTGCCGCGCGCGGACGGTCAGCTGGCGACCGCACTCGGTGAGCGTGATACCGCGCGAGCTTCTGACGATCAGCGGCGCATCGAGGTCTTCTTCCAGTTCCCGAATGGCCTTCGTAATCGCTGCCTGGCTCAGGTGCAGACTGCGCGCGGCGCCGCGAATGCTGCCGGTTTCGACCAGCCGCAGCCACGCCTTCAGTTGATGGTCTCGCATGTGTGTTGTCTCCCCAGGGCAGGTGACCTGCCGCACCGCAAACGATGACAACTTTTAGTGGTCACCATCGGAAAAGTATTGTCTTTTGGTATGCATCATAGCGGACTAGTCTTTCTCCGACGTGCCGTCAGCCCCACAGGCGGCCGAACACAAAACTCAAAACACGGAAACAGGAGACAGACGTATGAGCAACGAGCTGTGGCGTTGGAGCGCGGCCGAGGCGGCCAGCCAGATCGCAAAGCGCGAGGTATCGTCGGTGGAGGTTGTTGCCAGTAGCCTGGCCCGACTGGATGCGGTCAATCCATCGATCAATGCCGTCGTCGACGTGCTGGCGTACGAGGCGATGCAGGCAGCGGCCGACGCCGATGCGGCGCTGGCCCGGGGCGAGTTGCTTGGGCCGCTGCACGGCGTTCCCGTGACGGTGAAGGTCAACGTCGACATGGCGGGCCGTGCCACGACCAATGGCGTGGTGGCGTTCCAGGACACGGTGGCCAGCGTGGACAGCCCGGTGGTTGCCAATCTCCGCAAGGCCGGCGCCGTGATCATCGGCCGCACCAACACGCCGGCATTCTCGCTGCGCTGGTTCACTGACAACGACCTGCATGGCCGTACCCTCAATCCGTGGAACGCCAGCCATACACCGGGCGGGTCCAGCGGCGGTGCCTCGGCTGCGGTGGCGGCCGGTATCGGCGCCATTGCGCACGGCAATGACCAGGGCGGCTCGATTCGCTATCCGGCCTATGCCTGCGGTGTTGCCGGGCTGCGCCCGACACAGGGTCTGGTGCCGGCCTTCAATCCCTCGCAGTTGCGTGAGCGCACGATGGGTGCGCAGCTATCGTCCGTGCAGGGGCCGCTGGCGCGCACGGTACGCGACCTGCGTCTGGCGCTGACCGCGATGGCCGCGCCGGACAGCCGTGACCCCTGGCAGGCTTCGGCCTCGGTTGGTAGCGCTCACAAGACCTTTCCGACACGCGTTGCCGTTTGCGCGACCCTGCCGGGCTTCACGGCTGACGAAGCGGTCACGGCCGCCGTAAGGCAGGCGGCTCGCTGGCTCGAGGATGCCGGCTGCGTGATCGAGGAAGTCGTGCCACCTCGATTCCAGGAGGCGACCGACCTGTGGCTGGCACTGACGATGAACGAACTGGCCGCTGGCCTGGGCGACATCATCGAGCGTGACGGCGACGATGCCGTGCGCGCTGCCATCGGCACCCAACGGCGTCAGACAGCATCGCTGGATCTCGCCGGATACATGAACGCCCTGGCGCGACGCACCACGCTGCTGCGCGAGTGGCAGCAGTTCTTTGAACGCTACCCGCTGCTGCTGATGCCCGTGTCCTGGCAACGCCCGTTCCTGATCGACGCAGACCGTCAGGGCGCTGATGCCGCACGCCACATCCTCGACGCGCAGAGTCCGCTGCTTGCAACGGCGATTCTCGGCCTGCCTGGGCTGTCCGTGCCCACTGGATTGGCAGGAGGCTTGCCAATGGGTGTGCAACTGGTAGCCGGGCGCTTTCAGGAAAGCCTGATCCTGTCCGCCGGTGAGGCCATCGAGGCGCGCTGCGGCGTGATGACGCCGATCGATCCCCAGACGTCGGCCGCGCGCTGAAAGGAGTCCGGTCATGCTCAAGCTACTGATCGGCATCGGCATTCCCTACGTTGGCGTGCTGGGGCTGCTGCCCTGGGTTGCGTCGGTGGACACCTTCGTGCTCGGCGTGCCATTCGTCTATGCGTGGATGTTCGCCTGGTTCGTGCTGACGTCGGTGTGCCTCTACGTCTGCTGGCGTTTCTTCGACCGTCCTGTCGACGCCGAGCGTCGGCTGGACGCCTGACTTCCGGGAGCCACTCTTATGTCCACAGCGGTTTTCCTCGGCTTCATCGTCCTGTCGCTGTACCTGGCCCTGCGTTCGCGCAAGGGAACGGGGTCGCAAAGCGCTCATGACTTCTTCGTCGCGTCCCGGCAGTTCGGCGCGTTCCTCGTGTTCTTCCTGGCGGCTGGCGAGATCTACAGCGTGGCCACGATGGTGGGCTTCGCCGGCGGTATCTACGCGAAGGGGCCGACCTACGGCATCTGGTTCCTGGGCTACATCCTGCTGGCCTATCCGCTCGGCTACTTCCTGGCGCCGAAGATCTGGGAGGCCGGCCAGCGCTTCAATGCCATCACACTGGCGGACCTGTTCAAGGGCCACTTCGACAACCGCGCCGTGGAGTTCGTAGTCGCGCTGTCGTCGATCCTGTTCCTGCTGCCGATGGCACAGCTCCAGTTCACTGGCCTGATCGCCGCGTTCCGGGGGCTGGGCTGGAGCTTCCAGCCGCTCCATCTGGTCCTGATCGCGGCGGTGCTCGCCTTCACGTACATCGCCATTTCCGGCGTGCGTTCGTCGGCCTACGTGGCGGTGCTCAAGGACGTGCTGATGGTGGTGGCGATCGTGGTGACGGGCCTGGCGGTTGCGGGCGAAGTTGGCGTAGCGAAGGTCTTCCACGTGGCGAGCGAGCACGTCAGCAACCGGATGAACGACGAGCAGCTACGTTTCTCGATGAGCACGATATTGTTCCAGTCGCTTGGCTTCTACATGATGCCGATCTCGGTGCAGTTCATCTACACCGCGAAAAGCGCAGATACGATCCGCCGCACGCAGGTGGCCATGCCGCTGTACATGCTGATGTATCCGTTCCTGGTACTGGCGTCGTACTACGCGCTGACGCGCAGCGACACACTTGCAACGGCGAACGAGGCCTTCTTCGTGGCGGCCACCCACCTGCTGCCCTCCTGGCTACTGGGCCTGGTGGCGGCGGCCGCGGCGCTGTCGGGCCTGCTGGTGCTGACGGGCATGTGTCTGGCGATCGGTCCCATCGTCACGCGCAACCTGCTGCCGCACCTGCCAGAGTCCAGGCAGAAGGCAGGTGCAAAGGGGGTGATCGTCGTGTACCTGATCGTGTCAATCCTGATGACGCTGATGGCGCCGAACCTGATGCTCACGCTGATCAACACCACGTACTACGGCGTGACGCAGTTCCTGCCAGGGATGATCGTCATCCTGTTCTCGCTACGTGTCAGGCCAAGCGCGGTGGTGCTGGGCATCCTGACCGGCCAGTTGATGGCGGTCGTGCTGTATCTCGAGAAGGTGGATCTGGGTGGCATCAACCTGGGACTGCCCTGCCTCGCGGCGAACGTCGTGGTGATGGTGGTGCTGAACCTGCTCCGTACCCCGAAGGGGCTTCAGGCGACGGCGTAGTCGCACAGCAGGCCAGATGCTTGATGGTCGCGGGATCGGGCATCGCCCGATTCCAACCGGCCAAATGCAGAACGCAAAAAGCAAAACGGACGCCGAAGCGTCCGTTTTGCTTGAATCTGGTGGCCTGGGACGGAATCGAACCGCCGACACAAGGATTTTCAATCCTCTGCTCTACCGACTGAGCTACCGGGCCAAAGAAGCGAAACTATAACTGTGCAAAATTGGTTCGTCAAGCGTTTTGTCGAGCCACTTATTGTTCGGTCGGCTCGGGCTTGTTGCGGCCCAGTTCCACGCCCAGCTGCTTGAGCTTGCGGTACAGGTGGGTACGCTCCAGACCGGTCTTCTCCGCCACACGGGTCATGCTGCCGTGTTCGCGCACCAGGTGGTACTCGAAGTACGCACGCTCGAACAGGTCGCGGGCTTCACGCAGCGGCATGTCGAACGAGAACTGCATTTCACCTTCGGGTACACCGCGTGTGGCCGTGCCGTTCGCGATGGCCTCGGCCGGTACTTCGGCGGTTGCTATCGCGGAGACCGCGGCTTCGCCCGTGCTGACGGCGGCAGGTGCGGCCACCACGGAAGGCGCGGCACGTGGGCGCTCGACGCCACGGGCCAGCCCTGCCTCGACGGCGGACAGCAGCTTCTGCAGCGCGATCGGCTTCTCAAGGAAGTTGAGCGCGCCGATCTTGGTGGCTTCGACGGCCGTGTCGATCGTCGCATGGCCGGACATCATGATGACCGGCATGGTCAGGAAGCCCTGTGCCGACCACTCCTTGAGCAGCGTCACGCCGTCCGTATCTGGCATCCAGATATCGAGCAGCACCAGGTCCGGCGTCGCGCCTGCACGAAACTCGCGTGCCTGCTGGGCGTTCTCCGCCACTTCGACCACGTGGCCTTCGTCGCTCAGGATTTCCGAGAGCAGCTCCCGGATACCCATTTCGTCATCGACTACGAGGATGGTTGCCATACGTTCCTCTTAACCCCACCGCAGCGTCACCGGACGTTGCCGGTGCGCAAGATTGACTATGCCAGCTTAACGAACAGGATCGAGATCTGAGCGCCAATGATCTCGGTGCCGTTCATGCGATTGCGCACCTCGATGCGTGCGCCATGTTCGTCAATGATCTTTTTCACCATCGCCAGCCCGAGACCCGTGCCCTTGGCCTTCGTGGTCACATAGGGTTCGAACGCGCGGCTCAGAATCCGTGGTGCGAAGCCGGGGCCATTGTCCGCTATGGACAGCTTGACGGCTTGCCGGTCTTCGCCGGCAGAATCTTTGTATTCTACAGTCTCGGTGTGCAGAGTGATATGGGGCGCCGCCCTACCGGCCGCAACGTTCTCCGCCACCGCATCCTGGGCATTTTGCAACAGGTTGTGAATCACTTGCCTGAGTTGGGTCGGATCGCCTTTGATTTCAGGCATATCCGTGTCCAGCGTCGGATGGATCACGGGGTGCTCGTGCACGGCAGGGTCATCGATGCCGTAAAGATGCAGGACTTCCGACACCAGGCCGTTGAGCGGCAGCGACTGCATCACAGCCGGCGGCGTGCGCGCGTAGTCGCGGAAATCATCGACCATGCGCTTCATCGCTGCCACCTGGTTGACGATTGTCGCCGCCCCACGTTTCAGTACTTCGGCATCCGACGTCTCAAGTTTAGGGGACAGCTTCATCTGCAGCCGTTCCGCCGATAGCTGGATCGGTGTCAGCGGATTCTTGATCTCGTGGGCAAGACGGCGCGCCACTTCTCCCCAGGCCACCGAACGCTGTGCCGAGATCACGTCTGAGATATCGTCGAACACCACCACGTAGCCCGGTTCGTCATGGCTGCCGCCAGGAAGATGCGCGCCGCGAACCAGCAGTGTGAGCGGCTGCTCCTCGTCGCCCTGCGGCAACTCGATCTGCTTCTGCCAGTGCTGCGCGCCACCCAGGACCTCGCTGGTGGTCTGCTCGGAAAATGCCTGACGCACGATCTCCGCGAAGTCGTTCATGCCGGGGATCTGTTCCACCGGGTGCCCCAGCACACCGTTGAGCGGCTGGCGGAAGATGCGCTCGGCGCCGGGGTTGGTGGTGATCAGCACAAAGCGCCGGTCGAACACGAGCACACCTGCGGTCAGATTCCGCAGCACGCTTTCCAGATACGCCTTCGACTGCTCGAGCGCACTGCGATTCTCTTCCACGGCGATGCGCGCTTCAGCAAGCTGGCGCGTCATCTGGTTGAACTGCTGGGTCAGCATCCCGAGTTCGTCGCGGCTCTTGAGTTCACGCTTGGGAGAGAGGTCGCCCTCCGCCACTTCCTTCGTGCCCTGCAGCAGCATCAGCAGCGGGCGGGCTAGCTGGCCGCCCAGCAGCAGCGCCAGCATCACGGCGATAAACACGGCGAGGAACAGCGTCAGCGTCAGCGTGCCAATGTACATCTTGCGCAGGCCGGTGCGGCCCAGCGCCTTTTCCTGATATTCCTGATAGGCCCGCTGGACCTCGTCGGCATTGCGCGCCAGCACGCCAGGTACCGGGTGCAGGACCTGCAGGTATCGCTCCTCGCGCACAGTGTCGCCCACCAGGCCGAAGCCCGTGGCGGGCGCATCCTCGGGGCGGCGCTCCACGGACAGGCCCGAGCCTGCCCAACGACTGCTCGGCACGGGCAGGCCGAGTTTTGGCGGGGGATGCTGGGTACGCGCCGCCGCGGCTACGGCAGCGCTTGCAGTGGCCTGTGCCTGATCGTCGGAGGCTGCCGCGCTCGGCGCGGGCCCCAGCGGAATGATCACGCGCAGCCGGTAGAGATGGCTGCTATCGACATTGGGCTGCGGTTTGTCGCCAGTCGACGGATCGGTGCCACCCTCCACTGCCGCATAGCCTCCGGCCATGCGCGCTTGCTCTGCCAGCACGCCGGATGGCAGGTCCGGCACCAGCGACGCATAGCTGCTCGACGCGGTTGCCAGCACGCGGCCGCTGCCTGTAAAGATCGCGGCTTCCTGTACGCCGTACTGCTCGCGCAGGCGGTTCAGTTGCAGTGACGTTGCCATGCCGGTCGAGCCGGTCAGCTGGTCGGCCATCAAGCGTGCCTTGCCCTGAAGGTCGGCCAACTGGCTGTCGATGGTGGAGCGGCCGAGATTGAGGCCGGCCTCGAGCGCGGTTTCCACGCGCACGTCGAACCACGACTCGATACTGCGGGAAACAAACTGCAGCGAGACGAGATAGATCAGAACGCCCGGCAATACGCCCACCACGCCGAAGAACACGGCAAGCTTCGACATCAGCCGCGTGCCGAACTTGCCGCGGCGATAGCGCAGCCAGAGCGTCAGCGCGAGCGCGCCCACGGTCAGCACCAGCAAGGCGCCGACGACGAGATTGATCTTGAAGAGCAGCGTGAAATAGCGGTCGAAGAACTCGGTATTGGCCGAGGCTCCGGCTAGCAGTCCCACCAGCACCAACGCCAGGAAGACGATGATGCCCACCACGACGCGATAGAGCAGGCGTCGGAATCTGCTGTCCCACGGATTGCCGTTCATGGCTGGCTGACCGGCTGGACCAGTTGGTTCGTGGACAACGCGTTAGACAGCGTTTGCGAGAACTGCGTGCGTGGTTCTCCGCTGACGGCCGAAGCGGGCGTTGGTGACGAGCCGGGCATGGCCGGCGGTGCGGGTGGCGCAACGGGTGGCGGTGCTACCGGGGCCGGCGGCGGCGGCGCGTCGAGATTGGTCGGCACCGTGTAGTTGAAGCGCTTCCACTCCGACGATAGGTTCCACTCACGCGTATTCACGGCGTTGATCTGAAACGGTTTAGGTAGCTGGGACAGGTCCAGGCGCATCCGTGTTTCGGCGTGATAGGTCTCGCCGAGCCTGACCTGGTTGCGTTCGAACACACGCCAGCCGCGTACCTGCTGGATGAACTGCAGCGCGCTCTTGAGGCGGCTGAACGGCAACTGCAGGCCGCCGGTCGACACGCGGTACTGGCGCGTCAACGGCTGATAGGAAATGCGCACCGTGCGCATGGTGTTGACCGGCTTCTCGTCGAACCAGTACCAGCGTGGGCGCGTGAGCTGGAAGTCGACGACGAAATAGAGCGAGATGCCCTTGTGCAGGGCGTCTTCCAGCGCGGGGGGCAGGTCGAAGTCGAACGACGCGGCGAGATCGAACCCGCCGTCCTGGTACTCGATGCGGGCCTCGGTGGTCTCGATGAGCTGCGCCGATGCATGCGGGGCAAGCACCATCAGCATCAGCAGCATCATCGTGGCCGCGCACCATGCGCGGAGTGTGTTCACCAGCGAGTCTGCCGGGCACTCGCGCAACGCGTGACCGGGGACACGTAGGTCGAACAGGCGCGGCGTGCTCAGCATCGGTGGAATTCAGGCGCGTTTCTGGAAGCGGGCGTAGTAGAAGCCATCGTGATCCGATGGCAGGCTTGGCTGGCCGGCCATGTTGGTGCCGGCCGTCTCCTGCGCCTTCGTGCCGGGCAGGAGCTGCCCGGGCGCCTGCAATCGTATCGCATCTGGGAGCTGGGCACCAAACCAGAGCGCCTGCTCCTCGCCCTCCGTTGGGAAAATAGAACAGGTCACATAGACCAGAATGCCGCCTGGCTTAAGGAGCGACCACAATTGCGACACGATGCGACGTTGCTCATTGACAAGCTTCGCGATGTCCGATTCGCGTCGCAGCCAGCGGATATCGGGATGGCGTCGGACGATGCCCGACGCCGAGCACGGCACATCGGCCAGAATGCGGTCGAACTGCTGGCCATCCCACCAGTCCTTCGGGCGGCTGGCATCGCCAACGATGACCTCGGCACGCTGGTCCAGGCGGGCCAGATTCTCATGAATGCGCGCGGCTCGCTCCGCATCGCTCTCCACGGCGGTCACATGGATATCGGCCAGTTCGAGCAGATGGCCGGTCTTGCCTCCGGGGGCCGCGCAGGCGTCCAGCACGCGCATCCCGTCGGCAACCTCGCAGAGCGGCGCGGCAAGCTGGGCGCCGGCATCCTGTACGGAGACATCGCCGGTGGCGAAACCTGGCACTTGCGATACCGGAAATGCCCGAACCAGCCGCACGGCCTGAGGGCCGATGGCGGTGCCCGCCATGCCCGCGTTGGCCAGTTCCTTCAGGTATTCGTCGACCGACAGGCGCTTGGTGTTGACGCGCAATGTCATTGGCGGGCGGACATTGACGCTCTCTGCCAATGCCATCCATCGATCCGGGTATGCGGCGCGGAGTTGCTCAAGCCACCACGTGGGCAGGTTCCAGCGCGCTTCCTCGTCCTTGGCGATCGCGTCCATCAGGGCCTTGCGCTCACGCAGGAACCGGCGCAGTACTGCGTTGACGAGCCCGCGCGCGTGGGCGGTCTTTGGCTCCGAGGCCGCCGCGCTGACGGCCTGATCGACGACGGTGAAGTCGGAGTAGCCGCCGCGTCCGACCTTGCTCCGATCGCCCTCCTCGCCTTCGAGCAGCAGCGCGAGCGCCACGGCCAGCAGGGAGTCGACCAGCGCGCCGGGCGGGCGTGTGACCAGTTGCGTCACCAGGGCGCGTGTGGCGCCGAACTGCCGCACGGTGCGATAGGCCAGGTCCTGGATGGCGCCGCGCGTCGCGGCATCGCGCACGCGGTCCAGGCGCAGCAGGTTGGTGGCGTCCTCGATGGCTTGCGGCAGGGCCGTGCCTTCATGGACGCCGCGTACTGCAGCGGCGGCGCCGAGCATCTGGAAGGCAAGGGAATCTGGTGGCAGGCGCATGGGAAATACCGGAAATCTGCAAAAAACGGGTGGTACGGGCCGTCGGGCGCGTGCGGATACGAAAAAGCCCGCCGGCTCCTGACGGAACACAGCGGGCAGTTTACCCGTTACCTGGCATGAGCCCCCGGAAACGTGGCAATGCGCGTCAGGCCGGGTAGGTGCCGGTCTGCGCCATCTGCATCAGGCGCGCGATCCGTTCCTCCGTGGCGGGGTGGGTCGAGAACAGGTTCGCGATCCCGCCGCCCGAGAGCGGATTCATGATCATCATCTGCGCCGTGGCCGGATGCTCCTCGGCGGCCTGGAACGGAATGCCCTGGGCGTAGCGATGGATCTTGTCGAGCGCGCTGGCCAGGGCCTGCGGGTCTCCGCTGATCTCCGCGCCGCCGCGGTCGGCCTCGAATTCGCGGGCCCGCGAGATCGCCATCTGGATCAATGATGCCGCCAGCGGCGCCAGGATCGCCACGGCGATGGCGGCAATCGGATTCGAGCGGTTGCCGTTCTCGTCGCGCCCGCCGAAGAACATCGCCATATTGGCCAGCGCGGAAATGGCGCCGGCCATCGTCGCGGCGATGGTCGAGGTCAGGATGTCGCGATGCTTCACGTGCGCGAGTTCGTGGGCCATCACGCCGCGCAGTTCGCGGTCCGACAGCACCCGCAGGATGCCCGTGGTGGCGGCCACCGCCGCGTGCTCGGGATTGCGGCCCGTGGCAAACGCGTTTGGCGCGTCCTCGTTGATCAGGTACACGCGCGGCATCGGCAGGCCGGCACGCTGCGAAAGCTCGTGCACCATGTTGTAGAACTGCGGCGCGGTGCTGGCATCCACTTCCTGCGCGTTGTACATGCGCAGGACCATCTTGTCCGAGAACCAGTAGGAGAAGAAGTTCATGCCGAGCGCGATCAGCAGGGCGAATGTCATGCCGTTGCGTCCGCCGATCATGCCGCCGATCACAACGAACAGCGCCGTGATCGCGGCCATCAGCATGAAGGTCTTGACCCAGTTGAACATGGCTTGATCTCCAGATCGTCTGTCAGTCGCGTGCCACGCCCCTGCGTGGACACGATAACGGTTAGATAGGGTGCGAACCGTGGAAATTCAATGCCGGAGGCGGTGTTTTACGCATTGTGATAATCCGGCGTCACATTGCTGCAGCACTCGCCACGCAGTGCCCGCTAGGCGCCGGCAATCAGGCAGCGCGTTCCCGGTGGCAGCGGCATGGCCTGCAGGAACTGTTGCGCCGGCTGGCGCCGGCCGCCGGGCTTCTGCAGCTCGGTGACCTGCAGGGCGCTGCCATTGCCGCAGGCGATGATCACGCCGGCTGTGTCGGCGGCCAGGATCGTACCCGGGGGATGCGGCAGGCTCGTGGCGGCAGCCAGCGGCAGCGCCTGCCAGCACTTGATGATGGTGTCGCCGACTTGCACCGTGGCGCCCGGGAACGGATTGAAGGCGCGGATCTGGTTCGCCAGTTCGATGGCCGGGCGCGTCAGGTCGAGCGGTGCCTCATCCTTGGCGATCTTTTCCGCGTAGGTGACGCCGGCTTCGGGCTGCGGCGTGGCGGTGAGCGGCTGGCCTGCGGCGAGCTGGCGCAGCGCGTCCACGATCATGCGCCCGCCGAGCGCGGCCAGTGTGTCATGCAGCGTGCCGGTACTGTCCTGGGGGCCGATCGGCGTGGACTCGCGCGACAGCATCGCGCCGGTGTCGAGCCCCTCGTCCATCTGCATCAGCGTGATGCCGGTCTCCGGGTCCCCCGCCTCGATCGCGCGGTGGATCGGCGCGGCGCCGCGCCACCGCGGCAGCAGCGAGGCATGGATATTCAGGCAGCCATGACGCGGCAACTCAAGGACTTCGGTCGGCAGAATCAGCCCGTAGGCGGCCACCACCATCACATCGGGTGCGATTTCCGCGAGCGTGTCGACGGCCGCGCCGGCTTCCTCCGGATACTTGCCCTGGCGGCGCAACGAGCGTGGCTGCAGCACTGGGCCCAGGCCGGCCTCGACGGCAAACTGTTTGACCGGGCTGGCCTGCAATTGCATGCCGCGGCCGGCGGGCCGGTCTGGCTGGGTCAGCACGGCGACCACCGGAAATCCGGCAGCGTGAATGGCCTCAAGGGCGACGCGCGCGAATTCCGGCGTTCCCGCAAAAGCGACGCGCAGTGGCTGGGCTTGGGTCATGACGATATTCCGCAATGAAAACGACACCGGCCGCATAGCGGCCGGGTACGTATGTGTTCTTCGGAAGCTGTAACCTTAGCAGAGGCGTTTCCGCTTCCGCGCGATTGTTACATCCTTACATGCGCGAGCGCACGCGCTTCTGGAGCTTGCTCTTGATGCGTTGGAGCTTGAGTGGCGACAGATATTCCACGAATACCTTGCCGTCGAGGTGATCGATCTCGTGCTGTATACATACAGCGAGCAGATCGTCGGCGTCGAGCTCGAACGCTTCGCCCTTCTCGTCGAGCGCGCGTACCTTGACGCGATCCGGGCGCTCCACGCGGTCATAGACTTCGGGCACCGACAGGCAGCCCTCTTCCCATACCTTGCGGTTCTCGCTGGCCCAAGTGACCTCGGGGTTGATGAACACCATCAACTCGTCGCGGCTCTCGGAAATGTCGATCACGATCACGCGCTCGTGCACGTCCACTTGCGTCGCGGCCAGGCCGATGCCGGGCGCTTCGTACATGGTTTCGGCCATGTCTTTCACGAGCTGGCGGATGCGGTCGTCCACCACCTCCACGGGCTTGGCCACTTTGTGCAGGCGAGGATCGGGGTAGGTGAGGATGTCGAGTTTTGCCATGATGCTCGGGCGCAACGCCGGGTGCTGTCCACGGTCCAGCCGCCGTTGCGGCGACCGGGGTTTCCATGCAGAATCGGGGCGCTAGTACAAAAATTCAAGGCGCGCCGCAGCAGGCACGCTCTACCTAGGGTCAATCCGGTCGTTCTCCCGACCGGTTCAGGAAAATGCGCGATCTTACCAAAGAACAGGCGGCGTCGGGCCGCAGGCTGCACGCGTTCACCCTCGCCATCTTGAGTGTCGCAGGGATCACAACTGGGGCGACCATGGCGGTTCAGGCCGCTGACCTGAGCGTCTCGCCGGTCCAGCTTGCGGAGGCCGATCGCACGGCACAGCAGGGCATCCCCGTTGCCGACCTCTCGCCCAATGCGCCCAGTCAGTATACGGTGCGTTCGGGCGACACGCTTTGGGGCATTTCCGGACAGTACCTGCGCCAGCCCTGGCGCTGGCCCCAGCTGTGGGGCATGAACCGGCAGCAGGTCCACAATCCTCACCTGATCTATCCGGGCCAGATTCTTTATCTGGTCCAGCGCGATGGCCGCGCCTACCTGTCCACCAACCCTCCGGGCGGTGCCAGCGGCGACGTCCGCCTGTCCCCGCGCATTCGCGGGAATGGTGGCGACGGCGAGGCCATCCAGAGCATTGCCTCCAGCGATATCGAGCCGTTCCTGATCCGTCCGCTCGTCGTTGACCAAGGCACGGTGGATACCTCGGCGCGCATCGTCGCTCTGCCCGACGCCCGTGTCTATATGGGGCGCGGTGACATGGCCTACGCGCGTGGCATTGCGCCGGCCGACGCCTCGCTCGGCAGCGACTGGCAGGCATTCCGGCCGGCCAGCCCCGTGCTCGATCCGGTCACCGGCCGGGTAATCGGCTTCGAGGCGGCTTACGAAGGCAGCGTGCGCGTGACGCGCGGACCCGAGGGCCCCAACGCGGTGACCACGGTCCAGGCCACCCAGTCCCTGCAGGAAATCGGTCCGGGATCGCTGCTGCTGCCGCAGCCGCAGCGCGAACTGATCCGCTATGTGCCGCATGCTCCCGATGGTGAAGTCGAGGGACGTGTCGCCGCGGTGTATGGCGGCGTGCGCTATGGCGGCGCCAAGCAGATCGTGGTGCTCAATATTGGCGCCAACGCCGGTCTGGAGCCGGGCCACGTGCTGGCGCTCTCGAGCGATGGCGGCCACGTCGCCGATCCGACCGATGGCAATCGCGCTATCGAGTTGCCCGATGATCGCTACGGTCTCGCGTACGTCTACCGCGTGTTCCCGGGCGTTGCGTACGCGCTGGTGACCGACGCGTCCAACGTGATGAAGGTTGGCGATATCGCCTCGACGCCGCGCTGACCAGGGCGCGTGCCCTGCCACGCGCCGCATCGTTGCCGATGACCGATTCGACTCGCGATCCCGCCGAGGTCGCAGCCTGGCTGCGGCTAACGGCGACGCCGGGCGTCAGCGCACTGGCCGGACGACGCCTGCTGGCGAAGTTCGGCCTGCCGCAGACTGTGCTCGCCCAGAACCTGGCAAGCCTGCGTGAAGTGGTGGATGCCAAGGTGGCGTGTGTATTGAACGCGCCGCTGGATGCCGCCATGTCGGCGTTGATCGACCGGACGGTTGCGTGGTTGGCCGATGCCCGCCATGCCATGGTCACGATGGCCGATGCCGGTTACCCGGCGGGCCTGCTCGATCTGGCCGACCCTCCCCTGCTGCTCTATATCAATGGAGACCCTGCCCGTCTGGCCGGCCCAGCGCTTGGCATGGTCGGCGCGCGCAAGGCGACAACGCAAGGCGCGCGCGATGCCCAGGCATTTGCATCAGCGTTTTCCAATGCCGGATGGACAGTGGTGTCCGGCCTTGCGCTCGGCATCGACGCCGCAGCCCACGCCGGGGCACTTGAGGGGCCGGGCGGCACCGTGGCAGTGATCGGGACGGGCGCCGACATCGTCTACCCGGGCAGGCATCATGCGCTGGCACATCGGATCGTCGACGCGGGCGGTGCCATCGTCAGCGAGTTTGCACTCGGCACGCCCGGGTTGCCGAACCACTTTCCGCGTCGCAACCGTATCATTGCGGCGCTGTCTCGCGGCGTGCTGGTGGTGGAGGCGGCGGAGCGGTCGGGTTCGCTGATTACGGCGCGGCTGGCGTCCGAGATCGGCAGGGAGGTATTCGCGATGCCGGGATCGATCCATGCGGAGCTGGCCCGAGGCTGCCACAAGCTGATCCGTCAGGGGGCCAAGCTGGTCGAGACACCGGCCGACGTGTTCGAGGAGTTCGGCGATCCGGGCGGGGTGGCTTCTGTCGCCCCGGTACCCGTACCCGATTCGGCGCCAGTGCCCGGTGATCCGTTCGGCGCCGCCCTCGCCTATGATCCTGTCACGTTCGATGCGTTGTGCGAGCGGTCTGGTCTCGCGCCGCATATGGCGGCGGCAATGCTTCTGGAGCTTGAGCTTGGGGGAACGGTCGAACGCATGGCCGGCAATCGTTACCGACGTCTGGCATGATCCGCGGTATCGCAACCGTCTCATTTTTTGTGCGCAATGACCGTTTACTTCCCCGAGCGAGATCTCGCAGCCATCCGTCAGGCTCTGGCGGCGCGCCCAGGCGGCCGTCTGGTTGCGTGCCTGTGCGCCGACTGGTGTGGGACCTGCAAGGAATATGTGAGCGGGTTTGCGGCGTTGGCGGCACGCTATCCGGACGACTGTTTTGTCTGGGTCGATATCGAAACCCATGCCGATCGGCTGGGTGAGGACATCGATATCGAAAACTTTCCTACTGTATTGATTCAGCCCATTGCCGGAGGGGCACCGCACTTTTACGGAACGGTGTTGCCCCACCTGGAAGTTCTGGACCGGATGCTGGTGCGTGGCAGTGCGATGCCGGCAACGGCGTCGGAGATTCCTCAAGTGCTCGACTGGTTGCTTGGGTAGGAAGCAGGCCGGCGTTGCGTGGTGCCGCGTTTGGGCGCGGCATCAGCTTGCACCGCCGTCCGAACCGCGCTTATTATTGGCGCCTCAAAGCCCAGCCGTGCTGTTTACATAGTTTGTCGTGAATTTCAAGAGGCGCGAACTGCCCTTGCGCAGTGGTGCCACAAGGACCCGTTGAATGTCTAAAGCCCTCATCATCGCGGAAAAGCCATCGGTCGCCGCCGATATCGCGCGCGCCCTCGGGGGCTTTACCAAGCACGACGAGTATTTCGAGAGCGACGACTACGTGCTGTCCTCGGCCGTCGGTCACTTGGTAGAGATCGCGGCGCCCGACGATTACGAGGTGAAGCGTGGCAAGTGGAGCTTCGCCAATCTGCCGGTGATCCCGCCGCACTTCGATCTGCGCCCGATCGCCAAGACCGAGTCTCGCCTCAAGGTGCTGAACCGCCTGATCAAGCGCAAGGACGTGACCGCGCTGATCAATGCCTGTGACGCGGGGCGCGAAGGGGAACTGATCTTCCGACTGATCGCCCAGCAGGCCAAGGCCAAGCAGCCGGTGCGCCGCCTGTGGCTGCAGTCGATGACGCCGCAGGCCATCCGCGACGGGTTTGCCGCGCTGCGCGAGGACGAGGAAATGCTCCCGCTGGCCGACGCGGCCCGCTGCCGCTCCGAAGCCGACTGGCTGGTCGGCATCAACGGCACGCGTGCCATGACGGCCTTCAACAGCAAGGGCGGCGGCTTTTTCCTGACCACCGTGGGCCGGGTACAGACGCCGACGCTGTCGATCGTGGTCGAGCGCGAGGAGAAGATCAAACACTTCGTCCCCCGCGACTACTGGGAGGTGCGGGCTGAGTTCATCGCCGCCGCGGGCCTCTATGAGGGTCGCTGGTTCGACCCGAAGTTCAAGAAGAACGAATTCGATCCCGAGGCGCGCGACTCGCGCCTGTGGAGCGAGGCGGAAGCCAAGAGCATCGTGGCGGCCTGCCGTGACAAGCAAGGCACGGTCACCGAGGAGTCCAAGCCGTCGACGCAGCAGTCGCCTGCCCTGTTCGACCTGACCACCCTGCAGCGCGAAGCCAACTCGCGCTTTGGATTCTCGGCCAAGAACACGTTGGGCCTGGCGCAGGCGCTGTACGAAAAGCACAAGGTGCTGACGTACCCGCGTACCGATGCGCGCGCGCTGCCGGAGGACTACCTGGACACGGTCAAGCAGACCATGGACATGCTGGCCGACAGCTCGCCGAACTATCTGCCGCACGCGAAGAAAATTCTGTCGAGCGGCTGGGTGAAGCCGAACAAGCGGATCTTCGACAACAGCAAGATCAGCGATCACTTCGCTATCATCCCGACCCTGCAGGCGCCCAAGAACCTGTCCGAGCCCGAGCAGAAGCTGTACGACCTGGTCGTGCGACGCTTCCTGGCGGTGTTCTTCCCGACCGCCGAGTTCCAGGTGACCACGCGGATCACCGAGGTTGCCGGCCACCACTTCAAGACCGAGGGCAAGATCCTGGTCAATCCGGGCTGGCTGGTGATCTACGGCCGCGAGGCGCAGGGCAAGGACGACAAGGACGCCAACCTGGTGCCGGTGCAGAAGGACGAGAAGGTCAAGACCGACAAGGTCGAGTCCGTCGGCCTGACCACGCGCCCGCCGGCCCGCTATAACGAAGCGACGCTGCTGTCGGCCATGGAAGGTGCCGGCAAGCTCGTGGACGACGATGCGCTACGCGAGGCGATGGCAGGCAAGGGCCTGGGCACGCCAGCCACGCGCGCGGCCATCATCGAAGGCTTGCTGGCTGAGAAGTATCTGGTCCGCGAAGGCCGCGAGCTGATTCCCACGGCCAAGGCGTTCCAGCTGATGACGCTGTTGCGCGGGCTGGGCGTGGAGGAACTGACCCAGGCCGAACTGACGGGTGAGTGGGAACACAAGTTGTCGCAGATCGAGCGCGGACGTCTGAAGCGTGACGAGTTCATGCGCGAGATCGCGCAGATGACGCAGCAGATCGTCAAGCGTGCCAAGGAATACGACAACGACACGATTCCAGGCGATTACGCGACGCTCGACACGCCGTGCCCGCAGTGCGGTGGCCAGGTCAAGGAGAACTACCGCCGCTTTGCCTGCACGGCCTGCGAATTCTCGATCAGCAAGATCCCTGGCGGCCGCCAGTTCGAGATCGAGGAAGTCGAGGAACTGCTGCTGAAGAAGGAAATCGGCCCGTTGCAGGGATTCCGCAGCAAGATGGGCCGGCCGTTCGCGGCCATCCTGAAGTTGGCCAAGGATGACGACGGCAACTGGAAGATGGAGTTCGACTTCGGCCAGAACGACGACGAAGGCGATGGCGAACCGGTGGACTTCAGCGAGCAGACCCCGGTCGGCAAGTGTCCGAAGTGCGGTGGCTCGGTCTACGAGCACGGCATGAAGTACGTCTGCGAGAACGCCGTGGGCAGCGCGAAATCGTGCGACTTCACCAGCGGCAAGATCATCCTGCAGCAGGAAATCTCGCGTGAGCAGATCGGCAAGCTGCTGACGGATGGCAAGACCGACCTGCTGACTGGCTTCAAGTCGTCGCGTACCGGCCGCAACTTCAAGGCTTTCCTGGTCAAGCAGCCGGACGGTAAGATCGGGTTCGAGTTCGAGGCGCGTGAACCCAAGGCGGGCGCGGCGGCCAAGTCCGCGAAGCCTGCGGCCAAGTCCGCGGCCAAGGCAGAGTCGGCACCGGCAAAGGTAGCCGCCAAGAAGGCGCCGGCGGCGAAGAAGGCCGCCACGAAGACGGCGACAAAGACGGCTGCTACGAAGACGGCTGCTGCCAAGAAGACGCGCGCAACCACAAAGCAGACGGCCGAAGCCGAAGAGTAATCACTTACCTTCTGGCATCACGGGAAGGTAAAACGGCGGGGCGCGAGCCCCGCCGTTTTCACTTTGCCGCGGTCATCTGCGGCTTGTTCTCCGTGTCCACCGCCCGCTGCTGGCTTTCCTCCAGCAGGAAGTCGATGAAGGCCCGGACCTTGGTCGGCAGGAACTTGCGGCTCGGATAGACCACGCTCACGTCGCGGCGCGGCAACTGGTACTGGGGCAGGATATGCGTCAGCCGCCCTGCCTCGATGTTCGGTCGTGCCAGGTACGACGACAGCATCGCGATGCCCATATTGGTCAGCGCCGCCTGGTGCGCCAGTTCGGCATTGCTGCACAGCAGGCCCGGGCGAATCGGTACGGTCACCTCGCCTTCGGGGCCGGACAACGTCCATTCGTGCTCGGCGTTGGGCAGCCGCATCGCGATGGCGCGGTGGTTGGACAGGTCATGCGCGTTGCGCAGCGGCGGGTGTTCGCGCAGATAGCCCGGCGAGGCGCAAAGAATGACTTCGGCGGAGATCAGCGGGCGCGCCACGAGGTGCGAGCCGAGCCCGAGATCGGACAGCATCACGCCTACGTCCCGCCCTTCTTCGACAATGTCGATCATTCGGTCCGAAAGCTGCACGTCGAAGACGACGTCGGGATACAGCTGCTGGAAGCGTTCCAGGATCTGCGGCAGCAGATGCAGGCCGAACATGACTGGGGTGACAAGCCGTAGCGTGCCGGAGAGTGACTGGCTGCGCGCGGCAACGATCGACTCGGCTTCCTCCACGTCTTCGAGGATCTGCGAACAGCGCTGCAGATACGTCTCGCCGGCGTCGGTCAGGGAGAGGCTTCGGGTGGTCCGGTTCAGCAACCGGGTGCCGAGATGGCTTTCCAGATCGGCGACGTAGCGCGTCACGACCGCATTGGACATTTCCAATTGCTGCGCCGCACGGGCAAAACTGCCTAGTTCGACGACTTTGGCGAAGACGCGCATCGATTGAAGCCGATCCATGACATAGTCTCCCTGTTCACCGGTGAATTTTTACACGATCCGGGTGATTTATTGTTGAAAGCACAACCAATCATTGTGGACGGCGCTATTTATTCATATCAGGGAAATGCCTAATATCGCACCATCTGATGCCGCATTGCAGCACCGGTCCTGGGACCACCGGCATCCTTGAATGTGAAAGAGGATTCCATCATGAAGCGCCAATTCGCCCTGATCGCTGCCCTGACCGTTGCCCTGTCGGCAGCTCCCGCCTTCGCCAAGGCCGGCAAGTTCGATACCTACACCGATGGCGCCCGCGCCAGCAAGTTCGACCCGTACACCGACGGCGCCAAGTCCGGCAAGTTCGACACCTACACCGACGGCGCCAAGAGCGGCAAGTTTGACACGTACACCGATGGCGCCAAGAGCTTCGACGTCTACTCGGACGGCGCCAAGCTCTGATCCCAGCCAGGCATTCCGCAAAAGCCCGTACCCTCACCGGTACGGGCTTTTTGTTTGGGCTTTGGCCGGAGACCGGCCGGACAAAAGAAAACGGGCCCGTTCAGGGCCCGTAGTCTATTCCTTTGTGACTCAGTCGTCGTGGTGGTGGTGACGGTGCTTGCTGCGCTTGTACCCACGGTTGTATCGACGATCATCGTCGTACGAGTTGCTGCGCGACACGTTGCCGCCCAGCGCCGCGCCTGCAGCGCCACCCAGGCCAGCACCAACCAGGCCGCCCGTACGGCCGCCCATGGCGTTGCCGGCCGCGGTACCTGCACCGCCGCCCAGTGCGCCACCAATGATGGCGCCGGTGCGCTCGCGACGGTTCGAAGTGATGGCGCCACCGGCACCACCGCCCACCGCACCACCGATCACGGCGCCGGTGCTACCACCCAGCGCGCCACCCACCGCGGCGCCAGCGACGCCGCCCAGGCCACCGCCCAGTGCGTTGTTCAGATCTCCCCCTGCGAACACCGGCAGCGCAGCTGCCGAAAGGGCAAGGGCCAGAGTCAGGTTGCGAAGAGGACGAGACATCGTTTTTCCTTTATATGGCGGGTATCTGGTTCGAGAGTGTAGAGAAGGAGTCCCCCCGTTGCTGTAACGAGTTGTGAGGCCCTGTAACCCTCTGCAGAAACGGTATCAAGCCGTTAGCAGTCGATGTGCCGGCGCAACGCAATGTGGCCTTGGCGGCGCATGTAGCCACCAATAAAAAAGCGACCCAGCTGGGTCGCCTTGTCTTGCCTGCGCCAGAGGCGTCATGTGAGTCTGGTCAGCAGCACTTTCCCTGTCCGCCACCGTAGCGTGCCTCCTGACGCTCGCGGAAGAATTCCTCGTACGTCATCGGCTCGCGGTCGGGGTGGGTGCTTTCCATATGGGCCACGTAGGTCTGATAGTCGGGCAAGCCGACCATCAGCCGTAGCGACTGGCCCAGGTAACGTCCCATGGTTCCGAGCTGTTCCAGCATGATGGCCTCCAGGTGATCAGTGCGACGCCGCCGAAGCCTGGGCAGGCATCGGCTCGAACGGCGTTTCGCGGTCCGTGCGCTTCGAGATGGCGCGGGCCGACATCGCGGTCTTGAACCCATAGAACACGATCGACAGCACCACGAACATGAACAGCGCGCACAGGCCGGCATCCAGGTAGTCGTTGAAGACGATGCGGTGCATCTGCTCCATCGTCTTGGCCGGAGCCAGTACCTTGCCTTCGGCGATCGCGGCGCTGAACTTCGATGCGTGGGTCAGGAAGCTGACCTTCGGATCGGCGTCGAACAGCTTCTGCCAGCCGGCGGTCAGCGTGCAGATCAGCAGCCAGCAGGTCGGCAGCAGCGTTACCCAGGCGTACTGCCCGCGCTTCATCTTGACCAGCACGCAGGTGCCCAGCACCAGCGCCACGGCTGCCAGCATCTGGTTGGAGATACCGAACAGCGGCCACAGCGTGTTGATGCCGCCCAGCGGATCGACCACGCCCTGGTACAGGAAGTAGCCCCAGGCCGCCACGGTCAGCGCGGTGGCGATCAGGTTGGCCGGCAGCGAGTCGGTACGCTGCAGGGACGGCACGAAGCTGCCCAGCAGATCCTGCAGCATGAAGCGGCCGGCACGGGTGCCCGCGTCCACGGCGGTCAGGATGAACAGCGCCTCGAACAGGATCGCGAAGTGGTACCAGAAGGCCATCATGGCCTGGCCACCCACCACCTGATGCAGGATGTGGGCGATGCCGACGGCCAGCGTCGGTGCGCCACCGGCGCGCGAGATGATCGTGTTCTCGCCCACGTCCTTGGCGGTCTGGATCAGCACGTCCGGCGTGATCACGAAGCCCCAGGTGGAGACCACGTGCGCCACGGCTTCCGGCGTGTTGCCGATCACGGCCGCCGGGCTGTTCATCGCGAAGTACACGCCCGGCTCGATCACCGAGGCGGCCACCAGCGCCATGATGGCGACGAACGACTCGGCCAGCATCGCGCCGTAGCCAATGAAGCGCGCGTGCGATTCATTTTCCAGCAGCTTCGGCGTGGTGCCCGACGAGATCAGCGCGTGGAAGCCCGAAACGGCGCCGCAGGCGATCGTGATGAAGAGGAACGGGAACAGGTTGCCCGACCACACCGGGCCGCCACCTTGGGCGAACTGCGTGAACGCCGGCATCTTCAGTTCCGGCGCGACGATCAGGATGCCGATGGCCAGTGCGATGATCGTGCCGATCTTCAGGAAGGTCGACAGGTAGTCACGCGGGGCCAACAGCAGCCACACCGGCAGCACGGCGGCGATGAAGCCGTAGATGATCAGCATCCATGTCAGGGCCTTGCCGTCGTACGTGAACAGCGGTGCCAGCACGGCGCTTTCATGTACGTACTGGCCGCCGATGATGGCGAGCATCAGCAGCACGAAGCCGATGACCGACACTTCGCCGATGCGGCCGGGACGGATGTAGCGCGTGTAGATGCCCATGAACAGCGCGATGGGAATCGTCACCGCCACGGTGAACGTGCCCCACGGCGAGCCGGCCAGTGCCTTCACAACGATCAGCGCCAGCACGGCCAGGATGATGATCATGATCATGAAGCAGCCGAACAGGGCGATCATGCCCGGCACGGTGCCCATCTCGGACTTGACCAGGTCGCCCAGCGAACGGCCGTCGCGGCGCGTTGAGATGAACAGGATCATGAAATCCTGCACCGCACCGGCGAATACCACGCCGGCCAGAATCCACAACATGCCCGGCATATAGCCCATTTGCGCGGCCAGCACGGGGCCCACCAGCGGCCCGGCGCCGGCGATGGCGGCGAAATGGTGGCCGAACAGCACCGCCTTGTTGGTCGGCACGTAGTCCAGGCCATCGTTGTGGCGCCAGGCGGGCGTCATGCGATTGGGGTCGAGCTGCATCACCTTGTCGGCGATGAAGCGGCTGTAGTAGCGGTAGGCGATCAGGTAGATGCAGAGCGCGGCAACCACGATCCACAGGGCACTGACGGCCTCGCCGCGCGACAGCGCGACAGTGGCGAAGGCGAAGGCGCCGAGCACGGCGACGGCCAGCCACAACAGGTGTTGTCCGATGCGATTCATTTGAAGGGTCTCCTCAGACCGGCTGAAAAGGCCTGCGGCGACGGGAGGCGGGCAGCGGGGGCGTGCCGGATGGCGGCCGCCGACGATCGCTTGGAAGATTGCCTCCTGGATGTCCGCGGCGCCCGGTCTGTTCTCGTCTGATCCGGATCTTGTCGTGCAGGTGGTCAGTGCGTCCGGCAGCGAGATCAGCGAGATTCGCGTGGATCGAGGCGCACCAATTGCGTCAGATCGCGCCAAGGGCGGAGCCCCGGGACAATCCGGCGTGTAGTATTGACACCCGCCCAGGCCGCCACAAGCGCGGAACTACGCAACGTACCTGCGTAGTAGTGCGTAGATCGACGGTTTCATGCGGTCTTCCCGGCATCGGTGTTTACCCCCGGTTCAGATGAAACTCCGCCAAAAGATACTTTTGCTTGCCGTGGCGCCGCTGGCCGTTGCCATGCTCGGCATCGCGCTGGCCGTCCGTTTCCAGGCCACTGCGCTGGTCCGGCACGAGCGCATGCTGGTGGAGGCCGCCTACCTGCAAAGCAAGGAAACCGAGCTGCGCCACTACGTAGAGCTGGCGCAAAGCGCGATCGCACCGATGGTCAAATCCGGCCGCACGGACGAGGCCACCCGGCAGGCCGCCATGGACGCGCTGGCCCGGCTCGATTACGGCCGCGACGGCTATTTCTTCCTGTATGACCTGCAGGGGCGCAACCTGATGCACCCGCGCCAGCCCGAACTCGTGGGCCAGGACCTGTGGCTGCTGCGCGACCCCGAAGGAGCGCTGACGATCCAGAAGCTGGTGGCTGCCGCCAAGGCGGGCGGTGGCTCGGTGCGTTATCTGTGGAAAAAGCCGTCCTCGCAGCAGGTGGCGCCCAAGCTGGGCTATGTGGTGGCCGTGCCGGCCTGGAACTGGATGCTTGGCACCGGCATTTATCTTGACGACGTGGAGCAGACGCTGCGCCAGCTCGACGCGCGCGCCGAGACCGACATCCGCGAAACCATGGCCTGGATCGGCGTCATCGCCGCCATCAGTATCCTGCTGGTGGCCGCCAGCGGCCTGGCGCTCAACGTCAGCGAACACCGTGAGGCCGATGCCAAGCTGCGGCAGCTTGCCCAGCGCGTGGTGCAGTCGCAGGAAGAGGAGCGCGCGCGATTGTCCCGTGAGCTTCATGATGGCATCAGCCAGTTGCTGGTGTCGGTCAAGCTGGTGCTCGAAGCCGCGACGAACCGCATCCGCCTGGCCCCGACCGAGGGGGCGTCGGTGGCGCCGATCCTTGGCATGGCGCTGAACCGGCTCGATTCCGTATTCAATGAAGTGCGCCGTGTGGCGCGCAACCTGCGCCCCGCCCTGCTCGACGATCTTGGCCTGTACGCCGCGCTTCAGCATCTGGCGCGCGAGATGCAGGCCGGCAGCACGCTGACGATCAACGTGACGCAGACTGGCAAGCCGCGTTCGCTGGCCGACGAGCCGGCGACCGCGCTGTTCCGGATTGCGCAGGAGGCGCTGACCAATGTCGAGCGCCACGCCCATGCCACGCGCGTCGACGTGACACTCGACTTTGCCGACCGTGCCACGCGCCTGACGGTGCGGGATAACGGCACGGGGTTTGACGTGGCCCGCATGCAGGTCGATCCGAGCCGCGGCATCGGCCTGCGCAACCTGCGCGAGCGGGTAGCCGCGCTGGGCGGAAGTTTCGAAATCCTCTCCGCTCCCACCGGCACGCTGCTCACCGCTTCTCTGCCCACCGCTCCGCAGCCCTTTTCCCCCGAGACTTCGCAGTCATGACCGCACCCCACGACGCCGATCCGGCCGTCACCACCTCCTCCGCCGCACGCGTATTGCTGATCGACGATCACGCACTGGTGCGCGACGGCATGCGTATGCACCTGACGCTGCAGCCGGGGCTGGAAGTGGTCGGGGAAGCCGACGATGGCGAGGCCGCGCTGGCGTGGCTGGCGGCGGCCGAAGCCGGACGCATGCCGGACCTCGTGATCACCGACATCGGCATGCGCGGCATGGGCGGTATTGCCCTGGCGGGCGCCCTGCACGATCGCTACCCGGAACTGGCAGTGCTGATCGTGTCGATGCACGACAACCTGGAATACGTGCGCCAGGCGATCCGCGCGGGCGCGCGCGGCTACGTGCTCAAGGACGCACCAGCCGATGAGTTACTGGCTGCGATCCATGCGGTGCTGGCGGGACGTGTGTTCTACAGCGCCCGTATCGCGCGTGGCATGGCGGCGCAGGCTGTGAGTCCGCTCGACGCGCTGACACCGCGCGAACGCGACATTCTTCACGGGATCGGACGCGGACAGGCCAACAAGGACATCGCGGTGCAACTCGGAGTATCGGTGCGCACGGTGGAAACCCACCGCCTCAACCTGAAACGCAAGCTTGGCATCGAGGGCCGGGCGGAACTGGTGAAGTATGCGGTGCAGCAGCTTGGGCTGGATGTCGAGGGTGGCTGAGGGGCAGTTCACGAGAAAACGATAGCCAAAACAAAAAAACGCCGAACGGCGGCAAGCCGTTCGGCGTTTTTTCTTAACGCGGGAAGACTCAGGCCGACAGGCGCTTGGCCAGTGCGTCCTTGGTTTCCGCCAGCGCTTGCGGCAGGTTGTGCTTGAGCTGCGTGAACAGTTCGTCGTGCAGCGCCAGTTCCTTTTGCCATGCGTCACGGTCGATCGACGTGACCTGGGTGAATTGCTCGGCGGTGAAGGCCAGGCCGTTCCAGTTCAGGTCCGTGTAGCGCGGCGACGTGCCGAACACGTGCTCGGCGCCTTCGCCACGGCCTTCCACGCGGTCGATCATCCACGACAGCACGCGCATGTTCTCGCCAAAGCCCGGCCACACGAAGTTGCCGTCGGCGTCCTTGCGGAACCAGTTCACGCAGTAGATGCGCGGCAGCTTGGCACCGGCGGCTTCGAGCTTCTTGCCCAACGCCAGCCAGTGGCCGAAGTAGTCGCTCATGTTGTAGCCGCAGAACGGCAGCATCGCGAACGGATCGCGGCGGACCACGCCTTGCTGGCCGGCAGCGGCGGCGGTGGTTTCCGAACCCATCGTGGCGGCCATGTAGACGCCTTCGGTCCAGTTGCGGGCTTCGGTCACCAGCGGCACGGTGGAGCTGCGGCGGCCGCCGAAGATGAATGCATCGATGGCCACGCCAGCCGGGTTGTCCCAGTTGTCGTCGATCGACGGGCATTGCGAGGCCGGCGCGGTGAAGCGGGCGTTCGGGTGGGCAGCCTTGGCGCCGGTCGACTTGGCGATCTCGGGCGTCCAGTCCTTGCCCTGCCAGTCGATCAGGTGCGCCGGGGCTTCCTTCGTCATGCCTTCCCACCACACGTCGCCGTCGTCGGTCAGTGCCACGTTGGTGAAGATGACGTTTTCCTTGAGCGTCGCCATCGCGTTGAAGTTGGTCTTCTCGCTCGTGCCCGGGGCCACGCCGAAGTAGCCGGCTTCCGGGTTGATGGCGTACAGGCGGCCGTCCTTGCCTGGCTTGATCCAGGCGATGTCGTCACCGATCGTCGTGACCTTCCAGCCCTCGAAGCCCTTGGGCGGGATCAGCATGGCGAAGTTGGTCTTGCCGCAGGCCGACGGGAACGCGGCAGCCACGTGGTACTTCTTGCCTTCCGGCGAGGTCACGCCGAGGATCAGCATGTGCTCGGCCAGCCAGCCTTCGTCGCGGCCCATCGTCGAGGCGATCCGCAGTGCGAAGCACTTCTTGCCCAGCAGCGCATTGCCGCCGTAGCCCGAACCGAACGACCAGATTTCGCGCGTCTCGGGGAAGTGCACGATGTACTTGGTCGGATTGCACGGCCATGCCACGTCCTTCTCGCCGGCGGCCAGAGGCTTGCCCACGGTATGCACGCACGGCACGAACTCGCCGTCGGCACCCAGCACGTCGTACACGGCGCGGCCCATGCGGGTCATGATGCGCATGTTCACGGCGACGTACGGCGAATCGGACAGCTCGACGCCGATGTGGGCGATCGGCGAACCCAGCGGGCCCATCGAGAACGGCACCACGTACAGGGTGCGGCCACGCATGCAGCCGTCGAACAGGCCGTTCAGCGTCTGGCGCATTTCGGCCGGTGCGGTCCAGTTGTTGGTCGGGCCGGCGTCTTCCTGCTTCTGCGAGCAGATGAAAGTGCGGTCTTCGACACGTGCCACATCGGAGGGATCCGACAGGGCCAGGAACGAGTTCTTGCGCTTGGCCGGGTTCAGGCGGCGCATCGTGCCGGCGGCGACCATCTGCTCGCACAGGCGGTCATATTCTTCCTGCGAGCCATCGCACCAGTAGACCTGGTCGGGCTTGGTCAATGCGGCGATGTCGGCAACCCAGGCGACCAGTTTCTGGTTCTTGACCCAAGCCGGCACGTTCAGTGCCGGAGTGCCTTGCATTGTGGGGTGGTTCATACTGCGACTCCAAAGCGAAAAAGAAATCGTGCAATGTCCGAGCGGCGGTTCGCGGATGAGCGGGCCGGGAAAGTCGGGGCCGGGCCGGCTGCCTGCCTTGTTTGGCATGGCGCACTTGCCTTCTGACCGTGACATCCCGTTACAACTCGGCGGCGACCAAATTCTTTCAAATGGTCGCGAGGGGCCCTGTTGCTGCGATACAGTTGCGCTTCGCCTGCTTTTGGCGGGCGACAGGGGCCGGGCGGGCATTGTCCGGCGACGAACGGGGTGTGGGAGCGTAGCTCAACCGCACTGTGCGCGTCGCGGGAGCGGGCAAGGATACCATTGCACGGATCACCTGTTTTTTGCTGCGCAACATTGTTATCTCAGCCGAGATGCCTTTTCGCCACCGCCGCGGGTCGTCGCGGACACGGTTGGGGACGATGATGTCCGCTTTCAATGTTGTGTCAGGAAATCCAACAATACTGTCGGTTGCGCACTGATTCTGTGGCCGTGCGCACCGAGCCCGAGGTCAAAGAGTCACCAATGAAGATTGCAGTTCTCGACGATTACCAGGACGCCGTGCGCAAGCTGCCCTGCTTTGCGCTGCTCGAAGGCCATGACGTCAAGGTCTTCAACAACACCGTGAAGGGCGTGGGCCAATTGGCAGCGCGCCTCTCGGATGTCGAGGCATTGGTGCTGATTCGCGAGCGCACCCGTGTGACGCGTCAGCTACTCGAGAAGCTGCCCAAGCTCAGGATCATCAGCCAGACCGGCCGGGCGGGGAACCATGTCGACATCGAGGCCTGTACCGAGCGCGGCGTGGTCGTGCTGGAAGGCGTCGGTTCTCCCGTGGCGCCCGCCGAGCTGACCTGGGCGCTGATCATGGCGGCCCAGCGCCGCATTCCCCAGTACGTTGCCAGCCTCAAGCACGGCGCCTGGCAGCAGTCGGGCCTGAAATCGACCACGATGCCGCCGAACTTCGGCCTTGGGCAGGTCCTGCGCGGACAGACGCTCGGCATCTGGGGCTATGGCAAGATCGGCCGCCTGCTGGCGGGCTACGGCCGCGCCTTTGGCATGAACGTGCTGGTCTGGGGCCGCGAGGCTTCGCAGCAGGGCGCCCGGGAGGCTGGCCTTAACGTGGCGGAATCGGTCGAACAGCTGTTTGCCGACTCCGACGTGCTGTCGCTGCACCTGCGCCTGAACGACGAGACGCGCGGCATCGTCAAGCTGGCCGACCTGCAGCGCATGAAGCCCACATCGTTGTTTGTGAACACCAGCCGCGCCGAGCTGATCGAGGAAAACGCGCTGGTCGCCGCGCTGAATCGCGGACGTCCGGGCATGGCCGCCATCGACGTGTTCGAGTCCGAGCCGATCCTGCAGGGTCATGCCCTGCTGCGCATGGAGAACTGCATCTGCACGCCGCACCTGGGCTATGTGGAGCGCGAAAGCTACGAACTCTACTTCCGCGCGGCGTTCCAGAACATCCTTGATGTGCTGGCCGGCAAGCACGACAGCATCGCCAATCCCAAGGCACTCACCCCCACGCTTGCACGCTGACTCGAGCGCTGACTTCAGTCAAGTCACATTCTGACGTCGTGAAATGATGTTTGGAGCGCAGGGCGCGCGTGACTATTATTCCTCTTGGTCGCCTGCTTTCGGCGGGCGGTCCTGACATTGCCAGAGCAGGCAATGCTGAACCGTAAATTTCAGGAGGAGAGGGAAAAATGACTGTCCGTACACCTGTAGTTGGTTTGGCCGTAGCCGTAACACTGGCGCTCGCTGCTTTCGGGGCGAACGCTCAGCAGACACAGCAGCCCGCAGCGCAACCGGCGACGGGGTCCGCCGAGGTTCCTCCGATGCCGCCAACCTCCCAGGCCAAGGCCATGATTTCCGAGAAGTTCAAGGCCGCGGACACCAACCATGACGGCAAGCTGACCCGCGACGAGGCCAAGGCCGGCATGCCGGAGGTCTACAAGCGCTTCTCTCAAATCGATGTGAAGAAGAAGGGCTACGTCACCGAGCGTCAGATCGGTGCCTACTGGCATTCGAAGACCGCCGAGCAGATGCAGAAGGAAAATCCCATCTGGAACTGAGCGTTCGAGCGCTTCCCGGACCCGCGCCATGAGGCATGGCGCGACGTCCGGGAGGGACGCCTGACCGGCAGACGCACCGCCCCGCCAGACACCTGGAACGTGCGTCTGTTTCCCCACATTCCCTTGCTCAAACGAGCGCCCAAGTCGGTACACTCGGTGCAAAGCCGACGCGCGGCAGCATGACGCGCGCGCAGCCCCGCACACGCAAGGAGAGCGTACCGTGGCCGAAACCGATCCGCGTCCGAACCCCGCCGGCGCCGGTGGCATGAGCATTGGCCGTGTGCTGGCCGTCAATGTCGGCACCGCCCTGCCGCTCGTGGTGGCAGGCGCAGGCACGGAGGCTGTGGTGATGTCGGCCATCCGCAAACACCCGCTCAGTACATTGCATCATCCGATTGCCGTAGGCGTGCACCGCCTGGGGCTGGCCGGCGACGAGCAGGTCGACCGCAGCGTCCACGGCGGACCTGAGCAGGCCGTCTATGCCTATCCGATCGAGCACTACACCTGGTGGAACACGCGCCGGCGCGATGCCGGGGTCGAGGAATCCGAGCGTCCGCTGGCGTTCGGCGCGATGGGCGAGAATCTGACGACCCAGGGCCTGCTGGAGTCCGCGTTGTGGGTGGACGACCGCCTGCTTATTGGCGACGTCGAACTTGTGGTGAATGCGCCACGGCGGCCCTGCTACAAGTTCAATGCGGCGATGGGGTACGCCCATGCCGCGCGCGACATGCTGGAAAGCAGCTTTTCCGGCGTGTACCTGGGTGTCATCCAGCCTGGCGTGCTGCGCGCCGGCGATGCCGTGATCCTGATTCCCGGCCCGCGTGATGTGCCGCTGAATACCCTGCTGCACCGGAACGGCCGGCAAATCTCTCGCTAGATTGTTGCCAATCCCGCGTTAGTCCGGGGTGGCCGCCACGGGCTTTTCTGCTAATGTTTTAGAACTCATACAAGCGGTTCGGCCATCCCTTCCCTGTCGGCCAGACATCCATCCCCAGCGGAGCTGTAATGGGTTGTAATACAACGCACTAGCCGGAAGCGGCCAAGGCGCGGTACTAGTAGCGGTTTGCGCGGATAAAGCCGGCCCGATGAAGCCGGCGCCAAGGGGGAGTCGCGCGCCGTGCAGTATTTGAGGGTCCTCATAATGAAAACAGATGGAATCGACCAGCCGAAGGGCTTTGTCGATGGCAACTGGAGCGCGGCCGCCGGTACGGGGCGCGGCCGCACTTCGCGCTGGCCGGCCGTCGTGGCCGTGCTTGTGATCGTTGTCGCCGGCTGGTTTGGCTGGAAGCACTGGTTTGCGCCGAAGCCGGCCGCCAAGGGCCCGGCCGTGACCACGGTTGCCACGGCTATCGTCCAGCAGGGCGATGTGCCGCTGGAAGTGAACGCCAACGGCAATGTGGTGGCGATGCAGACCGTGGAGGTGCGCCCGCAGGTGTCGAGCACCGTTCGCACGGTCCATATCAAGGAAGGCCAGAGCGTCAAGCCGGGCGACCTGCTGTTCTCGCTCGATACGCGCATGGACGAGGCCAATCTGGACAAGGCGCGCGCCCAGCTCATGCGCGACCAGGCCGATCTGTCCGACGCACGCCGCACGCTGACACGTAGCCAGGAGCTGCTGCAGCGCAACTTCATCTCGCGCAGTGCCGTGGATACGGCACAGGCCAAGGTCGACGGCTTCGAAGCCACGATTCGCGCCGACCAGGCGGCCATCGAAGCGAGCCGCGTGGCCATCAGCTACGGCACGATTCGAGCGACGATCGGCGGCCGGACCGGCGTCATCAACGTCTTCCCGGGCTCGCTGGTCACGCCGACGACTGCGACGCCGATGGTCATCGTGGCGCAGATCGCGCCGATCACGGTCATGTTCACGCTGCCCGAACGGCAGCTTGCCGCCCTGCGCGAGGCACTGCGCAGCGGACCGGTATCGGTGACGGCGCTGCCTAACGACGGCAGCAAGCAGCCCGTGACCGGCAAGATCACATTCGTCGACAACACCGTCGATCCGCAGTACGGCAGCATCCGCGTCAAGGCGATGTTTGGCAACGAAGAGCACCGCCTCTGGCCGGGCACCTACGCCAACGTCAACGCCACGGTGCAGGTGCTGAAGGATGCGCTGTCCGTGCCGCCACAGGCCATCGTGGCCGGCCCCGAGGGCCGTTTCGTTTACACCGTGCAGGCCGACAACAAGGTGGCGCGCGTGCCAGTGCAGGTCATCGCCACGACGGCTGCTGCCGCGGTGATCGAAGGCGTGCAACCCGGCGCGCGCGTCGTGACCGAGGGCGCGCAGAATCTGCGTCCGGGAAGCCTGGTGCGGGAAGCTGCCGCTCGCGGCGCTTCGGCCCCGGCCGCCGCTACCAAGCATTGATGCCATGACGCTGTCCGAGCTTTGTATCCGCCGGCCCGTCATGACGGTGCTGTTGTGCCTGGCCGTCATCGTGACCGGTATCGTGCTGTATCCGACGATTCCGATTGCGGCGTTGCCCAGTTTCAATTCGCCCGTGATCCAGGTCACGGCCACGCTGCCGGGGGCGAGCCCGGAGACGATGGCGGCGTCCGTCGCCACGCAGCTCGAGAAGCAGTTCGCCACGATTCCGGGCGTCTCGGTCATCAGCTCGTCGAACACGCTCGGCAATTCGAGCATCACGATCGAGTTCAACAACGACCGCGATATCGACGCCGCCGCCGTGGACGTGCAGGCCGCGCTGTTCCGCGCGCAGCGGTCGCTGCCGATCGAGATGACGCTGCCACCGTCGTATCGCAAGGTGAACCCGGCCGATGCGCCGGTGATCCTGCTGGCGATCAATTCGCCGTCGATGAGCCTCGGGGAGCTGAACGCGTTTGGCGATAACCTGATCTCGCCGACGCTGGCCACACTGCCCGGCGTCGCGCAGGTGCAGATTTTTGGCCAGAAGCGCTTCTCAGTGCGCGTGCGCGCCCACCCCGACGCGCTGGCCGCGCGTGGCCTGACGCTTGATGAGCTGGCCACCGCGCTCAATCGCGCCAATGCGAACACGCCGGTCGGCACGCTCGACGGCACGCGCCAGACGCTGACGATCCAGGCTAACCGCCAGATGACCAACGCGGACGCGTTCCGCAACATCATCGTGGCCAGCCAGCCGAGCGGCGCCGTGGTGCGGCTGTCGGACGTGGCGGAAGTGGAAGACAGCGTCGAGACGATCAAGACCGGCAGCTGGCTCAACAACGAACGCTCGATCGTGCTGGCCGTGCAGCGCCAGCCAGATGCCAACACGGTGGCCGTGGTCGATGCGATCCGGAGCGCCCTGCCGCGCCTGCTGGCGCAGATGCCGGGCTCCGTCAACGTGAACGTGGTGAACGACCGGTCGATGTCGATCCGGGAATCGATCCACGATGTGCAGTTCACGCTGGCGCTGACCGTCGCGCTGGTGGTGATGGTGATCTTCCTGTTCCTGCGCCGCGCCGCCGCGACGCTGATTCCCACGGTATCGCTGCCGATCTCGCTGATCGGCACCGTGGCGCTGATGAAGGCGTTTGGCTACAGCCTGGATAACGTGTCGCTGCTGGCCATCACGCTGGCCGTGGGCCTGGTGGTGGACGACGCGATCGTGATGCTCGAGAACATCGTGCGTCATATCGAGGAAGGCGTGCCGCCGCTCAAGGCAGCGCTGGTGGGCTCGCGCGAAATGGGCTTCACGATCCTGTCGATTTCGATCTCGCTGGTGGCCGTGTTCATCCCGATTTTCTTTATGCCGGGTGTGATTGGCCTGCTGTTCCACGAATTCGCCGCGGTGGTGTCGCTGTCTATTCTCGTCTCGGCGCTCGTGTCGCTGACACTGATCCCGATGCTGTGCGCGCGCTTCCTGTCTGCCGAGAACGTGCCGGTGGACGAATCACAGCACATGTATGGGGAAGCGACGGGCGATCACGCCGCGGGCGCGCCCGTGCATCGCGTGGAGCAGAAGCAAACGATCGGGATGCGTTCCACGCAGTGGTTCGAAGACCTGTTCGAATGGACGCTCCGCAAGTACGCGAGCGGACTGGACTGGTGCCTGGCGCACCGCCGCGTGGTGCTTGCCGCAGCCGGCCTGACGTTCGTGCTGACCGCTGTGCTGTTCGTGAAGATCCCGAAGGGCTTCTTCCCCGAGGAAGACATCGGCCAGATCCAGGTCAACGCAGAAGGCCCGCAGGACATCTCGTTCGACGCGATGTCCGATCGCCTGCGCGACGCCGCCGAACGTATCCGCGCGAATCCGGCCGTGAAGAGCGTGGTGGCGTCGATCGGCGGTGGCCCGTCGCCAGCCATCAACACGGGCCGGATGTTCGTCGAGCTGAAGCCGCTCGGGGAGCGCCCGAAGATGCCGCAGGTGGTGGAGTCGCTGCGCAAGGATGTTGCCGGGGTGCCCGGGCTGGCGGTCTACTTCTCGCCGGTGCAGAACCTGCGTCTCGGCGGGCGTCAGAGCAAGAGCCGCTACCAGTACACGCTGCAGAGCGTGAAGCCGGGGCAGTTGCAGGAGTTCAGCGACAAGCTCATGGCCAAGATGCGCACCGAGCCGATCTTCCGTGACGTGACCAGCGATTCGCAGCAGTCGGGTCTCGAGGCGCAACTGACAATCGACCGCGACAAGGCCAATGCGCTCGGCGTGCAGATGCAGGACGTGCGCACGGCGCTGTACACCGCGTTTGGCGAGCGTCAGGTGTCGACGATCTACACGCCGATCGACAACTACTACGTGATCCTGACCGCGGCCGATATCGACCGCGCGGATGAGACGGCGTTCTCCAAGCTCTACGTGCGCAGCCGGACGGGCCAGATGGTGCCGGTGTCGGCGTTCGCCACGACCGAGCGCCGCGTGGGACCGATCGCGGTGAACCACCAGGGCCAATTGCCATCGGTCACGGTGTCGTTCAACCTCGCGCCGGGCGCCGCGCTTGGCGATGCGTCGAAGCTGATCGACCGCTATCGCGATGAGATCGCGATGCCGACATCGATATTCACGAGCTGGGGTGGTGATGCTGCGGTGTTCCAGTCGTCACAGGCCACGCAGGTGGTGCTGCTGGTGGCGGCGATCGCGGTGATCTACACGCTGCTGGGTGTGCTCTACGAGAGCTACATCCACCCGCTGACGATTCTGGCCGGCCTGCCTTCCGCGGCCGTTGGCGCGTTGCTGACGCTGTTCCTGTTCAACGTGGAGCTGTCGCTGATCGCGACGATCGGTGTGCTGATGCTGATCGGTATCGTCAAGAAGAACGCGATCATGATGATCGACTTCGCGCTGGCGGCGCAGCGTGAGCAGGGCATGGCGCCCGCGAAGGCGATTCGGCAGGCGTGCCTGCTGCGCTTCCGCCCGATCATGATGACCACGTTCGCGGCCGTGATGGGCGCCCTGCCGCTGGCACTGGGCCTGGGCGCGGGCGCGGAACTGCGCCAGCCGCTCGGCTTGGCCGTGGTGGGTGGTTTGCTGTTCTCGCAAGTGATCACGCTGTTCATCACGCCGGTGATCTACCTCGCGCTCGATCGCTACTCTGGTACCGGCCCGTTGCAGATCGATTCGGAAGGCAATCCGCTGGACGAGCAGCAGCCGGCAACGGTGGCGCACTGATCGCCAAACCATCGGCTCGTGTCGCGTCAAGCTCCCATCCCAATGGCCCGGCGCAAGTGCCGGGCAACCGGAGAGACCACAGCGATGAACCGATTCGTAGCCTGTATCGCAATGGCAGCCCTGACCGCCGGATGCGCGTCGACAGGACCTTCGGCAGATGCCTTGAGCCAGCGCTTCCCGAACCAGACCTACGTATTGCTCGGAGAGGTGCACGACAACGCGGCGGGCCAACGGCAGCGGCTGCAGGCGCTGACGCAGGCCGTCGAGGCGGGCTGGCGGCCCGCGATCGCGATGGAGCAATTCGACCGCGAACGGCAGGGCGATATCGACCGTGCGCGTCGCGAGCGTCCGGGCGATGCGGACTATGTCATCGCGCAGGCGACGGGCCCAAAGAGTGGCTGGAACTGGGCGCTCTACCAACCGGTGGTATCACTTGCATTGCAATACGACCTGCCGTTGCTTGCCGCGAACCTGTCGCGTGCCGATGCCGCGAAGATCGTGCGCGGCGGGCTCGGGCAGGTTTTCGCGCCCCAACAGCAGGCCGAGTTGAAACTGGACAAGCCCTTGCCTGCCGACCTCGTCGCCTTGCAGACGGCGACACTCGATGCCGGGCACTGCGGTAATTTCCCGAAGGCGATGCTGCCAGGGATGCTCGACGCGCAGGCTGCCCGCGATGCTGTGATGGCGCAGATCATGAAGGCACATGGCGACCGGGGCGTGGTGCTGATCGCGGGTAACGGCCACGTGCGGCGCGACATCGGTGTGCCCCGCTGGCTCGATCGTGCCGATCGAGATGACGTGCGCGTGCTCAGCGTCGGTTATGCGGAGTCCGAGGTCAACGACAAGGCATTCGATGTGCTTGTGCGTGTCCCTGCCGTGGATCGTCCCGACCCATGTACCGATGCGGTGATGAAGAAGTAGCAATGAGTCGGCGTGCGCGGCCCATCAGGCCGTCGGCATCACCAGTGGCAAGCTGAGTTCCGCGCGCACGCCGCGTCCCTGGACGCCTTCGCGCAAGACCACGGTGCCGCCGCAGCGCATCGCCATCTCGCGCGAGATGGCAAGTCCGAGGCCCGACCCTGTTTCCGTGTGGCCGACCCGGCGATAGAAGCGCGCGAACACCTTCTCGCGTTCGGCCTCGGGAATGCCGGGGCCGTCATCCTCGACGACGAGCATGGCGCTGTCGTCGACCTGTGTGGCGGAGAGCGTGATGCGGCTGCGGCGTCCCGAGTACTGGATGGCGTTGTGGACAAGATTGGCGAATGCCTCGCGCAACAGCGCGGGATCGGCCTGCACTGGCAGTTCCAGTCCGGCCGGTCGTTCCCAGCCGAAATCCTGCTGGCGTCCGCGAGCGAGTGGCAGGTAGTCCAGTGCCACCTGCTCCGCCACGCCGATTGCGTCGATGATTTCCACTTCCGTGGCCGGGGCGGTGCCGTCCGGCGCGTGCTGTCTGACGCGCGCCAGTGCCAGCAACTGGTTGGTCATCCGCGCGGCCTGCTCCAGTTGCTTGACGATGCCGCCAACGGCTTCGGCGGCGCCTGAATGCGCCGCGCCTTCACCGCCGAACGTGTCGAGCTGCCGCTGCGCGAACTCGGCCTGTGTCTTCAGGATGGCCAGTGGCGTGCGGAGCTGATGGGCGGCATCGGCGATGAACTGGGCCTGGGCCTGGGCCATCGCGTCGGAGCGCGACACGTGCAGGTTCACCGCGTCGACCAGCGGGCGCACCTCGACCGGCACATGGTCGAATTCGAGCGGGGTCAGATCCTCGGGCGAGCGCGCGCGCACATCGTCGCGTACCTGTTGCAGCGGGCGGAGCACGTAGGTAATGCCGCCGACCAGGATCAGCGCCGAGACGATGATCAGCGCGATGTCGCGCAGCAGTGCACTGCGCCAGACGTTGCCGATCAGCGCCGCGCGCGGCTCGGCGGTCTCCGCCACCTGGATGATCACGCGCATGTGCGCGTCGGGGCGATAGACCGGGCGGGCCATCGCCGCGATGCGGACCCGGTCGCCGCGATAGGTGGCGTCGTAGAAGCGCGGTTGGCCGTTCCGCAGCGCTCCCGCCGGCAGCGGCAGGTCGTCATAACCGGTGACAGTCTCGATCTGGCCCGCCCGCTCCATCGACACGCGGTAGAACACGTGTGTCTGCGCCGCGGTCTCGAACATCTCCATGGCTGCGTCGGGCAGCGATAGCTGGATGCTTTCGCCGGCCATCCCGATGGCGTTGTCGATGGTCAGCACGGAGCCGTACAGCGAGCGGTCGTATGCCGTGTTGGCGGCATCGCGCAGGGTGCCGTAGGTGAACCACGTATCGACCGCCATCATGAGCGCCAGCGCCGGCACCAGCAGGATCAGCAACTGGCGCCGCAGGCTGCCGCGCAACCAGGACCGCACAGGCAGGCGCGCGCGCTGGCGCAGGCGGCGAGGCCACATCAGGTGGCGGTCTCTGGTTCGAGCAGGTAGCCGAAGCCGCGTAGCGTGACGATGGTTACGCCGTGGCCGGACAGCTTCTTGCGCAGGCGATAGACCAGCACCTCGATGGCGTCCGGGCTCACGTCCGCGTCGAGCGAGAACACCTTGTCGAGCAATTGGGCTTTCGTCAGCGGTTGGCCGCTTCGGGCCAGCAGCGCGCCGAGCAGCGTCGATTCGCGCGGGGTCAGGGACAGCGGCGCGCCAGCCAGTGTGAAGCTGCGCGCTTCGCCGTCGAATACCAGCGTGCCGCATTGCAGGCGCGGATGCGCCCGGCCACGGCTGCGCCGGATCAGCGCCAGGATACGGGCCTCGAGTTCCGCGATGGCGAATGGTTTGGGCAGGTAGTCGTCGGCCCCGAGATTGAGACCGCGCACGCGTTCATCCAGGGTGTCCTGTGCGGTGAGGATCAGCACGGGCGTGCGGTCGTCGCGGCCGCGCATGGCCTTCAGCACGGCCAGGCCGTCCTTGCCGGGAAGGCGCAGGTCCAGCACGACGGCATCGTATTCCTCGGCCATGAGGCGGGCCTCGGCCTTCAGGCCGTCGGTGACATGCTCGATCACGAAGCCGCCCTGCTCAAGTGCGCGTGTGACCCAGCGGGCCAGTTCCACTTCATCTTCCACCAGCAGGATGCGCATGGGACCCTCCTCTGCCCGCTCTTGATCTGTCTCCGGGGGCTGCCCCCGAGGGCGCCTATGATACCGCCTCGGCGGCGGGTGTCGGGGGCGCCGCTCGCACCCTATAATGGCGGCGCTCCTTCCCGTGTACAACACGCCTGTCTACTGTGCCAGAAACCAAGTCGCCTCCGGTTCATGCAACTCGCCGTCACTTGCTGATGGCGGGCGCCGTCATGGCTGCGGGCGTACCGTCGCTTCCGGCCCGGGCGCAGCCCACGGCGCGGGTGCCGGCGGGGTATCCGAGCGACTATATCGAGGTGATCGCGCGCGCGCAGCGCGAGGGATCGGTCACGGTCTATGGTTCGACCGATCTGGAGATCGCGCAGCCGCTGATCGACGCATTCGAAGCCCGCTATCCGGGTATTCGCGTGCGCTATCAGGACCTGAACACGATCGAGCTGAACGACCGCTTCCTGGCGGAGAGCGCGAGCCTCGGCACGAACCGGCCGGCAAGGGACGCGGATGTGGCCGATGTGCTCTGGAGCACGGCGATGGACCTGCAGATCAAGCTCGTCAACGACGGCTACGCGCAGCGCTACGAGTCGCCGGAACGCGATGGCCTGCCGGGCTGGGCGGTCTGGCGCGACGAGGCGTTCGGCACCACGTTCGAGCCTGCGGTGATCGTCTACAACCGGAAGCACTTCGCGGGCACCCATATTCCGAGTAGCCGCAGCGGCCTGGCGCGCTTGCTGCAGGACCGCGCGCCGCAATGGCGGGGCAAGATTGTGACGTACGACGTGGAGCGTTCCGGCGTTGGCTATCTGCTCGCCCAGCAGGATGCGCGCATGGGCAGCGAGTTCTGGTATCTGGCTCAGGCGTTGGGCCGCGCGCGCGTGCAGTTGTCTGCATCGACGGCGGACATGATCGAGCGCATCGCCAGTGGCGAGCTGGTGCTGGGCTATAACCTGCTAGGTTCCTATGCGCTGTCCCTGATGGAGCGCGGGGCCGGGATTGCCGTCATCGCGCCGCGCGACTACACCCTGGTGATGTCGCGCGTGGCGTTCATCGCGCGGCAGGCGCCGAGGCCACACGCGGCGCGGCTGTGGCTCGATTTCCTGCTGTCGCGCGATGGGCAGGTCCTGCTGAGTCAGACCGCGTCCCAGCTCTACACGATTCGCACCGACACCGACAGCACGCATACTGCCAACGCACTGGCGGAACGGCTGGGCTACGCGCTCAGACCGATCAGCGTCGGGCCGGGTCTGCTGGCCGCACAGGATGCCCTGCGCAAGAAGGCGTTCATCGCGCGTTGGCGCGAAGCCATGCGCGGTTGACGGCGCATAGCCAACTCATAGCCCGCTCAGCAATCCGTTCGGGAATCAGGTCGGAATCAGGTCGGAATCAGGTCGGCGCCAGGGCCTGCTGGGGCTGCTGGGGCTGCCGTTCGCACAGGGCCGCCATTTCCGCATCGAGCGGCGCCATGGGGCGTGGCACGTAGCCCACGCGCAGAGCCGGCGAGAGGCGCAATGTGTCGATGAATGCGTCCGCCAGGCGTTCGGCCTCGCGGGCCAGTTCGAAATCCTCGGGGGAGAACAGCCAGTGCGCCAGCACGCCACCGATCGCGGCGTGAAAGGCATTGACGGCCAGTGGCAGGTCGAGGTCGGCGGGCAACTGGCCGCGCTCCATCGCTAGCCGCAGATGCTCGCGCATCTTCACCGTGCCTTCCTGGTGCGACTGGCGCTGGCGCACGAAGATGGCGCCGTTGTCCTCGACCATCTCGCACTTGTGGAAGATGATTTCGAACACGCGGCGCCATTGGGGATTGTTGACGGTCTGGCGGAACACGAATGCGCAGATGTCGCGGATGCTGCCGAGCGGGTCTTCCTGCGAGGCAATGCGCTCGGGCGAGCAGAGCGCCTCGACAGGCAAGTTGACGCGATCGCACATCGCGGCGAACACGTCGCTCTTGTTCTTGAAATGCCAATAGATCGCGCCGCGCGTGACGCCTGCCGCCTCGGCAATGTCCGCCAGCGAAGGACGTGCCACGCCACGGGCGTGGAACACGGCCTCTGCCGCATCCAGAATGCGGTTGCGCGTCTCTAGCGCTTCTTCCTTGGTACGTCTGACCATTTCCCTCTTTACCCGGACGGCGGTGGTCGCCAGGTCTCCATAGGCGCTGCCGGTGGATGGCAAGGCGCTTCTCTCTCCAAATTGCGCAACGGCACTAGGCGGGGCGCATCGTACCGTGAATGGAACAATCGTGCTCGATTTGCAGGAGCATTCCACTACACGCAACCATCACATGTGTTGTAAACGCCCCAAAATTTATCCGGGTACTTACATACATGCGCGAATGTATCTATAATACGCCCCTGCCCGAGTTTCAGCCAACCTGATTTGTGTGATGGCGCGCGCGCAAAGTGACGCAGCCATGAGCCGAAGCCGGGAAATCCTGCCTGTAGAAAGAAAAGCGTTTCCATCCACCGCCTTGCGTGCGGCGGCTGGCAACAAGCAAGAACCTGTTTGGCCGCCATACCCCGCCCCCGGAGTGTGTTGCCCTTTGCGACTGTTCGCGTCGCGGGCATTGCGGCAGATCTCAAATTGCCATCATGGGGTTATCGATGAGGAAGTCCCAACAAATCCGTAGTGTTGCCGCCGCTGTGGCGGTACTGGCGTTGTCCGCCTGCGGCCAGAAAGCCCCGCAGGGCGGCGCGATGCCGCCTCCGGAAGTGGGTGTCGTGACCGTCACGCCGTCCGCAGTTGCCGTCGTCAATGAATTGCCGGGTCGTCTCGAGGGTGTTCGCACCGCCGAGGTGCGTGCCCGCGTGGAAGGTATCGTCCTGTCGCGCAACTACACCGAAGGCGGTGAAGTGAAGGCCGGTCAGGTGCTGTTCCGCATCGATCCCGCCCCGTATCAGGCGCAACTGGCTTCGGCCAAGGCCCAGCTCGAGCGTGCCGAGGCCAATGCCGTGTCCGCGCGCCAGAAGGCTGAGCGCTACAAGCCGCTGGTGGCTGCCAACGCCGTCAGCAAGCAGGAATACGACGAGGCGGTTGCCGCCGCCGGTCAGGCCAATGCCGATATCGCCGCCGCCAAGGCGGCCGTGACGACCGCGCAGATCAATCTGGGCTACACCACCGTCACCGCGCCGATCTCCGGCCGCGTCGGCCGTGCGCTGGTCACGGAAGGCGCGCTGGTCGGCAAGGGCGAAGCCACCAAGCTGACCACCGTCGAACAAGTCGAGCCGATCTGGGTGACCTTCACGCAACCCGCGTCGGAAGTGGCGCGCCTGCGTCGCGCCATTGAGGCCGGCCAGGTCAAGGGTGTGAACGGTGGCGCGCGCGTGCACCTGTACCCGGAAGCCGGCGACAAGGAATACGGCATGACCGGCAAGCTGCTGTTCTCGGACATGACCGTGGACCCGACCACGGGTTCGATCACGCTGCGTGCCGAGTTCCCGAACCCGAAGCGTGAACTGCTGTCGGGCACCTTCGTGCGCGTCAAGATCGAACAGGGTGTGGACGAAAAGGCGCTGACCGTGCCGCAGCGCGCGCTGATCCGTAGCGCACAGGGCGCGAGCGTGCTGGTGGTGGGCGATGACGGCAAGGTAGCCGCGGTGCCGGTCAAGGCGCCGCAGGCGATCGGCGATCGCTGGGTGGTGACCGAAGGCCTCAAGGGTGGCGAAAAGGTCATCGTCGAGGGCCTGCAAAAGGTTCGCCCGGGCGCGCCTGCCAAGGCCGTGCCGTTCCAGAATCCGCAGACCGCGGCTGCGCCGGCATCGGGCGCAGGTGCGCAGGGTGCTGAAGGCGGCAAGTCCGAAGCCAGCAACGAAGCCAAGCCCGCCGAGCAGAAGCCGGCCAAGCAAGGCTGACCACGCACACTTAGGGAGCCAGTTTCATGGCGAAGTTTTTCATCGACCGGCCGGTGTTCGCGTGGGTGCTCGCGCTGATCATCGTGCTGGGCGGGGCACTCGCGATCCTGCAATTGCCGATCGCGCAGTACCCCAATATCGCGCCCCCGATCATCACGGTCAGCACGACCTACCCTGGTGCATCGGCCAAGACCATTGAAGACACGGTGGTGACGCCGATCGAGCAGGAGCTCAACGGCGCGCCGAACCTGCTCTATTACGAGTCGCAGAGCGAGTCGTCCGGCCTGGCCACGATCAACATCTCGTTCGCGCCGGGCTCGAGTTCCGACCTGAACTCCGTGGAAGTGCAGAACCGCCTGAAGCGCGTGGAAGCGCGTCTGCCCGCGGAAGTGCGCCAACAGGGTGTGAAGGTCGACAAGGCCGGCAACAACTACATGATGTTCATCACGGTCTCGTCCAAATCCGGTAACTCGGATGCGATCGAGCTCGGTAACTTCGTGTCCGCGCAGGTCGTCGACTCGATCCGTCGCGTGCCCGGCGTGGGTGCGGCCGACCTGTTCGGTACCGAATACGCGATGCGGATCTGGCTGGATCCGGCCAAGCTGACCGGCTACAACCTCACGCCGCTCGACGTGAAGGCCGCAGTGGCCGAGCAGAACATCCAGGTTGCCGTGGGCGAACTGGGCGGGACCCCGTCGCCTTCTGGCACCGAGCTTAACGCCACGGTGAGTACCGAAAGCCGCCTGAACACGCCCGAGGAATTCGCCAACATCCTGTTGCGCGTGAATCCGGACGGTTCGTCGGTGCGCATCAAGGACGTCGGCCGCGTGGAACTGGGCGGCGCCGACTACTCGACGCTCGCCCGCATCAACGGCAAGCCGGCCTCGGCCATCGCCATCAAGCTGGCCCCGACCGGCAACGCGCTGGCCACCGCCACCGCGGTGCGCGCCAAGATGGAAGAGCTTTCGCGTTTCTTCCCGCCGGACTACGAGTTCAGCGTGCCTTACGACACCTCGGCCTTCGTGAAGATCTCGATCGAGGAAGTGGTCAAGACGCTGCTGGAAGCCGTGGTGCTGGTGTTCCTGGTGATGTACCTGTTCCTGCAGAACTTCCGCGCGACGCTGATCCCGACGCTGGTGGTGCCGGTGGCGCTGCTTGGCACGTTCGGCGCGATGCTGGCGTTCGGCTTCTCGATCAACGTGCTGACAATGTTCGGCATGGTGCTGGCGATCGGTATTCTGGTCGACGATGCCATCGTGGTGGTCGAGAACGTCGAGCGGATCATGAGCGAGGAAGGACTCTCGCCACGTGAAGCCACGCGCAAGGCGATGGGACAGATCACGGGCGCCATCATCGGCATTACGCTGGTGCTGACGGCGGTGTTCATCCCGATGGCGTTCTTCTCGGGCTCTGTCGGCAACATCTATCGCCAGTTCTCGCTGTCTCTGATTGCTTCGATGGGCTTCTCGGCGCTGCTGGCCCTGACGCTGACCCCGGCACTGTGCGCCACCATGCTCAAGCCGGTGGAAGCAGGCCATCACCACGAGAAGAAGGGTTTCTTCGGCTGGTTCAACCGTACTTTCACCACGGCATCTGGCAGCTACCAGGGCATGATTGCGCGCATTCTCAAGCGCACGGGCCGTTACGTGATCATCTACCTGGTGATCATCGCCGGGGTGGTGGTGCTGTTCAAGCGCCTGCCGTCGTCGTTCCTGCCCGATGAGGACCAGGGCTACATGATCACCGTGGTGCAGTTGCCCACGGGCGCGACGCAAGAGCGCACGATCGGCGTGCTCAAGCAGATCGAGGACTACTACCTGCAGAAGGAATCGAAGGTGGTGGACCAGATGATCACGGTGGCGGGCTTCTCGTTCTTCGGCCGCGGCCAGAACGGCGGTATCGCGTTCGTGCGTCTGAAGGACTGGAAGGAGCGTCCGGGCGCGGATCAGACCGCGCAAGCGCTGGTGGGCCGTGCGTTCGGCGCGCTGTCGTTTATCAAGGACGCGATCATCTTCCCGCTGAACCCGCCGGCCATCTCCGAACTGGGTAACTCGTCGGGCTTCGACTTCCGTCTGCAGGACCGCAGCGGTCAGGGCCACGCGAAGCTGATGGAAGCGCGTAACCAGATGCTGGGCATGGCGGCGCAGTCGCCGGTGCTGCAAGGCGTGCGTCCGGAAGGTCAGGAAGACGCGCCGCAGTTGCGCATCGACATCGATCGCGAAAAGGCGCGCGCGCTGGGCGTATCGGTGGCCGATATCAACTCGACGCTGTCGATCGCGTTTGGCTCCTCGTACGTGAACGACTTCATCTATGAGGGTCGCGTGCGCCGTGTGATCGTGCAGGCCGAAGGTGCGGATCGCCGCCTGCCGGACGATCTGACCAAGCTGCGCGTGCGCAATGCCAATGGCGACATGGTGGCGTTTGCCGCGTTCGCGACGTCGAAGTGGATCATGGGTTCGCCGCGCCTGGAGCGTTACAACGGCATGCCGGCCGTGAAGCTCGCGGGCCAGGCCGCGCCGGGCAAGTCCACTGGCGAGGCCATGCGCGTGATGGAGGAAAACTTCGCCAAGCTGCCGCCGGGCTTCGGTTTCGAGTGGTCGGGTCAGTCGTATGAAGAGCGCCTGGCCGGCTCGCAGGAACCGATCCTGTACACGCTGTCGCTGGTGATCGTGTTCCTGTGTCTGGCCGCGCTCTATGAGAGCTGGTCGATTCCGGTAGCCGTGCTGCTGGTGGTGCCGCTGGGTGTGATCGGCGCGCTGCTCGGCGTGACGCTGCGTGGCATGCCGAACGACGTGTACTTCAAGGTGGGCCTGATCGCGACGATCGGTCTGTCCGCCAAGAACGCCATTCTGATCGTGGAATTTGCCAAGGACCTGCAGGCGCAGGGCCGTAGCCTCGTGGATGCGACGCTCGAAGCGGTGCACCTGCGGTTCCGCCCGATCCTGATGACGTCGATGGCATTTATTCTGGGCGTGCTGCCGCTGGCGATTGCCACTGGCGCGGGCTCGGGCAGCCAACGCGCGATCGGTACCGGCGTGATGGGCGGGATGATCACGGCAACGCTGCTGGCGATCTTCCTGGTGCCGGTATTCTTCGTGGTGGTGCGTAGCCGCTTCAAGGGCAGCAAGGCCCAGCACGAGCGGGAAATGGCACGCCTGGAAAGCCAGAAGGAAATCTGACTATGACAAAGACTTTGACCACTCTGCTGCTGGTGGCCGGGGTGCTGAGCGGCTGCACGATGGCGCCGCACTATGACCGCCCCGCCGCACCTGTGGCGGGCGGCTACCCGGCAGCGCCGGAAGGTTATGCCTCGGCCGAGGTGAAGAGCGGTGAAACGCGCCGCGCCACCGAGATCGGCTGGCGCGAGTTCTTCACCGACCCGCGCCTGCAAGGGCTGATCGAGGCGGCGCTGGAGAACAACCGCGACCTGCGTACCGCCGCGCTCCGCATCGAAGAGGCGCGCGCGCAGTACCAGATCCAGCGCGCCGACCTGCTGCCGACTGTGAATGCGAATGCCGGCTTCCAGCGCGGCCGCTTCTCGGGCGCCTCGTCGGGTATCGACCAGTCGTTCACGGGTAACGTGTACCAGGTCGGCCTGTCGGTAACGCAGTGGGAGCTCGACTTCTTCGGCCGCGTGCGGAGCCTTTCGAACGCCGCGCTGGCGCAGTACCTGGCCACCGAGGAAGCGCACCGCGCCGCGTATATCTCGCTGGTTTCGGAGGTCGCCAAGGCCTATCTGGCCGAACGCGCCTTTGCCGAGCAGTACGATCTGGCCCGCGACACCTACAAGGCGCGCCAGAGCACGTACGAACTGGCGCAGAAGCGCTTCAGCGCCGGCGCGACATCCGCGCTGGACCTGCGCGACAACGAATCGCTGGTGGCGCAGGCCCGCGTGGCCGCGGCGCAGCTGGCGCGTCAGCGCGCGCAGGCGCAGAACGCGCTGGAAGTGCTCGTGGGCAAGCCGATCGCCGAGATCCCGAACCTGCCTGCGCCGATGCGTCTGTCGGACGAACACATCATCAGCGATATTCCTGAGGGCCTGCCCTCGGAGCTGCTGACGCAGCGTCCGGACATCCGCCAGGCCGAGCAGCAGCTGTTGTCGGCCAACGCCAACATCGGCGCGGCGCGGGCCGCATTCTTCCCGCGCATCACGATGACGGCCAATGCCGGCACCATCAGCACGTCGTTCACGAACCTGTTCGACTCGGGCGCCCACGTGTGGTCGTTCGCGCCGCAACTCGTGCTGCCGATCTTCGACTACGGCCGAAACATGTCGAACCTGGACCTGTCCAACGTCCGCAAGAACATCCAGATCGCCAACTACGAGAAGACGATCCAGACCGCGTTCAGCGAAGTGGCCGATGCCCTCGTGGCACGCGGCACGCTCGAGGACCAAGTGGCAGGCCAGGAACAGCAGCGTGACGCGGAAGCCGCGCGCTACGAACTGGCGCGGATGCGCTTCCGCAGCGGCGTGGCGAGCTACCTCGACGAACTCGACGCACAGCGCCAGCTGTTCTCGGCCGAGCAGGATCTGGTTGCGGCACGGCAGTTGCGGTTGGTGAACTCGATCGACCTCTACCGCGCGCTGGGTGGCGGGCTGGTGGAGAAAGGACCGGTGGCGCAGCAGCCGGCACCGCAGACAACGACGACGCAGTAAGTCATCGTTTCGGTTCAGCAAAAAAGGGCGAAGCTTTCAAGGCTTCGCCCTTTTTGCGTTGTGGCTGACGTCGGTCAGAACTTGTAGGTCGCCGCGAGGAAGAACACCAGCGGGTTTGGCCGCAGTGTCGTCTTGGAGGTCGACAGCACGGTGCCGTCCGACGCCTTGATCGTCATCGTCGATTCGCTCTTGAGCGGGATGTACGTGACCGCCCCGGTGACACCCCAATGCTCGGTGAAGTTGTAGGTGCCGCCGACATTGAAGACCGGCGCCCACGACGACGACGCATCGGCGTGGACCGACGTCGGACCCGGAATACCCGCACCCGCAGCCAGGATCGCGCCGAGGTTATTGTTCACCGATGCGGCGAACGCCGGATTGACGTCGATATTGGTGAAGAAGTTGTATGAGACACCAACACCGACAAACGGGCGGAACGTCACATCGGGAGCACGGAAGTGATACTGCACCATAGCCGCCGGGCTCCACTGACGCGCGCGCGTGATGATCGGATTCAGCGACGGGTCGCCGAGGCTCTGGTGACCCAGCGCGCCGGCCGGGCCCGGCGGAATCAGATAGCCGTGTCCGTAGATCTTGAACTCGGGCGGAATGCCGCCCACGGCTGTGATCGCGATGTTGTCGGTGACGAAGTGGCTGAACGTCAAGCCGAGCGTGTCGGCATTCGACGTCGACAGGCCACTGCCTGGCGCCGAGAACGACCTCGGCAGTCCAAGCGGATAGTTGATTGGCACATCGAGCAGGGTTGTGGTCAACGGGCCGCTGGTGCCGAAGGTCTCGATGTGGAACCAGCCCGCGGATACGACGTTGTCCCCGGCCTTTTGCGCGTGCGCGGTGGTGGCCATGAAGGTGCTGCAGGCGAGAAAGGCTGCAGCGATCGAAAGCCGACGGGCCAGCGAGAGGCGTTTGTTATGCATGTTGGCTCCCTGGGTCGTTATTGCACGAAGGCGCCGACCGTGAAGTACGGGCCGGTGGTGCGGTTTTCGAGGAAGCCGAACACGCCGCCTGTGAACATGAACTTGCCCGTGATCGTGGCGTTGTCCTTGCGCGTGGTGGTCACCACGCCAGCGGTGGTCTGCGAGTAGTCGAGCTTCAGCGCCGTGGCCAGCGTGGCGTCGGCCGCGCGGAACGGGTCCAGTTGCGCGGCATCGGCACCCACCAGCGCCGTGGTGCGGTAGTCGAAGTTGCTGTCCACGCCGACGTACTCGCCATTGACACTACCTTGTGTGATCGACACCGCCGGCGCCATCATGCCGATGCCGATCTCGTCATCGGCGCCCACCGGTTGCAGGTTCGTGAACGACGCGTTGGCATAGCCGACGCGAATCATGATCGGCACGAGTTGTCCGCGCAGCTTGCCCACGATCAGGTACGCGCGGCCCAGCACGCCGCCGAGGCTTGGTTGCTGCTCGCCTTCGTAGTTGGTGGAAAGCAGCGAGCCGTTGCCTTGCGGCACGAACTTGTTGCCCTTCTGCTTGCAGGTGCCGCCGGTCTTGTTGTCGCAGACCGTGAATGAACCATCGGCGGCCAGGGACATCTTGTAGTCCTGCGCGACCTGCGCGAAGTTCTTCGATGGAATCTCATGGAAGCCAGACCCGTTGTAGACGCCCGCGATCTTGCTCAGGTCCGTCTCGGTCTGCGCGAAGCCGATGAACTGGAAGTACGGGAACGTCGTGTCGGGCACGGCGCCAGCACCGGCAATGCCGTTGAACTGGATACGCGCGCCAGGGATCGTGCCGCCCATCACGCCTTCGCCCAGGAACAGCCGTGCCGGCCGCGATGCATCGAGACTCGCGCCGATCAACTGGAATGCGCATTGATTCAGCTTGTCGGTGGGCAGGCCGGTTTCCTGCGCCAGCTTGCCGGTCACCACGTTTTGCCCGTTGGTGGGGTCGGAGCGCGTTGGCTGCACCGTGCCCGTGGTGCGTGGGACCGATGAGTCCAGGAACGTGACAGCCCACGTCATCTTCGTGGTGTCGATCTGCACACTCACCAGTTCGCCCGATCCGGTGCCGCCGACATAAGGCGTCGAATAGTCGACCGATGCAGGACAGAGTCGGGCAGGCACGGCAGCGGGCACTGCGGTTTGCGCGCTGTCGCCATCGCCACCACCGCCGCATCCGGCGAGTGCCGCGGTGGTAACCAGTGCCAGCGCCAAGCGTGGCGCCCAGGGCCGCAGCGAAGCTGCGGAACGTGGTTGATGCGATTGCGGCAGCGGCATGATGATGTCTCCTATGGGGTTCTTCTATGTGTGAGGCAGTGGATGTCTTGCGTCAGCGGCTGGCCAGCGCGCTGACACGGAACGTTGGATCTGCTGCGGGGCCGAACAGGTGGGCATACACGGGGCCAGTGGTGATGACCGATCCCGTGATGCCGCTGTTGTCGACAGTGGTCACCACGCCGGGCCGCGTGGCTTGCGTGAAGTCCATCTGAAATCCGCTGACCGGTTTGAGCGAGGGGTCCTGCGGGTCGATCAACGCAACGAGGTTGTTCTGGACCGCCGAGGACAGGTACTTGAAGTCGCTGCCCGAGCCGATGTAGCTGCCCTGCATGCTGGCCTGGGTGACCGTGGTGGTTGGCGTCATCAGGGCAAGGCCGGATTCGTCGTCGACTCTGATGTCCAGTCCGTTGATGTAGGCGGAGCCCACGCGGACCAGCAGCGGCACCTGTTTGCCCTCGAGCTTGCCGACCACCAGCACGCCGCGTGCGCACGCGTTCGCGGGCGCGAGCGCGTTGGCATAGAAGTGTGGATACGGCTTGCTGCCCGCCCCGCCATCGTTGTCGCTGCCGAACGCGCCATCGTTACCGCCACGCAAATGCCAGGGTTGGCCCGTCGATAGACAGGACCCGCCGCTGGCCGACGCGCATGATCCATCGGCGTTGAGTGTTTCCACGGTGTTGGCGGTAGCGGGCGCGTAGTTCGTGGCGCCAGTCAACTTGCCGCCGGACGGCACAAGGTGATAGCCGAGCAGGTTGTACGTGCCCGCGATCTTGCTGAAGTCGGTCTCAGTCTGCGCGAATGCCAGCACCGGGTACATCGGGAACGTGCGCTGTGGGATCTTGCCGAGCCCCAGCAGGCCGCCATACTGGATCGTTGCGCCAGGAATGCCGCCACCCGCCACGCCGTTGCCGATGAAAATGATCGGCGGATTGGCGGGGTCGATGATGGCCTGCGATGCGCCGTCGGATGCGGTGACGGTTTTCAGTTCATACGCGCAGTTGTTTTGCGCTGCAGTCGGCAGCGGCCGGGTCGGATGCGTCATCGTGCCAGTCAGCGTGACGCCCGCGCGTGTCGGCGATACCGATCCCGGTGCCTTGGGAACGGCCGATTCGATGATCGTGATCTGGTACGTGCCCCTGGTCGAGTCGAACTGCATTTTCAGGAACTCGCCCGCGCCGGAACCGCCGGTGTACGTGGTGCCGTAATCGAGTGTGCTTGGGCACAGCGAGGCCACGGGCTGGTTCTCGGTAGCCCCCGAGGTGGGGCAGTTGCCGACGGTGGCGCATTGCTGCGCAGCGGCGGCTGGCGTTGCGCTGCTGGAGGAATCGCCATCTCCACCGCCGCCGCACGCAGCGAGCGTCATGGTCAGGCTTACCCCTGCAACAGCAAAAAGTGCGTGTCGAGCATGCGACATCTGCATGGTTGTCTCCTTGTCGTTATGACCGGCGCTCCGGCGATTGCCGGGATAGCTCACGGTGCGTCGGAATCTCGCGTTTCAAGCGGTCGAGCGCAATAGAGCGCTCGTTCCAAACACCGCGGCCGCGCGGCCTGCCGTTGTCACGCAAGCCTCTCCCGTCATTGTTCAAACCGCGTTTGTCATGCATGGCACGCGAATTCAAACGGACGGGATGGCCCACGTTCGGCATCTTCAGAACTTGTATTCGCTGTTCGAGGGATCGAAGGTCGATGCGTCGAAGGTCTTTTTCTGGGCCTTCTCAAAGACGATCTTCTCGACCATGTTGCCGTCCGCGTCCCACGCGGTTTCCGCGCGTGGCCAGGGGTGCTTGAGATCGAACATCAGTTGCACCTTCTTCGCGTAGTACTTCGGCGCGCCTTCTGGTAGCTCCCATGTCAGCGCCACCATGCGCACGCCTTGCTCCTGCACGATTTCGACTCGGCTGTACTTCTCTGGCAGCCCCGCCGCGCGCAGCGTCTTCGCATCGCGCTCGAGCATCGACAGCACGAACTGGAAGCCAAGGTCGCGCACGGTGTGATTCGACTGGGATTTGGCCAATGTGCCGTCGATTGCGGTCCAGATCGACGTGAAGCCCATGATGCCGCCGAGGTGCCCGTACATCTCGTCCTTGCGACGGGTCTCGTCATAGATGATTTCCTGGCCGGCCTGCACGCCGTTTGGCAACCACTTCGCGTAGAGCTGGCGTGGCATATGGCGGTAGCGGATCATCATGCGCGCTGGCTTGTCTTGCCATTGACCGTTGAGTCGTTCCTGGCGCGTCATCGAGTATTCGTACTCGGGGTAGCGATTCATTTCCGCCCGTGCCCACGTCAGAATGGCTTCGGGCTGCAGCGCTTCGAACGTGGCCAGTACCTGCGCGTCGGATTGCGCGGCAAGCTCGCCGCTGGCTACCTGTTTCGAGAGCATCGTGGCCTGTTGCGAAGTGGGCAGGCCGTCGTATGGCGTGGCGACACGCGGGGTCTGCGTGGCCGGTGCGGACGTGCCCTGCGCGTACGCCGTGGTGCCTCCGGGCGGTGCCGCGAGAATCCCCAGGATGCCGCCGAGGGCGGCTGCCGCGTATAGCTGTTTCATCGCATGTCTCCTTTTGCGGGCAAGACGTGTCCCTCCCGCGGGCTGCCGTGGCAGGCGGGTGAAGTCGCGCCATGCGTGGCGCGCAACGGGTCACGCCTCGCAAGTTGCGTGGCGAATCACGTTGTCGGTATCGATAGCGACGGATGTCGTCGCCGCTCGCTGCCGGTGCGCGGCGGCCCCGATGAGGACCACCGCTTCACTTGTCGGCTAGGACCTGGGGCGGGTTCGCATCCAGTCGTCGAGCGGGTTGCTTGGGAAGGTCGCGCAGTGCTCGCGGCGTACCGCCATGCTGGCGGTGGCCGCTCGCGTCGCTCCCTCGTTGCGCACTTGTCGCGCACTGCGTCTGGCACGTCCCAGCGCGGCTGCGGCGGCTGCCGCGGCCTCGTGGGATTCGGCCTCCACAGTGGCGGCCAGTGCCGCGAGGTGAGCCTGCTCGTCGGCGTGCTGCGTCTCGCCGATCTCGAACACATCCTGCAGCGCGCCGAGCTCCTGCGGCGCGGGTGAAGGCGCCTTGAGGGCCGCCACCACCATCGACGTCAGTTGCGCCAGCACCTGCGCATCGCTCATCCGCTTGCCCTGCGTGAACGTCGGCATCAGGTTGCCGAGTTCGTCGCCGGCCAGCACGCCTGCCAACGCCTTGAGGGCGAAATGCAGGCGCCAGCCGAGCTCCTGACGAGGCACGTCCGGCAGCGCGTGGGCGAACGCTTCGAAGAAGCGGCCGAACACGGGTGCGTAGTGCCCCATCAGCCAGGACTGGATGAACGGGGATGTATCCGAATACACGCGCCCTAGCAGGCGCAGGAACGATGGGCCGCCGATCTCGGGCTCGCGCGCCATCTGGAGCGCGGGCACGAACAGCGCGCCCATCACGTGTTCGCAGCGAATCTCGGCACCCGGCCAGCGCGCCTCGCAGGCGTCCAGCAACGCGAGGCGACGGGTGTTGAGGGGATCCAGCCGGCGGCCAAGCACCGACTGCATCATGATTTCTTTGCTGCGGAAGTGATAGTTGACGGCAGCGAGGTTGACGATTGCCCGCGACGTAACCTGTCTGAGCGATGTTGCTTCGTAGCCTACCTCGATGAACAGCTTCTCGGTCGCGTCAAGAATGCGAGCCTTGGTGTCTCCTGCCGTGGTTTTCCCGGTCTTCATGGGGGCGTCTCTCGCTATGAAACCGCAGTGGACCCCTGCAATAAAAATAAAAATCCACGACCGCTGTTGCTCCGTGCTCTAACGGCATACGGATGCTTGAAACGGTTGTGGGAGCCTATCCAGCGCCACGACCGTTTCACAAGACTTATATTCGAATAGATCCTCTAAATTGCAGGCCCGACTGCGACGGGCTTTATTTGGATCATGGCTTGATGCTCCGGGATAGGGCTGAGACATTCTGCGCCGTGAGTGCGAATACTGACAACTGAGGGTTCGCACCAATACTGGTTGGAAACACCGAGCCGTCAAACACGGAGAGATTCTCGAGCTGATGGTGGCGACCCGTGCTGTTCACCACGCCCCGCTTGGGATCGTCGCTCATGCCGCAGCCACCCATCAGGTGCGCGGTGAAAAGCAACGCGCGGAATTTCTTCAGGGGCAGTTGGCCGATGGCTTCGCGTGCCTGGGTCCAGCTCGTGTAGTCCTGACCGTCGAGATGAGCGGGTCGTACCCGCTTCGCACCTGCAGCAAACTGGGCTTCGGCCATGCTCAGGTAGGCGCGGCGCACGCCGTCCCAGACATAGTCGCTCACGTCGTAGTCCAGCACGGGACTACCGTCGTCGGCAATGCGCACGCGCCCGCCGGGGCTCTCCGGCACGAAGCCGTCGCGCAGCAGCGCCAGCATCGCGTTGGTATGCGGCAACGCGGCCATCTGACGCCGCAGGTCATCGCCCAGCGCATTGAAAACGCCCGAGCTGATGCCCGGGAACATCGGCGGCACTTCGAGCTTGTAGCCCATCGGCCCGGTTGCGCCATCGCGCCATTGGAAATAATCGGACGCGATCGACTGCGGCGCGCCATAGTACGGATCGATCTTTTCCGGCATTTCGGCAATAGTCAGGTTCACCGGATGGATGAACGTGCGCAGGCCGATCCGCCCATGCGGGTCCGGCACGCGCGAACGCAGCAGCAACGCGGGTGTATTGATGGCGCCACCCGCCGCGATCACATGCTTTGCGCGAACGGTGACCGTGACGCCGGTGGCCGTGTAGCCATCGATGCCAAGCGCGTCGCCGGTGAGGCCGCGCACGGTCTTGCCGTCATGGTCGATCGTGCGTACCCGCAGCCGATGCACGAGCGTGGCCCCGTGCGCGAGCGCGTTGGGAATCGTCGACACCAGCATCGATTGCTTGGCGTTGACCGGGCAGCCCAGGCCGCAGTACCCGGAGTTCCAGCAGCCTTTCACGTTGCGCGGAATCACGTGCCATTCCCAGCCGAGCTTTTCGCAACCGCGCTTGAGCACGGTGTTGTTCGGATTCGGGTCCATCGCCCACGGCGCCATATTCAGGCGGGCTTCGATCTTCTCGAACCACGGCGCCATCTCGGCTTCGGAATGCCCGGTTACAGCGTGCTCCGTGGCCCAATGGGCCAGCGTTTTCGGGGGCGTGCGGAAGCTGGACGTCCAGTTCACGGTGGTGCTGCCGCCCACGGAGCGCCCCTGCAGGATCGAGATGGCGCCATCGGACGTCGCACGCGCGGCGGCCTCCTGGTAGAGCTCGCGATACGCGCGCGCTTCATCCATGTCCTTGAAGCTGTCCGAAGTGCGCAGTGCCCCTTCCTCGATCAGCAGTACCTTGAATCCCGCCTCGGTGAGCATTTCGGCGGCAATGCCACCGCCCGCGCCGCTGCCGACGATGGCGACGTCCGCTTCAAACGTGCGCGGCGCGGTGAACGTGGCGGCGTCGAGCACCTTCCAGCCGGACGCGATGCCGGCGCTGTAGATATCGTTGATGGCCATGGTGGGTGTCAGCTATGGATGGCGCGATAGACCGCGGGATTGGGACCGGGGTAGCCGGCGGCGGCCCACGCATCGGGCAGCACGAAGTAGCCGACGCTGGTCAGCTTCACCAGCACCACGCCGCCCGCGTTGAACGTTTCGAAGCGGCTGGTGCGCCAGCGCGTCAAAAATCCGCGCACCTGTTCGGGCGTGGCCTGGTCCCACGGCGCACGCAGGCCGGCCAGGGCCCAGCGCAGCGGCGTGCTGGCCAGCAGATCGAGCAGCTTGCGCAGTTCCGCGCGGCCGTTCAGACCCATTGCCGCGATCGACCCGTCGATGTTCTGCACGGCGGCGGCGATGCGCTTCTCGCGCTGGGCCGAGTCGACTGATTCCAACTCGCTGACTACCGCCGGCAGCAGCGCCCGGAACAGCGCGACATCGGCCGGCCGCAGGAATGCCATGCCGGCCTGCGGTGGGGTGCTGGCGGGCGAGCAGCCCGTTAGCGAGGGAAGAAGCGCCGAGCAGGCGATCGCGGCGGAGAACCCGACGCCGACCTTCAGGAACTGGCGGCGTGATGATTTCTCCACAGTGGGTGGGGCAGGTACGGGCATCGTGTCTCCGTCTTCGTTCGTGTTTTCGATGTCGTTGCCAGGCCAGGCGAGCCGCACTGGCCGAGTTGCGTTGCGATTCTGCCGAAGCGCAGGATTTTTTTTCACCCCCCCGACAGGTTTCAAACGCGCGACTGACTGCCGCCGCCGATGCGGTTTTCTCGGTGCGCACCCTGTTTCATGTGCGCTAGGGGCCGCTGGAAATCGCCGAAAAATAGAGCAAATCTTCAAACCAGCACATTGACCCACGCCACAGCGATACCTACGATGACATCGTTCAATGTCACAATCAATGGTGTCGTGATCGTGTCGCCGCCCTCGAAGGCGACACCCGCGCACCCACCGGAATGCGCCAAATGAATGCACCCGTGGATCTGCCCGACCGTCTCATCCCCACGCGTCCCAACGACGCTGCCTGCGACATCGCCATCATCGGCAGCGGCTTTTCTGGGCTGGCCATGGGTATCCGTCTCAAGCAAGCTGGCGTCGATGACTTCCTGATCTTCGAGAAAGCCGGTTCGGTCGGCGGCACCTGGCGCGACAACCACTATCCCGGTTGTGCGTGCGACGTGCAATCCCATCTCTACTCGTTTTCGTTCGCGCCCAATCCGAGCTGGTCGCGCATGTTCTCGCCGCAGCCGGAGATTCGCCGCTACCTTGAACACAGCGCCGAGACGTTCGGCCTGAGCTCGCATTTGCGCTTCGGCCATGAACTGAAGCAGGCCGTCTGGGACGCGTCCGCTGGGGTCTGGCGGCTGGAAATGGCCGATGGCCGGCGCGTGCGCGCCCGGATCCTGGTCTCGGGGATGGGCGGGCTCAGCCGCCCTGCCATTCCCGATATTCCCGGTCTCGATACCTTCGCCGGCACCACGTTCCACTCCCAGCAGTGGCGCCATGACTATCCGTTGGCGGGCAAGCGCGTGGCCGTGATCGGCACTGGCGCCAGCGCGATCCAGTTCGTGCCGCAGATCGCGCCACAGGTGGATCGCCTCGACCTCTACCAGCGTACGCCGCCGTGGGTCATGCCCAAGCCGGACCGCGACGTTTCCGCGCTGGAGCGCTGGATGTTCCGCCAGTTCCCCTTCACGCAGTGGCTGGTACGCGCCGGCCTGTACTGGATGCTGGAAATGCGCGTGATGGGCTTCGTGATGCATCCGAAGCTGATGAAGGCCGTGGAGCAGATGGCGCGGCGCCACCTGGCGCGGGAAGTGCGCGACCCCGAGCTACGCGCGAAGCTGACGCCGGACTACACGATCGGCTGCAAGCGCGTGCTGATGTCCAACGACTACTACGGTGCGCTCACACGCGCCAATGTCGATGTGGTGACCACGGGCATCGACCATGTGGAACCGGACGCGCTGGTGATGCGCGATGGCAGCCGCAGGCCGGCCGATTGCATCATCCTGGGCACGGGCTTCCGCGCCACCGATCCGCTGCCGCGTGGCGTGATCATCGGGCGAGATGGCCGTGACGTGCTCGATGCCTGGCGCGACGGCGCGGAGGCGTACCTCGGGACCACGGTCTCGGGCTTCCCGAACCTGTTCCTGATCATGGGGCCGAACACCGGACTGGGACACAGTTCGATGGTGTTCATGATCGAGTCGCAGGTGCGCTACGTGCTCGACGCGCTGCAGCAGATGCGCCAGGAACGCGTGCAAGCCGTGGACGTGCGCCCGTCGATCCAGGATGGCTTCAACCGTGGCATCCAGCAGAAGCTGAATCACACGATCTGGTCGGCAGGCGGCTGCGCGAGCTGGTACATGGACCCGCGCAGCGGCAAGAACACCACGCTGTGGCCAGGCTTCACATGGCAGTTCTGGCGCGCGACGCAGACCTTCCGCATGGCCGACTACGAACGCTGGCCCATGCGCGAACAAGGCGTTGCCCCGCTACCCGAACAGGCCGAGACCGCCCGCGCCTGAGATCTGGTCGCACCCATCCCACAACCCTGCGCCCTCATCCACACCGCAGCACCCCATAACGATATCGGGAGACATGCATGAAGGATTTCCACAACAAGGTTGCCGCGATCACCGGCGCCGGCTCGGGCATGGGGCGCTGTCTGGCCATCCAGCTCGCGCAGTCCGGCTGCCACGTGGCGATATCGGACTGCAATGAGGCGGGCCTCGCGCAGACGGTGGCCGAAGTGCGCCGCGTGGCGCCCATGGTGCAGGTCACCAGTCATCGCGTGGATGTCGCGGATCGCGCCGCCGTCCATGCCTGGGCGGATGACGTGGCGCGTGCGCATGGCCGCGTGAACCTGATCTTCAACAATGCCGGCGTGGCGTTGTCGAGCACGATCGAAGGCATGGCCTACGACGATCTCGAATGGATCATCGGCATCAACTTCTGGGGTGTGGTGTATGGCACGAAGGCATTCCTGCCCCATCTGAAGGCCAGCGGTGAAGGCCATGTGGTGAACACGTCGAGCATCTTCGGCCTGTTCGCGCAGCCCGGCATGGGCGCGTACAACGCCAGCAAATACGCGGTGCGCGGATTTACGGAATCGCTGCGCCAGGAACTCGATCTGATGGACTGCGGCGTGTCCGCGACCACTGTGCATCCAGGCGGTATCAAGACCAATATCGCGCGTGCCAGCCGGGTCTCGTCGAGCGTGAACGGGCTGCTGGTGCGCGACGCGCAGCAGGGCCGCGAGGAGTTCGAGAAGTTCTTCATCACCACGGCAGACAAGGCCGCGCGCGTGATTCTGGACGGGGTGCGCGCGAACAAGCGCCGCGTGCTGATCGGCCCGGATGCCTACGCGGCGGATGCCCTCTCCCGCGTCCTGCCTGCCGCGTACCAGTCGCTGGTGGTGCGCGATACGCGACGCAAGAGCAAGCGACTGCTGTCCGATACGGCGGGCGCGCCCGCACGCGGAGAACGCGCATGAATCGCGCCGCGCTTTCACGTGAGGCGGCATTGCAGTCGCCGCCGGGTGCGTTCACGCGCTGGTTCGGGCAAGGCCGCATCGGCCTGTTCAGCCTGTCGCGTGAAACGCTGGCGCACCGCCATGCGTTGCCCGCGTCCCGCTGGGTATCGGTGATGGGCACGCTGGTCCACTACACCGAGGAAGGCGTGCCGGAGGGCGAGCCGCTGGTGCTGATCCACGGATTCGGCGCATCGCTGCATACGTGGGAGGGATTGATGCCGATGCTGCGTCGCCGCTATCGCGTGGTGCGGCTCGACCTCGCGCCGTTTGGCCTCACCGGTCCGCTGCGTGACGCGCATGGTCGCATCATGACGATGGATGTCGACGTCTATCGCGCATTCATCGACGGCTTCCTGGCCGCAGTGAACATCTCGTGTGCAACGCTGATTGGCAACTCGCTCGGCGGACTGATCGCATGGGACCTCGCCGCGCGCCGGCCGTCGCTGGTGAACCGGCTGGTGCTGGTGGATGCCGCAGGTTTCCCGATGAAACTGCCGATCTACATCGACCTGTTCCGGCACGCCATGGTGCGCTGGTCGGCGCCGTGGATGTTGCCGGAGTGGATCATCCGCGCGGCCACACGCGATGTCTATGGTGATGCGTCGCACGTGCCGGAGGCCACGTTCCGCCGCTACGTCGATTTCTTCTATGCCGCAGGCAGCCGTGAAGCCGTAGGTCGCATGGTGCCGAAGCTCGATTTCGATGGGTTGGATACCGAACGCCTGCGCGGCGTGCGCGTGCCCACGCTGGTGCTGTGGGGCGATCGCGACCGCTGGATTCCACCCGCGCACGCGGCCGAGTTCGCGGCCCGCATTCCCGACGTGACGCTGCGCCGTTACGCGGGGCTTGGCCACATCCCAATGGAAGAAGACCCTCCGCGCGTGGCCGCTGACCTGTTGCCTTTTCTGGACGGTGTGCGCGAGGCACGTCCGTCATTCAGCAAGGAGTTCGCATCATGATGCCTGTCCGCCGTGACGTACACCCTCATCTCCCGCCGGAACGCATTTGCGATTGGCATCAACGCGGCCGGCACGTCACCCACTTCATCAACGCACTTTCGATTTTCTTTCCGGCCGGCGAACGCTTCTTCATGGACAGCGTGCGCAACTATCGCGACCGTATCGCCGACCCAGAACTCAAGCAGGCCGTGGCCGGCTTCATCGGACAGGAAGCGATGCACACACGCGAGCACATCCTTTACAACCGTTTGCTCGATGATGTTGGCCTACCTGCCGGCAAGCTCGACAGCCGCGTGGCCAGCCTGCTCAATCTGCTGCGCAAAATCCTGCCGAAATCATGGCAGCTCGCGCACACGATCGCGCTGGAACACTACACGGCGATGCTGGCTGCTGGCGTGTTGGCCGATCCGCGTCAAATGGGTGATTCGGAGCCTGGCTATCGGCAGGTATGGACCTGGCACGCGCTGGAGGAAACCGAGCACAAGGCCGTGGCCTACGACGTATGGAACGTGGTCATGAAGCCCGGCCCATACCGCTACTTCGTGCGAACGTTCACGATGCTCACCACCACCGTGACGTTCTGGGCCATGGTGTTCGTTTTCCACGTCAGGCTGGTGATGGCGGACAAGTCATGCCGCAACAAGCTGCTCGGCTTTGGCAGCGTGATGAACTTCCTGTGGGGATCGCCGGGCACGCTGCGCAAGATGATTCCGGAATGGTTCGCCTACTTCCGGCCTGGGTTCCATCCTTGGGATGACGACAATCGCGCGGAGCTCAGCCGCATCGCGCCGCTGATCTCGGAGATCGAGGACACGGCGATTCGCGCGGGTGCCAGCACGCGCGCGCCGTCGATCCGTAGCGTGGCGTGACGCGGCAGGTGGCAAGCGGCAGGTGTGCGGGAGCTCGGCCGGCGCATCAATCGCCCGCCGATCCGCCCTCTTCATGCAGATGTTCGAGGATCGCGGCAACGCGGTCCCCGAGATACTTGTTGGCCGAGATTTCGAGCGCCCGCATCATCTCGGTCTCAAGCGCCACCAGCGCGAGTGGCCGGATGCGCCAGAGCACATCCACGATGCGCGGCACTTCGGATGGCGGCGGCAGCTTGCCTTCGCCGAAGCGGTCCAGTTCGCGCACGACCATGCCGACGATCCGGTCGGACACGGCCTGGAAGTGGCCGCGCGCCTGCTCGATGATGTCGAGCACGTCCTCGAGCGGAAACCCGGCTTTGGCCATCTCGGCACCCGCCGCCAGCGCGCGCGGGCTGCGGGCCAGGTAGCCGAAGCCATCCGGTTCCAGCAATCCCAGTGAGATCGCCTTGGCCAGCGCCGTGCGCGAGATCGCGCGGCCGAACAACCGTGCTAGCGCCAAGTACGAGTAGTGGCGCGGTGCTTCGCTGTTCCAGGGGCTGCTGATCGCCGTCTCGAGACCCAGGATCGATCGCAGGTCGTGGCCTTCGACGATCGCCTTGAGCAGTTCCATGATGTTGGCGAGCGTGTAGCCGCGCGCCAGCAGATGGTGGATCAGCCGCAGCCGGCCCAGATGCGCCTGCGTGTAGATGCCGACGCGCCCGCGCCGCTCGGGTGGGTCGATGAGCCCGCGGTCCTGATAGGAGCGGATGTTGCGGACGGTGGTGCCGGCCACACGCGCCAGCTCGTCGATGGTGTATTCGGGAAAGGCCTTGCCGCCCGCCTGCGCTGAGTCGGAATCGGTAGGACTGGAAGGAGTGGGCGTGCCGCTGCGCTTGATCGAGACCATGGCGAAAATTCTAACTGAGTCGGCGACGTTACAATGCGGCATCTCCTCCCGCCGTCCCCATGCATATCCGTTGGCTCGAAGATTTCGTCTGCCTGGCCCAGGCCGGGAGTCTCGCGCGTGCCGCCGAGTTGCGCAACGTCACGCCGCCCGCATTTGGCCGGCGGATGCAGGCGCTCGAAGTCTGGGCCGGCGCGCCACTGATCGATCGCAGCACGTTTCCGGTGCGGCTGACCGCCGAGGGCCGCCAGTTCCTGGAGGCCGCGCAGACGGCGCTGCGCACGCTGGAGGACGCACGCCTGTCGCTGCGGGCGGCGCATCGCGCGGACGCCAGCACGCTGACCATCGCCACCGGCAAGACGCTCGCGCGTTCGATGGTGCCAGCATGGCTGGCCGGCCTGCGCGAGGCACTGCGCGACGACCCGGCCGGCGCCGGCTTTCGCACACGGCTATCGACCCATGCCACGCACGATGCGCTGGCCATGTTCACCGAGGGCGATGCTGACTTTCTGCTTTGCTACAGTCCGCACGATATGCCCGTGATGCTGGACGACGCGCGCTATGTGTTCCATCCCGTGGGCGTGGAGCGCATGGTCTGCGTGGCGGCTGCCGATGCGCGTGGTGGCCCCGCCTTCCGGCTGCAACGACCGAAGTCGGGCACGCGCCCCGCGCCGGTGCCGATGATTGCCTATGCGGAGACGCTGACGATGGGCCGCATGGTCAACCAGGAGATTGCCCGCCGCAAGCTGGCAAGCTGGCTCGACGTGATCGCCGTCAGTGACTTCGCCGAGTCGGTACACGAGATGGTGCGGCAGAAGATGGGCCTGGCCTGGCTGCCGGCGCGTCTGATTGCCGACGATCTCCATTCGGGACGCCTGGTGCGTGCCGATCTTCAGGGCGGCGACTCCGCCGACCTCGCGCTTGATATCCGCCTGTACCGCCCGCGCGCGCAAATGCGCCCGTTGGCCGAGGCGTTCTGGCGGGCCGCGGCGGCAGCCTGAGCACTGGTTCGTCCCTTCTCCCGGTCTATACACCCGTCGTGCGGAGCGGGGAGTCAGACAGCCATTGCCAAATCGGCAATCCACATTGCCAAAGCCGCATGTTTCCCGCTGCGCGTCTCTCTACCATCGCCGGACAACATTCCTAGAACTGCCCGGAGAAATCATGAAGACCCTGCTGCGCGCGGCCGTTGCCGCCTCCCTCGCCTGTTGTGCATTCGCCGCAAGCGCGGCCGGCAATTACCCGACCAAGCCGATCACGCTGGTGGTGGGCTATACCGCGGGCGGCAGCGTCGATCTGGTTGCGCGTACCGTGGCGCCGGAACTGGGCAAGCGTCTGGGGCAGAGCGTGGTGATCGAGAACCTCGGCGGCGCTGGCGGCACGATCGGCGCGCAGAAAGTGGTCAAGGCGGATGCCGACGGCTACACCCTGCTGATGGGCTCGGGCAGCGAGGTGTCGATCGCCCGCCTGACCAACCCGGCCGTGCGCTATGACGGCGAGAAGGACCTGGCGCCGATCACGTTCGTCGGCACGCAGCCGATGGTGCTGGTCGGCAAGCTGCAACTGCCGGCCAAGGATGCCGGCGAACTGATGGCGCTGGCCAAGGCGCAGCCGGGCAAGCTGTCCTATGCGTCTTCCGGCGTTGGCACGCCGCTGAACCTGGCCGGCGAACTGATCAAGCAGCAGGGTAAGGTCAACATCACCCATGTGCCGTACAAGGGAGCCTCGGCGATGTCCACCGACCTGCTCGGCGGTCAGATCGACCTGGCCGTGATGGTGCTGTCCTCGGCGCTGCCGCACATCCAGGCGGGCCGCATTCGGGCCTATGGTGTCACCGAAGCCAAGCGCGCCAGCGTGGCGCCGAACGTGCCGGCGCTGGCCGAGACCCCGGCGCTCAAGGGCGTCGACATGGGGGTATGGTTCGGATTGATGGCGCCAACGTCTACTCCCCGCCCTGTTATTGATCGCCTGAATAATGAAATGCAGGCCGTACTGGCCATGCCCGAAGTTCGCAAGAAGCTGGCCGAGGCCGGCGTGGAAGTGGCGCCGGCCAATCCGGCCCAGTTCGCGAGCTTCATCAAGCGCGAAACCAGCCGCTATCGCACGATCGTGCAGGCGGCCGATATTCGCGAGTAACTCCTGAGGAAGTCCTGATGACGCAGACTGCTCCCGCCTTCGACGCCTACCCCGTCGAAGTCGAATTTCCCGATATTGGCCCGTATGCCGAGAGCAACACCGGCATCGCCTACCTCCATACGTTCGACAGCGGCCTGCCCGGGCCGCACGTGATGATCAACGCACTGACGCACGGTAACGAGGTGTGCGGCGCGATCACGGTGGCCGGGCTGCTCGACCATGGGCTGCGGCCGCGACGCGGCAGGCTCACGCTGTCGTTCGCCAACGTCGACGCCTACGCGCGCTTCGATGCGGCGAAGCCCGATGCGTCGCGCTTCGTCGATCAGGACTTCAACCGGGTCTGGACTTCGGCGGTGCTCGACGACGTGTCGCGCGATTCGTCCGAACTGCGCCGGGCGCGCGCGATGCGTCCGGTGATCGATACGGTGGACCTGCTGCTCGACCTGCACTCGATGCACGAGAAAAGCCGGCCGCTGATCGTGTCCGGTCCGCTCGACAAGGGCATTGCGTTGTCACGTGCCATTGGCGCCCCGGCCGACATCATCGTCGATGAAGGCCATCCGGAAGGCCGCCGGATGCGCGATTACGCGGATTTTGGCGATCCGGCCAGCCCGCGAAATGCGCTGCTGATCGAATGTGGCCAGCATTGGGAGACCTCGGCGGTGGACGTCGCGCGTGACAGCACGGCGCGCTTCCTGCTCAGCGCCGGCATCGTCGAGGAAGCCGATCTGCCCGCGGGCTGGCTGCGCCCGCTGCCGGCCGCGCAGCGCGTGATTCGCGTGACCGAGCCCGTGGTGGCGACCAGCATGGATTTCCGCTTTGCCGGCCCGTACACGGGGCTGGAGACCTTTGCCGATGCCGGAACCGTGATCGGCTGGAACGACGGTGCCGAGGTGCTCACGCCGTATCCCAATTGCGTGCTGGTGATGCCCTCGCTGCGCCAGCTGCGGCCCGGGGTGACCGTGGTGCGTCTGGGTCGGCTGGAAGCCTGAGCACTGGAGCACTGGAGCATCCACGCGCCAGAAACTCGCGATCTTCATGCGGCGTGCCGGCAAGATGCCCCCTCAAGAGGCGTTCCCCGGCCCCGCTTTTCTTAGGCCTGAATGCCGCTCGCTCAGGCGGCGGGCGCGGCGCCACCGGAGCCTGGCTGCGAACCCGGAGTAGGCGCCGGTGCTACCTGGGCCGGTACCGGTTGGGGCTTCAGGCCCGGGAACAGCTGGTCGACCAGTTCGTCGATCTTGGCGTCCGGCTGGATCAGATGGCTCAGATTGATGCCGCCCGCGCTGCGATTGGCGTTGTAGATGGCCTTGCCGGCACGCTCGCCATTGCGGAATACCGTGATGTCGACCGAGACCAGGAACGGTGTCACGAACGTCTGGCGCTGGGCCGTGTACGTGGCGGTCATCGGGCATGCCGCCACCGACGAATACGGCTGCAGGACCTTCACTTCGAAATTGCGCGCGCGCAGTGCGTCCGCGAAGTTCTCCACATAGGCATTGCCGTTCACTTGATTGGGGATGATGCAGAACAGCGCGCCATCGGCACCCACCACGTGATTGCCGTTGACGCGGAACTGCGCCGGTCCGCCATAGGGGCCGGGCTGGAAACTGGCGATCGGGTCAGCCTGGCCCTGGTCGACCGGTGTGACGGCTTGGTAGGTGGAACAGCCGCTGGCCAGCAGGGCCAGCATGGCGGCAATCGTTGCTCTTTTCATCGTGTGTCCTGAGTCGCGTCGGCGCGGGCGCCGGCCGCCCGGATCCGGATGAGGGGCGCATTGGCGGCACCATGCCTGCGTACTGTAGACGCGCGGGCACAGGGTCAAATCACTGAACAACGGGGCACTGATGCCGCAAATCTCCCGCGTGCCGCGCACGGCACCGCGCGGGACGGCGATTTAATTGGCGCCGCCGCGAATCAGGCAGTCATTCAGCAGCGGCACGCCGCCCTCGCCTTGCCCGGCGCCCGTGCATTCGACGGCCACCTTCTGGCCACGCCGGACCATGGTGGCGCGCGCCTCAACCTCGCAGACCCTGCCTGCCGGGCCACAGATCTGCCGGCGCAGCAGGTTTGCCCGGACCAGTTCACCCGGGTTGCTGGTGCGGATTTCCAGGAACACATTGTTGCCGTCGTCGCGCCGGATGCCGCTGGCCACGCCTTCGACGATGAAGTACTTGCCGCGATAGCGGTCGTCGGCCTCGCCTGCATTGTCGCGATAGTCGGCAAACAGGCCATCGGCCTGGTATTGGGGCAGGACGTCGGCGGGACGCTCGGGGTCGATGCTGATCGGGTCGAGCGTGCCGTTACGTGGGATGCCGCGCGGGATGCTGGCTGGCTGGGATGATGGAGCGGCGCCGGTTTCAACCGGTACGACGTCCCCCTTGTCATTGCCAACGAACCACAACAGGCCGAGGACGACCACGGCAACGACGGCGATGAGGGATTGCTGCAGGCGGCTCAACATCTCGGGGACGGGCTCCTCTGGAGCCAGGTAAGTGGAGAAAGGCCGCCAGTTTAACGCGCCTACTCCTTGCTGACCCGGGCCAGCAAATATCCCCTGGCTGCCGCGAGCACTTCGTTGGACAGCGGCGTGCCCTGCGTGGCGCGCGAGAGCACCAGGGCGCCGACCAGTGTGGCCATCTCCGCGATGGCATTAGCGCGATTGGCGGCGGCGTTGCCGCCCGGCTGGATGCTGGCCAGAACATCCAGCAGTTTTTCGAGCCCTTCGTGGTAGGTCGCGCGAACCGGTTTGTCATCGCCCTCGCGCGCGACATCGTTGGCCAGCGCCGCCGCCGGGCAGCCGCTCCCAGGCGCATTGCGGTTGCGCGTGGACAGATAGCCATCGATCAGCGCCGCGAGCGCGGTTGCCTTGTCAGGCGCTTCTTCCACACGTTTGCGCCAGCGCGCGTTCGACTCCTCGAATGCGCGCGCGCAGGCGATGGCCGCCAACGCATCCTTCGATTCGAAATGGCCGTAGAAGCCGCCGTGCGTCAGTCCGGCCGCACCCATCAGATCGGCTACGCTGATCCCGTGAAATCCTTGTTCACGAAACAACTGGGACGAAACCTGTTCAATGGCTATACGGTTCTTTTCCGTTTCCGCTTTCGATACCCGCGGCATGACTGACTCCCATCACTGACTTCCATCCTTGTGGACTGACTCACCATCCGTGCCGGGATGGTCTGCCACATTGTTTGCCAAGTCAACGGCGTCCAGTTGAGTGATACCGATCGAGCGGCCTCTTGCAGGTGCGCCTGTCATCGCGACGTATGCTTCGGCGTCATACGGCGTCGGATGTCCAAGTTGCGCGAGGAACAAGTCGCGCATGATGTCGCCCTGCTGCTCGAGTTTGTAGGCCGTGAGTGGCTTGCCGGGCTCCAGCCGGTACCGGTACTGGTTGAAGCCGAGGAAGTGCCGGATCTGCTCGCCAAGTCCTCTGCACAACACGTTGACGCCGTGCTGGTGCTGCCAGACGTGCGCCATCTCGTGAATGAAGAACGCCTGGATCTGGATGCCGGCAGCGCTGAAGTCTGTGTAGTGACGCAGCCTTCGGCCGAGGTACATCTGCCCGTTTGGCGTGATGATGTATCCGGCACCCTGCCAGAACACGTAGTTCCGCGCGTGAATGCGGACCTGCCCGTAGTCGATGTCATCGGCAAAGACACTGCGGGCGAGCGCGATCTCACCGGGGGTGAGGGGGCGAGCGGTTTTCGCGGAAGACATCAGGAGACGGTTCGCCTTGTGCTACCGGTCTTGTCTCGCCAAGCCGTCACTTCCCGATGCAGAACCGCGTGAAAATTGTCCCCAGCAGGTCATCGCTCGTGAACTCTCCAGTGATGCTGTTCAGGTGATCCTGTGCCAGCCGCAGTTCCTCCGCGAATAGATCCAGCGCCTGGGCGTGCTGCGAGGCGCTGGCCTCGGCGAGTTCGAGGTGCGATTCCGCGTTGCGCAGCGCGATGAGATGGCGCTCCCGCGCCAGGAACGCGCCTTCATTGCCGGACTGCCAGCCGATCAGGCGCAGCAGTTCGCTGCGCATCAGGTCGATGCCCGCGCCGGTGCGTGCGGAGATCCAGATCTCGGTCGGGTTTGGCCCATTGGCCGCCACCACATGCGGGCGGTTGCCGCCAAATCCCATCGCGCCGACGGATGGCGCGAGGTCGATCTTGTTGATGACGCGAACGATTGGAGACCCGGGGGGCAACTGGCCGCTCAGGCGATCGTCGATATGGTCATCGGTCTCCGAAATGCCATGCTCGATGTAGTCCGCCGCGTCGATCAGATGCAGCACGATATCGGCGTGGCGGATGGCTTCCCATGTGCGCTCGATGCCGATGCGTTCCACTTCGTCGGCGGCATCGTCGCGCAGACCTGCGGTGTCGATAATGTGCAGCGGGATGCCGTCTATCTGGATCGTCTCGCGCACGCGATCGCGCGTGGTGCCGGCAATTGGCGTGACGATGGCGAGATCCGAGCCGGCGAGCGCATTGAGCAGCGAGGACTTGCCCACATTGGGCTGTCCGGCCAGAACCACCGACAATCCTTCACGCAGCAATGAGCCCTGCCGCGCCTGCTTGAGGACGCCCGCGAGATCTTCGCGAATGCGTGTCAGCTGGCCGCGTGCATTGGAGGCCTCGAGGAAATCGATCTCCTCTTCGGGAAAGTCCAGCGTGGCTTCCACCAGCATTCGCAGGTGGATGACTTTTTCCACAAGCGCGTGGATTGCCTTGGAGAACTCTCCCTCCATGGACCGCGCCGCAGACCGCGCCGCGGCCTCCGTGCTTGCTTCGATCAGATCCGCCACGGCCTCGGCCTGCGCGAGGTCGAGCTTGTCGTTGAGGAACGCGCGTCGTGTGAACTCGCCCGGCTCGGCCACACGCAGGCCGATGTCCTTGCCGGCCTCGAGGCAGCGCGACAGCAGCATCTGCATCACCACCGGTCCGCCATGGCCCTGCAACTCAAGCACTTCCTCGCCGGTGTACGAATTCGGTGCCGGGAAGTAGAGCGCGAGGCCATGATCGATGACATTGCCACGCGCATCGAGAAACGGCAGATAGGTGGCGTGACGTGGCTGCAGCGCGCGGCCGCATACGGCGCGCATCACGGCGCCGACATCGGGGCCGGAAACACGCACGACGCCGATGCCGCCACGGCCAGGCGCGGTGGCAATCGCGGCGATGGGAATCTGGGATACGGTCATGGCCAGTATTGTCGCAGATCGTCCGCATGGGGGACGATCGGGGTGGCAAGGCTCAGCTTGCCAGGCATTCGCATATCAGCCTGTGCGCCACGGCGTCGTCGATGACGCCGCCGAGTTCGGTTTGGCGTGCGATGAGCTTGCCGTGCAGCCGCTTGCGGTAGCGCTTGGGCAGCACATCGGACAGCGCTTCGATTGCATACCTCAATCGCTTGTTGCCGATCCGCAGCGCATGGATGTGTGCGATCTGGCCGTCGCGTGCCACGCGCGCCAGATCGCGTACGCGCCCGCGCGCTTTGCGGATGCGCCCGCGCGCGAACGCAGCCATGCGGCCATGCTGCCCGTGGCGGGTCTTGGGATCGGACAGGTGCAGCAGATCCCGGTAAAGGGTGGGCAATGGCGCCTGCCGGTAGCGCGTCAACTGCGTGACCATGAGCGTGCGTGCCTCGGCGCGCCTGGCATGGGCGACGTCGATCAACGCGACCAGCACCGGGTCCCCGGGTTGCATGGCAAGGGCAGGCAGTAGCGTTTCGGAAAGAAAGACGTCCCAGTCGCGCACGGCGCTGGCGGCATCGGCCACGTCATGGAGCGCCAGCTTCCAGCGCTCCATGACGGCGCGCGGCAGGATCGGGCCGAATGCCCAGGTCACCGCACGCAGGTGTCGCACGGCCACGCGCAGTGCGTGCACATCTTCCGCTATGTCGCGTTGCAGCAGGGCGTCGAGCTGAGCCTCGACGATGCGCAGGCCCGAGCCGCCCAGCATGACAAAGGCGGCGGCAGGGCGCATCTTCCGATGCAGCTCGGGCGGACGGCTCATGGCGGTATCTCTCTGCGCACAGCTTGGACACGAGGAGACTGCAAGGCGTCACTGCAGTGTAGGCGACGACGCACGTGATACCAACGCCATGTTCCGTGGAGGCTTCCTAGCGCGTTGCGACGATGAACACGCGCGGGAACGGCAGCAGGACCGTGCCATCGGACATGGCCGGAAAGACCTTGGCCACTGCCGCCTCATATCGCTTCAGGTATTCGGCCTTCTCATCTTCGGTCAGAGGCGCCAGGAACGGCCGCAAGCCGCTGCCCTTGAACCACTCGACGATGGCCGCCGGGCCGCCCTTGAGCGGATGTTGGTAGATCGTGCGCCAGATGTCCACGCGTGTGCAGTGCGGTTTGAGCAGTTCGTAGTACCAGCGCTCGTTGGCCAGCGGCGTGCGGGCCTCGGCGGCCTTGGCGAGCTTGTTCGCCCACGGGCCGTTCAGCGCTGTCTCGCGCATCAACTGGTGCGGCGGCTCGTTGAGGTTGTCCGGCATCTGCACGGCCAGGCTGCCGCCCGGCGCCAGCTTGTCGATCAGCGAGGGAAACAGCGTGGCGTGATCTGGCACCCACTGGAACACGGCATTGGCCAGGATCACGTCGTAGGGGCCGGGGTCATTCCAGGCGGTGACGTCGGCGATATCGAGGCGCAGGTCCGGCAGGCGTTTGCGTGCCGCCGCAATCATGTCCGCGTCGCTGTCGAACCCCGTTACCTCGGCGCCGGCGTAGCGCGCGGCCAGTACTTCGGTGGAGTTGCCCGGGCCGCAGCCGACATCGGCGGCCCGCCGCGCGCTGGCGGTGGGGATCGCCCCGACCAGATCCCGCACGGGGCGGGTCCGTTCATCCTCGAATTGCACGTATTGGCTGGCCGACCAGGTCATGGCGTATCCCCTTTCGTCTTGGTGAAGGGGATTCTAGTCTTATATAAGATATAAGACTAGTGACGTGCGCCGAAAAAGAAAAAACCCGGCAGGAGGCCGGGTTTTTCCAGGTTCGGGGTCGGATCGGCGGTGATCAGCTCTTGGCTACCGCAGCCGTCTTGCCCTTGCCGAGCATCCGGTTGATCTGCCATTGCTGGGCGATCGACAGGATGTTGTTCACCACCCAGTACAGCACCAGGCCGGCCGGGAAGAAGAAGAACATGAACGAGAACACCAGCGGCATGATCATCATGACCTTGGCCTGCACGGGGTCCGGCGGGGTCGGGTTCAGTCGGGTCTGCACGAACATCGACACGGCCATCACGATCGGCAGGATGTAGAACGGATCCGGCACCGACAGATCGTGAATCCAGCCCAGCCACGGCGCGCCGCGCATTTCCACCGACGACAGCAGCACCCAGTACAGCGCGATGAACACCGGAATCTGGATCACGATGGGCAGGCAGCCGCCGAGCGGATTGACCTTCTCGGTGCGGTACAGCGCCATCATTTCCTGGTTCATCTTCTGCGGATCGCCCTTGTGGCGCTCGCGGATGGCCGTCATGCGGGGCTGCAGGTCCTTCATCTTGCCCATCGACTTGTAGCTGGCAGCCGACAGCGGGAAGAACACGAGCTTGATCAGCACGGTCAGCCCGATGATCGACCAGCCCCAGTTACCCAGGAAGCCGTGCAGCTTTTCCAGCAGCCAGAACAGCGGCTTGGCCAGGATAGTCAGCCAGCCGTAGTCCTTCACCAGTTCCAGGCCCGGGGTGATCTGCTCGAGCATGCGTTCTTCCTGCGGGCCGGCGAACAGGCGGGCATCGGTGCTGACCGTTGCGCCCGGGGCCAGTTGACCCAGCGGTTGCTGGATACCCACGCGGTACAGGTTCGGGTCGATCTGCTCGGCGTAGAAGCTGTGCTGCTTGCCGGTCTGCGGAATCCAGGCCGATGCGAAGTAGTGCTGCACCATCGCCACCCAGCCGTTGTCGGTGGCGGCCGGCACGGTGGCCTTGCCCTTGGCGATGTCTTCGAAGGTGAGCTTGTGGTACTTGTCGGCGTTCGTGTAGATCGCCGGGCCCGTGAACGTGCTGTAGAACTGCGATTTCTCGACCTTGCTGCCATCACGCGCCAGTTCCAGGTACAGCGTCGGCGAAACCGCCGCGGTGCCCGTGTTGGTCACGTCGAAGCGCGTGTCGACCACGTAGCTGCCCTTGTGGAACGTGTAGGTCTTGACGAACTTCACGCCGTTCTTCTCGGCGGTCAGCACTACGTCGAGCTTGTCCTGGCCCGGTGCCAGCGTGCGCGCGCCCGGCGCCACCGTGAACACGGTGGTGTGGTTCGGCAGGTCGCCACCGATCAGGCCGGAGCGGGCCAGGTAGGTGCGATTGACGTCGCGTTCAAGCAGGACGACCGGCGCGCCATCCTTCTCATGCTCGTTGAGCAGTTCCAGGCGCGACAGGATGCCGCCGGCCGTGTCGATCTCGGCGCGCACCTCGTCGGTAGTCACGGTGACCTTCTCGCCGACCGGCTGTGCAGCCGCTTGCGGCGCTGCCGGAACCGTTCCAGGGGCTGCGTTCGTCGCGTTCGCCTTGGGCACGTCGGCCTGAGGCGTAGCGCCACCAGCGCCGGCCGGGGCGGCCTGCTGCGTGTTGGCGCTCGGGAAGAACATCGACGCGTGGCCGTTGGCGCGCTGCCAGTTGTCGTAGAGCAGCACGAGGGACATCGAGAAGATGACCCACAGGATGGTGCGTTTGATATCCATGTCTCGCTATGGTCGGAGGAAATCAGGGTCTGGGAAGCCGGACCGTGACAGGCGGGCGGCCTGGCGCGGCGGATGCCGGGGGCGCCGCGGCGGTCCCGTGTGTTGCAGGCACGGGATCATACCCGCCCTTTGTGAATGGGTGGCAGCGACAGAGTCTGCACGCCGCCATCCAGGTGCCGCGCGCCGCGCCGTGCTGCACGATGGCGTCGCGGGCATAGTCGGAACATGTGGGCAGGAAGCGGCACTGCGAGCCCAGGTAAGGACTCAGGGCGATCTTGTAGATGCGCAGCAGGGCAAGCAGGATTCGCTTCATGGTGGTGGTCAGGCAGGCGCCTCGGGCGTGGTGGGCACATCCGCAGAAGCCGTCGGCGGTGCCGTGGGTACGGCGGGCGCAACGGGTAGCGGCTTGGCCGCCACGTCCAGCAATCCGCTGATCTCCGCATGGCAGGCCTTGCGGATTGCAACCCGGCTGGAGAACTCCGCGCGCGGAAACTTCGCTTGCAGGCGCAGCAGAATATCGCGGCCCGCGAATTGGGCCTGCCGGCTCCGAAACAGTTCCCGCACCATGCGCTTCACGAGATTACGCTCGGCCGCGCGTGGTGCGAATTTCTTGCCGACGACGATGCCCAGCCGGGCCTGCGCCTGGCCGTTGGCGCGCACGTACAGCACGAAGTGCGTAGTGCGACGCCGGGGCCGCAAAGCAAAAACGGATGAAAACTCATCCGTCTTTGTGAGCCTCGCGGCTTTGGGAAAGGCATGGTTCGACACGCTTGGCAAAGCTAGCGGCAAGCTGGGCTTCGACGGGCAGTGCTCCCGGCCATCCTGAGTGCGAGGCGCTTGGCCGGGCAGGCTTTCATCGAGGCAGCGCGAATCGCGCAACCCGACGTTCACCGCCCGGGCCGGTCGCCCGGCACTCAGATCGCCAGGCGCTTGCGGCCCTTGGCGCGGCGTGCGTTGATCACGGCACGGCCGCCACGGGTCTTCATGCGCACGCGGAAACCATGGGTACGCTTGCGGCGGGTAACGGAAGGTTGATAGGTACGTTTCATGTTGCACTCTCTGGTTGATCCGGGCTTTCCGGGCGCCGGCGATTTGCCGGGGCGCCTTGGCCGCCGCGTATGGTTCGCATGGGGCTGTGCCGCGATGCAGACTCTGGGAAAGCTGCGGCCTTGCCGACGATTCTGGTTCTGTCTTGCTGCCGGCCGCCGCTGGCATCGCCACATTGGACGAAGCGCCGGCGGGGATCAGGCCGCTTGCCTGATGCCGCACATGGTTCACACGCACGGTACGGGCCAGACCCGGCGATGCGCATACGTGATCCCCTGCCGCATCGCAGAACCCGCCATTTAACCGATATTCGTTGAGCCTGTCAAGGCGTCCGATGGTTGAGGCCGGTGGCGGCGGCGAATCCGTCACGCCGACGTGGTGCGCCATTGTCCACAAGTCGCAGTGGGTAACTCTGTGGGTATTCCCGGTCATCCATACGCATTACCGACAGCAATCAAGTCATTGTTTTCGATAGCCAATTGGTCGTTTTTGCCTTGTACCGAGAACGGCTTCTGACATGGTTGTGCACAGCAATCCACTGAATTTTCACAACTTGTCCACAGGGTTATCCTTTGTGGATAACTTGGGCAGGGGGGTACAATCCCGGTCCAAACACCACACGGGCTTGCGTGGCGCACGCACAACCCGGACTTCCTGCCTTTGGTATACCGCCATGTATACCGTTAGATCGACGCCGTTACGATGCCTCGGGCACGTGGACGGCCTGTTGTCGTTGACGCGTTTGGGAATGACGCGGAGACGGCTTGGCAGGGCAGAGTCCGTGGCGCGCGTACGTTGCGATACTCGTGACACGTCCGCAAGGATGTGATCACTTAGAAGAACACATGCAAGATTTCTGGCAGGCAGCAGCCGCGCAACTCGAGCGCGAACTGACGCCGCAACAGTTCAAGACCTGGATCAAGCCGTTGGCGCCCGTGGCCTTCGACGAGGAAGCGCATGCGCTGCGGATTGCCGCGCCCAATCGCTTCAAGCTTGACTGGGTCAAGAGCCAATTTTCGGGTCGGATCACGGCCCTTGCGTGCGAGTACTGGGAAACGCAGGTTAGCGTTCACTTCGTGCTCGACCCCGCTGCATCGGGGCGCGCGGCCGCATATACCCAGCAAGCAATGCAACAGGGCCAGGATGCGCCCGCTGCAATGGGTACGGCCATGGGCGCAGGCCATGCGCCTTATCCGGGCATGGCTGGCATGGCCGGAGGCCAATCCTACGGGCCGGCTGGCGCGCAGGTTCCCGGCGCGCATCCGAACCAGATGGCTGGATATCCCGACTATCCCAGCCAGTCCAATGGCGCGCCCGCTGGCTATGGCGGCGCGGCGGGTGGACAAACGCCCTATTCCCAGTCGCAGCAGTCCGCGCAGGGACGCGGCGCGGCACCCACCGGGCATCCGCTTCAGGGCAATTCGGCCGCGCATTTGCCGGACATGGGCGAGATCGACGTGGCCCAGATGGACCCGGCCGAAGCCAGCGCCCGCTCCTATCGCGTGCCGTCGCCGCAGCCGGCAGCGCCGGCCGGGGCGCAGCAGCAGAGCGACACGGTGCACGAGCGCTCGCGCCTGAACCCGATCCTGACGTTCGACAACTTCGTCACCGGCAAGGCCAACCAGCTCGCGCGTGCCGCGGCGATCCAGGTGGCCAACAACCCGGGCAAGTCGTACAACCCGCTCTACCTGTACGGCGGCGTTGGCCTCGGCAAGACTCACCTGATTCACGCGATTGGCAACTTCATGCTGATGGAGAACCCGCGCGCGCGCATCCGGTACATCCATGCGGAGCAGTACGTTTCCGACGTGGTGAAGGCCTACCAGCGCAAGGCGTTCGACGAGTTCAAGCGCTATTACCACTCGCTGGACCTGCTGCTGATCGATGATATTCAGTTCTTCTCCGGCAAGAACCGCACGCAGGAAGAATTCTTCTACGCATTCGAGGCGCTGATCGCCAATCGCGCCCAGGTGATCATCACCAGTGATACCTATCCGAAGGAGATCACCGGCATCGACGACCGGCTGATTTCGCGTTTCGACTCCGGCCTGACTGTGGCGATCGAGCCGCCCGAGCTGGAGATGCGCGTCGCCATTCTGATGAAGAAGGCCGCCGCCGAGAACGTGAGCGTGCCCGAGGAAGTGGCCTTCTTCGTGGCCAAGCACCTGCGGTCGAACGTGCGCGAGCTGGAAGGCGCGCTGCGCAAGATCCTGGCGTTCTCGAACTTCCATGGCAAGGACATCACGATCGATGTCACGCGTGAAGCGCTGAAGGACCTGCTGACCGTGCAGAATCGCCAGATCTCCGTGGAGAACATCCAGAAGACCTGCGCAGATTTCTACAACATCAAGGTCGCGGACATGTATTCCAAGAAGCGGCCCGCCAATATCGCGCGGCCGCGCCAGATCGCGATGTATCTGGCGAAGGAACTGACGCAGAAGAGTCTGCCGGAGATCGGCGAGTTGTTCGGCGGGCGCGATCACACCACGGTGCTTCACGCCGTGCGCAAGATTGCCGAAGAGCGTAGCAAGGACGCGCAGCTCAATCACGAGTTGCACGTGCTGGAACAGACGCTCAAGGGCTGACACACGTGCAGGTTGCGTGCGCCGAATGCGGCGCCGCAGCCTGCCGAAAGCGGCTCATCGACGATTTCGAGAGCCAGCCTTGCCGGGCTGGCATACTACTGGGTGCGCGTCCGACGGCAAGCGGGCGCCGGTAAACTGTTGGATCGCGGGAATCTGGCCTCAGATAAGGCTTTGCGGTGAGTCGGGACGGATTGGCAGAGGTTGGCGGCGGAATGTGGCATTTTGTGCACAACCGGACGCCGTGCCGGGTTCGCCCCGCTTCACCGCAGCGGCTTATCCTTGGTACAATGCGACATTAACTCCTTGATTCCTAAGTGAATTTGGAGTTGTGCGAAACCCTGCGGTCGCTATCGACAAACGACGAAGGATAAATTCAATGCAATTGGTCAAAACCTCGCGAGACAATCTGCTGCGTCCGCTGCAAATCGTGAGCGGCATCGTGGAGCGCCGCCACACCCTCCCGATCCTGGCCAACCTGCTGATTCGCAAGTCCGGCTCGAACGTATCCTTCCTCTCGACCGACATCGAGATCCAGATCACGACCCATGCCGAATGCGGTGTCGGTAGCGACAGCGTGGCGACCACCGTGGCCGCGCGCAAGCTGCTGGACATCCTGCGCGCGATGCCTGACGGCGACGTGGCGCTGTCGCTGAACGACAAGCGCATGACCGTGCAGTCGGGCAAGAGCAGGTTTGCGCTGCAGACGCTGGCCGCGGAAGAATTCCCGACCGTTGCCGAAGCCGCCGAATTCAACGCCAGCGTGAGCCTGCCGCAGAAGACGTTCAAGCATCTGCTGGCGATGGTCCACTTCGCCATGGCGCAGCAGGACATCCGTTACTACCTGAACGGGATGCTGCTGGTGGTCGATGGCAAGAAGGTCATGGCCGTGGCGACCGACGGTCACCGCCTGGCGTACTGCGGCGTGGAGCTCGAGAATGAAGCGACCGGCGTCGGTTCGCGCCAGGAAGTGATCATCCCGCGCAAGACCATCCTGGAACTGCAACGCCTGCTGGAAGACACCGATGATCCCGTGCAGGTGCAACTGGCCGCCAATCAGGTCAAGTTCACCTTCGCCAATATCGAACTGATCAGCAAGCTGGTGGAAGGCAAGTTCCCGGACTTCCAGCGCGTGATCCCGAAGGGCTACAAGAACGCGTTTGCGATCGACCGCGTGCAACTGCAACAGGCGCTGCAACGCACGGCGATTCTGACTACCGACAAGTTCAAGGGCGTGCGTTGCATTCTCGATACGCACGTGCTGAAGATCAGCTCCACCAACGCCGATCAGGAAGAGGCGCAGGAAGAGCTGGAACTCGATTATTCGGGCGATGCGCTCGATATCGGCTTTAACGTGACCTATCTGCTCGATGTGCTCGCCAACCTGAAGAGCGAGCAGGTGCAGGTCAGCCTCGGCGACTCCAATTCGAGCGCGCTGATTACGGTGCCGGAAGACGACAACTTCAAGTATGTCGTCATGCCGATGCGCATTTGATGGCCACCATCAGACGCCATCCAGACCACAATCGGGCACACACCGCAGCAGGGGCCGGATCGAACCGATCCGCCCCTTTTGCCGTTTTTAAGTAACCCGCGAAACGCGGATCTACCGCACCCGCCGCATTTTTGGCGCAGGTTCGGTTTTCCGCTTTTTGCCGTCAGTATCGTGAGTAGAAAGACATGACCGATCAGCAGAAACCGCAGCAGGAAAACTCTTACGGCGCCTCTTCGATCCAGATCCTGGAAGGCCTGGAGGCGGTACGCAAGCGTCCCGGCATGTACATCGGCGATACGTCCGACGGCACCGGCTTGCACCACCTCGTGTTCGAGGTACTCGACAACTCGATCGACGAAGCCCTGGCCGGTTATTGCACCGAGATCCAGGTCACGATCCACAGCGACAACTCGATCTCGATCGTCGACAACGGCCGCGGCATTCCGCCGGCCGTGAAGTTCGACGACAAGCACGAGCCGAAGCGCAGCGCGGCGGAAATCGCCATGACCGAACTGCACGCCGGCGGCAAGTTCAACCAGAACAGCTACAAGGTTTCGGGCGGCCTGCATGGCGTGGGCGTGTCCTGCGTGAACGCGCTGTCGAAGTGGCTGCGCCTGACCGTGCGCCGCGATGGCCAGGTCAACCTGATCGAGTTCGCGAAGGGTGAAGTACAGAACCGCGTTATCGAGACGGTGACCGGCCCGGACGGCCAGCCCGTTGAAGTGTCGCCGATGAAGGTCATCGGTGCGACCGACAAGCGCGGCACCGAAGTGCACTTCCTGGCCGACGAGGAAATCTTCACGAACGTCGAGTTCCACTACGAAGTGCTGTCCAAGCGCATCCGCGAACTCTCGTTCCTGAACAACGGCGTGCATATCAAGCTGGTGGACCAGCGCACGGGCAAGGAAGAGGACTTCGCGTTCTCCGGTGGCGTGAAGGGTTTCGTCGAGTACATCAACCGCTCGAAGACCACGCTGCACCCGAACATTTTCTACGCGAACGCCGAGAAGGATGGCATCAGCGTGGAAGTGGCCATGCAGTGGAACGATGGCTACAACGAGCAGGTGCTCTGCTTCACGAACAACATTCCGCAGCGTGACGGCGGTACCCACCTGACCGGCTTGCGCGCGGCGATGACCCGTGTCATCAACAAGTACATCGAAGAAAACGAGGTCGCCAAGAAGGCGAAGGTCGAAACCTCCGGCGACGACATGCGCGAAGGCCTGGCCTGCGTGCTGTCCGTGAAGGTACCCGAGCCGAAGTTCAGCTCGCAGACCAAGGACAAGCTCGTTTCCTCCGAAGTGCGCCTGCCTGTGGAAGAGCTCGTCGGCAAGGCGCTGACCGACTTCCTGCTGGAAACGCCGAACGACGCCAAGATCATCTGCGGCAAGATCGTCGATGCGGCCCGCGCCCGCGAAGCCGCGCGCAAGGCCCGCGAAATGACGCGCCGCAAGGGCGTCATGGACGGCATGGGCCTGCCCGGCAAGCTCGCGGACTGCCAGGAGAAGGATCCGGCGATGTCCGAGCTGTTCCTCGTCGAGGGTGACTCCGCAGGCGGCTCCGCCAAGCAGGGCCGCGACCGCAAGTTCCAGGCGATCCTGCCGCTCAAGGGCAAGATCCTGAACGTGGAACGCGCGCGCTTCGACAAGATGCTGTCGAGCCAGGAAGTGCTGACGCTGATCACGGCACTGGGCACCGGCATCGGCAAGGAGGACTACAACCTCGAGAAGCTGCGCTACCACCGCATCATCATCATGACCGATGCGGACGTGGACGGCTCGCACATCCGCACACTGCTGCTGACGTTCTTCTATCGCCAGATGCCGGACATCATCGAGCGCGGCTACGTGTACATCGCCCAGCCGCCGCTCTACAAGATCAAGCACGGCAAGGAAGAGCGCTACATCAAGGACGACAACGAGCTGAACGCCTACATGCTGAAGCTGGCAATGGAAAAGGCTTCGCTCAGCCGCCCGGATGGCAGCGAGATCAACGGTGAAGCCCTGACCGAACTGGCACGCCAGTACCAGCTCGCCGAAGGCGTGATCGGCCGCCTGTCGCGCATCGTCGATGTGGACGCGCTACGCGCGATCGCCGACGGCGTGGCGCTCGACCTCGACAACGCCGCCGCAGCCGAAGCCTCGGCCGTGGCGCTGAAGGCCAAGCTCGCCGAGATGCACGCCAAGACGCTGCTCGGCGCCGCGGTCAACGACGACGGCACCGCCGACGTCTATGCCCAGTTCGACGAGAAGACCGACAAGCACCGCCTGATGATCGCGCGTCGCCATCATGGCAACGTGCGTCTGTCACACGTGGATGCGGACTTCGTCCACGGCGCCGACTACGCGGCACTCGCCCGCGCGGCCACGACCTTCCAGGGCCTGATCCCGGACGGCACCAAGGTTCGCCGCGGCGAAGGCGAGAAGATGCGCGAACAGACCGTCGCAGACTTCCACCAGGCCATGCAGTGGCTACTCTCCGAAGCCGAACGCGGCGTCTCGCGCCAGCGCTACAAGGGCCTGGGCGAAATGAACCCCGAGCAGCTCTTCGAAACCACGCTCGACGTCACGCAGCGCCGCCTGCTGAGGGTCCAGATCGAAGACGCCATCGCCGCCGACCAGATCTTCACGACACTGATGGGCGACGAGGTGGAACCGCGCCGGAACTTTATCGAGTCGAATGCGCTGGTGGCTCGGAATATTGATGTTTGATTGTGTCGGATGTGTAGGGAACCGGAATTCGTGAGACTACGCGCGTTTTTGTGAGACTGAGGATTCAGTATTGATGAGACTAGCCCGCAGCCTGTTGCGCTGCGACTGACGAAGCGTACCCCGCAGCCTGGGACGGGAGAAGTGGGCTGGCTATCTGCGCGAGTGCGACCAGATAACCCTCGTCCGACTAGTCGCCCACTGAAGGAAAGAGGGAGAAGGGCCCAGGCTAGAACTTGCAGGGAACCGGAATTAGCAAGACTCGTGCACTGTTGTGAGACCAATAGTTCAGTATTGATGAGACTAGCCCGCAGGGTGTTGCGCTGAGAGGTCTGTACTGCGGGTTGGGGCAAGAGGGTGGAATGGTACGGGAGTGCAAGTAGATGGCTAAGAAGAGTGCGTGCCAAGTGTCGGATCGCACTGGAAAGTCATCTTAGCAATTTTGGGTGCGAGAGGGAGAAAGGAGTTGGGCTCCAACTTGGACATGAAGTGCCAGCGCAAGCAAATTGGCCTGGTGCTTTGGCAAGCGCCATGCCCAGAGCTGCGCCGAGCGCTTCTAAAAATTTGTTCGACGGAATCGATAAGAATTTGAAAAAAGGATGGTGCACATGCAACCGATCACTCCTGATTTCCTGGAAAAATTTTTAGGTCAAGCTCTACTATTAGAAAAACGCTATGCGCATGAGCAAACTGGTGTTCAACGTGCGCGCCGAGAGGAATTGAAACGTCTTCTCGAAAGGATGGTCGCGGAACAACTAGAAGGTGCGCCCAAATGAGATTGGATCGGATTCGACTTCAGAACTTCCGTCAATTCTTTGGGGATCAAAGCATCCATATCGCGCCACCCGGCAGCAAGAACGTAACCCTCATTCATGCCGAGAATGGTGTTGGAAAGACGACCATACTCAACGCCGTCCTTTGGGCGCTTTTTGAAGAAACGACGTCAAAATTCGAAGAAAAAGAACAGATCCTTAATTACGTCGCAGAAAAAGAGGGTGTCCAGACTGCGACGGTAGAGGTTACATTCGAACACGAAGATTCAATTTATCTCGCAAAACGAGATTTTACGCGTGGAAATGGGAGAACTCGTTTCTCCATAGTCAAGGTAAATCCAAACGGCACATTCTCGGAAGCGATTCCGAATCCCAGCGCATTTATCAATTCGGTCATTCCAAAGGAAATGGCTCGCTATTTCTTCTTTGATGGTGAGCAGGCCGAGACTTATGCGTCTCAGACGAATTCCAAAGCAATCTCAGAGGCAATCCGCAATGTTCTTGGATCGTCGCTTGTAATTGAAACGATCGCCGACCTAAAATCGATTGAACGCGCATTCGGCGTGGAGTTGGCGCAGCTTCCCAACGCGTCCGAAATTACCCAGCTTGAAGACAGTGTTCTTGACCTTGAGAAAAAGATTGCACAGAACGAGCAAAGAGTTGAGGAGTTGAGCGAGACGATTGGTTCGCTCGAGGACCAGCTTGCCAGTATTGAGCAAAAGCTCGCAGAGGCTCAAGAATCCGCACAGCTCGAAGCGGAGCGTAAGGGAATAGTTGGGCAGCTGAACGATGCCGAATTCCAAATTGCTGAATGCCGAGCTAACATCGAGAGATGGGTTGGCAACAAGGCATCGGCGCTCGTCTCGTCGGCGCTCACAAGTCGTGCGCTCGATTTTGTCGACGAAGAAAACCTGCGTGGCCGTATTCCTAGCCCTTATAACGAGGAGTTCGTTAAGGGGCTTTTGCATGCAGAAAACTGCATTTGCAACCGTCCATTATTGCCAGGGACAGGGGAATGGCTTGCTGTCCAAGGCTTGCTGAAAGATGCTGCAAACGTTGAAATCTTAGAGCGCGTTGTCCGCGCGCGCTCACGAGTGTTAGCTCTTACAGAACAGCGAGAGGAAGCTCCGGCGCTGCTCGTTTCGTATCAGGAACGATTGGCGACGTTAATCGAACGCAGATCTAACCTGGAGCGGCAAAGGGCTGAAGTCGAGACAAAGCTCGAAAACCTTCCTGTCGCGGAGCTACAGCAGAGAGAGTTGGCCCGCCGCCAGGTGTCTCGTGATCTTGAGGGCTCTAAAATGGAAAGGGTCCGAGTTCAGCGCGACATTGAGCACCAGAACACCGAGAAATCATCGCTAAACCGGAAGATTGCTGATTTAGCCTTGGAAAGCGTTCAAGCACGGCGATTAGTCGTTCGAAAAGAAGTTGCTGAACGCGCTGGGGCGATGCTCGTCGAGCTGCAGCGTTCGTATGAACAAGACGCCCGAAGCCAGATCGAGAATGCGGTAAATGAAATATTGCGCCTTGTGGCAAGAAGGCACTATCGAATCGAAATCGGTGATTCATTTGATATTCGACTGCTCATGGACGACGGTAGACCTTCTCCCAAGAGCAGTGGCGAGAACCAATTAATGAGTCTCGCCTTCATTGCTGCACTCGTCCAGCTCGCCGAAAGCCGCAGCAAGCTGAAGGATGCAGGGCCCTATATTCCCGCGACCGTTGCACCACTCGTACTCGATTCACCTTTCGGTCAACTCGATGATAAGTATCGACTCGACACGGCTGGTTTTGTGCCGAAAATGTCGCCGCAGGTTGTCCTGTTGGTCTCGACCTCTCAAGGAAGTGAAGAGGTGTTGTCAGCAATCGAAGGTCGGATAGGTAAGGAGTATGTTCTTATCGCTCATAACTCCGGACCGCAGCAGGAAAAGGCGCAGGATTTCCTAGAAATTCGAGGTGAGCGCATGGCTACTACGCTGTACGAGCGCGCTCGCAACATGACAGAGATTCGCGAGGTGATGTGATATGAAGAATATTCGACGCCCAGCGAAGTACGAGGAAACTTTTAGGTTGCTTTCAGAAAGATCCCAACAACACGGAAATCGGCCGATTTTTGTGACTCAGCGGGATTTGCTCTGCTTTTGCGCGATACTTGGGGTCCACGTTGGAGCGCGCTCGAAGCTTTCGGGTGAAAGCCAGGAGTTGGATGGGCGCGTCTTTGATAGCCATGGGCCTTCGTTAGACATTGTCTATCTTATTGCCCTAACCGAGAGCCGGGATGCAACGATTCTGGCGAGCGAGCACGAAGATGAGATGGTGGCAATTTTCGAAGAATACGCGGCGACAGGATTACAGACCCTCAACGAATGGATTGCGCAAACACCCGCCGATATCTACGGGGTCGACGCTATTCTGAACGGCTTGGTGAAGCACGGCTTTTTAAAAAGCTCAACGGTCAGCGTTGAGAAGGTCATTCAAGACGTTACGTTCTGAACCATGCTAAGACTGCGCAAATGGAAGGGAGTATATCGATCCGAAAGTGATAACTTACTTGAGGATTTTTATATTCCTGCGCTGTCACAATCGGTTCGTTATGACCGAGCTGTGGGGTTCTTCTCCTCGGCGATGCTTTCCTACGCAGCAGAAGGAGTCGCAAAACTGCTCGAGAACGGCGGGCGAATGAGGTTGATCTTCGGCGGTGAGATAAGCGAGGAAGACCTTAATGCGATGCAGGCTGGATATGAAATGCGGCCGTTAGTGCAGAAACTTGGCCTCGAGATCATTTCTACGATCGAGCAACTGGCAGATCGCCTGGTTCACCATCGTCTTACCGCGCTATCGTGGATGGTTGCAAACGGCTTGCTCGAGATCAAGTTGGCGCTGAAGCGGCGCGGTATGTATCACGAAAAGATTGGGATTTTTACGGACCAAAATGGCGACCAACTAGTATTTCAGGGCTCGGCGAATGAAACCGTGTATGCTTTGCTGCCCGATTTTAATTTTGAATCCGTAAATGTTTTTCCTAGCTGGCGACCTGAGCTAAGTGATCATTTTGTACCATATATCGATGGATTCGAGCGTCTCTGGGGCAACACCACGCGCGATACAATAGTCATCGATTTCCCAGAGGCAGCCAGGGCCAAATTAATAGAAATTGCCAAAAACAGTAAGCCGCCGAGCTTGTTGATTTGCACTGAATCCTGACCCACCCACGGCAGGTATTTGCATCGAATGTTGACCCACGTATAGAACACTTGCCCGCTTGGGAACGAGCGGGAGTTCGGAGTGATCGACGTGGCCATACTGCGGATTTCGGTGAAGGTGATCAGCGGTTTCGGCGAACGTGATCAGGGAAGGAAGGTGGTACTGCGCGGTCAGGAGATTGTAGCGTAGGTGATCACGATGCCCGTTTCTTGGCGTCGGTTGACGTGCGCTTGCGCATGGATTCGCCTTTGAGCGGCACCTTGTGTGCCTGGTGGACCAGCCGGTCCAGGATGGCGTCAGCCAGCGTCGGATCATTCAACCACTGGTGCCAATGTTCGATCGGGAGCTGGCTGGTCACGATGGTTGACCGGGTACCGACGCGATCGTCCAGAACTTCAAGCAGATCGCCGCGGGCGCTTTCAGAAGGCTCCTGTAGGCCCCAGTCGTCCAGCACCAGGACGTCGATGCGCGCGAGCTGCGCCAGGCGGCGGGTGAAGCTCCCGTCGCCGTGGGCGATCTGTAGTTCCTCGAACAGTCGCGGCACCCGCAGATAGAGCGCAGAGAATCCCTGCCGACAGGCCTGCTGGGCAAACGCACAGGCCAGCCAGGACTTGCCGGCACCGGTCGCCCCGGTCAGGATGAGGCTCTGAGCATTGCGGATCCAGTCGCAACTGGCCAGGGTGGCGACCAGCCGCTGGTCAAGGCCGCGGCTGCCGTCATAGACCACATCCTCGAGGCATGCCTGGGTGTGCTTGAGCTTGGCCGAGCGCAGCAGCCGCTCCAGCCGCCGGGTGTCGCGCCAAGCAATCTCCCGGTCGACCAGCATGGAGAAGCGTTCCTCGAACGGCAGGCTGGCGCTGGCGGCCAGGATGGACTGTTCCTCGAAGGCCCGCGCCATCCCGTCGAGCTTGAGGGCTTTGAGTTGGCCGACGGTGTGTTGCATCAGCATAATTTTCCTAATGGTAGTAGTCGGGGCCACGCACGTTGTCGTGCATGGGGGAATGCCACTCGGCTTGCGATACCGGCAGAGTGGCCTGCCGGTCCAGATGGTTTTCAAGGATGGAGACCACCGACTTGCGCGTGAGCGAGCCAATGGCGACGGCGCGGGCGCAAGCGGCCTCGAGCCGTTCCTTGCCATACTTCTTGGCCAGACTCAGCAGACCCAGGCAGGCGCGATAGCCCATCTCGGGATGGCTCTTGTGGGTGAGCTGGTATTCGACGATGACGGCGACGCTGGGCCCAATCGAGGCTGCCCAGTTGAGCAGCCGGCCGGGCGTCCATTCGAGGTGCGCGCGGTGGGCCACCGGCATGTGTTCCTTCACCGTGCTGTGGCTGCCCTTGCGGGTATTGCGCGCGTGCAGCGCCACGCGCTTGCCACCGTACAGGATCTCGATGGTGTGGCGGGTTACGCGGGCCTCCACCGCCTTGCGCACCAGAGCATGCGGCACGCTGTAGTAGTGTCCGTCGATCTCGACGTGGTAGTCGACGTTGACGCGGCACTGTTTGAACGTTGCCACTTCGTAGCGCCGCGGCGGCAGCGGTCGCAGCACTGGCCGGTCCAACCGCTCGAACCACTCCCGGCGCGTGCCGGGCAGCTTCTTGAACGGTCGGTCGTTCAGGTCGGCGACGAGCTTCTTGATGGCCTTGTTGAGCTCGCCCAGGCTGTAGAAGCGGTGGTTGCGCAGCCGCGCCAGGATCCACCGCTCGACGATCAGCACGCCGGTCTCGACCTTGGCCTTGTCTTGCGGCTTGCGCGGCCGCGCCGGCAGCATGGCCGTGCCGTAGTGATGGACGAAGTCCTCCGCCGTCCGGGACAGCACCGGCTCGTACCGGTCAGGGCGAGCCACCAGCGCGCGCGGGTTGTCCGGCACAAGCAGCTCCGGCACGCCGCCGGCGTATTCCATTGCGCAGACCATTCCCCCGATCCAGTCGGCGGTGGTCTGCCCCCGGGTGGCGCACGCGTAGGTGTAATTCGACGCGCCCAGCACAGCGACGAAGATGCTGGCTTCGAAGGCAAGGCCGCCCTCGGCATCCAGAATCGGCACCATCTGACCGGCGAAGTCAGCAAACAGCTTTTCGCCGGCGCGGTGCTGCTGGCGCATCGACCGCTTGAGCGTCGCGGCCCAGTCCCGGTAACGGCAGCAGAACTGCGTGTATTGGTAAATGGGTATCCCGGGATTCGCCTCCAGGTATTCCTCCCACAGCAACTGCAGTGTCACGCCCTTGCGGCGCAACTCGCGATGCAGATAGGGGAAGTCCGGCGTCACCCGCCCGCCCGGGCTGTTGGCCGGCTTCTGCGCGCCGAACAGCCGCTGCTCCAGCGTATCCTCGTTCAGGCTGTCCGCTTGCGGCCAATCCAGCCCCGCTGCCTTCGCCATCGCCGCGTACTGCGAGACAGCGCCAACACTCACACCCGTCGCCCTAGCGATCTGCCGGTGCGAAAGGCCACACGCCCACTTCAGGCGAAGCACTTCCTTGATTTTGCGCATGGTCATCCGGTTGGCCGGCATCAGCTTGCTTCCTTGCAAAAAAGGAAACAGCCTATCGCCGGCGTTCTAGTCCATGCGCAGTCCCACCCCTAGCCCTTGCCCGGCCCCATTACGGTGCGTGATCACCCATTTCGGCAACGTGATCACTCGTTTCGGGAACGTGATCACCGATTTCGGCGGCGTCGCCGAAGTGATCACGTTCCGCCGAAACCAGCGATCAGCTTCCCGCCGAAACAGGTGATCACGTTCCCCCGAAATCGCTGATCACGCGCCCCGAAATACGCA